>JBBVGE010000112.1:0-216 GCA_040144665.1 Clostridium perfringens
ACCGGCAGCTATACTAGCTAGCAAAGGTGAATGTATTATTGATAATGTACCAGATATAGCTGATGTACATTGCTTAGAGAGAATAATTAGATCATTAGGATGTAATGTTGAAAAATTAGATAATAACACATTAAAAATAAATGCTGAAGAAATAAAAACTGTAGAAGCTTGTGGAAATGACGTAAGAAAAATGAGAGCTTCTTATTATTTCATAGG
>JBBVGE010000113.1:0-211 GCA_040144665.1 Clostridium perfringens
CTAATATGCTATTACCACTGCTTCCACTATATAGTGAGCAAAAAATCATATATTTCCCCCATTTATTGTTCTTATTTTCTGACTATATCAGCACCAAGCATTCTGAACTTTTCTTCTATATGAGGGTATCCTCTATCTATGTGTTCAATACTTGTTATTTCTGTAACTCCATCAGAAATTAAACCTGCGATAACCATTGCAGCTCCTGCTC
>JBBVGE010000114.1:0-206 GCA_040144665.1 Clostridium perfringens
CTTTTAAACACTCTTCTCTAGTTTCAGGTGAATTTTCACCTACACCTGCAGTAAATACTATTACATCTACACCACCCATATTTACTATAAATGAACCTATTTCAGCTCTTATTCTATAGTGGAATATGTCTAATGCTAATTGTGCACGCTTGTCCCCATTTGAAGCGGCATCTTCTATATCTCTAAAATCTGAACTAACTCCTGAT
>JBBVGE010000115.1:0-504 GCA_040144665.1 Clostridium perfringens
TTCTGTACCTGAAGGTCTTATTAATACTCTTCCTTTACCGTCCATTAATTTTTCCATTCTTTGTTCACCAACAGCTAAACATCTATCTGCATCTCCATCAAAGGCAAATCCAGCATCAGCAGTTACGGATTTATATTTTTTATTTATATTGTATTATGACTCGGTTTCTTTTGCCCTTGCAAAAGCCAACGAAAATTAATATCTCTTTTACAAGCTTTTTCAAGTTTTCTACTATAATATATACCTTGCATATAGCCATAAGTAACTATTCTAAATAATGTTTCAGGTAAGAGCATAAGTAGACTATGCTTCATATAATTTTGAATAATCTAATGCCTTCGTTACTTCATATAATGTTCTTACTGAATCATTTTCTGGTATAATAATTTCTAAATTAATCTAGTATACTATTTGATGGATATTTATAATATTATTTTTGCATATAAATTTTTTCATGAAAATACTATATGTAAAAGGAAGGATTCGAATTCGAATCCTTCCTTT
>JBBVGE010000116.1:0-5670 GCA_040144665.1 Clostridium perfringens
AAATAAACCTAGAGTATACTCTAGGTTTATTTTTTATTTTATTCAACTAATATGATTTCTTGATTATTTACCGTTTTATCTAGTTTGTCAATATATCCTAAAACAGAACCTGTACCTTCTGCAACAGCTTCAACTGAGTTTTCAGCAACATTTACAGCTACTCCAGTTTCTGATTCTATAAGCTTATCTAAGCCATTTAATAGTGCTCCTCCACCAGTCATTAGAATACCTTTATCCATAATATCTGACGCTATTTCTGGAGGGGTTTTCTCTAGCACTGACTTAACAGATTCTACTATTAAGTTGACTGGCTCTTTAAGCGCTTTTCTTATCTCATCTGAAGTTAGTTTTATTTCATCAGGTAAACCTGTTACTAGGTTTCTTCCTTTAACTATCATCTCTTCATCTCTAGATCCGTCAAAAGCTGAACCTATTTCCATCTTTATTTGTTCTGCTGTTTTTTCACCAATCATTATTTTATGTTCTACTCTTACATATTTAATTATAGATTCATCAAATCTATCTCCAGCAACTTTTATAGATGATCTTACAACTACACCACCTAATGATATTACTGCTACATCACATGTTCCTCCACCTATATCTACAATCATACATCCGTCAGGCTTAGTTATATCTAATCCTGCTCCAATTGCAGCTGCAAGTGGTTCTTCTATAAGATGTACTACTTTTGCACCTGAATTTCTAGCAGCTTCCATAACAGCTCTTTTTTCTACTTCTGATGCTTGTGATGGTACACATACCATTACTTTAGGTGCGACAATTTTCTTTGAACCGCACGCCTTACTTATAAATGCTTTAAGCATCTTCTCTGTTACATCATAATCTGAAATAACACCATCTCTTAATGGCCTAACTGCAATAATATTTCCAGGAGTTCTTCCTATCATCTTTCTTGCTTCTTCTCCTACAGCTAATACCTTTCCATTACTTGTATTTATAGCAACTACTGATGGCTCTTTTAATACTATGCCTTTACCTTTTACATATACTAACACCGTTGCTGTTCCTAGATCTACCCCTAGATCAGTTCCCGCTCTCCAAAACCACATTCCAAATTTCACTCCTAATTATTAACATTTATTTTAGAAATTTTTACATTTTTTTATATAACTATACAGTAAATTATATATGGAATATGATTTTAATTCAACTTTTTCCTTAAAATTCATTTATTCTGCAGATTTATATTTCATTTTTGTAGCTTTTCCGCCTCTTATATGTCTTTCAGCCTTATTTAATTCTAAGATAGTATGTGTTTTCTCAGCTATTATTGGATTTATCTTCGGTAATCTTTCTGTCATATCCTTATGGATTGTGCTCTTGCTAACACCAAAAACTTTTGCAGTTTTTCTTATTGTAGCTTTTGAATCAATAATATATTGTGCTACTTCTAATACTCTTTCTTCAATATAGTCTTTCAAAATGCTACCTCCTTAATTAATATATTTATTTAAATAATAATTTTTATCTTAAAATATTAATCAGCCATTTTGCCTAAAACGGCTGATTATTTTTTCTTTACCTATTTTTTATAAGTAAAGTACTTTAATGGATCTACTTCTGAATAAGTATTATCTTTCTTTGAGAACACTTTTATATGGATAAAATCATCTTTTACACACATTTTTAACGTACTAGCTGTATTACCAACTTTACCTATTTCTTGACCTTTTTTAACTTTATCATCTTTTTTAACTTTTACGTTTTTATCTAAGTTTGCATATGATGTCTTTACTCCATTTGGATGTTTTATAATTACTGTAACTCCATAAGTTACATCATTTTCTATTACATCTTCTATAACTCCATCCTCTGAAGCCTTTACAGCAGTTCCCATCTTAGCTCCTACTGATATACCACCATAACTTAAACTTGAATCACCTTTTTCTCCTTCTTTAACAGCTTTACCATCTTTAAATAAATATGGCTCATTATGTCCTTTTAAAAGCTTTCCCTCTACAGGATTTGAAAAATTCATCTTACTATCTGTTCCGACAGCTTTACTTGTTGTTTTCTTTTCTTCCTTTTTATCATTAGATACTCTCTCTGAGTTCTCTACTGATGTTTCTACATTTGTATTTTTCTTATCTTCAACATTTAAAGTAATTTCTTTGTTTTCAGGTACCTTTGCTTCTGAGTTAGATTTTGTACCTGTATTTTTAATTGCAATAGCACCAATTATAGTAACTATACACAATGTAACAAATAGAGCTACATAGAATCCTTCCTTTTTGAAAAACTTTTTAATACCTGACATTGTATTTTTAGACTTTTGTTTAAATCCGTTTGATTTTTGGTTCATAATCAACACCTCCAATAATCATTTTGTCCTTTTTATGAAAAATAATACATTTTTTCTAATATTTTTAATATTACTCATTAAAAAAAGATGATATTTGATTATTTACCAAACATCATCTTTTTATAACAATTTATACTATTTATTTGTAAACTATTTTTCCAATCTCTATACCAGTGTAATAATGCTTCAATATCTCCTTATATCCTTTACCATCTTTAGCCATAATATTAGCACCCCACTGGCTCATTCCAACACCATGTCCATTTCCTTTACACTTAATTTTGATCTTATCCTTTAAGTACTCAAGTGTGAAATTGGCTGATTTTAAATCAAATAACTTTCTGAATTCAGTTCCTTTTATTACAATTCCTCCAAGTTTTATTTCATCAACTGATCCACCGCCTGTTCTTGACTTTATCTCTATTTTTTCATTTATATTATCTACTTTTAATTTTGCCTTATCATACTTAGCATTAACTATATCTACAAAATCTTTATTTGTTACCTCTTTTTCTGATTCATATGCACTAGATACTTCTTCCCCTTCACTACTTACAGACTTTAAATATGGAACCTTTGATGAAAAAACATCTTCTGAATTCTCTGTTTTCCCCGAACTAGTTGAAAAGAACTGTGGATACAGTACGATTTCACCATCATACGTTAATACGCTTCCTTTAGTATCATCTACGGCTTTTTTTATTTTCTCATAATTTTTTTCTCTATCCTTATCAGACCATTTTTTTAATCTTTCCTCTTTATCCATGTATGCCTGACAATGAACTCCATCACATATTTCTCCACCATTAGCTAAATTACAATTCTTCTTTCTCTTACTATAATAAAAAGTTCTAGCTGCAACTGCTTGAGCCTTTAATGCTTCTTCTTCAAAGCTAGCCGGCATTTCACTTGAAACTACTCCTAATATATATTCCTCTACATCGATTTCTTTAACTTTCTTTTCTTTTGCTATATATACTTTTGCTTTATCTTCTCCCTTTACAGATATACTAATTTCTTTTCCATTGGAATCTTCATTAGCAGGAGAGGTAAAATCTTTTATTCCACTTCCCATAAGTATAAATGGAATTATTAGCATAAATATTAATATAAAACCTGTTGTAAGTCCTATATTTTTAATATTTTCAATAATCTCTTTTTCTCTCACTTTCTAACCCCTCCTAAATATATGTACACCTATTTATATGTCTATTATTTGTAAATATACTTACTCTTTAAAGTTTATGTAGAGAAGATAAAAAAAATAGAAGGTATAACACCTTCTATTCTTTAACCCTACAAACATCAGCTCCTAATCCCCTAAACTTTTCTTCTATATTTAGGTATCCTCTATCTATATGATATATATCACCTATTTCTGTATATCCATCACTTGCTAGCCCTGCTAATATCATAGCTGCACCTGCCCTTAAATCTGTAGCCTTCACTTCACATCCAGTAAGCCTAGTAACACCCTCAATAACTGCTGTTCTACCATCTATCTTAATTTTAGCACCCATTCTAACAAGTTCTGCTACATGCATAAATCTATTTTCAAATACAGTCTCAGTAATTATACTTGATCCATCAATAACAGATAATAGCGCCATCATTTGAGGTTGCATATCTGTTGGAAACCCTGGATAGGGTAATGTTTTTATATCTACTGGCTTTTTATCAAATCTACCATCTACTATTATTCCATCATCTTCCTCTGTTAATATAATTCCACATTCTTTTAATTTTTCAATTAGAGGTCTCATATGATCTTCTGTTACATTATTTATCTTTATAATACTATTTGTTATAGCAGCAGCTACCATGAATGTACCAGCTTCTATTCTATCGTAAATAGGCTTATAGGTTACTCCTTTTAAAGATTCTACACCTTCTATAGTAATCTTACCAAGTCCTGCTCCTTTTATCTTAGCACCCATTGAATTTAAAAAATTTGCCAAATCCCAAATTTCTGGTTCTTCAGCCGCATTTTCTATAATTGTAGTTCCACTTGCTAAAACTGCTGCCATCATTATATTTTCTGTTGCTCCAACAGATGGAAAATCTAAATATATTCTATTGCCTATAAGCTTCTTAGCCTTTGCCTCAACAAATCCATGTCCTTGTATAATTTCTGCACCTAAAGCCTTAAGACCTTTTAGATGTAAATCAATAGGTCTACTACCTATATTACATCCTCCTGGCATTGATAATTTACAATATCCAAACCTTGCAATCATGGGACCCATAATTAAGAATGATGCCCTCATTTTTCTTACAAGTTCATTAGTTGCATTAAAACTTTTTAGGTTAATTGTATTTATTTCAAGTGAATTATTAATTCTAGAATAATTAATATCAGCCTTTAGACCTTGAAGTAAATTTAGTATAACTTGAACATCTTCTAACATAGGAGTATTTTCTATTATTATTTTGTTAGGAGATAGTATTGTTGATACTATGATTGGTAAAACTGAATTTTTAGCTGAATTTACATCTACTTCTCCTTGTAGTTTCTTAACCCCTTTTACTATTATTTTTTCCATATTTTCCTCCATAATTAATTGTTAGTATGTTGTAAATATAATAGGAGTTCCTATAATTAAATATACCCCTGTGTCATATTCCATAATCCCATAGCTAATTTGCTTTCCATCTTTCAGTTTACCTTTTCCAACATAACCATTGTGTACTTCAATTAACTCATTGTTTAATTTAATATCTTTTATACTCTTTATGGAAT
Organism: Clostridium perfringens; assembly: GCA_040144665.1. Classification (GTDB taxonomy): domain Bacteria; phylum Bacillota; class Clostridia; order Clostridiales; family Clostridiaceae; genus Clostridium; species Clostridium perfringens_A. The sequence goes on from JBBVGE010000116.1 coordinate 5,067, forward strand.
TTATTTTTCCCTTGTAGTATTCAAAATACATTAGTGAATTAATTTTATCATCTTGTAGTTTTTTTAATTCTTTCTTTAGTTCAACTGTGGAAGTTTCATTTTTACGATTAATTATAACTCCTTCAACAAAAACTCTGTCGTCTTCTTTCCAAACCTTTATTTCTATATCATTATTGCCTTTAATATAAAAATGATTTTTATCTGTTGCATTTTTTATATTGTATCCTTCATTATATATACCTTTAATTCTTTCTACTTCATCATTTACATCAGACTTAATATTATATTGAATCTTAACTCCATTTTCTGAAAATGTAGTTTCACTCTTAACTATATTTTCTATATACTGATAATTATTAGTCTTTATAATATCGCTACTTGGTAATCCTAAGAAATTAATTGAGAAAACAATAAAATAGATGAATAAGCTTTTTAATTCCATACTTCCACCGCCCTTCATCTTCATTGTTGTCATTTTTTTCCTTCATTATACATATTTACTTCTATAATATAATATATAAATTTAATATTTTTTTGTGATAGATTGTCATAAATTGCCTAAATTAAAACACCCTAGGTAGTTAAATTAATTTAACTACCTAGG
>JBBVGE010000117.1:0-221 GCA_040144665.1 Clostridium perfringens
ATCCCTTACTAAAGAAATTAGAAAAACAAGGCTTTGTAACTGGCTCTTGGGATGATCCTAAAAGAAAAATACAAAAAGTATATTCTTTAACCCCAGAAGGTTTTAAAGAGTTTGAAGAAAAAAAACATTTATTAAAGCCTAAAATAAAAGAAGCCTTAGAAGTCTTTAAAATAATATATTCACATCTTTATAACTAAAGAAGATTCTAAAAGATTATATAA
>JBBVGE010000118.1:0-63861 GCA_040144665.1 Clostridium perfringens
TTCATCCATTGCAATTTCAAATATTCTTTTCTTTTCATCAGTTGAAAGCATAAAGTTTTCTCCAGTACTTCCTCCTACATAAAGACCATCTACCTTACATACATCAATATTATGTCTTATTATTTCTCTTAACCCCTTCTCATTGATGTTTCCTTCCTTATCAAATGAAACTAATAGTGCTGAATAAATACCTTTCATTGTTGTTCTCCTCCCAAAATATTTTAATTTTTAATTTATTTTAAAACATCAGTAAATCTCTTTGTTATTTGTTGTGGTCTTGTGATTGCTCCTCCAACCACTGCTGAATATGCACCTAATTCAAATGCCTTCTTTAGTTCCTCTGGAGTATTTATCTTTCCTTCGCAAATAACTGGGATTTTTACCGTTTTTATTAACTCTTCTAAAAGTTCAAAATCAACCTTGTTACTTTGTTTAGAATATTCTGTGTATCCTGAAAGTGTTGTTGATATACAATCAAATCCTATTTTTTCTGCTTCAATACCTTCTTCTAAAGTTGACACATCCGCCATTGCCAATTTACCCTTTTCATGAATAGCATCAACTAAGTCTTGTATATTTTCATTATTAGGTCTTTTTCTTTTTGTAGCATCTAATGCTATCATTTCACATTCTGTTTCTAGAAGCTCGTCCACTTCTTTAATAGTTGGCGTTATATAAATTTCTGAATCATTGTAAACTCTTTTTATTATTCCAATGATAGGAAGTTTTGCAACCTTCTTTATTTCATTAATATCACTAACACCTTGTGCTCTTATTGCTACTGCGCCACCTTCCTTAGCTGCGATTGCCATTCTTCCCATAATAAAAGAACTATGTAAAGGCTCATCCTCTAAAGCTTGGCAAGAAACTATCAAATTACCTTTTACTCTATCTAACATTCTATGTATCACCTTTCTTGAAAATTATTTTCTCTATATTTTTATTGTAATCATTTTCTATATATATTTCAATACATTTTGAAAATTTTTTTCAATTTGTGGTTATTTATTTCCTAATACAGGGCTCTTCCTTTCTGTAATCAAGATCTATGTAGATAAGTTAAATCATACTTTTGTTTATATGAACTACTCTCACTTTAAAATAAGAAACAAAAAAGTGCATAAGTTCCTACAGCTTTATGTTGGAACTTTTATGCACTTTAATATTAATATTTACAGAGAATTTTAATTTATGGAAGATTCTAAAAAAATATAATCTAAGAAGCCAAATGACTATAAGTAAAGTGGATAAATAGAATCATATCCACTTTACTACTCAATGTAAATAATTTTAAAAATTTTCATTAGTTTTGATCAATTTCTTCTTTATAAATAACTTCAAAATCTTCAAAGACTACTAATAATTCTTCAGTAAATTCGTAACCTATTTCTTTACCTTCTTCTTTAAAAAATCTAATATGCCCATCTCTCCAAGTTTCCAAACACTCATCTTCCCCTTCTCTTTTACAGATATCATAAGTAATATTTTTAAATGGAATAATTGAAATATCTTTAGTCTCTATTACACATTTAGGATTTCCGTTCCAATCTGTTATAATACTTAAATCACCTATCTGTGGAGATCTTATCTCTTCCTTTTGATATGAGATCAAACTACTTGAAGTTGCTTTTTTCTTCCCCGCAAGTACAAGCTTTAGCAATTCATTCGCTAAGTATTCTGTAAGTTCAAAATGAAAAACTTCTAAATATTTTGTGTTTTTATCACAACCACTTGCTTGTAAAAACCTATTCCAAAATAAATCTATTTTATTCATTTTATTGCCACCTTTCTATTGAAGTAAAATATAAAGTACCACTTATACATCAAATTATACCTTGAAATAATAATAATTTTAATATTATGCCATAATAAAAAGATATGAAAAGCCTAAACTTCTCATACCTTTTAAAAAACTTATATTATATCCAAAGTTATTTTCTATAAATACTTTATCTAAATCCTACTCGATATACAATTGTTGTTACTATAAGTGCTACAACAAAAGTTCCTACTGCCGCAAATATTGTCCATTTAGTTGAATTCGTTTCCCTCTTTATTGCTCCAAGCGCTGCAAGACATGGAGTGAATAATAAAGTCATTACCATATATTACATAGCTGAAAGTGGTGTAAAGTGTTTATCTTATATATTTTGTGGCAAAGTGAAGAATATAAATACTATGTAGTATATTTAACAATTACTACTAAATATAAAAAGTTTCTTATTTGTTTTTAGGTTTCGTACATTTAATAAATTAAAATATTATAAATATATGATAAAAGGATACCTTATTGGTATCCTTTGTTTAAATCATATTCAATAACATTCTCTGTTAAGAATTATTAAGTGCTCTCTCTTCTTCTATTTTCTTTTCTAATTTTTTTACATATACCTCTTGTTCGTTATTAATCTTTTTTCTTATGTTTTTAGGAAATAATTCTTCTAAATCTTCCTTGTATTCTGCACCATCACCTGGATACTTGTGACTTATAACTTCAAAATCATCATTTACCTTTAATTGCACTGGTATAGATACTACACTTATATCATTAGCCTTTAGAAGCCAAATATAAATTTCATCCTTATTAACTCCTAGAATTTCAAATGCATTATAGGATTTATTATTTGTCTTTTCACAAATATCATCAGTTTTATTTTCTATGTACTTTGTTAGGCTTTCTATTTCTTTTGTTGTTATCTCTTTTCCACCAGATTCTATATCACCACTAGACTCTATAGCATTTTCACTTGAACTATTATTTACATAATAAGATCCACCTATTAATAATACTAATAAAAGACAAGCTACTATAAATTTTTCCATAGAATACTCCTCCTTAAAGTTTAAATTTAGTACATTTTAAAGGAATTTGTAATAAATCATTACAATATTAATTCTATGTCAAAACCTATATTTTTTATTCATTACATTGCTTTTTATATAAATTTATTTATCATATTGCTTTTCAAAAACTAAATCAAATGTTTTTATTTGTCCATTACCTGCATAGAATTCAGTTGGTATAGCATTTACATACCTCCAACCTTCCTTACTGTAATTATCAATTAACTCCCTATGATCCGCCTCCCTAAGCATCCCCTTAGTACTTGCTTCTACATACATATACTTATACATATAAACTCCTCCCACATAAATTATAATTCCCTATCCCATCAGTATTTTCTAATTAAGAATTCTCTTTTTTACCATTTCTATTATCTAAAATTATATAGCTATATCTATTATCTATATATAGATAACTAAAATTAAATATTATTAAGCTTTATTTCTTGATACTAATTATAACATAAATTCAATAATATGTATTTTAAAAGAAAATAAAAAAGACATTAGCTAGACTGTATTATCTAAGCTAATGTCTTATAAATTCTATTATATCATAATTCTTTTATTAAATAATTTACCTATTCTGCATCTAACATATCAATAGGTGCATCTACTTCTTCCTTATTAAACATATTAAGTATTAAGGAAACTCCAATTGCAATTACAGCTGGTACTACCCATGCAAATCCTGCACTGGATAATGGCACAAACTTAAATAATCCACTAAGTCCTGTTACTCCAAATTGAGTATGAAGTACATCTAATATAGATACTACAAGAGTTGTGTAAACTGTAACTTTGTAAGTTAATTTGCTATTAACTCCAATTATATTAAATAATATAAGGATTATTTGTATTGGGTAGAAAATCATAAGTATTGGTAATGCAAGTTTTATTATGCTACCTATACCCGCAATTGAAATTATCGCTGATGAAACACAGATTACTGTAACTATAATTTCGTATTTAACTTTTAAAAGTTTTGAGAAGAACTCTCCTACCATTGCAGTTAATCCAATTGCTGTTGTAAGACATGCTGCTGCAACTGCAATTCCAAGTGCTATCTTACCAAAGTCTCCTAAGATCAGATGTGCAATACCTATAGTTAATTCTGTTTGGCTTATTCCTTGTGGGAAGTATCCACCAAGGGCTGCACCTAAGTATAATAATCCTCCATAAACAAATATAAATCCAATACTTGATACTATACTTGCTTTTTTAAGTATAGATTTCTGCTCTGAATTTTTAGTGTACCCTAAAGCTACTATAGCATTTATTGCAATTACTGCTGTAAGCGGTGCTCCTAAAGCATCCATTGGTTGGTATCCATTTATAAATCCGTAACTAAATGCATTTCCTGTTCCTTCTGTAAATAGGTGATCTGTAAAGAATATACCTTTAACTATAATAATTGAAAGTATAACCAAAATAATTGGTGTTAATACCTTTCCAATGTATCCTACTATCTTTGTTGGTTTTAAAGTTAATATAAGTGTTATTCCAAAAAATATAATCGCAAATACTCCTGGGCTTACTATATTACCTAAGTTGGGTAATACACCCATTTCATATGTACTAGCTCCTGTTCTAGGAATAGCAACAATGGGTCCTAAGCATATAAGTATTAGTGCTGTATAAATATTTGTAAATTTAGACCCTATCTTTTCTCCAAACTTTTCTAGTGTTCCTGCTTTATTAAGGGCTAATATTCCAAGAAGGGGTAGTCCTATTCCTGAAATAAAGAATCCTAATAGAGCCATAAAGCAGCCTTTACCTGAATTTATCCCAATCTCCGGTGGGAATATTAAGTTGCCTGCGCCAAAGAATATGGCGAATATTGTGAATCCTACTGCTATGAAATCATGTTTTCTTTTCATGTTCATACCTCCTATACTACTATAAATTTTTCTTCTTTTAAGTATCTAAAATCTTTTATCTAAATACTTAAATCCTATGTACCGATCTTCTCTTTTCTACCTATGCTACTGTGCTACATATTTTGTCCTATTTTATCACAGAAATTAACATTCTGTAAACACAATTTATTATATTTTTATTTGATATTTTATTAATTTTTTGCATTAAACCTTGATCTTTATATAAAAAATATCATCATTTTTTATAATATCAAAATATACTCTATCTCTAAACTTCTATATAATATCTATAAATTAATAAGACTATGTTGAATCTATCTCTATCAAAAACAACTTCTGTTATTTACTATAATAGCTATAAATAAATAAAACTATGCCTAAGAATCATACTTAAACATAGTCTTATTGTTTAATATAATATTATTTAACATGATATTATTCAAATAATTTTTTATATACTTTATTTATAAACTCCTCTTCGCTAACATTGTCCATATAATTTGTAATCTCTATCACCTTATTTTCTGAAGTGATTATATATCTTTTTATATCACCATCAGAATAAACTTTTATATTATTAGGTAAGTTCATATCTCTTTCAATCATATTATTTGATCCGTATTTTTTATGTTTATTTATTAATGTATCTTTTTGAAGTTCAATTACCCAAGGATATTCACTTTCAATAATAGTATAATATATACCATTATCACTATACCCTATTCTCTTAGCCAAAATACTTGATTGAATATCTTTATAAACATAATCATCTTCCTCTTTATCAATTCCAAAATCCATTAGTGTTAAATTTGTTTCATACTCTAACTTATCACCTTTTGAATCAACCAACTTAAAGGTTGGATATGCTAAAATATTAACAACTATAGCAAAACTAATTATAGTAATTGCTGTAGTCATAAGGATATTAAACCCAGTAGAAATATTGAATTTATTAATTAACTTATAAGTAATAAACATAACTATCAATGGTACAAGTATTAATAACATATTTACAATATTAATTCCATACCCCAAAATTATAGAAACTATTAGGGTGATTATAAATAGTGCCCATTCTAATAAAATAATAGTATTTTTTATTCTTAGTTGCTTATAACTACCATAGTGCTTAAATCCATTTTCTTTAAGCCTCCTTTTAGTTTTTATAAACCAATAGAAATAACTTATAAGCTCTACAAAATTAATAAGTATTATAGGAACTATAAATATAACTACTGCTATACTAAAATTTGATGAAATCCAGTATTCTAGATTTTGAGCAAAAAACTGCAAATAAACATTAATCATAAAAAATATAACTATAAATAGTTGATTAAATATATAATAAGATGACGCTTTACAAATTGATTTAAACAGTTCTTCTGGCTCTTTATTAATAGGACTAGTCTTAAATTCATATTCTGAAATAAATATTTGTACTTTATTACACTGAGCTATAAACCTCCACCCATCATCTTCATAAATCTTTCTATATTCTAAAGCTTCCTTAGTATCCCTTGTGTCAAAAACAGAAGCTTTCTCAAGAGCCTCTACTGAATAACTTATCTTTCTAGGTTCTATTTTTTTGAACTTAAAAAAGTTCATTGATATAGACTCTAACATCCAACCTTTCTCTGCCATGTTTTCTAAGTATTCTTTAACAGAATTACATTCATAAGGTTGAAATGCACATAGTGCTATTTTTGTATCTCTAAATCCCATACATACCCCCACATAAATATTAATTACACCTCTATATAATCAACTATATAAAAGCTTTATATGATAATTATAACATTCTTGTATATAATTATATTTAAATTTAAAGATTAATATTTGTCAGATATACTATAAATAAGGACAATAGAAATACCTCTATTGTCCTTTAAATAGCATTACTTAATTAAAGTATATTATTTAGTTCTTATAATAATTGATCCTCAGCCATTTATTCTATACCAAACTTATTTTCTGGATTAAAATCATCAGGATACTTCTCTGAAATAATAAGTTTTTTATTCTTATCTATACCTGCATAAAAAACATCTTCAATATTATTTATCTTTTTCTTTTTAAGTTCAGATTGTAACCACTTTTTATCTATACCAGATATTTTAAGATTTTTTTCTCTTATTTTTCCATCAATTATAATATCATTTAGCAAAGAAAGACTCTTTACCTTTAAATTCATATCGTATGGAGTTACTGGCTTTTTATCAGCCTTTATTAAAACTGATAATTTTCCATTGCTCTCCATTATTGCAAATTGTACATCTTCTAGACTAAAAACATCCTTTTCTCGGAGCTTCATCATAAGCTCATTTATTGTGATTCTAAGTTTCTTAATATTTTTATCAATAATACGCCCATTTTCTACCAATATTAATGTCTTAGCATTTATTACACTTCTAGCTGTATAGCTTTTTAAATTTAAATAACTAGTTGCTATAGTTAATAGTGTAAACATTATTAATGCTATAAGTCCTGAAAATACTACATGATCTTTATCGATTATAATTTTAGCAATCATTGATCCTATGGATATGCCCACTATAAAATCAAAAAAATTTATTTGCGAAATAATTTTAATACCAATTAATTTACTGAGAATTAGTGCTAAACTATATATCAAAATACTTTTAATTATTGTACTAAATAATATACTGGTATACATACAAATTTACTCTCCTTCTCTAAAATATAGTTATATTTTAAGCAAGTGGAATGATTTTATGCATTAATAATTTTTTATTGAACTATATATACCAATATGAAATTTCTGTAAGTGCAGTACTTTTAACTCCACTTCTTATTACTTAGCTTTTTTATAATTAACCCATTAAGAAATCTAGTACATTCCATCCATCAGTAGTTTTTGCTTTATACAATTCTGTGTATCCACATCTTGTACAGCTTATTGTAATAAATTTCTTATTTTGAACATCAAATATTTTTGCAAAATTCCCGCCCGTTGCTTGGAATTGATCTGATTCATAATGATCATTTCCACATTTTGAACAAATATATTGTTTCTTTTCCATGACTATCTCTCCTTTTATATTAATTATATTATGTTTTACATTTAAAATAATTCTAAAATTAAATATTTATCTTAAATATAAGTCTACATTAATATATATTGTATGTAAATATTTTCTATATCCATATCCTCTTAATTAAAAGAAAAAGGTGCTAAATTCATAGCACCTTTGATTTTTATATAAATATTTTAGCCTGCCATTCCTATATACATTCCTACGAAGTATGGTATTAACCATATAAACCATACTACCATACTAAATTTATGGAATGCTTCTTTAGCTTTTTCGCTTCCTTTATTTAATACCCAAGTTGCCCATAGAGCATGACATAACATTAATAATATTGCAAGCATACCTGTTGATTGGTGAATTAAAAGTTGTGTATGTGTTATTGCTTTATCAGTACCTGCTTCTGCAATTTTACTCATTGTGTATGTTCCTAATGTATCACAAACTAAACCACACCAGAAAATAATAACGTGTTTCTTTCTTAGTACCTTTGCTCTATGTTCTCCCCATACACCTACTGTATAGAAAATTAAAGCACATGTTATAAATATAATTGCTGGAATTAATAATTTTGGCATATAAATCTCTCCTTTTTATTTTAATCTTCTTTTATTAACTTACTTAGTTTTTCTAAGTTGTTTTCTATAAGTATTAGATCTTCTTCAGAAATGTTATTGAATATCTCTTTAAAATATCTATTTATATCTTCTTTTATTTCATTTGATAAGCCTTGTCCTTTTCTAGAAAATATTATATAAGTTACTCTCTTATCATTTTCATCTTTAACTCTTTCTAAAATCCCCATATTTTCTAATCTATCAACAATTCCTGAGCATGTAGATTTTTTAATTGACATATAATCACTAAGTTCTGTGATTGTTAATTTTTTAAAATGTGCAACAAACTTTATTACTGTAACTTGACTTTGAGTAAGTCCTCTTTCTTTAACTTTATTGTTTATCTTATTATTTATTGTTGAATTGATTTCTCTTAAATAAAGACATATCTTAAATTCATGTGAGCCTTTCATAGTTGCCTCCCATAATTAAATTAGTTAGCATCCTAACTAATTTAATGATAGTCCTTTTTCTTAATAAATACAATGAACATACTATTAAATAACATTTAACAAACAAATACTAAATTTTAAGAAATTCATAAATTGAGAATACATATATATAAGTGTTATAATTAGTTAAATCAAAAGAAAAGAAGGGATGAGGTTATGTTAAATAAACTTACTAATAGGGTATATTATATGGAAAACAAGGAGTCTGGAGATAGACCAGCACTTGGAGTTGTAATTGGTGATAAATATAGTTTAATTATTGATGGCGGAAATTCTAAAAGTCATGCTGAGCAATTTTTAAATGAAATTAATAAGTTAAATCACTCACCTCTTAAGTACCTAGTTATAACTCATTGGCACTGGGATCATATAGTTGGTGCAAATTATATGAATTTAATAAATGTAGTAAATGCTGGTACTAATGAAAAACTTGATGAACTTAGAGATTTAGAGTGGACAAACAGTGCTATTGAAGAAAGAGTAAAAAATGGACAAGAGATAGAATTTTGTCTAGAGCATATAAAAATAGAACATCCAGATAATAATAGAGAATTTTCAATCCCTACAGGAGATATTATTTATGATGAATTCTTAAAAATAGACTTAGGTGGAGTGAAAGTATTTATTGAACATATATCAAGTGATCATTCAAATGATAATTCAATAGTTTTAATTGAAGAAGATGATAAAACTACTGCCTTTATTGGGGATGCCCTTTACCTAGATATGTATAACGGTGAATGGAGCTATTCAAAAGATAAATTTATACCACTTTTAATAGAGCTTGAATGTTATGAGGCTGATTATTATGTTCCTTCTCACCATGGAATATATACTAAAGAAAGCTTTGATGAATATGTAAATCATATGAAATCTATAAGTAAAATTGTTTCTGATAAAACTTCTATTGAAGATTGTATAAATGAATTTAAAAAAGAATTTAATAGAGATCCTAATGAAGATGAAGTCTACGATATGAATTGTTTTGTAGAAGGTAATAAAAAAAGGTTATAAAAATAATTTATAACCCATTTTAGTTTTATATTTTATTTTTATATCTGATATAACATATACTTAAGTTAAATTTATTTAAAGTAAGTTTATATTTATTGTACACTTATAAGATTTAAAGTCGAGTGCTTTTCTATATTTTTATAGATTAGCCTCGATTTTTTTATCTTTATATTAAACTAAATCTACTACATTAAAGCATTGTTTTTTTGCTTCCTCAATAAAATTTTCTCCATCAATATGGATGCAATAAACCTGATTTCTGTATTTCTTAGGAATAGTTTCGCTTAATATTCTTAATGAAGTGTGTACATTTCCCTCATTATCATTAAGGCATGCATCATGATAAATTAAATTTCCTTTCTCTAAATAAGGAATCACATCAAAATTCGTTTCATATGTGTCTCCGCTATAAAAAATATCATTTCCATTATCAAATTCTAGTTTATAAGAATAAGTATTCACTGTCTTAACATGCTTAGTTAATGATGCTGAAAATTTCAATCCTAATGTCTCTATTCTCTTATTTTCAGCATTGTCTATAATAAAACTCTCATTTTCTTTCAACCCTAGAAGTTCTAGAAACATCCTTATTTTTTCTTTTTCATTAAAATAGACCTTTGTTACTATTTTATATTTCCAATAGCAAAATCCTATAAGTCCACCTAATGACCCTATATGATCTGAATGCATATGCGTGATTAATAGGTGTATTTCTTTAATTCCTTCAATTAAGTCTTTTTCTAAAATTCTTTTAAATACAGTTTCTCCACAGTCAATAAGTAATAATGTTTCATTTTTTCTTATATAGGCAGCTGTATTTCCTTCTTTACTATGATATCCTGACCCTCTTCCTAAAAACTCTAATTTATTCATAATTCCCCCTCATTTTCTCCATAGTTATACCTAAAAAAAGATGCTCCATCCTCACAAGATTAGCACCTTTTCTTAATTACTCTTATTAATTTCATCCGATAGCCTTAAAACAAATAAATGTTCTAAGACTCAGCTTAGTGTTACCAGCACTAAGCTTTTCTTATTTACACCTCTGTGTAAATTCGATTTGCTAAATCAAAGATTTAGAATCTTACTTACACCTCTGTGTAAATTCGATTTGCTAAATCAGAGATTTAGAATCTTACTTACACCTCTGCGTAAGTTCGATTTGCTAAATCAGAGATTTAGAATCTTACTTATATTATATCAAACTTTTATAAAAAATAAACCTATATATATTTATTCCATAAATTGGATTTGAACTTTTAGGAATGTTCACATTCCTGAAATAATGTTTTTTATCAATGATAACTTTATATCCATTCCTTAACTTCTATATTTAGTTATGTTAATTTCTTAATTGTTAATATATCGTAGTTATCTTTAAAAATTGTCATATCTAATAAAGGGAATATTAATGTAACTTTACTTCCTTTACTAATCTCAGAGTCAATACTTATCTTCAATCCCAATTTAGAACAAAGCTTTTCACATATATACAATCCCATTCCTGTACTTTTACTAAATCTTCTTCCATTTTCACCAGTAAAGCCTTTTTCAAAGACTCTATTTATATCTTTATCTACTATTCCTACTCCGTTATCTTCTATAGTTAACATTACTGAATTACTTGTCTTAACTGAATATATACTTATAATTGGTTCACTACTACTCGAATACTTTATAGAGTTTGCTATTATCTGATTAAGAATAAATTCAATCCATTTTCCATCACTATATACAACTTCATTAATATCTTTTATATCTATTTTTATTTTCTTATAAATAAAATCTCTATAGTTTTTCTTAACTACATTTCTTACTAAATCACCAAGGTTAATTTGTTTTATAATATAATCTTTACTAACATTATTACTTCGAGAATAATAAAGCACTTGATCTACAAAGCCCTCAACTCTATCAATCTGAAAATCAATTTTATTAGTCACATCATTTTCATTATTTGCAATTATTAGCTTTGTGGAAGCTATTGGCGTTTTAATTTCATGTACCCATGTTTCTATGTATTCTCTATAATTCTCCTGCATTTCTTTGTGATACTTTACATTTTCATGCATGTCTTTGCTTATTTCTCTAAGTATGCAGTTTACTTTTTCAGCATGAATAAAGTTTTCTTTTTTTACTATCTCTGGAAGTAGATATTTTTTATCTAAGTTTTCTAGCACACTATTAACTTCATCATAATAACTTTTACTTTTAATAAATTCTAAAACCATATATGAAGTTAATGGTAAAAACCAAATACAAAATAGAAATATAATTATAATGAAATTAACATCAATAGCAATCAATGTACCTGCTAGTACAATAAATATTAGAGCATTAAATATTAATACACTTATTTTATCTTTGATAAATTCTCCTATATTCATGGCATTATATACCCTAAACCTCGTCTTGTTTCTATTGGATTTTCTATACCTATCTCTTCAAGCTTTTTTCTTAATCTATTAATATTAACAGTTAAAGTGCTATCATCAACAAAGTAATTTGATTTCCACAAATATTCCATAAGAGAACCTCTTTTTACTATATTCCCCTTATTATTTATTAAATAAGAAAGAATCTTAAGTTCATTTTTAGTTACTTCTACAGATTTATCTTTATATTCAACAGTTGCATTTGAAAGATTTAAATTAAAACCTTTATAATTTAATATACTATTAGTTTTTAAGCTTCCATATGTTCTTTTGAATATATTAGTTATTCTAGCTAATAATATATCTAAATTATAAGGCTTTGTAACAAAATCATCTGCCCCTAAATTCATACTAATTAGTTCATCTACTTCACTATCTCTACTTGTAACTATTATAATTGGAACATCTGAAGTTTTTCGTATTTCTCTACATATATAATAACCATCAAAAACGGGAAGATTTATATCTAATAGTATAAGGTTTGCATTCTCATTTTTAATATATTCTACTACATTATCAAACTTTGTAGGAACATTTACTTCATAGCCATACTTCTTTAAGAACTCTTGTAATTCTTCTCTTATAACTTCATCATCTTCAATAATAATAATTTTATTCATTATGTCTCCTCCCAGCTATAAATATAAGGTTATTAAACTTTAAAGACAAAATTTAATAACCTTAATAATTAGTATAAATCTAAATGCTATTTTTTACTATATTTTTATATGCTAGATATGTCGTATAAAAATATCCTGTATAAACTACAATAAATATTAAAGCTGTCATTAAAGCTGAAAATCTAATATCTATTGAGTTAAATTCACTTATATCTTTATTAACTACTAAAATTCCAATAATTGAATGAATTAATGCAAGAATCACTGGAAGGCTAAAATATATGAATGTTTGAATGAAAATTGTTTTGTCTATCATTTTTCTTGTTGCACCAATTCTCTTTAAAGATTTATATCTTTCTATACTATCACTAGCTTCTGATAATTGTTGAATCGCTAATACAGCCATACTAGTTATTAAAAAAACTAATCCTAAATATATTCCTACAAACAATATTGATGTTGTTTTTCTCATATTAAGTAAATAAATATTTTCCTTAGAGTAAGAATATAAATTAGGCAGATTTAAACTACTATATTTACCATGTACTACGTTGTAATCTATTTTATCATATTTTTTATTGCTTTCTTCTCTATTATTATCTGAGTACATTACACTAAGTACTGATCTATAAATTTCATTGTAATTACTTAAAAAATTATCGTTTATTACAACTGTTATAAATTTATATGGCATAAAAGAAGTTTCAAGATTTCCTTCTATTATTTTATCACTTTTAACTGAATAATCTTTTCCTTTAATGTTGATTTTATCATTACTCTTTAATCTTTCATTAACTGAATTAACTAAAGTATTATCGTTAGAGATAAGTAAAGCCTCATCATTATCTAAACTTATTTCTTCTTTATTCCTAAGTTTCAGCATTTTATTATAATCAGATATTTTAACAAAGGATGCCTCAATATCATTATACCCTTTATCCTTAGTCATAAATAAATTGCTTGCCCTTATACCTAAACGATATTCATTATAAGCTACATATTTTTCATTTTTACTTGTTTTGAAGTTAATTTTATTTAATACATCTTCTAAATTTTCTTTTTTACTATTATTTGATACTATTATGCTAGCATCAAAAGGTGTTTCTTTATCAACTCTTGCTTCACTTTCTTTTTTAATATTTATCCCTGTTGATAATGTCAGTATAGTAATAAATAGCATTAAACATATAAGAGACATTGATATAAAATTAGTATTAATTTTACTATTTATTTGTTTTACTAAAAATATATTTAATTCTTTAAAATATACTTTTTTATTTTTATTTACTATATATAGTATAATGCCAGATAAACTAAAGAAAAATGCTACTGTTCCTATTATTAAAAGGAGTATTGATAACTTAAACATTGGGTCTCTTGAATCAAAACCTACCTTTAGTATAGATGTATATGAAAATCCAAGTGATGCTACACATAAAATAAATGATAATAAATATACAAATGGATTTTTAAATCTTATATTTTCATTTTTTCTACCTACTGTTAATAAATCAATTATCTCGTATTTAGAAATAATAAATATATTAAAAATCATAACAAGCAAAAACATTATTCCAAAGTATACTATAGTCTTACCTATAGCATTTATTGAAATAGAAAACATGTATTCATCCATTCCGATATCAAATAACTTTAATGAAAAAATAGATAGGGCTTGTGACATTGCCATTCCTAATATAAGACCAGCAATTAAAGATATAGATCCAACTATAAAGGTTTCTATTACTAAAATTAGAGATATTTTTCTTTTGCCCATTCCTAAAGTCATATATATTCCTAATTCTTTTTTACGTCTTTTTATCAAAAAGTTATTTGCATATAATATTAAACACCCTAATATTATGGATACTAATACTGACACAGCAGACATAATGTCAGTTAATTTAGATATGTAATCTGCATTTGAAGATTTTATATAAATAAGTGCCTTTTGTGAACCTATAGCATTAAAACTATAAAACATACAAACACCTAGGATTAAGGTTAAGAAATATATAGTATAATCCTTATAACTCTTTTTTATATTTTTAAAAGCTATCTTAAAATACATTATTATCATCACCTCCAAGAAGTGATACAACCTCTATAATTCTATTAAAAAATTCTTTTCTACTATCTGTTCCCCTTACTAACTCACTGAAGATTTTTCCATCCTTAATGAAAAATATTCTATGTGCATAGCTTGCTGTAAAGGAATCATGAGTAACCATAAGTATTGTAGTATTTAATTCCTTGTTTAGACTTTCAAACTTTTCAAGTAATAATCTTGCTGCTTTTGAATCCAATGCCCCTGTTGGTTCATCAGCTAACACTAAAGATGGACTAGTTACTATTGCCCTTGCTGATGCAACTCTTTGCTTTTCTCCACCTGACATTTGGTATGGGTATTTTTCTAATACTTTTTCAATTTCTAAATATTTAGCTACTGATCTTATCTTCCCATCTATTTTAAAACTTTTTTCTCCCTTTATTGTTAATGCTAAAGCAATATTCTCATAGGCTGTAAGTGTATCTAATAGATTATAGTCTTGAAATATAAATCCTAATTCATTTTGTCTAATCTTATCTAACGCTTTTGGTTTCAACCTAGTAATATCATTATTATTTATCATTATCTTCCCTGTAGTAACGCTATCAATAGTTGATATACAATTAAGTAGTGTAGTTTTGCCACTTCCTGAAGGCCCCATTATTCCAATAAATTCTCCCATGTCTACCTTAAAGCTGATATTATCTATGGCCTTTGTTACATTATCTTTACTCCCATAATACTTCTCAATTTTTTCTACACTTAATATGTTTTTCATTTATAAATCCCCTTTTTTCTTTAGTATATTAACTAATGTTTTCAACTTCATTTCATGTAACTTATTTTATATTATTCCATTTATATCCTCAACGTAATTACATTTCATTAATATTACATTTTTGTTATATTAATATAAATATTGTTATTTCAACATTAACAATAATTAATTTTCTACTTTACCTATATGATTATTAATTTAGTTTTGATATAATATTCTAAAAAAACTAGGAGGAAAACAAAATGTTTGGAAAAGATAGCTATGAAGAAGATGTAAAACTATTTGAAAAAGTACTTTCTACAGAAGCAGATAAGTTATTATCTAATGAAAAATTAGCTGCTGTTTATATTGGTAGAGCAACATGTCCATTCTGCCGTAAGTTTGCTAATAAGTTAAGTGAATTAACTAGTGAGATCAATACAACTATTTATTATGTAGATAGTTGTAATACTTCAGATAATGGACTTAGCTCATTTAGAGGAAAATATAATATTTTAACTGTACCAGGATTTATTGTTAGTAAAAATGGAGAAATAGAAGTTCGTTGTGATTCTTCACTTCCAGAAGATGAAATATTAAACCTGTTAAAATAAAAAGGGTTCAGTTATAAAAATAGTCTTAGATAAGTTGTATCACTATCTAAGACTATTTCTATATTTATATAAATGAAACACCTACTCACATTCATTTCTAGGTGTAAGTTCACCTTAGCCAAATCGAAGATTTGAAGGCTTACTTATATATTTTTAATAAACTTAGCTGGAACCCCAGCATATACCGTATTGCTAGGTACATCTTTAGTAACAACTGAACCTGCTCCAATAACAGAATTCTCTCCAATTGTTACGCCTGGACAAATCGTTGCTCCTGCCCCAATCCATGCATTACGTTTGATTTTTACGCTCTTTAAAATAACAGCACGTCTATTTTCAGGATCTAATGGGTGATTAACTGATAATATCTTTACGTCAGGTCCAATAAGAACATTATCCTCTACTTCAATGCCACCTAAATCAACAAACATACAGGATTTATTAATAAATATTCCTTTGCCCAATCTAATATTAGCTCCAAAATCTGTATTAAATGGTGTTAATACTTGTATAGAACTATCAATTTTACTACTTGTAATTTTTGATAATATATTTCTTATTTCTTCAGGTGTTTTATATCCTGTATTTAACTCATTTGTTAATTTTAAAGTGCTTTCAAGGATTTCATTAATTTCAGTAAATATTGGATCCTCATTTGAAATAAACTCTCTTGTTTGTATCTTATCTAATAACTCTCTGCTCATTGTATCCCCCTTAACTAATAAGTATTGCTATGTGTATAGCATATAATACACTTATACCAATAACTCTTTTTCTCTCTTTACATTAAACATATAGATTTATTGTATTGCAACATACTTCAAAGTGTATCTTTTCTTTAATCTTTACATTCAACATATAAATTTATTGTATCACTTGGAGTTAACTCCAAATCAAGAAAAAATTACTCTTATTTCTTCAATATTATTATGATTAGCATTTTTAATATGCTATATTTATTTAATATGCTATATTTAATTTTAGTAAAAACCTCATTTACTTATTATACGGTTAACTAATATTAATTCTAAATGATTAATTAGTAATATAAGAATATTATTTATTATATTTCTAATTTCAAGGTAGTATAATTAAGCATCTAAACATAAAAAATACGCAGATTCAATGCTGCGTATTCTTAAATAAATTTTCATATTTAACAATTCCAATTTATTTTTGCTGGATTAGGCTCATCTATTATAGCAACTTTACGTAAAGCCTCCTCCATGTTTTTACACTCTCTTGCTGCAATTTCATCATAAACCTGAGCCTTCTCATTAACACCAATAGATGAATATGCTATTGCTGCAGCACCGTAAAATGCAAGTCCTAAAGAACTTGTTACAGTATTAATCGTTGCAGTTGTTGCTCCAATTGCCCTAGCTGCAGCTTGTGCAGCTGGATTTCCTTCTGCTTCTCTTGCTGCTATTTGAGCTTCCTTAATGATTTTCTTTGCCTCTATTAATTTCATATTTCCTTCTAACCATTCATTAGATGCATTCAATGCATTTTTTAAACGAGAATCTTCTGGATAATCTTTTTCATAAATAGGTAGAATATGCTCCCTTGCATATTCATTGCACCATTTTACAATTGTATTTTTGCTTTGTGTTTCTATTAATCTCATAAAAGAAACGATATATGGTGAATCTGCTTTTCCAAGCATTTTTCGTACTTTAGCCATAATAACTCCTTTTGCTTGAATATATTTTTAATTTAATAATATCATTTTATTAGTTAAATTTTATAACTAATAATAAACTTTAATGTATTTCCTTCAAATTCAGCTTTAATTTCTCCATTCATTTCTTCTACAAGAAGCTTGGTAACTGTAAGTCCAAGTCCCGAACTCGAAGTACTTCTAGAATTATCTTTCATATAAAATCTATCAAATAGATTCTCTACATCTTTTTCATCTAATTCATCAGTATAATTAGATAACGTAATAACTACTCTATTATTTTCTTTTTTTAAAGAAATTTTAAACTTATCCTTAGTATACTTAATTGCATTTTGAAATAAATTATTGAATACTCTTTCTAGCGCATTTTTATCTGCTTGTATACACACTTCCTCATTCAACAATTCTACTTCCACTTCAATATTTTTATTTTCAAAATCATTATAAAATAAAAGTATATGCTCTCTTACTTCTTTATCTATATTTACGTTTTCTATATTCAGTTTATATTCACCAGCTTCTAATCTAGATACATCATAAAATGTATCTACTAAATTATATAATCCCTTTGTTCTTCTTTGAATAATAGATAAATATTCTTTTTTTTCATATTCGTCTACACTGTCATCAATTAGCAGTTCTAAATATCCTAATATTGAAGTTAAAGGAGTTCTTAGATCATGAGATATATTTTCAATTTCACTTCTTATCGCCTTTTCTCTTCTCATATATTTAATTTTTTCTCTTTGAGATTCTTCTAAATACCTATTTAATGTAACTAATAAATTTTCAAAGTTTTTATTTCCTGAAAAATATGTAAGTCTTCTATTTAACTCTATGTTTTTACATATTTCTTTAAATTCTTCTTTTACTGTATTAATATCTTTAACTAACAAAAAGAAGCGTGCAGAAAAATACACGCTAGGTATTAATAAAATTAAAAGTAACCATATCATTTTGCACACTCCTTATCTTTTCCATATACTTAATAGCATAATTTATTTAATTTCTTTTTTCTTAAATATTTCTAAACCTATAAAATAAAATATTAAACATCCTATAATAGATACAACAATAGATTTTAATACTCCCCCTGGAGTACTCCATCCTAAAACTAAATTATTAGTTGCTTCATTAAAGGTAACATCTCCAACAATATTCCAAGGCATATAACTCGCTATTAACTTACATAATTCATTTCTTCTACCTAACCTTAATAATAATTTAGGAATTATTATAACTATAATGCTCCATAAAATAACTACATTCATTTCTTTCTCTGTAACAAAATAAAGGCTATTTGCTAGCGTTATGCAAAATAAAAATATTGGAATAGTAGTAATTAATGCATTAATTAACATCTTAAGATGCTCTATACCACTGTTCTCTAAAAATATATATGCACTAATTATAAAAGCACTGCCTACTAAAATAGCTATTATTAACGAATAAACTACACTTATTAATAGTTTACTAAAATAAATAACACTCCTTGAAATTCCAAAAGAGATTGTATTTTTTAAAGTATTATCTTTGTATTCTTGTCCAAAAATCAAACTTACAGCACAAACACAAAGTATCATAGGAAATTGTAAATAGGCATATAAACTACTAAATGCAAACTTAGTAGTAGCATAATGAAAATTCGGATCACTCTTTGCAAAAAGCCATAAGATTATATTTAAAAATATTACAAATACCATCAAAGCAATTATAAATATATAATTTCCCTTTAAATGTATGTTCCTATATGCTTCACTTCTTAAATAATTAATCATTTTCGATCCCCTCCAATTAATGACATATAGTAACTTTCAAGGTCTACAACTTTTTCATTTAAACCTTTTAACCCTATTCCATTAGACACAACTATTTTACTTATATCTTCAATAACTGATGGTTTATCAAACAGTTGAATTAATCCATTAGGCATAACTTTATAATTTTTATAACCTAATTCTTTTTCTAAAAGTACAGCTAATTTTTTAGGATCTGTAACATTAATTTCTAAATAACTTTTACATCTTTCACTTAACTCCTGAACTGTTAACTCTTCCACTAGTTTCCCTCTACTTAGTATTCCATAACAAGTAGCTATATTAGATAGTTCAGTTAATATATGACTTGATATAATTATTGTAATATTCTTTTCCTGATTTAATTTTAAAAGTAAATTTCTTATTTCTATAATTCCAATTGGGTCTAGTCCATTAATTGGCTCATCTAAAATTAATATTTCTGGTTCTCCTAATAATGCTAGTGCAAGTCCCAACCTTTGCTTCATACCTAATGATACATTACTAAATTTCTTTTTTCTTGCTTCAAATAAACCAACTTCCTTCAATGCTTTATTAACATTTTCTTTCCCTGGAACTCCTCTTTGAATTCTATAGTATTCTATATTTTGTTCTAATGTCATCTTAGAATAAAAGCTTGGCTTTTCAATAATTGTACCTATTCTTCTTCGGACTATATTTAAATCTTTTTCTGTATATTTTGATAATAATTCAAAACTACCACTAGTAGCATTGCTTTGACCTGTTAATATTCTTAGAAATGTTGTTTTGCCTGCACCATTATCCCCTACTAATCCATAAATATCGCCTTGATTAACAGTAATATTCACATTATCCAATGCTGTATATTCACCATATTTTTTCACTAACTTATTAGTTTTTATTACTGCGCTCATACATTCTCCTTCTAAATTTAAAATAAATTATTATAATATTACTTCCTTTTACAATATCAATAATATTGAAATAACTTAAATAAATCCGCAAGAAAGTTTAAAGAAAGCTTAAAGATTTAAGCTTTCTTCATTTTAAATCCAATTCCCCATACAGTTTTTATATATTCTTCTTCTGGTATTACCTCTTTAATTTTTTTCCTAATATTGCTTATATGAACATTTACACTGTTGTCTTCCCCATAATATCCACTTTTCCATACCTTTTCATACAATACATCTCTAGAATAAACCTTATCTGGATTTTTTATTAATATAGCTAATATTTCAAACTCATGAGCTGTTAAAGCTATATTTTTTTCTCTAACTGTAACTTCTCTTGAATCTATCTTTAGAATTAGATCCTTAAACTTATATACTTTATCTTCTTTTATTTCCTCTTGTGCTAAAGATTTTCTATACCTTCTTAATTGTGAATTTACTCTTGCAATAATCTCTTCACATTGAAATGGTTTTGTTATATAATCATCAGCTCCAGTATTTAAAACATTAACTTTATCTTCTAAAGAACTTTTTGCTGAAATAACTATTATAGGAAGTTCTTTATTAACTCTAATTTTTTTTATTAATTCTTCTCCAGATATTCCTGGCAACATTAAATCCAATAAAATCATATCAAAACCGTTTATATCCAGCCTTAATAAAGCCTCACTACCTGAAAAAGCTTGAGTTACCACATATCCGTGTTTCTCTAAGGTTGTCCTAATTAAATTATTAATATCAATATCATCTTCAACTACTAAAATATTCTCTTTTTTCATAAAAACCTCTTATCTTAATTAAAATCTATTACGATATCTATACTTTTATTTTTCTGAGATAAATTTACTATTTATATAAATATATCAATCGATATTATTATATCTAACATGAATTAATTGGTAAATAATTTAAATAGAAAAACTTCTCAACCATAACTTTCAAAAGGTTGAGAAGCGTTATATTATATCTTATATCCTATTTAATTATCTAAATTCAGTAAAAATATCATTTGCTTGTGATACAGTTCTCTATAAATATTCCAAGTAATGTTTTATAATTTTTTAAATTTTTGTTTACCTCATTGTTATATACTTATTTTTAGTAGTACTTAATATGGTTCTTACTCATTAATAGCTTCAATTCCCTGCTCCTTAAGCTTAATTAAATTATCTTTCATATTTTTAAGTACTTCTGGTGAATGCCCTTTCCATTCACTTATTTCACCAATTACTTTCAATGGGAAGGGTGTACGATAAGAACGTGTAGGATTCCCCTTGAACTTTTTATCAGTCAAATTAGGGTCATCTTCAAATTCACCAGTAGGTTCAACTATATATATTTTTTCATCGCTATCACCAAGTGCTAGCTCTGCCCCCCAAATCGCTGCATCTAAAGTTGCTGTCATATAAACAAAATTAGCTTTATTACCTTTACCATAATTAGATGAAAATCCTGTTTTAATTAAATCTCCTATTTCAAGTTTAGCCTTCGTTCCATGATAAAAAGGTCCTTCATCTAGAATTACATTTGAGCTATTTTTGATAGGTGCTTTCTTTGTAGTACTCATATAAATTCTCCCGTCTTTTTATTATAGTTACATTATCTTAATATATATAAAGTGAAAAATATAGACTTATATTTCCACTTTATACATGCTATAATTAAGTTAGGAAGAGATGTTTACTAAATAGGAGTGACTTCTCTTTTTTTGTATACCTTTTTTATATTTACTGGTTAATTTATAAGTTATCTCATAATATTCAATTGTCCAAATTTAGTAAAGACCTCACTTACCTAAAAGTCTTCTCGCATTCCCTTGCTGAATAAGTTCGCCTTATCCGAATCGAAGATTATTATTATTTATTTGTATCTCTATACTATCTATTTCTCTTTTATCGCTCATTGTAATCTTAGATACTAAGAATGTAATTGCTTTCTTTGTCTACTTGTACTCATATTTAAAAATTTTTGCCGTAGTTTTCCTTCAGATTCATTTAACTATTACATGAAATTTTAGTTATAATTACTTTTCTTTTACCCCAATCCAAATTTCACTATAAACATCTTGCATATCAGACATATCTCCATTAAAAGATATTTCTGGAACATTTATTAATTCATAATTTGAAGATGGCAACCATTCAGATGAAATTTTTGCCCATGTATTTTGAAATACAGTTGGAAATGGCCCTTTACAAGAAAAAATTGCCCAAGTACAAGCAGGAACTTCTACAACATCAAAGTTGCCAAAATCTGTATCTAGAGTAGTTATAGATCCAATTAAGTGATTTAAGTTTCCTTTTTCTTCATACCTTTTATCATCAAAGTTAAACGAAGCATTAACAACAGTTTTAACATCTTCATTTCTATATGATTGTAATAATTTTCTTTGTTCTTCTGTTATACTTTGTGCTATTTTCATTATTTCTTGATTTACACCTTCAAACCTAATAGGAACTTGACCTTTAACTCCTACTAATCTAAAAGCTTCTTTTTTTTCAATACGATAATTCATATTACTTCCTCCTTTAATAGTTAATTGAAAGGTCATACGAGGAAATATTTTAAGATTCTCAGCATATTTAACCTCTGAGGGGTTAACACCAAACCACTCTTTAAATGCCCTAGTGAAACCATCTGCTGAATCATATCCATATTTTATAGCTATATCAATTATTTTTACATTTTTTTGCATTAAATCAAAACTTGCTTTAGATAGCCTTCTTTTTCTTATATAACTAGAAAGTGTCATACCAGAAAGATATGAAAACATCTTTCTAAAATGATATTCAGATACTCCTGCAATCTTCGAAACCATATTAAAGTCTATTTCTTCTTCTAAATGTGTTTCTATATACTCCATAACTTTATTGAAATTGATAAGCATATCCACGTACAATCCCCCTCTCATACTAACAATTATAATTTCTAGTAATACATTTTTATCGATATTATCTATACATATATTATCGCATTAATTATTTTGTAAGTATAACTAAAATCTAATTTTTTATCCTTATAGAAACCCGTTCCGTTACTTGTGGTACGGTTCACTAATATTAATTCTAAATAACTATTTAGTAGTATAGGAGTATTATTAACCAAGATCCCCCATTCCATAAAAATTTATCATAGTTTAAATACCTTAGTTCATTTATAATAGCTATAGTCTATAATGTTACTAACCCTCTATCTAATCTATCTAAAACATGGTTTGCAAATTCATAATAGTTCATATTGAAATTCACTCTTTCAATATTCATTCCTTCATACATTAATGCCCATGCTATTTCCCTTAACATACAAATAAACTTCATATCATTTAATGTAGTAAGTTGCTCCTTATCAAACACCCCAAAATAGCTCTCCAATAAAACCTTATCTTCTTCTACATCAAACCCATTATCTGACGAAATAGTTGCTAAATCAAAAAATACATCTCCAATACCAGATAACTCCCAATCAATCACTGTAAGCTTTTCCTCATTTAATATCATATTATATGCTGTATGATAATCATTATGGCAATACTTATTTATATTTTCTTTATCTTTACTTCTCTGAAGCTCTATTCTATCCATTCGTTTTAAGTGCTTATATAATCTATCTGGAAACACTACTTTTAAATCTTGTGCACCACTTAAATATTTTCTAATTAAATCAAAAGGAGAGCATTTTCTTTCTATGCCTTTTAGAGAATGTACTTTTAGAAGAGTTTCTGTAACCTTTTTTATTAAGTCTGGATTATGCATTTTTTCTATTTCTATACTTCTTCCTTCGATAAATTCAGTAATCAAAAAATCCTTCTTGTTTGCTGTGGAAAATACATTAGGGGCTATCCCTAACTTTGATGCTTCAATAATTGCATTTTGTTCTTCTTCTCTACTTAAATCTAGATATTCATTTTGATTACTATTAATCCTTAATACATAAAATTTATTATCTACTTTTACCTTATAGGTAACATTTGATAAACCACCATTTAAAGGTTCGTATGTCATTCCCTCAATACCACTCCATTCAGGAATGTTTTTCAATATTACATTAATATTGTCCATTGTTCTTCCTCCATAGTCAGAAATAATTTGTAATTGTTAATTTTTTCATGCTTATCTTATCATACATTTTGAATTTTAAAAACCATATTTTGTATAAAGTTTTTTGAAAGTAAAAATAATAGGTATCTATACCTACTAAGTACTTGTATTACCATAAATACCATTAGAAATAAACATTTTGAGTTGGCTTAAAATTACGAAGTCTTGACACAACTATTCTTAATTTGGTAAATTATTCAATAAGCTTTATAATATAATAACGTTCACAAATTTAATATTACAAGTAATAAATAATAATATATAGGGGGAGATTATATGGAAAATTTCAATTGCAAAGTTAAAGAATTTTTCGATGGTTTTGGTACCGGTAAAAAAATGGTGTTATCTACTTCACATAATGATATAGTTACATCGAGAATGATGAGTATTGTTTTAATAGAAGGTGTTTTCTATTTTCAAACTGATATAACATTTAGAAAATATGAGCAGATAAAAAATAACCCTAAAGTTTCATTGTGTATTGATAATATGCAGATTGAATGAATATGTACAGAAGTAGGGCACCCTTTAAATAATGATGAATTTTGTGCCGTTTTTAAGGATTGCTTTAGAGGCTCTTATGAGTCTTATTCTTCATTAGAAAATGAACGATTATTTGAAGTTATACCTACATACATTGAGAAATGGGAATATAAAAATGGAAAATCATTTATAGAAACTATTGATGTCAAAAATAAAGTATACAAAAACATTGCATATGAAGGTAAGTAAAATTAGACTTCTAGAATTGACTAGCATAGAAATTTAATATATTAAGAATTAAATTATATTAAAACAGCTATACTTTGGATATTCCAACAATTCCACCAAAGGTATTCGTAATTACATCAGTTATATCACTATCCTCTATTGCAAATACATATTGTATAACTTCAAACAATAGTGATATTCCTGCTATCTTGACTATATTTTTGCTTATTTTATTTCCCAGTACATATATTGTAGTTAATTTAGTACTTTCAAAAATTTTGTTCATGTAAATTTTTAATAATTTCTAATCCTTGAATTATCTCTTCTCTTGAAAAATTACATTTAATTAATTTCTCTTCACTCCATTTATTTATTTCATCATAAAAATATAATGCTATTTCATAACTTCGCTTAGAATTACGTGATTTTATTGCTTCAAATATTATATTTTCAGCTTCATTAATTTTACCATTACTTATGTATTTCTTAACCATAATTTCTAACAAATCATCTTCAGAAACCTTTATATAATAATTATCATCTTCTATGTTACTTTCTACAGCATTTTTCCCAGCAGCAATTGCAACTAACATTTTTCCAATTGAATTTATAACCCTCTTCATATAATCTTGCTCATAATTCAATAAAATCACCTCAAAACTTTTTTAATACTATTTTCTATTTATATTATTTTTCCTTACGTCTTTTAATATCTTCCTTATACTATATATATTTTACAAATATTAAAGTTAGCTTATTTTGTACAAACTAACCTTAATTTAAAATATTATACTAAAGTTTTTCACTTAAATATGCTTTAACTTAACGTTAACAACACCAGATGTAAAATGTGAAGAATTAGAGCAAGCAATAAAAGAATATCAAGAATAAATTCTTTATTTAGCTAAAAAGCTAATTGCAGTCAAGCCAATACCCAAATTCTTTTTAAGCAATCCAGTAGCAGAAATATCCATATAAAGTTTTCCAACTTCTGGGGTAAGTGTTTCTTTATCCTTTAACTTGCGAACTGCTAGTTGTCGTAAAGCTTCCGCTAAGTTCATTAATTGTTGCTCAAAGTCTTTTCCGCTTTCAACTGCATTCTTAAATTCAATCAGTTTAGAACGTTCATCATCAAGAGTTTGTGTATTTAAAATTAAATCATAAACTCTTGATAATAAAGCATTTTCTTCTGCTATTCTTTTTTCTTTTTTACTCAATTTAATTACCTACTTTCTGCAAAAATATCCACCCACAGCAGAGGTTTCTTTTATTAAAATTAATTCTTGTTCTCCACTTATAGGAATATTATTAGAGTTTATTGGAACTTTATATTGAGCAATACCAGCTCCTTGTAAAACTAATTTTATCTTAAATATAGAACCATCTATTCTAATATATAAATAAAATGTCTCTTCTTTATTGACTACCTCAAAAGAAAATCCTAGATCAGTAAAATATTCTCTACAACATTCTATAACTTGCTCTTTGTTTGTTAAGTCATTCCTTGGATATATAACATATCTATTTTTAAGCATATTTTTTCTCCTATTCTAAATTCTTAATTACTTTATATTATATACTTGCTATGTATATTAAGTATTGTATCTATAAATTAACGTAAATTAAATAAAGAAACTATTATAAAAACTATCGTCAATATAACTTCTATTTTACTTAGCTTTTTCTTTCTATAATCTCTAATACACATGATTAATGCACAAATTGATACTATGATAAGTATAATTTTAAAAATCATATAACTCTCTCCTCACCATATTAATTTTTTCCTCTAAAAGCAATTAGACCTAGAATAATTATTATAAATGGTAAAAATACAACAGATAATGCAAAGTATTTTGGAGGAGCAAAATTCTTTAAAAGTGTGACTATAATCAGACATATTGTTAATACGATACTCATTTTCTTATCCTTAATAGTAATTCCTCCCTTCTTTAATAAGCCAACAAATTATACCATATTATACTATTAATGTACTTATTATACTATTTTTTTCGCTATCTCCATATAATTTAATTCTTTTATTTAATTATATTTAATAAACTCAACAAAGCTTTGTATATTAATTCTATTGCAAATAATATTTCTTAATTTAATAAAATATATTAATCATTTTTATACCATTCTTTATGTATCTACAACCTTTATTAGTATCAGATGCAAGAACTTCTTCTATAGGCTCTCCAAAAGTTAACCATTTATCTGATATACCTTTAAGAAATTCATCTCGTTTATTCCATTAAAATCTTTAGTAAATTCAATATTTACTTCAACTTTAATTCTCTATAATAGACCATGTTATCTCTGATTCATGATAAAACTCTACTACTTCTTTTATATCTATTGATAATAGCCATGTATCAAAACTTACAGCTGTTACATCATCTATATTTTTTATTATAGAATCCAAATTACATTTTATTATAGGTTCTGTTGGATCACTCCAAATAATGTAATACTCTTTATTTTTGCATATACTCAATAATTCCTTAGCTGTTTTAATACTTTTCTTTTTATTAAATTTACTCCATTCAATTCTTCCCCATCTACTTAAAGGTACACTATTATAAAATTTTTCTTCAACGAACTTTTTTTCAAATTCATTTAATATATACTTGTCCTCTAATACTTCTAAGCATTCTTCTAGTAATGTCACTTTACTTAACTCCTTTTATATAAAATATTATTTTAAAATTTGTATATCATTATAACCTCGTCCTCATATCCTTCTAAGTTGTCCTCATTTAACCAAGGACTTTCATCTTTTCTAATTTTATAAAATCTTAAAGTAACATAACTTCCATCTGCACTTAATATTATACAAAATTTATCTTTAGGATACTCTAATTTAAGTTTATTTTTCCATATTTCCATAATCATTTTTCCTAATCTTACAGAACCAAAATAATCTTCTGAAATAATATAATCATTTATCCTCACTTCATTACAACTAGCTTCATACCCTGTTCTATCGCCAAATCTATCTAGTACAACTTTAAGATCAATATTTTTTTCTTTAAATCTATTATTCATATCTATAATAATGCAATCATTTATTTTCACTAAGTTAGGAAGTATTATTTTATCTAACTCTCTTACATTTACCTCTATAGAATTTTCTTTTTCTGATTCTAATTTATCTAATAGAACCTTCATATTATTATTTATTTTAATCAAATTTTTCACCTAGCTTATTACTCCAATTCCTTTTCATTAAATTTACTCCCCTTCACTCTTCCCCCTATATTTATTATTTACTAAAACCTATCTTAATTTCTCCCTCATGATAAAACTCTATAATAGACTTTTCATCAACGGAAAATAACCATGTATCAAAACTTACTGCTGTTACATCATAAATAACATCTATTACACTAAATAAATCAGTTTTTATTATAGGTAAATTCACCTCATCCCATATAATATAAACTTCCATGTTACTATTTAACAATTTTTCTTTAATCTCTAAAATATTATCTACTTTATCTTTTTTAATAATTTTATCCCAATCAATTCTTCCCCACCTAGTAAATGGAAATCTATTCTCTAATTTATTTAAAATTTTGCTTTTTCATCATCTGATACTATCGTATAATTATCCTTTAATGCTTCTAAGCATTCTTCTAGTAACGTCACTTTACTTAACTCCTTTTATGTTATACTTTTTAAAATAAGAATTATAGAAAATCACTCCAAACTGGAATGTAAGTTATTATATTATAATCAATATCTATTTGCTTTTTTTCTCCAAACCCAATTTCAAAATATGAAAATAAATTTTCTCCATAATAAATTATATCAGTATCATGTATTGAAAATATTGGAGTATTTTTGATATTCATTTCTGGCATATATAGGAATTAATTTTGGAGCTTTTTTTAATAATTCTCTAATTACTTCAACTCTTTTATGCTCATCACTTGGCTCATTTCCCCATTCGTCACACCAATATACTTCATTAGCTAGTTCATATATATTATTTATTGGTCTATATATAGCTGCTTTTATATATTGAATATTTTTAGGATGAAAATTCCTCCAATTGTAAAAGCCTTTTGATACTGGCAAAGCAGTCATATAGAAATTTCTTAATTCTTCTGGAAATTCAATACTATATTCTTGTGTTATTCGTATTATCTCTTCTTCTGATAACCCTTTTTCGAATTTAATACCTTTAAGCTTCAACATATTAATTAATTCATTATACACTACTTAAATCCACCTTCTTTGCTCTATCATCTTCTTACACTTTATTTTAAAATTTTTATTCTTTTCACTAAAAAACACTTCTAAATTTAATTTAGAAGTGATCTAAACTTATATTTGATTAATTAATTCAATTAATTCTTTCATCGTTTTAGACAATAATATATCTTCATTAATACTTGAAATATAATTAATAAAACTTCTACTACTATCTACTATACAATAAATAAAATCACTCTTCTCAATTATCTCTGACTTATTAGAATCCTTAAATAAATTAGAACATTTTTTATCAGTAATTAAAAATTCAATATTTTTTTCTATTGGTTCAATTTCATTGATATGTAAAATTTCTTTATCAACTATAATTTCTAACCACCTAGTTGAATCTGGAATATAAAATACTACTCTATTACTATTTTCTTTTAATTTTAATGCCACATTATTTAATATTTTAAGCCAGGAAATTATTAATTCATTAGCAAAAGGCACATCATTATCTACATACCCAAATCTAATATTATTAATGATGAGTTCAAATTGTCCTTCAATATTACCCCACTCATCAAACTCCTTGTTTGATATACTTTTTAACTCTTCTAATTCTTCTTCTAGTATATTAAATTTAATTTTCATAATTTCTCCAACTATACCTACAAAATCTCTTAAACTATATTTATATTTTGCTATTTTATAATTAATATAAATCCATCAATCTCTTCTTTAGCTTCTTTAAAGACTTCTAAAAGTTTTTGTGCATAGTTACCAAGATTATCTTTGCTCTTCTTAAAATTTATCCACTCTAAAGTCACCGGTATCTCTATCCATCCAGTAAGGCAATCCCATAGTGCATCTAAATTACTACCATAATGCTCCGGTAACTCTAACTTACTTTTTAGAATCCTATGAAGTTCTTCCTTAGTTTTAAAATCCTCACCGTCCAAAATAATTTTATTCATATTCACTCTCCATATATCTAGTTAATCTTTTGTATAAAATTTATGAAACTTCTGATATTCCCAATAAATCATTTTTAATTAATACATACTAATCATATTTCCTATTTCTGTATTGTAGAAAGTCTTTAATTTCTTCCCAAAAGACTCTAATAATCCTAGCTTACTTTCTATATAAAATATACTTCTATGTATACGTTCCTCACAATCTTCTATTTCTATATCTACTTCAATTTTCATATGTCCAGAATTATCTGCACTCAATATATTCATTGAAAATGCTGGTGTTGAATTACCTTCTTTTTCTCCAATTTGAATATAACAACTCTTTGTAAAGTCCCTAATATATCTCTTAATGTCATTAGCTATTTCTAATAACTTGTACTCTTGCACGTAACAGGTTTGACATGCTCTAGCATATTCTGACTCAGCCTCAATTTTAATTTCTATCATATCATCATCTTGCCATATTTTTTTAAACAATAAATTATTCATAAATACCTCTTTCGTTTTTATTTAAATTTAAAATTATCAAATCCACCAGTTATTTTGTTATATCTTATTACTATTGCTATGAATTAATAATAAATACTTATGATTGTCCAAAATTTTATATGATTTAATTACATACTGAAAAGAGTAATTTCTTCATCAATATACTTTATCAAAAAGAAATGCTTTCAATTTTACAGCTTTACCTACGCTATACTCTTCCGAAGTAATACCTTTAGCTACATCTTTTATACACTTAAGTAATTTATAAAACATATCTTCATCTTGTTTTTTAAGTTCATTTGAATATACCCAAACAATCGAAACTTTTTCATGGTCTTGATTATCAAATCCACCCCACAATGAATCTACAAATGCATCCAAGTTCACCTTTCCTGACAGCGGTGGATCTAGTGGAAAGGTATCTTTTATCCAAACAAATAATTTTTCAATTGTATTTGCCTTCTTTCCATCAATATAGTATATTTTATAACCCATATCTTTAATTTGTTTAGTTACAATTTCAAAATCACCTATATCAAAATAAGAAATTATATTTGATTCTTTCAAACTTTCACACCCTTACAAATTCATAATATATATTCTTTTCATATAAAATATATGTTAATTATCTATATCTTCCAATCATATCTTTTATCATTTCGTGAAGCCTATCATATTGCCATATAAAATCACAAAATACTATGTGTAAATCTATTAAACTTTTTATAACTTTATCTTTATCATTCTTATCTGTTTTTTCTAGAGTTTCAATAAGTATTTTAAACTTTTCTTCTATATTATCTATATCTTTTATATTATCTTTTTCTTCTTCTAAATTAACTTCTGAATATATATTATTATCTTTAAGTCTATTAAGCTCGCTTAATATTTCTAGTGTTTTTTCAAACTCTTTTTTCATGAGAATCTCCTTATTTTATAATCTATCTAGTATAAAAAATCATATAATTACCTAACTACTATTCCATCATAAAAAATAATGAACTATCCCATTTATCTTTAAGCTAGTCCATTTTGTTTATTTCTTAATTTAAATTATGTAGTATCCCTATACGCTCTCTTTTATTACATTTATAAAATATTACCCGTATAAAAAGTATAATTTAGTTGATTTTATAATAACTTATACTTTATTCTAATGCTTTTTTAAATATAATTTTATTGTCTTCACTAATATTATTAACCCTTAATCCTATAAATGATTTATTATCATCTAAATAAAAATCAACATTACCATTTTCTAAGCAATTTCTAATTTTATTATCTGAAAATATTATACTTATACTTGAACTTTCTATATACACTTTTAATGTGCATTCTTTATCTATATATATTTCACTATTAATATTCTCTAATTCTAATATAGGACTTCCTTTTATTTTACTAAAGTTATCCTTAATGTAGTTATCTACTTCATATATATCTTTACATATAGTTAGTGTTATAGAACTTATATCTCTTTTATATTTTCCAATTCCTATTTCTATTAATGAATCATTAAAGTTTCCTAATCTCCAATATATAGTTGGCTCTTCTAAAATATTATGAGATCCAAATTCTATATTTATTGGTATGTATACATCAAAATCAATATTTTCCTTTTTGATTTGTCCATATTTAAGTACCTTTAACACTTTATATTTCTGCCTTTCATTTGCTTATGGTCTATAAGCAGAATGTTTTATCACCACACCCTATATATCCAATCTTTGGGCATAGAAACTTATATAATCATCATTTACAATATCTTTAGGCATAGAATTTTCCTCTAATTTTATCATTATATTTCCTACTTTAACTAATCCTTCATCTTTATCTACTATACAACCTACTATATCATAAGCTAATGATTCATAATGTTTATTTATAATGCATTCTCTTTCATAAACTTTAATTATATTTTTATTATTAAAGCAATATATATATTCTTCTATTTCTTGATTTAACCTCAATTTGCAAGGTTGAGAAAAGCATTCAAATTCATATTTATCGTCACTTATTAAAACTGTTGCTTCTAATGCATCTTTAGAAGTCCATGAAATTTTCTTAACTCTATACATTTTATCCTCTTATTTTTCTAAAATATTAGCCCTCATATTTTAATACCAATAACAATTTATACTATAGTATTTTTAAACTATCTTTATTTAGATAAAATAAACACTATTGAGTAGTAATAGTCCTGTCCATTCATTTCATGATATTTCTTTATATACTCTATAGCTCTATTTCTACTTTCATGAAGTAATTCCTGACTTGACTTAGATTTATCCTTATCGAAGTACCAACTATCATAAGTTGAATTTAACTCTCCATCTATCATCTTATAGACATCTCCCCCTAATATCAAATAATTATTTTCATTTAAGAAATTAATAACTTTTATTGGATTTTCTAAGTTCCATGCCATTCCTGAGATCCCAATATTCTCAAGAGATTGGGCTAGGTTAGTTAATTCTTTTGGAAAATTATCTTGTAACCTTGCTTTGTAGTTTATATTCATCTAAATTCACTTCCCCACTGCCAGTCATCTTTAACATTAACAGAAAAATAATTTCCGATTTATTTCCATGACTTTTGTCATTATTTCTTTGCATATATTCCATATATATAATTCTCCATAATTATCTATTAATTGAAACTTCATCAAGTAAAATATATCCTCGAACAGATCCTCCATCTCCACTTTTCCCACACGTTCTATATCCAATATATGAAACCTAAGGTGTATTAGTTATATGTCCTACATCTATATTAACTTCTGCTCTTTTTTTACCCTTCACTCTACATGAAATAATTTATTATTTTAATATTTTCCTATTTATTATTTAATTAGAAATACTTATATAATTTTATTGTATATATAATATAAAAAAATGATGAAATGATTTAATATCATTCCATCATTCTAACTTCTTTTATTTCAATTAATGCATACCAAACTTCATTAACTTTTAAGTGAACTTATTGAATCTATTCTTTCATTAGACTTTAGCTTATATCGCTATAATATCCTTATTTTATTTATAAAAATAATACTATTGATTACTTGGAATTTCCTTTATCAATTAAATGTATTGCTTTAACAACATATTTGCATTATACAGCAACTATATTATTAATTATGCTGTTAATTTCAATCTATTGCTATTAATTTATAACCTTTCTACATCTTTAAGTTCTGACCATAGTGCCTTTCTCCCTAAAGTGTTCATTATGCTTTCAAAGCTATGACAATTATCTTCTGTTATATCTTTATCTTTCCATACAGTATCACACTCATCACAGATGTACAATATCATCTCTGTTCCTTTTATAGTTACCTTATTTATTACTCCTTGACCATCGCAAAACGGACAATATACCATACTTTCTTCCTCCTTTATTCTTTAACTGGAAATGCTGTTACTACCTCAGATGTTCCATTCTTAACTACAATTCTAATTGATGTTTCTCCATTTGTACCTACTACTCTTCTCATTGGAATATTAAAAACTTGATTTCCATTCTTCTGTAATGTTGCTTTTACCCTGTTTCTCATTGACCAAGCTTCATCAATTATGTCTAAAACTCTATCTTTTGAGACATTGAATACTGTATGCAATGGTTTAGTTGGATCTGGTGATGCATGCTCAAGAACATGTAATATTCGATTACCGTCTTTAGACCCTTGTACATAAATAAGTCCTTCTTTTGACTTCCATACTCCATCTCCTAATGATTTAAGTCTTCCAACTTCATCCATACCTTTAGTTGCATTCTTATAATCTTTTTCTATTATTCCTTCTTTAAATATTTTAACTAATTCATCAGAATTTTTAACACCCTTTTGAATACATATATCAGCAACTTCCGGTAAGAATATACAAGCAAATAACACCCCCCTATTAATCTCTTCATTTGTTATAGTATCTTTTCCATAAACAAAATCAATAAAATCCTTACAAGCATCTAGAGGACTAAATGATATTACACCTGAAACTATCTCTCTTACAGAAAATTGTGGTGCAAAGAGATGATGATACTTTTCCATATTTCTTTTACCAAAAACAGGCATTAAGTAATACACCTTTTTTTGCGAATCAAAATCAAAATGAAAATCTATTTTTGTACCATTAAAATTCATTGTTATATTTTTAAACAATTTATCTGGAGTGTTATTAAACTTATTATTTTCTTCCGATTCTTTGTTTGGTTTTGAACTTGAACTACTATGTCCTGATGAAGTACTGCTTCCTGAACTATTATGGCTTGTTCCACCACTTGAACTTGGTTTTAAAACTGATCCTTTTTTACTTGAAAAAGCATAATATCCTTGTTCTTCATTCATTATAGCATTTTGGCTTAGCAGTATAAATCCATCATTTTTTACTGTGTCAATTATTGCACCATCATATTTATAAAATTCATTCCAACGATGTGGATCATAAACTTCAAAGAATGTTTTTCCATTTACTATTCTCCATCCAGATAAGACAATATAATGTCCCTTCTCTGTTACATGTCCTGGTCTCATACTTACTATTACTAAATGTTTATTATCTGATAATAAGTTTTTAACTCTATTAATACCACCTACTGATTCATAATTTAAATTATATCTTGTATTATATGAATCATTTGATGCTATACTAAATAAACTAGGATCTGTTCCATTATCATATGTTCTAAGCCCCCTAGCTAATGCATATCTACACATTTCAGTTGGAGGGACGTCAATACCATTTAATGTTGATACAACTATTGAAAATGCTGTTGGTCCACATGCTGATTTTGCTATTGTTTGATCAGATGCACCATGAGTACTATATATTACTCCTCCATATCTTGGATCATCTTGAGCATAATATCTTATATATCCATCTTTAAATGATGAACCATAATTATCTGATCCTACTGATAAAGATCCGCCTTTTACTACAAAGTCATTTCTTACATATCCTATTTTGCCATTAAATTTAATTTTATACCAGTTACTTTCTGTTCCTACTATTTCTACTACTGACCCATATGGTAAGCTTCCTATTACACTTTTATTTACTGATGGACCGCTTCTTACATTTAAGCTACTTGATGGATCTTGTAATTTTATTGTACCAGTATTTCCAGAGCCTGCAGAAGCTGCTCCTAATCTTACATAGTCTCCTCTTACATATCCTATTCCACCATTAAAGCTTATTTTATACCATTCACCATCAGTTCCTACTATTTGAATTATTGATCCATGTGATAAACTACCAACTACTCCACTTGATAATGAAGCTCCACTTCTTACATTCAAACTACTTGATGGATCTTGTAATGTTATTGTTCCACATCCGTCTCCTTTTCCTCCAGCTCCACTTTGAGCAACATAATCTCCTCTTACATATCCTGTTATACCATTACAACTTATTTTATACCAATTATCCTTTGACTCTAGTATCTTAACAATTGAACCATGTGATAAACTACCAACTACGCTATATCCAGTTGATGGACCGCTTCTTACATTTAAACTACTTGATGGATCCTGTAATACAATGGTTCCATTTCCTGAACCTATTGTTCCACCTTTTGTTATGAAATCATTTTTTACATAACCAGTACCACCATTAAACTCTATTTTATACCAATCACCATAAGTTCCTGTTATCTTAACAACTGTTCCATGAGCTAAACTTCCAACTACACTACTTGTTATTGATGCACTACTTCTTACATTTAAGCTACTTGAGGGATCTTTTAATGTTACTGTCCCATTTCCTGAGCTTATTGATCCACCTAATGTAACAAAGTCTCCTTTTACATATCCTGTTGTTCCATTAAAGTTTATTTTATACCAATCTCCGCTTTTTCCTGCTATTTGTACTACTGTTCCATGAGCTAAGCTTCCTACTACACCTGTTGATGTTGATGGACCACTTCTTACATTCAGACTACTTGATGGATCATGCAATGTTATTGTTCCTGTACCTGTTCCACTTGTTGATCCTCCTGAAGCACCTGGAGTTAAAAAGTCTCCTCTTACATATCCTATTGTTCCATTATAGCTTATTTTATACCATTTCCCAGATGTACCCAATATGCCTACAACAGTTCCGTGTGATACAGTTCCTATTACACTTTTTGATGTGTCCGGACCACTTCTTATATTTAAACTACTTGACGGATCATTTAATTTTATTGTTCCAGTCGTAGCTCCTTCAGCACTTCCTAAAGTTAAAAAGTCTCCTTTTATATATCCATTTATTCCATTGTAGCTTATTTTATACCAATCTCCACTTTTATCTAGTATACTTACACTAGTTCCATGAGATAAGCTTCCTACTACACTTGTTGATGTTGATGGACCACTTCTTACATTTAGACTACTTGTTGGATCCTTTAATTTTACAGTTCCGAAATATGCTTCAGAATATTCAAATGCTATTCTGTTCCAATCATCTCTGTAAATTTTATTATAATCTTTATAAGCCTTTTCTAAGTTAGATAGATCTCTTAGGCTATATCCAAGCTCTTTTCTAATATCATTTTCAACAGTTCCTGCAAATAACTCTTCTTCTAATCTATCCTTTTTACCTTCTTGTCCTCTTAATCCATGTATTAATTCATGAAATAAAACAAAAGCCATATTTTCATCATCTTTTGTTCCTTCATTTATTATTACTAATTGATTAGTAGATTTACCTCCAATAGTAACTCCAGAATTATCTTCTGTAAACTTTTTATTTATTACCTTTTCTTCATTGATACTGTATTCATTCCAGCCACTGTCTCTTCCAATGACAAGGACCTTATCACTATCTATTAATTTATCCAATATTACAGAACATATTTTTGAATTTTTAGTATTCTTAGATTTATTTCCACTACATTTTAAAAATCCATTATTATCAATATAATATTGTTTGCTTGCAAAATTATTTATTATATTAATTATAGATTTTCTATCTTTTTCTAAAATCCATATACCATTACCTTTCGGTATCTCATTTTTAAATTTATTTATATTTTCGTCATTTACCTCAGCCTTTTCGCCACCCAAAAGACCTACTATGGCAACATCAAATATATCTAAATTTTTAGTTATATGTTTTTCTTCATCTAATTTTTCTATATTTTCTTCTTTTTTTATTTCATTTTTGTCATTTAAAGATTCTTCTTTATCTTTAATATTCTCATCTATTTTTTTATCATCTTTATTATCTATATTTTTTTGTTCATTATTTTCTTTATTTTTTTCGTCTAAATTTTTATCTTCTACTTTTTTATCTTCTGCTTTTTTATCTTCTGCTTTTTTATCAGATTCTTTTTTATCAGATTCTTTTTTATTATTTTCATCTAATTTAGTAGCATTCTCATTATTTTTAGAATCTTCTTTAACTTCAGTATTAGTTAAATTATCTTGTAATGGACTTATATTCTTTAATTCTTTAAATAAAGTCTCTTCTATATCATATTTACTTTGACTATTTAAGATTATTAAACTCTTATCAGTTGATTCATTAATTCTAACTGACTTTTTATCAGTGCTAATATTTTTTATTTCTATTTTTTGTTCTTTATCATTATATTCAGCCCATTTATCACTTTTAGAAATAATAATCTTTTTATTTTGGTTTAAAATATTATCAATTATTTTGGAATATTCTTTAGATTTTTCTGTTTCTTTAACATTATTAGATTCATTTGAAACTTTTTTTAGAAATCCCTCTTCGTCTATGTAATACTTCTTGCCTAAAGATTTACTTATAATATTCTTTATTTCTTCTCTATCTTTTGACAAAATATATATTCCATTTTCTTTTGGAATTATGTTTTTGATTTTTTCGATATTATCTAAATTTATTGCTGTATTATTTTTGTCTTCTAAAATTCCTGCAATGGCTATATCAATCTTATTGTAATTTGATATATCCTTTTTGCTTTTTGATTTATCTTTTACTTCATTAACTTCTAATTTTTTCTCTTCTTTTTGAGATATGTCTTTCTTATCTTTCTTTTCTGATTTATCTTCTATAGCATTTTTATTTACCTGTATTTTTTTATTATTCTCACTATTATTATCATCCTTGCCATCATAATGAAGAACACTAGATTTATTATTATCACTTGAATTTTCAGCTATAGCTTTTATTTTCTTATTTAATAATGTTGATGCTTGTACAACATTTACAGAAAAAATATTTATTGCAAAAATCATAAGTATAATAATTGCCGTGAGCTTTTTTGTTGTAAATAGTTTAAGTATTCTCTTATTATTTAACTTCACTATATGTTTCCCCCTTTGTTTTTCTTTTGTTCAAAAAATATTAATTTTGAAATCGATTTTTAACATGCTTTTAACAAATTAATATATTTACATGCTCTAAATTATCTTTTATTAATATTATTTAACTCCTTATAATATAAATTGAAATTAATGAATTTCTATGAATTTAAGAAAGACTTTGAGATTATAGCACCTATAAATTAAACATTCAAATCAGCCTATATCCACAATATATATTTTTTTACATTATTTTTTAAATAGTTGCCTAACAAAAAGAATGTTTGTTAATTAAAGTATATATTTTTTATTTTTTTTGAAAAATATTATATTAAATTATGATAATTTTTAATAATTTAATATATTTTCTTTAACTTTATAATTAAATACTTTAATTCAGTATTATTTTTAACATTATTATGAATATACTCTTTAATTTTTTCCATTAAAAAGAGTGCCTATTTCTAGGCACCCTAAGGAAATGCTATTTATTTTGAATAAATATTATTTGTTATGAAGAAAATCTGTTTATTTTGAAGAATTAAATATTAAATAATTTTAGTAGTTTTATTAACAATAATTTAAGCTCATTCATCCTTTAGTTTCCAATTTTCTTTTATTAACATAACAGCAAAATAAATAGTTAATATTATTCCTATGCTTGAAATAAGATAAGTTAGTTGACTTAACACG
Source organism: Clostridium perfringens (assembly GCA_040144665.1). GTDB lineage: Bacteria > Bacillota > Clostridia > Clostridiales > Clostridiaceae > Clostridium > Clostridium perfringens_A. The sequence goes on from JBBVGE010000118.1 coordinate 40,191, forward strand.
AACCCAATTATCGGAAATACACTTAATGCCTCATATGAAATAGGAGTACTCGCTAAGCTTAAAATAATGCTTCCCAAAATGCAATATAATAGTCTAATGCTTCTTTTCATGATATTCTCTCCCTTCAATTTAATATTTTAACAAATATAACCTAAAAATATTTGCTAGTTTATGTATATATAATTTTACCAAATTAATAATATTTTTTCAAAAATTTGTAACATATCTAAATAAATTCACCTAAATAAAGGGCTAGTCTAAAGACTAGCCCTCTGAGTAGATTTATTTCAGAAAATATTGCTTGTTATAAAAAAGTTTATTGGTCTATAAGAGGTCTTATAATGTTATCTAAAATTCACTACACTATTTCTATATCAGTGATTTCTTTAGTGATTATCTCAGCATCTAACTTTTGAACTAGAGAACCACCTGATGTTTCAAAAATACCCTTTGAAACTATTAAATCCATTAGGTCATTAACAGCTGTATTATCTAAATCTTCCTTTACATCCTTAACTGTAATGTTAACCTTCTTTTCTAATTCATTTTTAAAACTCATAACTAATGACTTTTGTATCATATACTTTCTCCCCCTTAATTCTTTAATTTTTAAATTTTGATCTAGTCTCTATCCTTAAAAGACTTAACATAATTTCTATAAAAGTAACCTCTGCTAATTTTTAAGGATAGATTCAAAATAACTTTAATTATTCTGATAATAGGCTAGCTTCTTCTCTTTCTACAGATACTGCTGGATAGTTTACAACTTCTGATAGAGCTACCCCAATTGCATATATATCCTCATCTGTAGCATTTAAGTTTACATCCTTAAATCTTTGATATTTAATTATGTCCTTCCCCTTGTCATCCTTACCTTTGTTGTAGGTAATTTTTAAAACTACCTCATCAATTGTTTTTGTTACCATACTTATCAACTCCCTTCACTTTACATATATGCACTAGCTTAAAAAAACTAAAAAAATATCTACTATTTTTTAATTTTTTAAAATAGCAGATCTAAATATAATAAATATAATTGTTATTTCACTTCACCCATAATCCATAACTTTATAATCTTAACATTATATTACGTATTTCCCCTCTATACTTTCTAAGCCTTGTAATACGTTTCTAACCTACACTTTCTATACACTCTGTCTTTTGTTAACCTATATTTTCTATCCTTTGATAATTCTCTAAATATCTAAACTTAAGTATTCCTGTCCTTCCATTTCTCTGCTTTGATATAATCCACTCCATAATTTCATTATCTTCACTATCTGGATCATAATAAGCATCTCTATATACAAAGATTACAAGGTCTGCATCTTGCTCTATATTTCCACTTTCTCTAAGGTCTGAAAGCCTTGGTCTCCTACAATTTCTTTGCTCTACTGCTCTGGATAATTGACATAGAAGTATAACATTAATATTAAGCTCCTTTGCAAGGATTTTTAGTGCTCTAGTTACATCACCTATAGCTTGTGTTCTATTATCAGTCCTTCCCATATCCATAAGCCCTAAATGGTCTATTATAATTGCATCTAAGCCATTTCCCATCTTTAATGCTGCTGATTTAGCCCTTATATTTAATACATCTTGTCCACTTGTACAATCTGTAAATATCCTACCTCTTCTTGATACTTTATTAAATACTTCTGTTATCTTAAAGAACTCATCATCATTTAAAACGGCCTTCTTGATTTTATCAGCTTTAATATTAGCCTTTGCAGCAAGTCTCCTTGTTCCAATACTCTCTTCATTCATCTCCATCTCAAAGATGCCAACAGTATTTCCATTATCAGCAAGTCCTTCAGCTATACTTAATGCCATTGCTGTTTTTCCCATAGACGGCCTACCACCAATTATAGTAAGCTCTCCCCTTTGAAGACCATTTACTGCATTATCAAACTTTGTAAACCCTGTCTTCATTCCTGAGATTCCACCACCTCTTGCATGTCTCTCTTCTATGCCATCTAATGTTATACTAAATAGCTCATTTTCACTAAGAACACTTTTCTTGTTAGTGTAATCCTCCATAAGTTCCCCTTCTATCATCCCTGCAATTCCCCTTAAATCTGAGGCTTCATCTTGCAGCTCTTTAATGCCATTATATAAGCACTTTATAAGCCTTCTCCTATAACTTTTGTCTTTTAATATGCCTATATAAGAATCAATGTTTATAACTGTCCCACTTCCTATAAGTTCAGTTAAGTAACTTACTCCACCAAACTTTTCAAGCTCTTTTCTTGAAATCTCTTCTATCAAAGTTATAAGCGATATATCTTTCCCCTCCCCATAAAGAGTGATTATTGACCTATATATTCTCTTATGCTTATCTAAATAAAAATCTTCTTCTCTAAGACTTTCAATACATTTTGGTATAATGCTATTTTTATAAAGCATAGCTCCTAAAACTTCTATCTCTGCCTCAATATTCTTTATCTCCATACTCAAAACTCCACCTTCTCTTTTCAATCCTATAGCTAAGTCTAAAAAACTAAAGTTAATTGCTTGAAACCTAAAGTAAAAACTCAAGCTTTAATCCTCAAAGTAAAAACTTAAATTCCAAAACTGTTTACTTTAATCCCTAAAGTAGATACATAAAACTCCAGCACTGCTTACTTTAATCCTTAAATACAACTCTTAAGTGCCAAAAATAATTACTTTAACTCCAGAAATACTATCTAACTCTCTTAAAGCATAATCCTTCCCTTAAACCCTAAAATTAATTTTCTAAATATCAAAATCAAATTCTCTATACACATTCTTAAACGTCCCCTCATCACTGCTTACCTCTGAGACTACTTTCTCATTGAGATATTCCTCAAACTTACTTTCTCTAAACAGAGTTGATGGTCTTAAATAAACCTCGTACTTAGTGCCTTTCCATGACTTTTTCTTATTTTCAATAACCTTCTTAAAATCCTCTAAGGTATAACCTTCATTTATCCTACCCTCTATTAACTTGACTGTGGTCTTTGTTGTGCTTTTATAATTTGTATCTAGCTTCTCATTTAGAAAATCTATAACCTCTTTGCAAATCTTTTTTGTATATATTTTTTTATTATCTTTTTCTTTAGTATCTATAGCATTAGTATTCTTTGGTGCTACTTTTTTATCGTCTCCTTCTGCGTCAAATTCGGACCCCCCACCTAAATTTGTATCGTCTCCTTTTGGGCGCAAAGAGGCATTATCCTTTTTAAAGAATAAATTTTCATACTCACTTCCTATAGCATAAAGTGTGTATGTGCCTCCTTCTTTCATTAATCTATAATCTAAAAGCTTATTTTCAACTAATTTCTTTACTCTCCTCATAATCATATCCTTGCTCTTTATATTAAGTAATGGAAGCTGCTCTATAATGTAGCTTGTCTTTATCCAATAAAAGTCACGTCCATCAATTTTTTTCTTAAATATTGATTTACTTACTATAAAAGTATAAATAAATCTAAGTATTACTAGGTCCTTTAAATCTAATCCAAATTCCACTGCCTTCTCTTGTGAATATCCAATTAATATGTTTTGCATAAAGTTCTCCCCCTCTATTTTTCTTCCCTCATTTTTTATATATGCAGTAAATTAAATTTACTAGAAAAATTTTTGTATTTTTTTAAATTTTTTTATAAAGTTTAAATTAGGGAGTATTTATATAAAAATCAGGAATACTTTTCCCATTAAATCATATAAGTTGTATCGATAAAAATTCAATATAACCTAATAAATATTTATTGATAAACAATAAATACTGTGTTAAAATAGATTAAAAATTAAATAAGTGAGGTACTTTTTATGAAACGAGAAACACTTTTTTTAAAACTAGCTGTTTTTCTTAGTGGAATTCCGATTCTTGCTTTATGTATATTTTTATTTCCTAAAGTTATTGAATCAGCATCAAGTAATTCAAAGGTGGAATATTTGCAATCTTACCTTGTAATGTATTTGTTTATAACAGTGATACCATTTTTCATTGCTTTATATCAGGCTTTTAAAATTTTAAACTATATTGATAAGAATAAATCCTTCTCAGAATTATCTGTAAAGGCTTTAAAAAATATAAAATACTGTGCATTTACAATTAGTATCATGTATGTGATAAGTATGCCACTCTTTTTTGTAATTGCACAGATAGACGACGCCCCAGGTTTTGCAGGGCTAGGACTTATAATTACTTTTGCTTCAATTGTAATTGGAGTCTTTGCTGCTGTTCTTCAAAAACTATTAAAAAATGCTGTAGATATGAAATCAGAAAATGATTTAATGGTGTAAGATAAAATATTGTGACTATAATTAATATTTATATAATACTATTTAAAAGGTAACTAAGTGTTACAGAACTTATAAAAAAGGACTTAAGATAAATCTGTTTAATAACAATTTCTATCTTAAGTCCTCATTTAATTAATATGTCTAATTCTATGTATCATTTTTTATATGAAGTATTCTATTTCTTTTGGTATTCTATCTTATCTTCCATAATGTTTCCACTACCTAATATATTAGTAACTGTTCCATTATCATCTAAAGTTCCATAATTAAATACAAAAGATGATCCTATAAATTGTATTCCTTTATTTTTAGATAACCTTATTGTTACCCATTTATAATCTGAATCTTCTACAGTATCTTTATAAAATTTTATTAGATTTTTATCTGTAAACTTTGACTTATCATTTATAGTTACTTCTGCATATGTACCTATTTTGTTAGTTTTATTTCCATCCGTTGCAGGCTTCTCTGTAACTTTTCCAAAGACTTCTGTCTCTTCTATTTGTTCTACAACATCTTTGGTTCCTCTATCTGAATCTTTATTATTGTTATTATGATTTGAATTATTACCAGTATCAATTAGTCCTTCATTCTCTTCTATATTTATTTGTGATATTACGTCTTTATTTGCACTAAGTTCTTCCTCAGCTTTTTTCTTCACAGTACTATCTCCAATTTCACTTCTCGCATTGCACGCCACAGCTACCCCTATAACTAGTACAGAGGCTATACACATTATTAATTTTTTCCCCCTCATTATGTTCCTCCATTTTTCTTCTTTTGTTTTAATATATATTTAACATTTTATTCAAATTAATTATAATTTTATAATATTTCCATTGTTTTTTCAACCGTATTAAAATTTTGTTCATATCTTTGACATATTTGTTTTTTGATAACTTCACATCTTAATGTATATTAAATTATTATTATTTTAATTTTTTCTAATTATTTTAAATAATTCTTATTCGCTTTGTACTTAATGTATTTTTTCAATATTATAAGCATATGAAGAAGAGCTTTTCTGACTATAAAAAGATTGAATTTAGCATTTTTCTTAACAAATTAAAAAGATACCTTTTAAAGGTACCTTTTATTTTATGAAGTAATTCTTTTTCTTTTTATCTTCTTAAATCTAGTACACATAATATTCACTCCTAATGCTACAAATGCAATTGCTAAAGTATAATTTATAGTCATAACCACTGCATTAGATTGAATAGCCATAATGCTCGAGTATCCTTCTTTATCTACTATAAACCCAAATGAAGTCACACTATATAAAAGTAAAATAGCCCAGAAAAAATATTCTTTTTTTCTCTCTTTAAAGATTTTATAAACTAGATATGGAATACCTATACCCGCTATCAATATTCTACCTATATCCAAAACATTACACCTCCTTTCTTAAGTTCCTTTCTGATATTACTATTATTTATATGATAATTCCCTTATAATATAATTATATCCAAAAATTTCAATATAATAAATTATATCATATATCCTTACCAAAATCTTAGTTAATTTCATGCAACACTATAATAACTTATACATTAAATTCAAGGAGGTAAATATGAAATTAAAAGTTTTAGTAGATAATAATACATATATTGACCAATATTATTGCGGTGAGCCTGCTGTTTCATACTATATTGAAGATGAAGAAATTAGGTTACTATTAGATGTAGGTTATTCTGATTTATTTATAAAGAATGCAAAGAAATTAGGCGTAAATTTAGAAAATATCGATGCTATAGTTATTTCACATGGCCATGATGATCATACAAGAGGATTAAAATATTATTTTGATCAAAAAAATAAAAGTAATATCTCTATTATTTCTCATCCAGATGCATTTAATGAAAAAGTTCTAGATAACTTAAAAATTTGTTCTCCTATTTTAAAAGAAGAATTAAAAGAAAAATGTAATTTGATTCTTTCTAAAATTCCTATTAAAGTCAGCAAAAATATAACTCTTCTCGGAGAAATACCTAGAATGAATGACTTTGAAAGTAGAAAACCAATTGGAAAACAAGTTACTCATAAAAATTTAGTTGATGATTATGTATTAGATGATACAGCGCTTGTATATAAAAGTGAAAACGGTATTTATATTATTACAGGATGTTCTCATAGTGGTATATGCAATATAATTGAATATGCAAAAGAAGTGTCTAAAGATAATAGAGTGCTTGGTATTATAGGAGGCTTTCATTTATTTGAAGTAAATGAACAGGTTAATAAGACTATCGATTATTTAAAACAGAATAATCTGCAAGAATTATATCCTTGCCATTGTACTTCATTTTCCGTTAGGGCTGAAATACATAAAACTCTAGAAGTAAAAGAGGTTGGTGTTGGATTAGAATTAAATTGGTAGAAAAAATACTAGTTTATTATAAAATTAATATTTTTCTTATTAGTTACACTATTATTTTTATTCCTAACCCCTTATAATGTAATTATATCTATATATTTCAAAATTATAATTAAAACATTCTACAAAAATAGGGACTTAGATTACTATAAATAGTAATCTAAGTCCCTATTATATATATATATATATATATATATTAACTATTTATTTTTTCTTTTAAATAATTTAAATGCAGCTACTCCTGCAACCATTGCTCCTATACTTAAAGCTATTTGCTTTTTATAATCTTTCTTAGGTTTCTTCTGAACTGGAGATGACTCATATATGACTACATTGCTATCTCCTGAATTGTTATAGTTTTTATAAAGATTTTTAAGTATTATATATTTTTCTCTTGAAAAGTTACGCATAAGTTGAGTTGTACATCTATCTATGTAATTTCCTAAACTTTCATTTTCTTTTCTTGTAATTCTCTTTCCATTATCCATTTCAAATATATCATTTAAACTAGCTTCTTCTTCTAGTCTTTTAACTACAGCCTCATTCTCATTCCATAGTAATGCATTTACTAATTGTTCTTTTAACATATATGATCACCTCTCTATTTATCATTCGTTTTTCTTTAATTTAATTATATTATTTTATAATTAGATTTATCCTACAAACTGATTAAAATTAATTACAAATAGGTTAAAAAATCCTAAATACACAACTTTTGTATCCAAGATTTTTTAAATAATATCTATTATTCAGTATACTTTGGATTTATATTTGCAATAAATCTTTTACTACTTAATGCTAAGTACCAGAAGCCTATTACTGAAAATACAATTCCTAAAATACATCCAATAAGCCCTAATCCAAAGTTACTAAATACTTTATATAAAACTATTATCCCTACAATCCACCCTACAAAAGGTATAAGTGTAAGTAATACAAACCATCCTGACATTCCTGCTATATTATATAATTTAAATGTATTGACTATTGGTATCCACATAAGCCATTTATTTTTAAGATCTGCTTTTTTGGCCATTATATAAAGTGGATATACACTTATAACATACATTATAACCATGAAGATAAAAGTACCTGCTAAAGCACTTGTAGAATAAAACATATTATAATCGAAATTTTCCATCATAATAATTCTTCCCCTCTTTTCTATACTATTAGTTTCTTACTATTAAGAAATTTTATTCAATATAAAGTTTATAATGAAATCCTTATTTTTTCATAAATTAAAAATGAACAATTTGTATATTTTCATAATTTAATACAAATCGCTCATTATTTCTGTTATTTTTATAATTCTATTTAATATTTTTCATATAATCTACAATTATTAATTTTATAATGACTGCAATAACCATAATTATACCAACTGTAAATAATATGCTGTTTATCTTATCAATCTTACTTCTATATCTTTTATTCGATTAAGGTTAAACTCTTTTTTATTAGATTTGACAGAACTCTTAATTTAGTAAAAAGATACTGTATAGTAAACATAATATTAAGTCATAGCTTTTAGAAAAGTTATCTCTTTCGTAAAAAATTATCTTTAATTAATATAAATTTTTATAAGTTTCCAAATAGATGAAATACTATTTATAATTGGATTACCTCTTGGACTTATAATTGCCGAATTCATAACCCCAATTATTTCTAAAAATATAGCATTTGATATTATGGATGTAGTTTATACTACACTTGGTGGGATATTAGTTTATTTCTTTAAGAAAAACTTATACGATAAGTGGTATAATGATATAAAATTTGCACATACTATATAGATTAAATTAACTTTGGAGGTATCTTATGGTATTTAATTATGAATTAGGAATCAAAGAAATAAATAATGATAAGGTAAATATAAATTATAGAGAAGCCGTCCGTGGTATCATCTTTAAAAATGATAAAGTTCTTTTGGTTCATTCTAATGCTGGTGATTATAAGTTTCCAGGTGGTGGAGCTGTCACAGAGGAAATACATGAAGACACATTAAAGAGAGAAGTTAAAGAAGAAACTGGATATATAGTTACTCAAGTAAAAAATAATATAGGCTTAATTATAGAAAGACATCCAGATCATTTTAGAATAGGTGATATCTTTGAAATGGTTTCATCCTACTACTTATGTGAAGTATCTGATGAAAAAACAACTCAAAAATTAGATCTTTATGAAAAGGAGCTTGGATTTAGTCCAGCTTGGGTTACTTTAGAGGAAGCTATTTCTACAAATGAAAATATTTTAAATTCTAATGATACAACTATAAGTCCTTGGGTTTACAGAGAAACTTTAGCCTTAAAGGCTATTAGAGATAATTATAATTCTATAAAAGAAAGCTAGAAATTCATCTTCGTAGATTATTTAATAAAGATGGTAGTTTTAAAGATAAATTTTAATATTTACTTCTCTTTTAAACTAATGTTACTAAATGAACATAATAAAGTACTTAACAGACTTAAACTCAAATAAAAAGGTAAAGCTTACAGTATAAACTATAAACTTTACCTTTTTATTTATATAATTCTAATATTGTCCGTTAAACTAAATTATATAAACGATAAAATAACTAAATAAAATTAAACTTATTTTATTAATTATTTATTAAATCATTCACTATAGATTTATTAACGTAATGAGAATCAAATTCTACAATATTATATTCTTGTATTCCATGGACTTTTAATGGTTCACTATCTAAATACTCCTCTATTTCTCTAATAGTCTCTGCTCCCATAATAAATAGTCCGCCACTCATATTTGATTTGAGACCAGCCATTAATATTAATCCCTTATCCATTGCTTTCTTAGAATAAGCCATGTGTTCTTTCATAATATCATCATTAATTAAATCTGGATTTTTTATTATCCCTTCAATCATAAAATATTTCATTTTTCACTCTCCTTTCAGCTATGTATTTATAACTAAAGTTTTATATACTTTTGATTTTATCTTTAGTTTAAATATTATATTATTTAAATTTATTATACTACACTTTAACCCTATAGCTAAAATAACAATTTAATTACTCATGTTTATCTAAATATATTTTTCTATTACCATTTGCATTAAAATTTTTCTTTAATGCTCTTTCTGTAGGAAATATAGGAACAACTAAAAAAATAGTTTGTATACCACAAAGTATTCCTACTTTAAATATAAATATATTTACTTGCAATAAAATAATAAGGTAGCTAAAATCTTAACTACCTCATCTAATATTTAAACTAATATCTTATTTTAAACTTGTGGTAATACTATAACTGTACACTTTGCCTTTTTAGCAACTTTAGCTGTAACAGAACCCATAAAAGGTACATACCTCTTTCTAGTTTTCTTAGTCATAATTATAATATCAATCTCAAGAGCATTGGAATATTCAATTATAGTTTGATCTACATATCCAAATTGAAATTCCTTAGTGCAATTAAACTCATCCAAAAGCTCACAAGCCCTTTGCAAAATTCTCTCAGAATTTTCCTTATCCATTGAAATCAAATGCGATACAACAATTCCATGGGCATAAACTATATCTCCTATATTTAATAATAAAACCTCTGTGTCTTTTGGATTAAAATTTTCTTTTAGGAAGTTTATTGAAATTAAATCTCTATCGCTTCCGTCTAGTGGTAGTAATACTTTTTTCTTCATAAAAACCACCTTCCTTAAATACACAATAATTCTAGACTTATTTAATATTATTTTTATAAATCTAAAAAAGAACTATCTTTATATATAATATGTATCTATACTCCACTCTGATTTTAAATTGAATATTTTTAATTTATCAGAATATAGATAATACATAATAATAAATATGTGCTTTTAAGGAGTGATTATTTTGAAATCAATAATTTTACTAGGTTCAATTTTATTTATTAATTCATTTTTAAGTTTAGATCCTCAAGGAATTAATACATCTTATAACTATATTATAAATAACGCTTTTGAGAATCATGAATATACAACTAATAAAAATAAATCTGATGATATTTTAAGCAAGAGTTCTCCTGACTATAACGAAGGTAAGATGAATATTAAAAAACTTCCTACTGAATCCTCAGATTCAATAGAAGTTATTACTTTAGATAATTAAACATATAAAAGCTATGTTTTAATAAAATCTCAAATATTAAAATCAACCCTTTAAACTAATTCTATTTAAATTTAAAAATAAAATATAAATAAAATACACCCCGTTAAGTAGATTATATACAGTCTACTTAACGGGGTGCACTTTTAAGTTAATCTATTTTTATTACATTCTTGATTTATAGATTTCCTTTTCTACATTTATAAATACGTCAGCAATAACATTATATGTCTTACCCCAAGCTTCAATTACTTCATCTGTTGCAGCATCACCTAATACTTCTTTAATTGCTATCAAAAGATTTTTACCAACTATAGGATAATGCTCAGGCTTAATATTGCAGTCACAGTGTCTTTCACCTATTCTCTTTACTACAGGCATTATAGATTCTAAGTTATCTACATTTTGAGCTGCAGCTAATATTGTCATTGCTAAAGCTTTAGGTTGTTCTCCAGAAGCTTGTCTATCCATATTAAATAAAGGCATTACTTCAGGATTATTTTCAAACATTCTCTTATAGAAAGTTTTTGTAATTTCAACTCCATGTTCCTTTAGTGCTGGAACTGTACTTTTAATAATTTCTATTGTTTTTGAATCTATCATAATATATTTCTCCTCTGTTTTGAAAAGTTTTATTCCTCAATAATTATTAACTAATAATGGTTATTATTCTTATGCATTAAATATATCATATGAAAATAAAAGGTGCAAGTAAAATGAACATTAAAATAATGTAAATTTAAATTCTTTTCATACTATAGTTTTTTTGCTAGAATTATTTATAAGATTTTATTAGGAGATATAATATGCAATTATCAAAGTTTACAGATTATGCTTTTAGGTCATTAATTTTCTTAGCTAAGAATCAGGATCAAAATTTAACTATAGGAAAATTAGCAGTAGAATTAGAAATCTCAGAGCATCATTTAAAAAAGGTTATAAATAAATTAGCAAAAACTGAATATATAATTTCTATTAAGGGAAGAAGTGGTGGATTAAAGTTAGGGTTAGAGCCTGAGAAAATTAATCTTGGAAAGGTATTAATTCTAACTGAGGATAATCTAAATATTGTAGAATGTATGGATAAACCTGATGTGTGCCCCCTTATGGATAGTGGTTGTAAATTAAATGGAATAATATCAAAGTCTTTAGATGCCTTTATAAAGGAACTATCAAAGTATTCTCTTCAAGACTTATTATAGTAGTTATAGATTCTAACTCTTTTATTTAATTATTCTTATATAGACTATATATATAAATAAAAGAGACTATAATTTAATTACTCATTATAGTCTCTTTCCTTTTAATTCATATTCTCATTTATAGTTTTATTCAAAGCATCAATCTTTTCTAATTGCTTTTTATTTGGTGAATTTACATCTATCTTCTTTATCTCAGCTTCAGCTTCTTTATATTTCTTTTGTTTTACTAATTTAGTTGCATTATTTATGTATTTATCTACAACCTTTGCCTTGCTTTCTTGGAATGCAATTTCACTTTTTAACTCATCTATATCACCTTTAATAGCAAGATTTGAATAATCTGCTGTTATTTCATTAAGTTCTTTTTCAGCAGCTTTATATTCTTTGTCTTTATAGTGAATTAATGCGCCATTATAATTTCCTACTATTTGTGTAAGATCATTTGCTTCCTTATTATTGCTGTCTTGGTCTATTACTATTTCTAATGCATCCATAGCCTTTGCATAATCTTTATTGTTTATATCTTGTTTTGCTTCATCTAATGCTTTTGTAACTGTACTATTTCCACATCCAACAAATGCAAGTGATAAAATTATTGCTCCAATTATTAAAAAGGTCTTTCTATTTAATATTTTCATCTTGATCTACCCCTTTATTTAATTTTTTCCTATGTTTACTTTATTATATAATACTAGATTTAAGTATTTTGGGATTTAACAATAAGTTTTCAAAAAAGGATAATAAATTTAATCTTTTATATGAAGTATTAATTATAAATATGATGTTCTTATTTCCTACATTTAAATTCTTTTATAAAATAAATAATAGTATAAATTACACTTATACTAAATAAAATTGAGATTTCCCAAAAGATATTTTGAGAAAAAGCGTATTTTATGAATAAAGGCATCTATTTGATTCAATCTTAATATTATGCTAAAATTAATTTATAAATTTAAACTTGTAAATAATAATTTAATTATATATTTAAGTTTTCTAGGGTTCCGTAGTTTTTAACTAGCAGGTCCGAGAGAAAACACATAGAGTTAGCTCTGTGTACACGGAAGGATAAAAGCCTGGGAGATATTTAATAATATTTCTATGGCTTTTTTTATTTATTCTTTATTTTTAAGGAGGTATATTTTAATGAAAAAATTTATTGTTGAAGATGATTTTTGGAACATATTCCCTAATGCAAGGATTGGTGTTGTTGTTTGTCATGGCATAGATAACACTATAAAAGATGAAGGCAAATATAAGGATATGATTTGTGCTTCAGAAAAGGAAGCTTTAAAACATTTAAGCAACTCAGAATTTAGCAGTAATGAAGTTATAAAGGTATGGAGAGATTCCTTTCAAAAATTTAAGAAAAAGAAAGGTGCAAGATCCTCTATTGAAGCGTTACTAAAGAGAGTGCATAACGGAAACCACTTAGGAACTATTAATCCTCTAGTTGATATTTACAACTCTATTTCTTTAAGCTATGGGTTACCTTGCGGTGGTGAAGATATAGATACATTTGTTGGTGATATGAGACTTACTAAGGCAACTGGAGATGAAGAATTCATTACATTAGGATCAGATGAAAGTGCACCGCCTTCTGAAGGAGAAATAGTATATAAAGATGATAAAGGAGCAATTTGTAGATCATTAAATTGGCGTGAATCAGTAAGAACAATGCTTACTGAAAATACAAAGAATGCTATTCTTTGCATTGAATTAATTGATGAAAGCAGATTAAACGAATTTGAAAATGCTTTAAAAGATTTAGCAAAAATAGTAGAGGAGAATTTAGGCGGAACATCTAAAGTTTCAATTCTTGATATTAATAATAAAGAAGTATCAATAAACTAATTTAAGGAGGATATGGTGATGGGGATTTTCACTTATAAAGATATTTATATTGAAGATGGAAAAAAGGTGCTAGAAGTTAACGTACTTCCAGAAAAGCATTGTAACTTTGACTGTATATTTTGCCCTATTGGAAGAACCCAAAATAAGGTAGATACTCAAAAGGCATTTGATAAAATAGATAGTTCATTAACTGAACTAGGAAACATGATAGAAAGTACAAAGGCAGATTTAGTATTTATTAACTCAAAAGGAGAAGCCTTAGTAAATGATAAAATTTCTGATATTGTTGACTTTATCAAAGACAAAGGTGTACCTGTAAGACTTCTTTCTAATGGATATTTACTAGGTAGAGATGAATACATAAAAATTGCTAATAAATGTGATGAAGTTATTGGGGAGATAAAAGTAATAACAGAAGAAGATTTTCAAAAAGTCCAAAGACCTATTGAAGGATATACATTAGAAGAATATATATCAAATATGGCTTCCTTTAATAAACAGTACAAAGGAAAATTTATATTTGAAGTTACCATAATTAAAGGTTATAACGATGATGATGAATCAATAGAGAAAATTAAAAATATCATCAAGGAAATATCTCCAGATAAGATAATTGTTGCGAGAATGGATGATGAAATATTTAAGAAAAAGCTTGGTATAAGCGATGAAAGATTTGAGGAAATCTCAAATGTATTACTAAACATTTAGTAATACTACTACATAATTTTTATACTAAAAACTTTAAGGATGTCAAATAGACATCCTTTTTAATTATACTTATTGCAAAAAGAAGCTAAAGAAAGTATCTACCTCTCTAGCTTCTTTTTTAGAAATTCAATCAATTAAAATATATTTAAACTCTTATAATTACTTATTTGTTATAAGTAACATCTCTCTAAGCACCTTACAAGCAACAGCAGTTGACACTCCTGTTTGGTCATATTGTGGTGATAATTCATTAATATCAAAACCTACAATATTTAATCCTTTAAGTTTTAAAATAGAATTTAGTAAGGTATTAAACTCTATTCCACCTGGTTCTGGTGTTCCTGTCCCAGGAAATACTGACGGGTCTAGTACATCTAAATCTATAGTTACATAGACTGGATGATCTTTAACTTTCTCAATTGCATATTCTAAGTTGTCACAGTTAAATTTATTTGTAAATACATGATCCTTTGCCCATAAAAACTCTTCTTTGTCTCCTGAGCGTATCCCAAATTGAAATATCTTATTATCTCCAACTAAGTCCCAAACTCTATGAAGAACTGTTGCATGGGATAACTTTTGATCTAAATAGCTATCTCTTAAATCTGCATGAGCATCAAAATGTATTACATGAACATCAGGATATTTCTTAAATACACCTTTAAATGCTCCAAGTGTTACTAAATGCTCTCCACCAATCATAGCTGGAATCTTAGAATCTTCTATTACCTTAGTTGCAAAGTCCTCTATACATTTAAGTGACTCTTTTGTATTACCAAAAGGTAATTCCAAGTCTCCACCATCAAATATATTCATGTCATAAAGGTCAGCCTCTTGGTATGGACTATAACTTTCAAGTCCCCAAGACTCAAGCCTCATAGTTTGACTTGCAAATCTTGTACCTGGTCTAAAAGATGTAGTTGAATCAAATGGTGCTCCAAATACTACAACACTTGAATTATCATACTCTGATTCACAGCCTATAAATGTACTAACATTCTTATTCATTTGCATTTTCTAACATTTCCTTTACATAGTTTGGAAGAGCAAATGAAGCTTTGTGAAGGTCTGTATTATAGTACTTAGTCTTTAATCCTAAGTTATTCCACTCTTCTACTCTTTCATTATTTACTGGATCATACTTCTTTGATGCAAATCCAAATAACCAATGTCCTGAAGGATATGTTGGAATATGTGCTTGATATACTCTGCATATTGGGAATGACTCTTTTATTCTCTTATGAGCTCTCTTCATTGATTTTGCATAAGCTTCATAATATGGGCTTTCATGTTGATTTACTAATATTCCATCTTCTTTAAGAGCCTTAAAGCAGTTTCCATAGAACTCTTTTGTAAATAATCCTTCTCCTGGTCCAAATGGATCAGTTGAATCAACAATTATTAAGTCATATTTATCCTCTACTGTTCTTACAAACTTTAATCCATCTTCAAAATGTAAAGTTACTCTATCATCATCAAGCTTTGAAGCAGTTTGAGGTAAATATTCTCTACATACATCAACTACCATCTTATCAATCTCAACCATATCAATCTTCTCAATTGATTTATATCTTGTAAGCTCTCTTACAGTTCCACCATCTCCAGCTCCAATTACTAATACATTTTTTATATTAGGATTTGTTGCCATAGGAACGTGAACTATCATATCGTGATAAATAAATTCATCCTTTTCTGTTACCATCATAAGTCCATCTAATGTAAAGAAAGTTCCAAATTCTTGTGATTTAAATACATCTATTCTTTGAAAATCACTTTGTCCCTTAAATAGTTGCTCCTCAACCTTTATTGAAAATCTAACCTTGTCTGTATGCTCTTCTGTGTACCATAATTCCATTTTTCATACCTCCTTAATCTATTAAAACGTTTATATATTCAATATTCATATCCTGAGGGCCAGTTATTAAACTTCCCTTTGATTTTGAATACTCTATACACTCAATTGCTTCCTTCGTTATAAGTTCTCCTGGTGCTAATATTGGTATTCCAGGTGGATAACACATAACAAATTCTCCAGTTATCTTGCCTTCACTATCTTTTAGTGGAATACTTGTCTTCTCTGCATAAAATGCTTCCTTTGGAGTAACCTTAACTATTGGATTTATATACTCATGATCAAATATATAAAGTCCTTCCTTCTTATGGATTCTCTTGATTTCACTTAAAGCTGATACAAGTCTTTCTATGTTATACTTTGTATCACCAACAGATATTATAGCTAAGATATTTCCTGTATCTCCAAGTTCTATCTGTATTCCATAGTCATCTCTTAATATGTCATAAACCTCTATTCCAGCTAGTCCTACACCTAGAGTATTTATAGTAAGTTTAGTTACATCAAAATCATAAATATTATCACCATTTACAATTTCTTTTGAGAAAGCATAGTAGCCTCCAATTTTATTTACTTCGCATCTTGCATACTCTGCAAGTTCTACTATATCTTCAAAAATCTTTTCACCATTAGTTGCAATGTTCTTTCTTGCAATATCTAAAGATGATAATAAAAGATAAGATGCACTTGTTGTTTGAGTTAAATTTATAACTGTCCTTACATAGTCAGGATTTATATTATTGCACTTCATAAGTAGGATTGAACTTTGAGTTAAAGAACCTCCTGTCTTATGTATACTAACTGCTGCCATATCTGCACCAGCTTCCATAGCTGACTCTGGAAGGTTCTTATCAAAGTAAAAATGTGTTCCATGTGCTTCATCAACTAATACGTACATTCCATGTGCATGAGCTAATTTAACTATCTCTTTAAGCGGAGAACAAATCCCATAATAAGTTGGATTATTAACAAAAATAGCTTTAGCATCCTTATTCTCTAATATAGTTTTTTCTATATCTTTTATAGACATTCCAAGAGAAATACCTGTTTTTTCATGTGTTCCGGGATTAATATAAACTGGCTTTATTCCAGATATTATTAAAGTATTAATAGCTGATCTATGCACATTTCTTGGGATTATAATCTTATCTCCATCTTTACAAACAGTCATAATCATAGCTTGTACTGCTGATGTTGTTCCATTTACCATAAAAAATGCTCTATCTGCATTAAAAGCTTCTGCTGCTAAGTTTTCAGCATCTTTAATTACTGATGTTGGATGACAAAGATTATCCAAAGGCTTCATAGAATTTACATCAACTGAAAGACAGTCTTCTCCTAAAAATTCTCTAAGTTCTTCATTTCCTCTACCTTGCTTGTGCCCTGGTACATCAAAAGGAACTATTCTTTGATTTCTATACCACTTTAGTGCCTCATATATTGGGGCATTACTTTGAGATAATTTCTTCAAAATATCAAAACCCCTTTCTTAATAAACATTCACTCCACAATAAATTTCTATCATCTCTTTAGTTAGTCTATCTCTTATGTCTCTTCTCTCATCTGGTGATAATTCATATGGATCTGAATTGAATAAGTAATTATTTAGTTTAATATCTTTAAGCATCATCTTTGTATGGAATATGTTTGATTGATACATATTTACATCCATAGCATCATAACGCTTTAATATATCATCATCTATAAAATCTTGTATTGTTTTCATCTCATGGTCTATATAACACTTGCGTCCATCAACATCTCTTGTAAATCCACGAACTCTATAGTCCATAGTGATTACATCTGAATCAAAACTATTTATTAAATAGTCTAGTGCATTTAGTGGAGATATCATTCCGCAAGTTGAAACGTCAATATCAACTCTAAAAGAAATAATATCATTGTTTGGATGAAACTCTGGATATGTATGCACAGTAAGGTGACTCTTATCTAAATGACCCACAATACTATCTCTTAAATCCACATATGAAAGTTCCCCCTTGTTACAAGATGGATCAATATTTGCAATTGGTAGTGCTTCCTCTGTGATAAGGATATTAACACTAGCCCCTTGTGGTTCATAGTCTTGCCTTGAAATATTTAGTACATGGGCTCCAATTATCTCTGTTACATCGCATAATATTTTTGTTAAACGCTCTGAATTATATTGCTCGTCTATATATTTAATATAATCCTCTTTTTCTCTTTCTGTTTTTGCATAACAAACATCATAGATGTTAAAACTTAATGTTTTTGTTAGATTGTTAAAACCATAAAGTTTTATCTTTTCACTCAACTGCATACACACCTCTTCTCATTACTTTTTGATATTTAGCTAAATTTCGAATTTATTATATATTACAACTTTTTATTTTTCTATCACTATAAACTTACATATATTCAATTTAATTGCATTTATTCAATATATTATCTTTTGTTAAACAAATACTAAATAAAAAATTTAGTATTACTAAACAACGAACTATTATCACTAATTTTTTATTAAACATTGATATAACTTACCTCTACCCCCACTTTTCCTATAAAAGTAAAAAATCTAAATTTCAAATTTATTTTTAGAATTTCAATGTTAAATCTATGTTAAATTTTTTATGAATGCATTTTCATACAGAATTTTATTACTTTAGAGTGCTAAATTTATACTTTTTTATAATGCAAAAGGCAGATATATATTATATATATCCACCTTTTGATTTTTCATTTTTATTATTTTTTATAAACAAATTAATACACTTTTATCTTCTAAACATGTATTAATTTTATATTTTTTAATATTTTCTATAACCTATTCAATATCTAAACTCTCTAATTGTATCTTTCATACTTCTAAATTCATTAAACAAATCCATTATCTTTAGTATAAACATTAAATATTTTACACTAAAAGTCTACCTTTAAATTTGTTATCTTTTTATTAAAGCAAATCTTTTAATACTCTAAGTGGTCTCATCATGTCATAATCCTCATGCTCAAGTATATGACAATGCCATACAAACTCACCTATATGATCTTTAAAATGCATTATAATTCTTGTAACTTTTCCACCATCAGTTCTTACTGTATCTTTAAATCCTGTTTCAAAATCTAGAGGTGCTTCTGGAGGACCAGTAAATACAAGATTACCTGTATTTTGATATTCTTCCACATCAAAAGGAGTCCTATCTAATATCTTAAATTGAACTAAATGCACATGAATAGGATGTGGTAATTGTCCTGGATTTATTATATTCCATATCTCTATACTGTCTACTTCAGGTTTTTCAGTAGTAGGATCTGACCAAGTTTTATTATCTAATAAAAACATTGGTCTACCATATCTATCTAAGGTTTGACCTAACTCTAAAAATCTATTATTGTTAACCAAAGATTGATTGAAAGGTTCTGCATGCCTTAACTCTTCTGGAATACTACTTGTATCTGGATTTCTTAAAGGTAGATTTACATAAAACTTCATTATTACATTAGTATTATTATCAGCTGCAAAACCTGAATTTTGTAATGTTATTTCTTGTCCTTGATACTGTGAAAAGTCTATTATAACATCTACTCTTTCAGCTGGTTGCATCGTTATACTTGATACATTCATAGTGTGGTCCATAAGTCCGCCATCAGTACCAATTTGATGGAAAACTTCACCATTTGATAAGCTTAAAACATATGGTCTTGCATTAGAACCGTTTAACATTCTAAATCTATATTTACGTGGTTCTACATTTAAGTAAGGCCATAACTTACCATTTACTACTATAGTGTTTCCAAAGAATCCTGGTACTATTGAAGGTTTAACAGGAAGATCTGGACTATTTGCTGGTGTATCTGGATAGAATAATGATCCATCTTCATTAAATGTTTTATCTTGTATAAAAAGTGGTACTTCATATTTTCCACTAGGAAGATTTAATCTTTTTTCTAAAACATCTCTAATAATATATAGACCAGCAAGACCAGCATAAACGTTTAATCTTGTTATACCCATAGAATGATCGTGGTACCATAAAGTAGTAGATGGTTGATGATTAGTATATTCATAGACTTTTCTTGTAAATGTTCGTCCCACAGCAGAGTAATTTCTTGTATACCAAGCTTCTGGGTGTCCATCACTATCTGATGCAACATGTGCACCATGCAAGTGAACTACAGTTCTTACATCCGGAGTATCCATAGTCGTATGAAGACTATGATCTACTGGAAGGAGATGCTTGTCAGGAAGACTGTTAGTCCACATTACAGAAATTGGTGAATCCTTCATAGTCTCAATAGTTGGTCCAGGATATAGACCGTTATATCCCCATATCATAGTGAATGGGAAATCTCTATGAAATTTGTGTCTTGCTTCCCTCATTATAATATTATAATAAGGATTTTCATTTCCATTATCACAACAATTTACTGGCTTTGCAATTGGAGGAATTGCTAATGGATCCATAAACTTTGGAATGGTATTAGGATCAGCGGGATTTACTTTTTGATTGCACTGATTGCACCTTGTCTCTTTGCTATTTTCCAATGTGTTCACATCCTTTTATTACGGTATAATCTTTAGTTTATAACGCTAAATCTTTTGCTAAAAACTTAATATATTATATGAATAAGTCGTATATTTGTGTTTTATATAAGAATAAAGGATATGAAATCAAACTTTCATATCCTTATATTAATTATTAAATTTTTCAAACACTATATTATTAGGCTCTAGTACATTATTTTTAAATATATATTCTACTCTTAGAATACCTACATATAATGTTGCTGCCAATTGAACGCCTACTTCTGCAACTAATTTATTATCAATAACATAATAATTTATATAATTACCAAAAAAAGCATTATCAAACCAAAGGTTCGAATTAAATTCTTTAATCAATACTTCAGAAGTATTTCCTTTAACATTAATTTTAAAATCAGACTTGCCATCTTTTCTATTCAATTCACTTTTAACATTTTTAGATATTGCTTTTAATGGATCTATTAATTTTATTTCACTAAACTTTTTAATATTAAAGAGTGATACCTGCTGTATATTTATTCCTGTCCCTGTAGCTGTAGTTATAATAACAAATAACTCTTCAATTCCATCATTATTTATATCACTTAATATTAATTGTGGTTTAAATGATTCACCTACATCAACATGCCATGAAAAAATTTTTTTCTTTCCATCCACTTCAAGAACTATTTTTCTATACACACCACTCTTCTCTATATCTTTTTGAGAATCTAATGCATATAAATATATATTTGATTTAGGTATTTCGGCTAATAATATCCTCTCACTTACATTATGAAGTTCATTTGATCTACATGTATTTGCATAATTAACATAAGTGCCATTTAATAATCCTATACTAACAGAATAAATTATAAAAGCTGAACTCAAAATATTTTTTACACCTGAAGTCATATTAATCACCTCAGTATATTTTGTTCAATATACTAAAATATTATTAAATATAAAATCTTTTTAATTAAATTGCTTATCATTAGAATTCCTTATAAGTTTACTAATATCCCCAGCTATTAACCTTCCATTCATCATCTACATTTATTAACTCAAATGATTTTTCTGAAATTGATTTTCCAGGAATCCAATCCCCAGTTGGACAAGAATCATCGTAACAAATTACCTCTACTTTAGCATCTGCTTTAGCTATATCTTTATCAGAAGTCCTTATTTTTGCTGAAATTAATTTGGCGGATTTAAGTGTTTCTTTAAGAAGCTTTATAGTTTCTTCATTAAAGCCTTCAGTCATTTCCTCTGTTCCAAATTTCTTTAAATCTTCTACATCCTTTCTTGATAAAGCATCCAAATAATTAGATATTACATTCTCTGCTTCACTTATAGTGATTTCATTATTTGCATTTTCTGATTCTTTTGGACTGCAGCCAAAAATACTAATAGCAATTACCCCTATTGCTATACCCCATATAAACTTTCTCACAATTACTACCCCTTCTTAAATTATAATTTAAGAAATTTATTCCCTAATATAATCTTCAGCAAGTAAAGCGTACATAGAATAATCACAAATTCCTTGATTATTTATATCTGCTTTTCTCATTGTTCCCTCATATTTCAATCCACATTTCATCATTACTTTCCCAGAGTTTGGGTTTAATGGATCATGTCTTGATTCAATACGATTCGCTCCAATCTCATTTATAAAATATTTGATTAAAGTATTTAGTGCTTCTGAGGTAATTCCTTGATTCCACCATCTTCTTCCTATACAATAACCAACATGCACCATTCCTATCTCTTCATCTTTACGTACAATACTTATACATCCAATAGGTTCATCTCCATTTGATTTTAGTACAATAGCCCACTGATAGAAATTTTTATTTTTATATTCATCTATCCAACTTTTTAAGATATTTTTTGAAACTTCAATGCTATCGTGTGGTTTCCAAGTAAGAAACTTTGTAACCTCTGAATCATTCGCCCAATTTCTATACATAGCCTCCGCATCTGATAATTCAAACCTTCTTAAAATTAAATTTTCAGTATCTATTCTTTTTGTTCCCTTATGATTCATAATAGCCTCCTTATGCATTCCTTAATCAACAATATATATAGCAATTACTAATTTAATTATAGTAAAACTTACAATTTAAACTATCTCCACTAAAACAGATATTTTTGTGAACACTTAAAATCATAATATAATTAAGTTCCTAATTTACTGATTATCAATAGCTATTTTAAAATCATTATCTAAAATTTTTACAACTTCATCAACCTGTATAACACTCGCAAAACGTCTATTCCAAATCTTATAGTTATAAAATTCATACAGTTTTTCGCCAGATAGGTATTCATTATCAAAAGTTGTATTGGTTTCTTCTGGCATAATTATTTTATACCCATAATCAAAAGCACTCTTACAAGTAGCATCAATACAATATTCTGTTTGAAGTCCAACCAATATTATTGTATCTATATTCTTGCTATCTAAATATTCCTTCAAATTAGTTTTATGAAAAGCACTATTATAATGCTTTTCAAAGATTACTTCATTGCTATTAGGTGATATTTCATCATAAATCTGCCATCCATATGTACCATTTTCTAATTCTGTTCCCTCTCCATCATCATGACGCACATATAGAACTTCTTTTTTATTATCTCTTGCAGTTAAAATAAGTTTTTTAATATTTTCAATTACTCTTTGTCCATTATAAGGATGCTCATTAATTAATGCATTTTGAACATCTACTATCAATAAAACAATATTCCCCATACACTTACTCCCTTTCATTTTAAAATATAATAATTTTTATAATA
>JBBVGE010000118.1:63913-65914 GCA_040144665.1 Clostridium perfringens
TCTTATCAACTTTAATTGATTTGTAAATTGCTATATTAGAAAATAAAATAGTTAGGACAGAACAAAATATTATAATTTCATTACCAATTTTCTTTCCTGTAATACTTGAATATATCAGGGATATTGAAGAAATAATAAGAGCAAATAGGGAAATAATTACTCCTCTCTTCGCAATCTTAATACTATTTTTCATTTTTATTATCTCCTATAGATAAAACGTGCTATGGTTTATAATATATTACTATACCATATTTTGTAAGATAACATCTCACCCTCCTATTTCATATAATTCTTCTTCTAAAGCATTTAAAAAATTATACAAAATCTTAATTCGTTTTTCTGCAATGTTTTTTGCAGTTTCAGTATGCATTACATCCTTTACTATTAGAAGTCTATTGTAAAATAAATCCAAAGCATAACTCAAACTATCTGGATTCCTTTCTCTGCAAAAAGGATCATCAAAATTATATAACTCACTATTCATTAAGCCAGCCGAAGCAAAAGTTCTCATTATTGAAATGGCTCCTGTTGCCTCTAAACGGTCTGCATCTTGTAATATCTTCCCTTCAAGAAGTTCTGGAATTATTCCTTTAGAAAATGAACATTGACTTATTGATGTATGCACTTTTGATATTTTATCCTTAGGATAATCAGGTAGTTTTTCTAATACACTAGCTGCAAAATCTGCACTTTCAGTGGAAGAATATTTTGACTTCTCACTATTTTTTGGATAGCAGATAATATCATGAAATAATGCAGAGGGAATAATGATATCTAAATCTCCATTTTCTTTACTTGCTATAAATTCAGCATTTTTTAAAACCCTAAGAGTATGATATATATCATGAGCAGAGTCACCCTCTTTAAACTTTTCTTTTGTAATGTTAATTAACTTATCTTTCATAATGTTATCCATTGCTACCTCCATATAATTTATAAGATACGAGTAATTACTGATTCGCTATTTATTCCTATTATCAATTAAATTTGTATAAGAAAAAAATACCGTAAATTCACTTCTGAATAATGCGATATTTCGGTATTCTATATTTTTATTAATATAGAATAAGTAAAAATAAATATGATAATTTTATTTATATATATAATAATGTGGTATTTTGGATTGAAATTCTTTTAAATTGACAATATAGTTATCATTATTAAACTCAATTAATGATACACCATCAAATTCACTAACTTTTTCTTTATATTCACATTTAAAATACCATTCAACAACTGTAATATTATTTTGATGAATAAATTGTTTTATATCCCATACCAAAACTTGTCCTTGTTTATTCCAATCATCAAACCATCTTTCAATACTATATAATCCATTATATTTAGGACCATAACACTCACTATAAATTGCATCTAAATCGAATATTTTTCTCAGCATCAAACTATTATTATTTAGCCAACAGTCAAAATAACTTTCTATAATTTTCTCTCGTTCAATCATAAAATATCCCTCCTTAATTTATATATGATATTTATTGAAAGATATCATTTTTTAATTTAATTGTATCATATTTACTAAATTTAGTATTATTTACTTTTTAAGAGTACTTCATAATTTTTTTGCTATTGTGACCTAAATTGCATACTGTTTTAAATTCATCTAGATTAACATAGCTCTAAAAGCCAAATGGCACCGAGTGCCATTTGGCGTATTATGTATGAAAAAGTGTTTTTTATCGACTAAATTAATCTAACTCTAAAACTCATAAAATCTTGGTATTACAAGTTATTGACTCATTTTATTAAAAAGTAATATCACAATTTTTACAATAATAAAACCAATCCCTTTCTCCTTCAAACATTCCCCAATTATCTATACCAATATCATCACATTCACATTCAGGGCATACTTGGTTGCTTAAATTACTTTCTAACTTTTCTATATATTCATTCATTAATAACACCTCCATGTCTTTCATATTTTGCCCATATTGTGAACTTATAAACTTCTACTCCAAGTTATATTAATATCTTTATATT
>JBBVGE010000119.1:0-250 GCA_040144665.1 Clostridium perfringens
CCACCAGCTTCAATCATCATAACTCTTTCCTTAGTTGCGCAAACAGTTAATTGAAGTGAACTTTCTTCTCTTTCCTTTGAAGTAGGGTTTAGTATGAATTCTTCTCCTATTAATCCTACTTGAACTGCAGCCACTGGAGTAGTAAAAGGTATGCTTGATAAACATAATGCCATTGAGGCAGCATTTATAGCTAGTATTTCAGGAAGGTTATCATTTTCTACTGAAACAACTGTACATACTACTTGAACAT
>JBBVGE010000120.1:0-214 GCA_040144665.1 Clostridium perfringens
ACTTATAGTTTTACTACTTTTATCAATAATAGGTATGGGTGGTTTATACATAGTATTAGCTTTCTTTAGTGATAACTTAAATCAATATTATTATTTATTATTTGCACTTGGACTATTATCTGGATGCGGTATAGCAACATTCTCTGTTGGTGTCAGCCAAGCATCATATTGGTTCCCAAAAAGTAAACAAGGTGTAGCTTTAGGAATATATGGT
>JBBVGE010000121.1:0-276 GCA_040144665.1 Clostridium perfringens
TCTTGGCTTGTTGTATCAACAATTTATATTCATATGCAATTTTCAAAGAACATTTTTTCAACGCTATTTATTATAGCATTTATTCTTGAAAAAGCAAGTGCTTTTTCTAATTTTTTTATG
Source organism: Clostridium perfringens (assembly GCA_040144665.1). Classification (GTDB taxonomy): domain Bacteria; phylum Bacillota; class Clostridia; order Clostridiales; family Clostridiaceae; genus Clostridium; species Clostridium perfringens_A. The sequence goes on from JBBVGE010000121.1 coordinate 121, forward strand.
AGATTAAATAGTATCTCAAAATTGAACAGAATTTTCATTTAAAAACCTTCTTTTTTCGATAAGAAATCCGAATATCGAATTTTTTAATATACCAGTTAATCATCTTGTTAACTGAATTCTCCATAGAAAGGAGGTGATCCAGCCGCAGGTTCTCCT
>JBBVGE010000122.1:0-4300 GCA_040144665.1 Clostridium perfringens
TTTTCTTATATTAAATTTATTAGGTTTCAAGGTTCCTTTTATAGCATACACAAAATAGTTTAATACATATACTATATAACAATTCATATTTTTGTCTTTAAATGAATTGTCTAAAGTAAATTCTATTATATTGTTTATGTATTTTGTCTTATTTAAATCTAAATTATAATACTTATTATAATTAGAAAATAGCTTTCTAAGCCCTTTTAAATATTTTTTATTTTTATTTAATGAAGTATTATCTGATGCTATTTCATCTATAATATTATTCATATGTTGGAATACAATAATAAATGGATAATATCTTTTTTTACCACTCGAATAAACAAATCTATTCAGTTCTTTACATATTTCAAATAAATCAAATTTCTTATTTTCCAATTCTTCGCTGTTACCATCTAACATATATTTAAGTTGTAAGCTGATATTACTAAATCCCTCTTCAATTAAAGTAGATATCCTAGAACAAACTCCTCTAGGAGAAAGTATCATTAAAGCTATAAATACAACTAAATATGATATTGATATTGCTATAAGTCTACTTGGTATTTCTTCAATTTTAGTTGGGAAAATTTGAAGGAATACAAATGCCATTAGATATGGAAAATAACTACTTGGATTATATTCATCTGTTAAAAAGTAAGCCAAAATTCCAACACCTAATAAGTTTATTATAAATGCACTATATACTTCTTCACTTGCTACGGATGCTAAAACTCCAATAAAAAGATGAATAAATAATGGTTTTATAATATTCTTTTCAATTGTTAGATAATTTTTCATTCTTATAAATGTTAATGTCATATAAGGCGCAATTATTATATTATTTAACCCAAAATAGAATAGATTTATAAATAATATAATAGTAGATACTACAGCAGGAGGTACAGCTACTTTTAATGTATTTTTAACTTTCTGTATTTCCATTTTTATACACCTCTTATAATAAATTTATATTTATTATACTTAAATCTTATATATACTTTATTAATAAATAGTAAGAAATCTGTTAGATTAACAATAAAATACTAGTATGTGATACATATAATTCAAATTAGTTCTTTATTTGCCATTTTCTTTGTAATATAATAATTAATATACTAATGAATATTATAATTTTTATAGTATTAACAAATAATAATATTAAGCAATAATTGAAGGGAGGAAATTACTTTAAGTCTACTTAAGGTAATGATAATTATGAGTAAAGTAAATATCGATTGGGGAAACTTAGGATTCGATTACATGAAAACTGATTTTCGTTATATATCAGTTTGGGAAAATGGAGAATGGGATAATGGTAAATTAGTTGAAGATAATAAACTTGTTATCGAAGAAGGTGCACCTGCATTACATTATGGTCAACAATGTTTTGAAGGTTTAAAGGCATATAGAACAAAGTCAGGTGAAATTCAATTATTTAGACCTAATAAAAATGCAAAAAGAATGAATGATAGTTGTAATAGACTTCTTATGCCTGAAATACCTGAAGATAAATTTATAGATGCGTGTATTCAAGTAATTAAAGCTAATGAAGACTACGTTCCACCATACGGAACTGGTGCTACTTTATATTTAAGACCATTTATGATTGGGGTCGGAGATAATATAGGACTTAAGCCAGCTAATAAATTTATTTTCTCCGTATTTTGTATACCAGTAGGACCATATTTTAAAGGTGGTATGAAGCCTGTTAATTTTATGGTATCTGATTACGATAGAGCTGCACCTAATGGAACTGGTGCTCAAAAGGTTGGCGGAAATTATGCAGGCAGCCTTATAGCTCAAAAGAAAGCTAAAAATTTAGGATTTGCTGATGCAATATTCTTAGATCCTGCAACTCATACAAAAATTGAAGAAGTTGGTTCTGCAAATTTCTTTGGTATAACTAAAGATAATAAATTTGTAACACCTCTTTCACCATCAATATTACCAAGTGTAACAAAATACTCACTTCTTGAAATAGCTAGGGATTACTTTGGTATGGAAGTTATAGAAGGAGATGTGTTTATAGATAAATTAGATGATTTTTCAGAAGCAGGAGCATGCGGAACAGCAGCTGTAATAACTCCTATTGGAGGAATATTCTATAATGATAATCTTCATGTATTCTATAGTGAAACTGAAGTTGGACCTGTCACTCAAAAATTATATGATACTCTTGTTGGAATTCAATTTGGTGATATAGATCCAAAGCATAATGATTGGATAGTTAAAATTAAATAGGTAATAATATTAAAAAGGAGATTTAAAATCTCCTTTTTAATATTATTTTACAAGATAATTTAATAAATTCTTACTTATTAGGAATGTTTTTAGGTAAATATATCTTTTATTTTTTATTTTTAATAATTATTTACGAGTATTTTATTTAAGATTATTATGCTTTTTTATATTATATAATTCCACATATTTATGTACATTTTTTGAACAATGCATTTATGAATATTTTGTTCATTTTTTATTAAAAAAATTAATTTATACTATTAAAGTATTAATTTTTTTAAATTTTTGGAGGAAACTTTATGGATAACAAATCAATTAACAAAACTAAGTGGCTATCCCTTGGAGTTCTTGTCACTCAACCTTTTATGGCTTGTTTAGATAGTAGCATTGTAAATGTAGCACTTCCAACTATAAGTCAAAAGCTACATATTCAAATGTCTGGAGCTGAATGGATAGTTAGTGCTTATTTGATAATAATATCTGCTGCTATATTGATATTTGGTCGTCTAGGCGATATAAAAAGCAAAACTCTTATATTTAATAGAGGTATTTTGGGATTTGTACTTGGTTCTTTACTTTGTGCTATGTCCCCTAATATTGTTTTATTAGTTTTAGCAAGAGTCGTGCAGGCAATTGGTGCTGCAATGATTATGTCTACTAATCAAGGGATAATAACAGATATATTTCCACCAAATGAAAGAGGAAAAGCTCTTGGCATATCAGGATCTTTTGTTGCATTAGGTTCACTTTTAGGACCTGCATTAGGCGGATTTATTGTTACTTATCTAAGTTGGCATTTTATTTTCTTAATTAATATTCCAATAGGACTAATAGCTTATTTCTTTGCTAAAAAATATTTACCTATAGAAAATAAGTCAACTGGAGAATATTTTGATAGAAATGGAGCCTTATTATTTTCATTATCAACACTATTTATCTTCACTTGCATTATGCTTGGACAACATTTAGGTTATACTAGCATATATATCTTAGGTGGATTTATTATTGGAATTATATTATTTATTTTCTTCTTAATAGTTGAAAATAAAGTAAAATCACCAATGCTTCATTTATCATTATTTAAAAAAAGAACATTTTCTTTAAATTTATTTTGTGCTTTTGTATCATTTGCAGCTATTAATACAATTAATATAATACAACCTTTTTATCTTAATGATATATTAGGCTATACTGCCGGAGAAATTTCATTTGTAATGCTATTTTATCCACTAGTCTTATTTGTAGTAGCTCCTTTAAGTGGAAGTCTATCTGATAAAATAGGTAGTAAGAAATTAACTCTTACAGGTTTATTTATTACAGGTTTAAGTATGTATTTACTTTCAACTGCTGGAGAACATACTTCTAAATTTTCTATAATATTAATGCTTGTATTATTAGGATTTGGAAATGGTTTATTTCAATCTCCAAATACAAATTTAATTATGTCATCAGTACCAAAAGCAAAACTTGGTATAGCTGGAGGTACTAATGCCTTAATTAGAAATTTAGGATTAGCTTTTGGAGTTTCTGCTTCAACATCATACTTATATTTTAAAATGAGTGAAGCTGCAGGTTTTAAAGTTCTTGGATCAATCCCAGGAAAACCTGAAGTTTTTGTTTATGGTATGAAAGAAGTTTATATTATTGTAGCTATAGTATGTTTTATAGCATTCATTTTATCATTAATTGATTATTTTACATCAAAAGACTATAAATAAAATAAATCCTAAGAGATTTCCTCTTAGGATTTATTTTATTTATAGTCTATCATAATTATAAAAAGATCATAGACTTTATTATTATTGCACTCTTTATTAATATATTACTATCTTGCTTTTATAAACTCTATCATCATTTAATTATCAATATTTTATTTAAATTAAAGTTGGCTTTTGTTTTTCTTGAGTATCTCTTTCTTCTGTTATTTGCTTTATAGTACATAATATGTATTTTATTTTAAATTAGTTACAAATATAATATATCGATTTATTCCTATAAATAATACTAAAATTTTTGAGTTTTTTGATTTATTTTTATTATCATTTACGAGTATTTTATTTAAGATTATTATGCT
>JBBVGE010000123.1:0-240 GCA_040144665.1 Clostridium perfringens
GAGACAGGACCAATGTTATATCCACATGATCATTTAACCATAGATTTAGTAAGAACTAATCAACCACCATCAGCACAGCATTGGCTAGGAACTGATGAATCTGGAAGAGATGTTTTAGCTAGACTTATGTACGGGGGAAGATATTCACTTTCAATAGGTATAGTTGCGGTAGGAATTTCTATAATTATAGGAACAACTTTAGGTATATTAGCTGGATATTATGGTGGCTTTGTAGATAGT
>JBBVGE010000124.1:0-206 GCA_040144665.1 Clostridium perfringens
ATTCTTATCATTATTAATAATGGTATCTGCTATAATGTCAGATTTAAAAATACCACCAGAGTATAGAATTTTTGTAGTTATGTTTATTATAGGGGCACTGAGTTGGACTGGTACCTGTCGTATGGTTAGAGGTATGGTCTTATCTTTAAGAGAACAAGAATTTATGCAAGCGGCAGAAGCTTTAGGTCTATCAGATGCTAGAAAAA
>JBBVGE010000125.1:0-68951 GCA_040144665.1 Clostridium perfringens
GGAGGTTCGAGTCCTCTTCGCGGAGCCATTTTTATTATAAGCTAGCAATAGCTTATTTTTTTTGCATTAAATTAATTTTAATGAATTAGGTGAACCTCTATAGTTTTTATGGCTAAAATAGATAGATCATATATTACAAAATTGTAACGGATATTAATGTTTTTGTAATAGCAAAATAAAATTTAAGTATTATAATTATATTACGAGGCAATATAAGGGGGATAACTTATGAGGAACCAGAGTACATATAATAAACGGAATAAAAAAATAATAAAAAATAAGAGGGTTTTAAAAATGAGAAGAAGAAAAAAACAAAGCATATTATTATTAGGACTAGCATTAGTACTAACAGTTGGGGGAATAGGAATTTATTCAGCTTTTTCTTCAAACAATAAAAATGAACAAGCTTTAGCAGGAGAAAAAGATAGCGATAGAAGTGAGAAAGAAGATAATGATAAATCTAAGGAAAAAGAAAATAAATTAGATAATTCAGGATATATATCATTAGAAGAAGATCCTAATGCAGATGACGCAACTGTTGTTGCAAAACGTACTGCAGGACTTCTTAAGGGACAGTTACATTATCCAGTAAGAGATGATGGGAAGAAGGTAGTTTATTTAACATTTGATGATGGACCGTCAACTACTAATACGCCAGAAGTCTTAAATATACTAGATAAATATAATATAAAGGGAACATTCTTTGTAATGGGGAAGAGTATTGAAGCTAAGCCAGAAGTAACGAATGACATATTAAAGAGAATAGCTTCAGATGGACATGCAATCGCTAATCATAGTTATAGTCATAAATATGAATATTTATATCCAAATAGAGTTATAAATGTAGATAGATTTATGGAGGAATATAATAAAACAAACAAATTATTAAAAGATGTATTAGGTAAAGATTTTTCAACTAGAATAGTTAGATTTCCAGGAGGCTATTGGTCATGGCAAGGAAGGGAACAAGCTAGACCAGTTTTAGATAAAAATAATGTAAATATAGTTGACTGGAATGCATTGAACGGAGATGCTGAAAATGGTGGAAAAAATACTCCAGAACAGCTAATTCAAAATACTAAAAAGAGTGTAGAAGCTTTAGGTCCAAATGCTGATAGTATTGTATTTTTAATGCATGATACGTATCAAAAAGAAAATACAGTTAAAGCTTTACCTGAAATAATTGAGTACTTTAAAGATAAAGGGTATGAATTTAGAACAATGAAATAGTATTTATTAATATTAAGAAATGTAAATATGGATTATAATAGTATTAAAAGAAGCTTGATAATGTTAAGCTTCTTTTTTGAAATTAATAAAAGAGGTGTTAGAAAGTGGCTAAGATATTATTAGTAGAAGATGAAATTAGTATACGAGGATTTTTAAAAATAAATTTAGCAAGAAATGACTTTGAAATAATTGAAGCAAGTAATGGGGAGGATGGCATTAAAAAAGCTATTGCTGAAAAGCCAGATGTTGCTATATTAGATGTCATGTTACCTGGAATAGATGGATTCCAAGTATGTAGTAGATTAAGAAGTGAATATCCTGATATGGGAATAATAATGCTTACAGCTAAGGGGCAAGATATGGATAAGATAATGGGGCTTGAATATGGTGCTGATGATTATATAGTTAAACCATTTAATCCATTAGAAGTAGTTCTTAGAATTAAGGCTATATTAAGAAGATTAGAGAAAACTGCAGATGTAAAATTAAATGAGATAGTAAATGGACCTTTTGTAATAAATCTTTATTCACAAAAGATAACTAAAGACGGAGTAGAAATAGAACTAACTCCTAAGGAGTATTTAATTATGAAAACATTTATTGAAAATCCTAATAAAGCATTCTCAAGAGATGAACTTTTAAATAGTGTATGGGGATATAATTATTTTGGAGATCCTAAGATAATAGATGTAAATATTAGAAGGTTAAGGGCTAAGATAGAAGAAGATGCTTCAAATCCAAAGTTTATAGAAACTGTTTGGGGCATAGGTTATAGATGGAAAGGATAGTATATGAAAAGCATAAAAAGTAGAATTATAAGAAACTTTATAATAGTAATTCTTTCAACAATAATGATATTAGATATATTACTTGTAGTTTTTGTTAGGCAATATTATTATGATAATACAGAAACTATTCTTACAAACCAAATTGATTTAGCTGCTAATTTTTACGATAGATATTATTCAACTTCGTCATTATTATGGAATGTTTATGATAATGTTGATGCTTTCTGGAATCAAACAACAGCGCAAGTTCAAATATTTGATGATAAAGGAAAACTTCTAATGGATTCTATAGGTGTTAATGATAAGTCTATAGAAGAAGGGAATGAGGTTAAAAAAGCATTAAAAGGTGAAAGTAGCAGATGGGTAGGAAATGTAAACTATACAAAATATAAAGTAATGGCTGTAACCAAACCTTTAAAGGTAAATGGAAAAATAATAGGAGCAATAAGATTTATTACGTCACTAAAGGTTATAGATGAGTCTATAACATCAATAGTGAGCTTCTTTATAATTATATCAGTTGTAGTTTTAATTATAGGAGTTGTTATTAGCCTTATTATGGCAAAAAATATAGTTGAACCTATATTAAAGCTTAAAGATACAGCTAAGAAAATGGCAAGTGGTGATTTAAATCAAAGAAGTAATTTCGTATCTAAAGATGAGATAGGTCAACTTGCAGATACTTTAGATTTTATGGCTGAAGAACTTGCAGAGAGAGAACAAATGAAAAATGATTTTATATCATCAATATCTCATGAATTAAGAACACCCTTAACAGCGATTAAAGGATGGGTAATAACCCTTAATAATGATAATACAGATAGAGAGACATTAAAGCTTGGGTTTGATATACTTGAAAAAGAAACAGATAGGTTATCAGGTATGGTAGAAGAGTTACTTGATTTTTCAAGGCTTATAAATAATAAAATCACTCTTAGTAAGCAATCTGTAAAGATAAAGGATTTTGCAAATTATATAGAGTTATATATGAGACCAAGAGCAGAACGCGAGAATATAAATTTTTATGTTTATAATAATGCTAATGAAGCTGAATTTAATATAGATGTAAATAGAATGAAGCAGGTACTTATAAATGTAATAGATAATGCATTTAAATTTACTCAAGAACAAGGTGTAGTTAAAATAGACTTTATAGAGTTAGAAGATAATCTTATAATAAAAGTTAAGGATAATGGGTGTGGAATACCTTCAGATGAGCTTGAGAGAGTTAAAGAAAAATTTTATAAAGGTAGTAACGCAAATTCTAATGCGGGTATTGGTCTCTCAATAGCAGATGAGATAATTAAGCTTCACAAGGGTAGCTTAATAGTAAAAAGCGAATTACACATTGGAACTGAAATTATAATAACTATGCCTAAAGGTGAAGGAGACGAAAGCTAAGATGAGAAATAAGATAATATTATCTATAATATTTATTATTACCTTGTTTTCATTAACTGGTTGCGGGAGTATAGATGCTAATCAAATGGTTGAGATCAAATCACCTAGAAACTATGATTTGGAAATAAAAGGGAAATGGCAAGTAACAGACTATAAGGTGCTAGATAAAAATATATATGATGGTGGTAAAGTTGAAGATTTAAAAAAACAAATTATTGATATAGGAAATAAGAATATAAATATTGATGGAAAAACATATAATGGTGTCAGTTATAAATTAAAGGTAGTAAAAAGTGATTATTACATTTCATATGAATCAGATTTTACTATTAAGGATTTAGGAATACAAAATAAAGATGTTAATATAATAACAGCAAATGATAAAAATAATATTATATTTGATTTTTTTCATATAGATAATAATAAGAGTTATATATACTATCAAGGTGTATTTCTTACAGTTAAGAGAGTTGGAGATATTACAGAAGATACTTTTAAAAATGAAAATGATAAATCTTTAAATAAAGGTGTCGATATAGATAAAACAAGGCAAGATGTAGGATTATATATAGCTCTCAAACAGCCACGAAAGCTAAAAGAAGATGGAACATATAGTGATGAAAAATATAGAACATTATGGATAAGTTATAAGGACGGTAAGGTTCAACCTATAGAATCATCTAATGGAATAATATTCCCAAGAATGACTGGAATATGGACTTTAGATAAAAAAGTATCAAATAAGAATGGAAAGCATCAAGAGTATTTTGTAGCAAATACAGTAGATAGAAAAGGTAAAGAAATTAGAGAAATATTAAAAAGTGATAAGAATATTTATATAAATATAAACTTTATAAGCAATAATTATATTTCTACTGAAACATATTCAGGATATAATTTCAAAAACAAGTTTCCTCAATATGAGGTGTTACCTATAGATAACTTATCAATAGAAAAAGGATTTGTAATACAAGATATTTATTCTAAGGATATAAATTTAAGATATAAAAAAGATTATGAAAATGCATATTCGCAGCTTACTAAAAAGGAAAAAGAATTATCTAAAAAATATATTGATTATAGTAATTTTACTATGCTTAGAGAAACCGGAAAATGGGTTCTTCAAGGCAAAATATCACCTTTAAATGAAAATGGAGATTCATATAATTATAGATTATCAATAAAACCAAATGAGAATTTACTTAAATATGATACTTTAGTTGTTCCATGGAGAGTGATAAAAAATGAAGTGCCACTTGTAAAGGATGCATATACATCTCCTGAAGGAAATATAGCTATTGTAATAATAGATGGAGAATTATTAGTTTATGAAATAAAAGATGGTTCATTATCCGAAAAACCAATAGAGAGATTTGATCTTAAAAAAGATGAGCAAGTTATAATGGCAGAATGGTGTGCAAGTGATTATGTAGATTATTGGGGAAATTCATTTAAGGAATTCCAAAAGGAAAAGAATAAGGAGGGATAGAATGTTATCAAAAGAAGTTATAGGTAAAGTCTTATCTAAATGTATGATTACAGGTGGAGACTTTGCAGAAATTTATGAAGAAGATACAATAAATAATTCATTAGGGATTTTAGATAATAAGGTAGAAAGTGTCATAGGTGGTAGAAGTTATGGCGTAGGTATAAGGATCTTTAAGGGGCTTAAAAGTGTTTATGCATACACTAATGATAATTCATTAAGTAGTCTTTTAGATACAGCTTATAAAGCTGCTGTAGCACTTGGAGATTTAAAAGAAGAAAAAGAAATTTTTGTTAATGATTCTATTTTAGTTCCAAATAAGCACATAATAAAATATTATCCAGAAGATATATTATATGCGAAAAAGATTGGAATAATGAAAATGGCATATAATAGCGCTAATGAATATAGCTCAGATATTACAAAAGTAAGTGTTAGTTATTCAGATAAGGATCAAAGAATATTAATAGCTAATACTGATGGATTATGTGTTGAGGACAGAAGAGTTAGAACAAGGCTTGGAGTAAGTGCAGTTGCATCAAAAAATGGTGAAAACCAAACTGGATTTGAAGGTCCAGGACGATCAATGGGATTTGAAATGTTTAATGAGATAGATCCAAGGTGGTATGGAGAAGAAGCTGCAAGAAGTGCTGTTACAATGCTACATGCAAAAGAGTGTCCGGCTGGAAAAATGACTGTGGCAATTGATAATGGATTTGGAGGAGTGCTTTTCCATGAAGCATGTGGACATTCATTAGAAGCTACTTCAGTTGCAAAAGGTAATTCTGAATTTGCAGGTAAGATAGGAGAGCAAATAGCATCTTCAAAAGTTACTGCAATTGATGATGGAACTATAAAAAATGCATGGGGTTCAATAAATATTGATGATGAAGGAATGGAATCTCAAAAGAATGTGTTAATAGAAAATGGTATTTTAAAGGGATATATGATAGATAAATTAAATGCTAGAAGGATGGGAATGAATCCAACAGGTAGTGGAAGAAGACAAAATTACAAATATGCACCAACTTCAAGAATGACAAATACTTATATAGCTCCTGGAGATGATAATCCAAAGGATATAATAAAATCTATTAATGATGGATTATATGCAAGAAAACTTGGTGGGGGATCAGTAAACCCAGTTACAGGAGAATTTAATTTCTCAGTAGCTGAGGGATATCTTATAAAGAATGGAGTAATCACTGAGGCTGTTAGAGGGGCTAGCCTTATAGGAAAGGGTAGCGAAGTATTAATGAATATTGATATGGTAGGAACTAATATTGAGCAAGCTCAAGGAATGTGTGGATCATCATCAGGTAGTATAGCAGTTAATGTTGGTCAGCCAATGATTAGATTAAAAGAAATAACTGTAGGTGGAAGATAGGAGGTGCATTTAGCTATGGAATTTAAAGATTTTAAGGAAAGACTTTTTGAAGAAGCAAGAAAAGAAGGACTTACAGAATTTGAAATATATTTTTCAAATAAAGAAAGTTTAAGTATAAGTATATATAAAGAAGAGGTTGAAAAGTATAATTTAAATAAATCTTTTGGTATATCTTTTAGGGCAAAAGTAAATGAGAAGATGGGTTATTCTTATACTGAAATCATAGATGAGAATGCAATTAAAATGCTTGTAGCAAATGCAAAAGCATCTGCACTATCAATAGAAAATGATGATGTTCAATTCATATATGAAGGTGATAAAAACTATAGTAAAGTTAATAGTTTTTATAAGAATTTAGAGAATATTGATGCAAAAAGACTTATTGATTTAGCTATAGATATGGAAAAAGAATGTAAGAATTATTCAGATAAAGTAGTTAACTTTGCAGGATGTGGTATAAGTTATGTAAATATAAAATACGGACTTATGAATTCAAAAGGATTAGAACTTACTGATAAATCTAATCTTTTAACAGCTTATGTTGCACCAGTAATAGAAATAGACGATAGAAAATACGATGGATTTGGATATGGAAAAGCTAAATCAGTAGATGAGATAAATCCAAAGAAAATAGCTAAGCAAGGTATTGATGAGGCTATGGAAAAGGTTGGAGCTAAATCAATAAAATCAAATAAATATAAGACTGTAATTAAAAATGAAGCAATGGTTTCTCTGCTTCAAGCATTTTGGTCAGTATTTGATGCAGATTCAGCACAGAAAGGAATTTCTCTGTTAAAAGATAAAGAAGGAGAAATAATAGCTTCTGATAAAATTACATTAGTAGATAATCCACTAATGGAAGATGGATTAGCATCAGTTGGTTTTGATGATGAAGGTGTTGCAACATTTAAAAAGGCAATTGTTGAGAATGGAAAACTTAAAACACTTCTTCATAATTTAAAGACAGCAAATAAAGCTGGTATTAAATCAACAGGAAATGGATTTAAGAGTTCATATGCATCACCAGTAAGTGTTGGACCTACAAATTTCTATTTAGAAAATGGAGAAAAAGATTTTAATGAACTTTTAGCTGAAGTAAATAATGGAGTTATAATTAGTGAATTTTCAGGGCTTCATGCAGGTGCTAATTCAATAACAGGAGATTTCTCATTAGCAGCTAAAGGTTTTATGATAGAAGGGGGAAAGCAAACATTTCCTATAGAACAGATAACTGTTTCAGGAAATTTCTTTAATCTTTTGAAAGATATAGAAGAAGTTTGTTCAGATATAAAATTCCCAATGACTAGCTTTGGATCTCCATCAGTATTAATTAAGGAACTATCAATAGCAGGAGAATAAAAATTATAATTTTAAGTATGAGAATAAAAATAATTTCTAATATTCTCATACTTTTTTTATTATTAATAAATTCATAATATCTAAGTGCTATAATACAAAACAGAATCAAATATAAGGAGACAAGTTTTTAAATGGATTTTATGAATCATGTAATTACTATTGCAATGAACATTACAGAAAACTTTGGATACTTAGGTATATTTTTAGTTACAATGCTTGAATATGCATGTCTACCATTACCAAGCGAAGTTGTATTACCTTGTGTTGGACTTAGTATTGCAAACGGAAGATATAATTTTACACTAGTATTAATATGTACAGTATGTGCAGCTATTGTAGGTGCCTTAATAAGTTATACAATAGGATATTTTGCTGGAGATATTGTAATAAGATGGCTTAGAAAGAGAATACCAAGTAGTAGAAAAGGAATAGCTATTATAGAATCTTTATTTTCTAATTATGGAAAAGCAACAGTATTTTTTACAAGAATATTACCGTTTACTCGTACATATGTATCATTACTTGCAGGAGCAGAAAGAGTTAATAAACCTATATTCATTATATTCTCAGCAGTTGGAATCGGAATATGGAATTCTATGTTATTACTTATAGGCTATTATATAGGAAATAATATGGAACTTATAGGAAACATATTTAGAAAATACTCAATTGCATGTGTATTAGTAGTAATAGTATTTGGATTTATTATATTTGTATATAATAAGAAAAAGAAAAATAAATATCAGTAAATTTTATTACATTCTTATATTATTTAGCATGTATTAATAAATTCCTAATAATTAGGTGATACAATGCTAAATAATGGAGGATAGAAAATGAATGTTATAAATATAGTAACTCAGTTAACACAGACCTTTGGATATTTAGGAGTTTGCATTATTTGTATAATTCCACTACCTAGCGAAGTGGCATTACCATTTATAGGTTATGGAGTTTCTACTGGAAGTTTTAATTTTTTCTTAGCATTATTATGTACAATATTAGCTGAAATCGTAACTTCAATAATTAATTATATAATTGGATATTATGGGGGGAATGATTTATTAGCTAAGATAGAAAATAAAATTCCAAAGAGTAAAAAGGGAGTAGATAAGATTGGGAATGTACTTCGAAAATATAGAGAATTTGCAATTATAATAGCTAGAATAGTACCTTTTTTGCGTACATACATATCATTATTATCTGGTGTAGAGAGATTAAATAAATACATATTTACACTACTTTCAGCAATAGGAATTACTATAGTAAATACATTTTTATTAACACTTGGATATTATATAGGTAATAATCAATCATTAATTGGAAGTATACTAAAGAAATATTCTATAGTTGCAATCGTATTGATAATAATTACTATAGTTGCATTTGTGTCATATAATAAAATAATAAAGAGCAAGAAATAGAAATTCTTGCTCTTTATTATTTTAGTTTTTATTCATATTAAAGTAATCAGAACGTATCATCTTGTCTGACATATCGAGAGATCCCTCTATAAGACTTTTATCTTTATCTGAGAGGTCATCTAAATCTCCAACAAGTTTGCCATTTGTAAGCACTGCATAATTTCTCTTTGTATTAAATAAGTTTCTTCCAAGTGCAGTATCTTGATATTCTTTTGCAGGAATTCCAAGTCCATATAATAGAGTTGGCATTATATCAATTTGACCACCTATAGTATTAAATGTTTTTCCAAGTGGTTTACTCTTATCATATATTATAAGAGGTACAGTTGGTTGTCCATTGTTTGAATACCAATCTTTTTTATTACTTAAATTAGCAAACTTATCTTTAAAGTTTTTATCTAAATAATCTAATCTATATTGATAATATTTATGAACACCAGTGTGATCTCCTTCTATTGCAACAACTGTATTATCAAGTATTCCAGCCTTATCAAGAAGCTCTAAGAAATGTCCTATTTGAGTATCTGTATAATGAACACTTTCTATATATCCTCCAAGTTCACCAAGTTCAGGATCTAAATTAAATTTAGTAAGATTTTTAGGAAGATCAAATGGACCATGACTTGTAAGAGTTACGGTAAATGCATAGAATGGTTGTTTTAATTTTTCTAGCATAGGAACAACTTGTTTAAAGTAACTTCTATCACTTATACCCATTCCAATTATTTCATCCTGATCAAATGAGTGAGAATCAGTAAACTTATTAAATCCTATTCCAGTTAATCCGCTTCTGTAATTCCAGAAAGAACCTTTATCTGGGTGGATAGCTTCTGTATCATAACCGTTATGTTCAAGTATTAATGGAAGAGAATTATATGCTCTATCTGGATATCTAAAGAATGTTGATCCTCTTCTAAGTGGTAGCATTGAAGTATTAACCATTAAATCTGAATCAGAGCTTGTACCTTCATTAACTTGTTCATAGATATGTGGGAAGTAAACACCTTTATTAATTAGACTATCTAATACAGGAGTAACTTTCTTACCATTTATCTCTTGTCCTAAGATAAAGCTTTCTAAAGATTCTACTTGTATCACTATAAGGTTTTTACCTTTGTACATTCCATAATAATCATTGTTAGGTAAATTTTCATTTTTAAATTTATAGTAATCATTAATTTGTTGTCTATCTTTTTCAGTAATTTTATAAGGTTTTGAATCTTTATATACATTTATAGCATCAATTATATGATATCCAATTGGTGAAAAGTATTGCACTGTATTGGTTGGATCATAATTTTCAAAAAGATATGCATTTTTAACATCCTTATTACCAAGAGCATAAATGTTAAATGGTACATAAGCAATAAATATTATAGGAAGTATTAATGTGCATAAAAATGATTTAATAGCTCTTTTTTGTACTCTTACATAAGACTTTCTGGTAAAGTATACGTATATTCCCATTATTATGAAATCTATTACAAATAAGAAATCATATGAACTAAACATTGAAAGTATGCTTCCAGACATATTATCTAAGTTAGCAGTCTGAGTAAATATAAGTAATGATGGAACTGTTAAGAATCCTCTAAAGTATGTAATATCAGTTATAATTAGTGCCGTTAATATTGCATCAATTATGAATAAATATATAACTCTGCCTTTACCTTTAAATAGCAAAGCAAAGCTTAAAAAAACTAATGCAAAAGCATAATAATAATCTAAGAAATATCTAGCATTATTAAATCCGCCTATAATATTTAAGTTATGAGGATCTTTACTAGCAATAAAGCATTGTAAAAGGATACCTTTAAAGACAATTCCGAATAAAGGTATTAAAAATAATATAAGTCTAAAAAGTGTATCTTTATTAAACTCAACTTTAAAGTTTTTCAAAAACTTTTTCATATGTTCACCCCTTAAAGTATAATCAATTTAAATTATATTATATGGACTATATTTAATCAATAAATGTAAGGGAGAACATCAATAAATAGTGGTATAATATTACTAGTAATAATTGAATGGAGAGGTGCTTTTATGAAAATAATTGATTGTATCGGGCTTGCATGTCCAAAACCTGTAATAGAGACTAAAAAATATTTTGAAAGTATAGATGGTGGAGAAGCTATAATTATAGTAGATAATGAAATTGCAAATACTAATGTTACGAGATTTGCAGAAAACTCAGGGTTTACAGTCACTAGCATTGAAGAAGATGGGGTATTTAAACTTAATATTCTAAAAGAATCAGAGAGTAATGAATGTAATAGTAAGGATACTTTTTCAATAATAATAACAACTGATAAAATGGGAGAAGGTTCTGAAGAACTTGGTAAGATTCTAATGAAAAGCTATATGTATGCTTTAAGTGAATCTACAGAAATACCAGAAGAAATAGTATTTTTAAATGGTGGTGTAAAGCTTGTAACTGAAGGAACTGATGTTTTTGATAGTATAAAAGAACTAGAAAATAAGGGAGCTAAAATTATAAGTTGTGGTACATGTTTAGATTTTTATGGACTAAAGGATAAGTTATTAACAGGGGAAATCTCTAATATGTATACAATTGTTGAGATAATGAATAGCAAGAGAGTAATTAAAATATAAGATAATGTATTATATATAATTTGCAATATACAATGGATAGTATTTTGTAAATAATTTCAAGAGATGTATTGTTCATTGTATATTGAAAAATATATTCTAACTAAGAATATGGAATTTTAAACTTTCCATGTGATATAATTTATCATATTAATTATATAAATGGGGTAGTTATGAAACATATTTTTATTATTAATCCTGTTGCTGGAAAGGGTAAGGGATTAGAGTTTGAAGAAAAAATACATAATATTTTTAGAGAATTAAATTATTCTTATGAAATTATAGTTACTAAAAAAAGTGGATATGCTATAGAAGAGGTTAAAAAGATAACATCAAAAGAAAAATGTATAGTATATTCAATTGGTGGAGATGGAACTTTAAATGAAGTTTTAAATGGAATAATTGGATCTGATAGTTCACTTGCTGTTATACCAGCTGGATCAGGAAATGATTTTGCTAGAACTTTATATGGAGATATAAAGTTGTCTAATATATTAGAAGATTTAATATATGGAGAAGACAAAGTTATAGATGTTGCAAAGCTAAATAATAAGTATTATTTAAATATATCATCTATAGGATTTGATGCAAGCGTAGTTAATAATGCAAGAAATTATAAAAAGTATAAGTTTATTAGTGGGCCTATGGCCTATGTAATAGGTATAATAAAATCTCTTTTAACATTTAAACCTATGGAATTAATATTTAAAGTAGATGATACAGAATTAAAGGGGAAGATGTATTTAATAGCAGTTGCAAATGGTAAATTCTATGGTGGAGGAATAAAAATTGCTCCAAATGCAAAAATTGATGATGGACTTTTAGATGTATATGCTATAAAAAAACCAAAGATACATAGACTTATAAGATTTTTACCTAAGGTAGTTAAGGGAAAAGATACAAGCAAGGTAGAAGAAATAAAATATATAAAATGCAAAAAAATTAGTGTTAAGGCAAAGGAAAAGGCAACTGTAAATATAGATGGAGAAATTCTATTTTTTAAAGACTTAACCTTTGAGATTATTCCAGATTCATTAAAGGTTAGAGTACCTAAGAAACATATAATAAAGGAAGTGAAGAAGCCATGAAAAAATATGATTTAGTAGTTATAGGTGGGGGAATTGCAGGAATGACGGCGACTCTTGCAGCTTTACAAAATGGAATAAAAAATATACTTTTAATAGAAAGAGAAAATGAATTTGGAGGTATATTAAATCAATGTATCCATAATGGCTTTGGTAAATCATATTTAGAGGATGAAGTTACAGGGCCGGAATTTGTAGAGCTTATTAAAATTAAGCTTTCTAAGTATGAATTTGAAAAGAAGAAGAAAACAAGTGTTTTAAATGTATCTAATGAAAAAGTAGTAACTTATGTTAATGAAAAAGATGGAATGCGTGATGTAAAGACTAAGGCTATCATACTAGCAACTGGCTGTAGAGAAAGATATACAGGAAATGTATTAACACCAACAAGTAGATTTACTGGAGTATTTACAATAGGAAATGCTCATAGATATATAAATTTAGAGGGAATATTACCAGGTAGAAATCCAGTAATAATTGCAAATAATAAATGGGCATTAATACTTGCAAGAAGATTAGAAATTGAAGGTGGAAAAGTTGCAGCTCTTATAATAAATGAGGATAGCAATTTCAAGCTTACAGACAAGAATAAAGAAATACTTGAAGGTTTTGATATAAATATTTTAGAAAATACTAAGCTTTTAGATATTGATGGAAATAAAAGAATTAATAAAGTTAAGGTACTTGATAAGAAAACAGATGAAATTAAAGAAATTGAATGTGATTCATTATTTTTATCAGTTGGATATTATCCAGAGCTTGGAACAGTTAAGGAACTTAATCTTAAAATTAATGAAGATACAAATACTCCTATTGTAGATAATTATGAAACCTCAAAAGAAGGCGTATTTGCTTGCGGAAATATTATATATGGTAGTGAGTGCATGGAAATGGAAGATATAAATGGATATGATGCTGGAATGGTAGCATCAAATTATATCCATAAAATATCTGAATAAAAGATCATTTCCTAATAAATTCAAATGAATACCGTCTAAAAATATCTTTTCATTTATGTGAGTTTTAGTTAAAGTATAAAAATCAACATATTTGAAGGGGTATTTTTTTTGTAGGTTAATAATTTCTTCTCGAAGAATTGGTAATGAGTCACTACATTGAGTATAGTAATTTGAAGGCATAAATAGATGCTCTGCTAAATCTTTAATGATAATAGGGGGAATACCAATTATAACTGAAGCTTGAGTCTCAAGGCTATCTTTTATCATAAGCTCTAAGTTACCAATAATATAATCAACATTTCGCCCACTTAATAAGTCATTAGTACCGCCCATTATAAATATTTTTTTAGGTGATTTACTAATTACATCTCTATAAAATCTAGTAAGCATTGATGAAGTTGTATCTCCATTTATTCCTTTATTTAATATAGTAAGATTATTAAATTTTTCTTGAAGTTTGTAACTCCAGGAATCTTTTCTAGGAACTCCAAAACCAAAGGTAAGGCTATCTCCAAATAAAATCATATCTACATTATTAGAATTCATAAAAACACCTCTTAATTTAAAATAATTTATTAAAACATTTCTTACATATTAAGGTTTTACCTTTATTAGCCTTAATTGAATCTTTAGGTGAAATCTCTTTATTACATATTTCACATACATACATTGAAGTATCTTTTGTAGTTTTCTTAGGCTTTATTTCTTTATTTTTTATTTCTTTTGAGATAGAAGATTTTTTTATAGGACTATAGTTTTTCTGTTCTAATTTCTCATCTCTTTCCTTTATTGAAAATGAAAGTTCAAATTGACTAAGGGGAAATAATTCAAGTTCAAAACGAGGATCTTCCTTGTCGTAGTATTCTTCAACGATTATCTTTACTATTTGAGCATCATTTATTATAAGACCACTCTTTTCAATTCCATCAAAAATACTCTTTGAAATATTTATTGTATCAGGATGACGTTTTTCGTTTTTATAATAAACCTTAAGTATTGCAATTAAACTTTCAGTAAGTACAGTACTTGGATTTTGAACTCTTGCAACGTAAGCTATCTCTTGTTCATAAAGAGCATATCTATCATGATATTTACCTGTATTATAAGGAAGAATAGCTCTTCCATCTTTATTATGAAGCTTAAAATTTGATTTAGTTATAGGAGATCCTTTAACTACTACCTTAGCATACTGTGACATAAAATAACTCCTTTTAGGTATTAATTTTCCAAATATTGAAATATAAATTTAGTGAAAATATATATTTCAAAATATATAATCTAAATATACATTATTAAAAAATACTTAACAAGTACAGGTTTCATTGATAATAAATTGGTAATGAAGTATAATTACAAATAGCAAATTTATACGATTATATAAAGAAGAGGGAATTTAAATGGATAAAAAAATAATTTTAGCAATTGAATCAAGCTGTGATGAGACATCAGCTGCTGTTGTTGTAAATGGTAGAGAAGTTTTATCAAATGTAATAGCTTCACAAATAGATACACATAAGAAATTTGGTGGTGTTGTACCAGAAGTTGCATCAAGAATGCATACTGAAGTTATTAATGGTGTTGTACAAGAGGCTTTAGAGGAAGCAAATGTGACTCTAGATGATATAGATGCAATAGGTGTTACATATGGACCTGGTCTTGTAGGAGCATTGCTTGTAGGTCTACAATATGCTAAAGGTCTAGCTATGGCAACTAAGAAACCATTAATTGGAGTTAATCATATAGAAGGTCATATATCAGCAAATTATATACAACATAAAGATTTAAAACCACCTTTTGTATCACTTGTAGTATCAGGTGGTCATACATTTATAGTTTATGTAAAAGATTATGGAAAGTATGAAGTTATAGGGGAAACAAGAGATGATGCGGCAGGAGAAGCTTATGATAAGGTTGCAAGAGCATTAGGTCTTGGATATCCAGGTGGTCCTAAGATAGATAAGTTAGCTAAGGAAGGAAATAAAGATGCTATAGTATTTCCAAGAGCTAAATTTCATGATGATACACTAGATTTTTCATTTAGTGGAGTAAAGTCAGCAGTTTTAAATTATTTAAACAAAGCTAATATGCAAGGCATTGAAGTTAATAGAGCCGATGTTGCAGCATCATTCCAAAATGCTGTGGTAGAGGTATTAAAAGATAATGTTTTTGAAACATGCAGAAAGAAAAATCTAGATAAAATTGCGATAGCAGGTGGAGTTGCATCAAATTCAGCATTAAGAGAGGCACTAATTTCTGAAGGAAAAGAAAAAGGAATTAAAATATTATTCCCAGAGCCAATCTTATGTACAGATAATGCGGCTATGATAGGAAGTGCTGCATACTTTAGATTTATAAAAGGTGAAGAATCAACATTAGATTTGAATGCTAAACCTAACTTAAAACTGTAGTATAAAACAGGGGGATAGATATGAAGTTATTACCTAATTCTAATAGTCTACATACTGTTGATATGAGAGAGAAAATTCCAAAGATAACATTATTAAAAAGAATTATTATAATAACGTTAATTGTAATGATTACTGGACTTGTAATTCAATGGGGATATGGTTTTTATGTAGGTGAAAAGTTTGGCGCTAGAATGAAATATACTAGAGTCAATGACAAGAAAATGGAATACAATGTTTCAGGCAGTGGAGATTTTACTGTGATTTTTGATGGAGCTATGGGAGCAAATTCTTATGAATGGAAGAACGTAGCTGATGAAGTTGAAAAACAGCTTGGTGTTAAAACATTTGTATATAATAGACGAGGCTATGGATTTAATGATTCAGGAAGTAGAATAACTCCTAAGGAGCAAGCTGAAGACTTAAAGATATTATTAAGAAAAGCAGCGGCAGGTGGACCATACATATTGGTAGGGGAAGGGTATGGAAGTTTAGTTATGACAAACTTTGCTAATATGTATCCTGAAACTGTAAAAGGTGTAGTATTAATAAATCCATATGATGAAAATCAAATAAAAGATAAAAAAAATAGTATTAACGATACGATTGATTTAGTAAGAAAGAAAATAGAAGATGTAGGATCGAATTTTTCTTTAACATTACTATTAGATAAAATTGGACTAGCTAGTGAAAATAAGGATTTTGAAAATAACCTTGTAGGTTTTGCAGGAGAAGAATTCTCCTATAAGAAAAATCAAAGTGGCTATAGAGATGCAGTCTATAACGAAACAAAAAACATATATGATAGAGCAAGTGATAGTCAAAAGGATGGAATGTTTAAAGACATACCTTACTATATACTAAGTAATCAAGATGACAATTCACTTAAAAGACTTGGAAGTAAAGATTTAACATTCCAATATAAGAGCAGTTATAATGGATCAATTTATTCAATGATGGATTCTAAGAATGTTGAAAATGGAATTAAAAAAGTTGTTGAAACAGCTAGAAAAATTGAAAAAAAGAATTCACAAAATAACAATTAATAGAAGTCGGCTAAATATAAAAGTTGATGGTTATACTAATACTGAGTAGAAGAAAATTCTATTCAGTATTTTTTATAAAGAATTTTAGATTATTAATTAAAACTTTTTTTTTATGCCATATAGTTGACACAAAAACTTTTTATACTTAAAGTAAGATGAATTTAAGATAAATTAGGAGGTACTTAATGAATAATGATGATAACTTAAATAAAGACTTTAATGACAGAATTGATGATAACACTAATAGAAGTGTTAATGACGATATGGATAATAAATATAATGATAATAATTATAGCTATGATAATTATGTAAATCAAAATCCAGAACCTAAGAAGAAAAGGAAGAAGAGTGGAAGGGCTTTCGTAGTAGGTGCAATAATAGTAGTGGTGGCATTACTTTCCGGAATTTGTGGTAGTGGAGTAACTTATTTCTTTATGAAGAAAGAAATAAAATCAACTGCTCCACTTCAAAATAGTACTGGAACACCAAATTTTAAATCTGCATCAGCCATGACGACACAAGAAGCATTCAATAAAGTAGCTCCAGCTGTTGTAATAGTATCAACTAAGGGGTTAATACAAAATGGAATTATTCCTAAAGAGGTAGAAGGTATAGGTTCAGGATTTATAATAAATAAAGAAGGATATATACTAACTAATTATCATGTTGTTAAAGGTGCACAAGAAGTTACAGTAACTTTAAGTACTGGAGAAGAAGTAAAAGCAAAGGTAATTAATTATGATGAAAGTCAAGATGTTGCTATGATTAAGATGGAAGGTAATTTTAAAGTTCCTGCAGTTGCGGAACTTGGAGATTCATCTAAAGTTAAGCCAGGAGAAGAAGTTATAGCAATAGGAACTCCATTATCAAAAGACTTTGCTCAAACAGTAACAAAGGGTGTTGTAAGTGCTGTTGGAAGAACAGTTACTACTGAGACAGGTAAACAAGTTAACTTAATTCAAACTGATACAGCTATTAATCCAGGTAATAGTGGTGGACCTTTAGTTAATTCAGAAGGTCAAGTAATTGGAATAAATACATTGAAATTAGCTGGAGGAGCTGAAGGGATAGGGTTTGCAATTCCAATAAACGAAGTTAAAACAAAGTTAGATGTTTTATCAAAACCTATATTAACATTAGGAGTTAAGGTTAGAGAGATAGATAAACAGCTATCAAAAGAATATGATATCCCAGAAGGAATATATATAGTTGAAGTAACACCATTTTCACCAGCAGAAAAAGCAGGTCTTAAGCAAGGTGATGTTATAATAGAGTTTGGTGGAAAGAAAGTAAAAACACTTGAAGAATTAAATGAAATAAAGAGTACTAAAAATGCTGGAGATAAAGTAAGTGCGAAGGTTATAAGAGATGGAAAGACTAAAACAGTTGAAATAACTTTAGAAGCGCAATAAAAGATGAATAAATACACACTAATTTTAAGAAAAATATAAATTAGTGTGTATTATTTTTTTGAATGTATAAAAAGGTTTACCAATATAGTATAATTGACTATAAGTACTAAGAAAAGGAGGATTTTATGAGTAAGATTAATGAGGTCTATCAATCATTATTAGACCTTCAAGCACAAGAAAATAGAGGGGTAACTGCACAAGAACTAAGTGAATATATGAGCTCAAATAGAGCAAATGTATCAAGATATTTAAATAAACTATATTCTGATGGAAAAGTTACTAAAGAAGAAGGAAGACCTGTAAGGTATGCAGTAATTAACGTAATAAAAGAAAAGGAAATTGTTCAAGATAGAAAACCACTAAAAGTAAATTCAGGGGATAATAGTTTAGATATGATGGTTGGTGCAAATCAAAGTCTACAAGTACCTATTCAACAGGCAAAGGCTGCAATGATGTATCCACCTAGAGGTTTACATACTTTAATACTTGGAGAAACCGGTGTAGGTAAATCAATGTTTGCAGAACTTATGTATCAGTTTGCAAAGGAAGATAATTTATTAGATAAAGATGCACCCTTTGTAAGGTTTAATTGTGCAGATTATGCAGATAATCCTCAACTTGTAATTGCTCAAATTTTTGGAGTTAAAAAGGGAGCATATACAGGTGCAGATAAAGATAAAGAAGGGTTACTTAAAAAAGCAAATGGAGGAATAATATTTCTAGATGAGATTCATAGATTATCTCCACAAGGACAAGAAATGTTATTTACATATATAGATAAAGGATACTTTAGGCCACTTGGTGATACGGATACTCCTATATATTCAGATGCTCAAATTATTGCAGCAACTACAGAGGACCCTAAATCATATCTTTTAAAGACATTTACTAGAAGAATCCCAATGTCAATAACACTTCCATCGCTTAAAGAGAGAAGTGCAAGTGAAAGATATCATTTATTAGAGCAATTTATAAAGGCTGAATCACATAGATTAGGAGATAGTATATATTTTAATAAGAATGCTCTTATTTCATTTTTATTATATGATTGCCCAAATAATATTGGTCAATTAAAAAGTGATATACAGCTTGCATGTGCAAAGGCTTTCTTAAATTATAAAGCAAATAATAAAGATTTTATAATAGTAGAACAAGGTGATTTACATCCAAGAGTAAATAGAGGTCTTATGAAACTTCAAGATCGTAGAAAAGAAATTGATGAATTATTAGGTAATTCTCCAGATGTTTTAAGATTTTCATATAATGATGATAATATAATGAATCTTATGGAAGAAGAAGAAAACATTAAAGGAGAATATTTCTACGATATTATAGAAAATAAATTAGATTATCTAAAGAAAAAAGGAATAAAAGAGGAAGAGATAAATCAAATAATAAATATAGATATAGAAAGTTATTTTGAAAAATATATAAGAGATCTTCCAGAGGAAGTAAGAAAAGAAGAAATAACAAAAATTGTTAGCGAAGATATTGCTAATATGGTAGAAGAAATATTAAGCATGGCTTCAGAGAAGTTAAATACACATTATGATGAAAAGGTGTACTTTGGATTGGCATTACATCTTCAAGGAAGTTTAGAGAGAATAAAACAGGGAAATAAGATATATCATCCTAAATTAAATTTTGTTAGGGTTCAATATGCTGATGAATTTATGGTAGCAATGGAAGCTGCTAAAAAGATTGATGATAAATTTAATATACAAGTGCCTCTTGATGAAATAGGATATCTTACAATGTTCTTAGCAGCAAAACCATATGAATTTGATGAGAAAAAAGAAGGTAAGGTTGGAGTAATTGTAATAATGCATGGGCATTCAACAGCATCTAGTATGGTTGAAGTTGCAAATAAGTTAATTGGAGAGAATCATGTAAATGCACTTGATATGCCTCTAAGCATGAAGGCAGAAAAGATGTATGAACTTGCAAAAGAAAAAGTAAAAGAAATAAATGAAGCAAAAGGTGTTATTCTATTAGTTGATATGGGTTCTCTAACTAATTTTGGTGAGATGATTAAGGATGAAACCAATATAGATGTAAAAACAATAGATATGGTAAGTACTCTCGCAGTTATTGAAGCTGGAAGAAAAGCTTTAAATGGAAGAAAAATAGATGAAATATGCAGAGCTTGTTTAGAAATAAGTAGATTTGGAGTAAAACGAGAAAGAAATACAAAGACTCAAAAAGAGAAAGTAATAGTAACAACATGTTTTACTGGAGAAGGATCAGCTGAAAAATTAAGACAATTAATAGTTAATGGAATTAATAATCCAAATATTAAAGTTAAGCCACTAAATATACTAGATAGAGATGATTTTATTAGAAATGTAGAGAATTTAAAGAAGGATAGTAATATTTTAGCAATAGTTGGTACTGTCAATCTGAATGTAGAGGGAATACCATTTATAGCTGCGCCAGATATTCTGGCAGGAGATGGATTATCAGTTTTAGAAAATTTTATAAGCCAAGAAGAAGATTTTCAAAAGATAGCAAATTCAATAGATGCTCAATTAGAGGACGTAGATGGGGAATATCTTGTTAAATTAGTAAGAGAAGCTATTAAAGATGTACAAGAAAATCTAAATATTAAAATATCACATGAAGTAGCTGTTGGTATGGTTATTCATATATGTTTTTTAATTGAAAAGATAATCGAAGGTGGAAAGAGAAAGAAGTTTGATAAGTTAAATGAATTTAGAAATAAGCATAATAGAGAATTTATACTTATAAGACAAAATTTTAGAAAGCTTGAAGTTAATTATAATATAAAGATAAGTGAAGATGACTTAGCATTTATAGTAAGAATGTTTTTAGAAAACATAATCTCTGTGTAGAGTGTAAATAGTGTGTAAGAATTAAAGTTTATAGTGTGTAATTTAAATTGCACACTATAAACTTTTTTTATTGAGGTTAAAGTCAGTAAATAAGCCATAAATATAAAAAAATAAAAATAAATATTTCTGAGAATATTTTGGCATGCAATTTGCTATATATAAATAGTGTAAAGAAACACAAATAAAAATATTAAAGTAAATAAAATAAAAATATAAAGTTTAAACCTTAAGGAGGAGTATATTATGAAAAAAATATTATTATGTTGTTCAGCAGGGATGTCAACTAGTCTTTTAGTAACAAAGATGCAAGCTGCTGCAAAGGAACAAGGAATTGAATGTTTAATAAACGCTTATTCAGAAGCAGATGTTAAGAATCATGAAGATGAAATGGAAGTATTATTATTAGGACCTCAAGTTAGATTCTTATTAAATAAAATGAAATCAAAGTATGAACCAATGGGAATTCCTGTTGATGTAATAAACACAGTAGATTATGGAACAATGAATGGTGCAAAAGTTTTAGCACATGCATTAAAATTAATCGACGAAAAATAGAATGTAGTAGATCGTAACTGTGTCAAGGCTTTGACACTATGAAGGGGAGTTAGAGACAGATGGAAGAAATAATTTTAAACTTAATAATGCATAGTGGAGAAGCTAGAAGCTATGCGATGGAAGCTATGGAACTTGCAAAAAGTGGAAATATCGAAGGGGCTAAAGAGCTAATTCAAAAATCAAATGAAGAACTAGGACTTGCTCATCATTCACAAACTAGTTTAATACAAGGAGAAGCTGGCGGACAAAAAGCAGAATTCTCATTACTATTAATTCATGCTCAAGATCATTTAATGACAACTATGACATTAAAAGATTTAGCTAATGAAATAATTGACATATATGCAAGACTATAATCTATAGTATTTAAAATATGAACTCTAATGACAAGCATTAGAGTTCATTAATTATATGTTAAGGAGATTAAAACTATGAAATATATTATTGGTGTTGATGGCGGAGGTACTAAAACTGAAGCTGTAGCTTATAGCTTAGATGGAGAAGTTTTAGCTAAAAGTTTAACTGGTTTCGGAAACCTTTTAAATGATGAGAAGGAAGCTTTAGATAATATAACTAACGCAGTTAACGAAATATTAGACAAGTTAAGTATAGATGGGGTAAAGGGTATATATCTTGGTATTGCGGGGTCAGAGGTTTCTGATAATGCTGAAAAGATAAAAAATGAGATCAAATCAAAGTTTAATCTAGATTCAGTTATTATGAATGATGGAGATTTAGCTTTAAAAGCATTGCTAAAGGGTGAAGATGGGATACTTGTTATAGCAGGTACTGGTTCTACTGCTTTTGGTATAAATGGCACTAAACAGACTAGATGTGGTGGATGGGGCCATATATTAGGTGATGAAGGAAGTGCATATAAAATTTCAATTGAAGCATTTAAAAGAATGATTCATGAATATGATTTTGGATTAGAAAAAAGTGAACTTTCACAATCAATACTTGATGAACTTAATGTGCAAGAAGTTGATGAAGTAATCGGATTTATCTACTCAGCAACAAAAGATGAAATTGCGGGTTTTGCAGGTTTAGTATCTAAATATGCGGAAAAAGGCGATGAGTATGCTAAGAACATATTAGAAAATGAAGGAATTGCACTTGCAAAGGATGCAGAAAGAGTATTTAAGAGTCTAGATTTTGATAAATGTAAAATAGGCCTTGTTGGAGGAGCTATAAGAAAATCTAGAATATTAAGAGATGCATTTGAGGGATATTTAAATAAGAGTATAAGTGTTGTTGAATTTGTAGATGATGATGTATCAGCAGCAAAGGGAGCATATTATATACACAATAGTAGTGTAAAATAGATAGATTTAGAAGGTATTGGAGGACATATTAATGAAGAGATTAGGTATTTCAGTATATCCGGGACATCGTCCAATGAATGAGATATTAGAATATATAGAACTTGCAGCTAAGTATGGGTTTAAAAGAATCTTTACTTGTCTATTATCAGCAGAAGGAAAGTCAACAGAAGAAATTGTAGAAGAGTTTAAAGTTATGCTTAATGTAGCTAATAAGCATAACATGGAAGTTATAGCAGATCTAGACCCAACTGTATTTAATAATTTAGGAGCTAGTATTACAGACCTTAAAGTATTTAAGGATATGGGACTTAGTGGAATAAGATTAGATATGGGATTCGCAGGTAATGAAGAAGCTATAATGACTTTTAATAAATATGGATTAAAAGTAGAACTTAATATGAGTAATGGGACTAAGTATGTGGATAATATAGTTTCATATAAACCAAATTTAAATAATTTATATGGATGTCATAATTTCTATCCTCATGTTTATACAGGACTTTCATATGATCACTTTATAAAATGTAGTAAGCAATTTAAAGAGCTTGGAATAAATACAGCTGCATTTGTAAATTCTCCTAGTGCAGAATTTGGACCGTGGCCAGTATCAGAAGGACTTTGTACATTAGAAATGCATAGAGATATGCCAATAGATGTACAAGCTAAACATTTATTTGCAACAGGTTTAATTGATGATGTAATAATAGCTAATTGCTTTGCATCAGAAAAGGAGATTAAAGCATTAAGTGAAATCAATAAAGAAATGTTAGAACTTTCTGTTGAATTAGAAGAGGATATACCAGAGCTGCAAAAGAAGATAGTTCTTGAAGAGTTCCACTTTAACAGAGGTGATGTTTCAGATTATGTTATAAGATCAACTCAATCAAGAGTTAAGTATAAAGGAGAAAGCTTTGCTCCATTTAATACGCAAGATATGAAAAAAGGCGATATCTTAATAGAGTCAGATCTTTATACAAGGTATGCTGGAGAACTTCAAGTTGCAATAAAAGAAATGAAAAATAGTGGTAAGACTAATGTAGTTGGAAGAGTTGTAGAAGAGGAACAATTCCTATTAGATTATATTGAACCATGGAGTAAATTTGCATTTAAATTAAAGTAATTTAAATATTTATTAGGCTGTGGAAGTATTAAAACCATAGCCTTTTAGATTAAAATTTTACAAAAGAAATTACATATTATTAAATAAGTAAAGAGGTGTAGGGAATGAACAAAAAAGGAATTAAGATAGTTACTATTGGTGGAGGATCAAGCTATACTCCTGAATTAGTAGAAGGATTTATTAAGAGATATGATAAGCTACCTGTAAGAGAATTATGGCTTGTAGATATAGAAGAAGGAAAAGAAAAGCTTGAAATAGTAGGAAATCTTGCTAAGAGAATGGTTAAAAAAGCTGGAGTTCCTATGGAGGTTCATTTAACTTTAGATAGAAGAGAAGCTTTAAAAGATGCTGATTTTGTTACAACTCAGATTAGAGTAGGACTTTTAGATGCAAGAATTAAGGATGAAAGAATTCCATTAAGTCATGGTGTTATAGGACAAGAAACTAAT
Organism: Clostridium perfringens; assembly: GCA_040144665.1. Taxonomy (GTDB): domain Bacteria; phylum Bacillota; class Clostridia; order Clostridiales; family Clostridiaceae; genus Clostridium; species Clostridium perfringens_A. The sequence continues at coordinate 24,894 of JBBVGE010000125.1, forward strand.
GGTGCAGGTGGTATGTTTAAAGCACTAAGAACAATACCTGTAATTTTAGATATCGATAAGGATATGTCAGAACTTTGTCCAAATGCTTGGCTTATAAACTTCTCAAATCCAGCAGGTATGGTAACTGAAGCATTAATTAGACATGGTATAAATAAAAAGGTTATAGGACTTTGTAATGTGCCAATAGGAATGGAGAAAGCAGCTGCTGATATGTTAGGTGTTGACCATTCAAGAGTAAGATTTGACTTCTTTGGATTAAATCATATGGTGTTTGGAAAGAACATTTATGTTGATGGAGAAAATGTAACTAGTAAAGTTATAGATTCTATTGCAGAAGGTAAACTTGGATCAATAGTTAAAAATGTAAAAGATTTTGGATGGGATGCTGACTTTATAAAAGCTTTAGGAATGATGCCTTGTCCATATCATAGATACTATTTCCAAACTGCTCAAATGTTAGAGGATGAATTAAAAGAATTCTCAAAAGGAGAAACAAGAGCAGAAGTAGTTAAAAGATTAGAATCAGATTTATTCGACTTATATAAAGATGAAAACTTAGATATTAAACCACCTCAATTAGAAAAAAGAGGAGGAGCATATTATTCAGATGCAGCTTGTAGATTAATTTATTCAATCTATAATGATGAAGGAGATATTCAACCAATTGACGTTAGAAATAATGGAGCTCTTGAAGGAATAGATGATGATTCAGCAGTAGAAATTTCATGTATGATTACAAAAGATGGTCCAAAACCATTAGCTATGGGAGAAATTCCTGTGTCAGTAAATGGATTAATACAAACAGTTAAATCATTTGAAAGATTAGTTGTAGAAGCAGCTGTTACAGGGGATTATCATAAAGCGTTAATGGCACTTTGTATGAATCCATTAATCCCTTCAGAAAGTATGGCTAAGATTCTTTTAGATGAATTACTAGAAGCACATAAAGATTACTTACCACAATTCAAAGAATATTTTGAAAGTAAATAAGGTAGTAAATAAAAATATATATTAAAAAGATGTACGTTAAAGTACATCTTTTTTTTGGTATTAATATATTTTATTATTATATAAATGGATAAAGGGTAAACAAAATTGAAATAAAATATGAATAAATTATGATATAATTATACCTAGATTATTTAAATTTTGGAGGTAATAATGGGCGTAAAAATAATAACTGATAGTACTAGTTATATTCCTAAAGATATCAGGGTGGAATTAGACATTGAAGTTATCTCTCTAAATGTAATCTTCGGAGGAAGAAGCTATAGAGAAGTTGACCTTACTGGTGAAGAATTTTTTAAAGAACTAGAAGAGATGGATGAAATACCAACATCTTCTCAACCTAATATGAATGAAATTAAAGAGGTTTTTAAAAGTTTTATAGAAAAGGGAGATAAGGTTGTCTGTATATTAATCTCATCAGATATGAGTGGAACATATCAAAGTGCAAGTGTTGCTAAAAATATGCTATTGGAAGAATATCCACAAGCAGAAATAGAAGTTATAGATTCTAGGACAAACTGCATGCAAATGGGGTATGCTACAATAGTTGCAGCAAAAGCAGCAAAGGAAGGAGATGATATTAAGGAGATAGTGTTAAAAACAGAAGAAATTATAAATAAAAGTAAGTTCTTATTTATACCAAAGACTCTAAAGTACCTTAAAAAGGGAGGAAGAATAGGGAGTGCTGCTGCATTAGTTGGGAGTATATTAAAAATAGTTCCTATTCTTACAGTAGTAGATGGAAGAACCACTATTTTTAATAAGGTTAGAACTAGAGGAAAGGCTATAAACACAATAATTAATAAGGTTATAGAAGATATTAATAAAAAGGGGCTTGGAGAAATTGCTATACATCATATAAGTTGTGAAAATGAAGGAATAGAACTTAAAAGAAAATTACAAGAGAGACTAAAGCAAAATGGAATAGAATGCAATATAATAGTAGATTCTATAGGACCAATAATTGGATTGCATGTTGGACCAGGAAGTATTGGGGTTGCATACTATACTAAAAATTAAGTACTTAAGGGGGCAATTATGAATAGACTACTTAAAATAGATAAAAAATTTTATAAAAAAGCACTTATTATAGCGCTGCCTATAGTTATACAAAACTTTATAATGTCATCATTAAATATAGTAGATACAATGATGATAGGGAAGCTTGGAGAAAGCGAAATTGCGGCAGTAGGAATTGCGAATCAATATTTTTTCTTGCTAAACATACTGATGATGGGACTATTTAGTGGAATCGGAATTTTTGTGTCACAGTATTTTGGTAAAAAAGATGAAAGGAACATTAAAAAGCTTATTGGAATAGGAATTATAGCTGCAGTAGTAATAGGAAGTATATTTAACATATTAGCTCAAGTATTACCAGGAGAAATTATAGGTATATTTAATAAAGATTCTTACGTTATAGAACTTGGAGCACAGTATTTATTAATAGTATCTTTTAGCTACATTTTTACTGCTATAACATTTAACTATGGTATTTCATTAAGATGTGTAGAAAAATCAATAGTGCCTATGATAGCAAGTGCTATTGCATTAGTTACAAATACAGCACTAAATTATGGACTTATATTTGGAAATTTTGGTATGCCAGGACTTGGCGTAAGGGGTGCGGCTGTTGCTACCCTTATAGCTAGAATAATAGAGTTTTTAATAATAATAGCTTACGTTTATATTAGTAAAAGTATTTTAGCAGGAAACTTTAAAGAATTATTTTCATTTAAGATGGATTTTGTAAAAAAGATATATATCACAGTAATGCCTGTATTATTAAATGAAGCTTGTTGGGGCCTTGGTTCAGTTATGTATAATGTAATTTACGGAAGAATAGGAACACAAGCGATAGCTTCAGTACAAATTGCAACTACAATAAACAATTTATTTATGGTAATAATCTTTGGTATGGGTAGTGCAACGCTTGTAATGGTAGGTGCACAAGTTGGTAGTGGTGATGAGGAGAAAGCAGAGGAATATAGTAAAAACTTTCTCGTTACAGGATGTATAATTGGAATTATTATAGCTATAGCATTATCATTATCTGCAAATACTATTGTATCTATATATGAAGTATCAGATCAGGTTAAAATTTGGGCAAAAGCAATAATTTATGTTACATCCATAGTTATGGTAATAAGAGTATATAATATAATAGCAGTTGTTGGAGTATTAAGAGGTGGTGGTGATGTTAAGGCATCCTTTATTATAGAAGCATCAACAATGTGGCTTATAGGCGTTCCTTTTGCACTATTAGGGGCATTTGTGTTTAAACTTCCAGTATATTTAGTTTATGCATTATGTACATTTGAAGAAATTACAAAAGCAGTTGCATGTTTTAAGAGAATGTCATCAAAGAAGTGGATTAAAAATTTAGTAGCAGAAGGGTAAGGGGATAAAGGAGGATTTATGGAGAATATATTATTATATATTATAGCTATATTTTTTCTTATAGGAGCAATAGATTATATATTAGGAGATAGACTGAAATTAGGAAATCATTTTGCTGATGGAATAAAAAATATGGGACCACTTGCAATATCAATGATTGGAGTAATTTCTTTAACTCCAATAATAGTAGATGGTTTAAATATAATTTTAGTTCCAATTGCAAAAAGAATTGGAATTGACCCATCTATATTTGTATCTAGTATAATTGCAATAGACATGGGAGCTTTTAATATAGCAGAAAATATTGCAGTAAGTAAGGAAATGATATATTTTTCAGGAGTTTTAATGGCTTCAATATTAGGGTGTACTTTAAGTTTCACCCTTCCTTTAGCTCTTGGAATAATAAAAAAGGATAGTAGGAGACAGTTATTTACAGGAATGTTATTTGGAATTATATCATTACCTATTGGATTATTTCTTGGAGGATTAATGCTTGAAATACCAGTAAATACTATATTTATAAATTTACTTCCTATAATAATTATCTCTATATTATTAAGTATAGGAATATTATATGGTGGAAATATAACAATTTCTTTATTTGATATTTTTGGAAAAACTATAATTTGTATAAGTATATTTGGATTAGTAATCCAAGGTATACAATCTATATCGGGAATAATACTTTTTGATAATCTTATGCCATTAGAAGAAACTTTAAATATAGTTGGGAGAATTGCTATATTTTTAGGTGGCGCATATGTTATGCTTGAAGTATTAAAGAAAATATTAGAAAAGACATTGGATAAATTAGCATTAAAATTTAATGTTAATAAAAATTCTATCGCTGCACTCTTAGGGAGTTTAGCATCAGCAATAATAGTATTTACAAATTTTGAGGAACTTGATAATAAAGGTAAAATATTATGTAGTGCTTTTTCGGTTAGTGGAGCTTATGTACTTGGAGGACAACTTGGATTTGTTGCAAGTGAAGCAAAAGAAATTATAGGTATATATGTATTTACTAAATTATTTTGTGGACTTTTATCAATTTTCATTGCAATATTATATATGAAGAAAAAAGAAAGATATAGTTAGAAATTAGAAGGATTGATTTTATGAAGAGTAAAATAAGGGCAGTATTAATTTTTATTATAACTATAATTATATCTTTAGTTATAATAAACTTTTTTAGTGAGGATAGACATAATAAAATAACAGGAGAGATTACTATCTGGGGAAATAATAATACATATGCTTATATAGATGAATTAGCAAATGATTATATGAGAAATAATAAGAAAACAAAGATTAATGTTGAAAATATTAGTAATAAAGAATATATTAATAAAATAATAAGCTTAAGCAAAGAAGATATGCCAAATATTGCATTATTTGATAATGAAGGGCTTACTAAATTGATGAAAGAAAATAAAATTAAACCTGAAGATCAGGGTAATCTAATAAATACTTATAAAATGAATTTTTCAAGCAGTAGATTACAAGAAGTAATAGTAGATGGTAAGGTGGTTGCTGTTCCGTTTACAAGTAGACCTTTAGTACTGTATTTAAGAGAAGATATATTAAATGAATATGGATATTCTAATGATGATATAAATACATGGGATGATTTGATTAAAATTTCAGAAGATATTTATAAAAAGAGTAAGGGAAGATATAAAGGCTTAAATGGAGTTGGACAAGATTATAATGATTTAAAGACATTACTTATAATGCAAAATATGCAATACGAGAGTAATGAAGAGAAAATAATAAAAAATGTAGAAAAAGATATAAAGAATTTTGACGATAAAAATATTATCACAAAAAACTCTGATGAAGGATATTTTGCAAAAATAGCTTCTATAAATGGAATGAAATCTATTGAGGGCTTAAAAACAAAATGTATTTGGACAGCAAATAACCCTCCAGCTTTCAAAATTGGATCAAATAGATTTTTTATGGCACAAGGTCAAAATCTTGTTGTTCTTAATAGTATTGAACATAAAGAGCTTATAGATAGTTTTCTAGAGTATGTAAGTAATAATACAAACATAGCATTAAAATATGCACTTAGTGGAGAGTTATTTCCAAGCTATGTATATGCATACAAAAGTAATAGAGTAGAGAATCCTATTAAAAATTTTGAAGGAAAGAGCCCTCTTGTTGTTATGAGTAATATTTCTAAGAAGGCCCCTAAGATAAATAATTATAATATTTATGAAAAGATTGAAGAAAAGTTAGTCAATTAATGAATTTAATATTGTTTCATATGCATTTAATGTATTTTGAGCTGTTTGCCTCCAAGAGAATTGGAGGCTTCTTTTATATCCTTTTTCAATTAAATCATTTCTCAGAGTATCTTTTTCAAGAACATCAAATATAGCACTTGATAATTCATCTTCTATTGTAGGGTTAATAAGTAGTGCAGAATCTTTAGTTACTTCAGGAATTGATGTAGTATTAGACGTTATAACAGGAGTTTTACAACTCATAGCTTCAAGTGGTGGAAGTCCAAAACCTTCATAGTAAGATGGATATACAAAAAGATCTGCACCATTATAAAGAATAGGAAGATCTTTATCATCTAAAAAACCAGTAAATATAATATCATTTTCTAAATTTAAGCTTTCAGTATAATCCTTTAAGTTAAGTCCATCATCTTTTAAAGAACCACCAAGTAATAGTTTATATTTTTTAGACAGACTATCTTTAACTTTACTAAATGAACTTATTAGCCCACGAACATTTTTCCTTGTACTGAATCCACCTATATATAGTATATAATGTTCATTAAAATTAAATTTATTTTGTATAGTCTCTCTACAAATATGTTTATTCATTGGTGTAAACTCATAATTTGTGGATAAAGGTGTTACAAATATTTTATCCTCTGGATATCCTTTGAAAAATTTTAAAATATCTCTTTTAGAATACTCAGATACTGTAAGTATACCTTTAGAATTTTCTATTATATTTGGAATATCTCTTAAAAATCTTTTTAAGTAACTTGGACCAACAGTTTCTGGCATTATATATGGTATAAGATCGTGTATTGTTACAACTGTATTTATATCATAATTTAAAGGTAAGCCCATGCCGTTTTGAGGAATATGATATAAGTTTAAGTCTCTATTTTTAATTAGATTTGGGATATATTCTTTTTCAAAGAAAGTACCATGACGTCCAGAACAGTAAATGAGTTCTGTATTTGCTTGAACAAAACTATTATCTACTTTTCCAGTCCATATAAGGGTAAATTGATTATTTTTATCTATGTTTATCATTTCTGAAATCAAGTTTCTTGTATATGTTCCTATACCAGTTCCACCATGTAAATTTATGCTTCTAGAATCTATGCAAATTTTCATTCAAACACCTCAATTTAGCTATATACTATAAAATATTATTAATGGTAAAATTTGTGAATGAAATCACATTAAATTAAAGGTATTCATATAATGAATCAAATAAGTTTTGGGAGAAATATATGGATGAAAAGATTATTAAAAATATAGTGAAAAGAGAGTATAGTATAGAAATTAAATCTGCTATAAAGATTAAAAATACTTATAAGATAAGTGGAGATGAGGAATATTGTTTTAAGATTGTAAAATATAATTTTCCTCATTTTTATTTTATTCTTTCCTCTATGATTCATTTAAAGAATAAGGGGTTTTCAAATGTTCTCGATATAATAAAAAATAGAAAAGGAAATTTATATGTAGAATTACCAAATGGAAATTATGCTTACTTAACTAAATGGGTAGATTCAAGAGAAAGTAATTATGATGATATAGATGAGTTAAAAAGAGTTTCTGAAAAATTATCAGAACTTCATGCTTGTAGTAGAGATTTCACTATAACTCCTCTTATGAGACCAAGAGTATATTGGTTTTCATGGATAAATACATTTAAGACAAGACGTGAAGAAATACTTGATTTTGCACATAGAATATCTCAAAAAGCAAAAAAGAATGAATTTGACAAAGTGTTTTTGGAAAATTTAGATGAAGAAATTAAAAGAGCTGATAGAAGTATAAATGGACTTATAAAAAGTGATTATTTTTGCGTTATGGAAGAACATTTAATGAAAAGAGAGTTTTGTCACCATGACTTTGCAAATCATAATATATTGATAGGAAAAGATAATGAGATAAATATAATTGATTTTGATTATTGTATTTTAGATAGCCACCTTCATGATTTATCTTCATTATTTATGAGAGCCATGAAATATCATAGGTGGGATAAAAAGAAGGGAAATATAATACTTGAAGGGTACTCTAAAAATATCGAGATTTCTGATAAAGAAAAAAAGATAATGAAATCATTTATGTTATTTCCACAAGATTTTTGGCAAAGAGGATTACAAATGTATTGGGAACAACAGCCATGGGGAGAAGAGTTTTTTTTAGAAAAACTTAATAAATATTTGAAGGATAGAGAAGAGAAAGAAGAGTTTTTAAATAATTTCTTTAACTAAGGGGTGATTACTATAAATGAGGTAACTCTTAAAAATTATTTATTGGAAAATGACGTTTATATAATGGGAAATTATTTTAAAAATAAGAAAAGTGATATAAATATCTTAAGTCATATAGATATAATAATTACTCTTCAAAAAATTTTAATGGGATATCATTCTGTTGAAAAGAACAGTATTTTAAGTGAAATAGGTAGAAGAGTTGATAGAATTTTTGTGATGACAAAAAAATTAGATATAGGATTTAATGAATTAAACTATTACGAAAAATGTGTATTAGATAAAATAAAAAAACAGCTTAAGAAAATAGAGGATATTGATTATATAGATATATATAAAAGAGGTATGTGTAAAGATGAAATATGTATTGAACGAATTGATGAAAATAATTTAAGGGTAGTAGATCAAATAGAAATTGGTAAGATTAAAAAAATTAGCTTTAACATAGTAGAAGATGATTTTATAAATTATTTAATTAAATATAAGAAGAAATATAGCAGAGACATTTTAAGCGAATATGCAAAAGAATATGTAAAAAAATCAAATCTTAAAAAAAGTAGTATTCAATATATAAATTTAATTGTTGATATGCCAGGAGAAAGTCTTAAGTATTGGTATAAAAATAGATATGAATGGGACGAACATAGCAGAGATGAATTTAAATTGATAGCTGAGAGGGAATTAGAATTCTAAAGGAGGTATATAATGAGGAAGGTTAAATATGGAGATAAAAAGCTTTTATGTAAATATGATTTAAGTAAAAACTTTTTTGACAAGCTAGGACTTGATATATTAGATATCACTCCTCTAAGAAAATTATATATACTAAACACAACTAAAGGGAAAAAAATATTAAAGAAAGTTAATTATAAGGAAGATAGAATAAAATTTATAGTAGAGTCCCTTGATTACGTAAATAAGAATTTTCCTTATATCATGAAAATGAATAAGTTGCAAGCGAATGATAATTATATAAAATGGCAAGATGAGATTTATATAGTGATGGATTTAATAGAAGGAAGAGAAGCATCAATAAGTAATCCAATAGAGGTTGAAATGTGCAGTGAAGCATTAGCTAGAATGCATAAGGCCTCTCAAATGATTAGTGATGTTCTAGAGCCTAAGGGAATACCGATTAAAAAATCGAATAATTTAGTTGAGTATTATAAAGCAATAAAAGAAGATCTTATAAATATAAAGGAATGGGTAAGTGGATATACTTATAAGAATGAATTTGATAAGTTATTTCTAGAAAATTGTGATAGATATATAGAAGAGATATCAAAAGTAAATGAAATGATTTGGGTTAGTAAATATAGAGATTTATTAATGGATAAAGAACTTATTTGCCTCTGTCATAATGATCTTGCAAATCACAATTTTATAATCAATGAAAACAAGATTAATATAATAGATTTTGATTATTCTACAATAGATTTAAGAACTCTAGATATAGCTGACTTTCTTTTAAAATGGATTAAGAATAGTGTTTTTGATATAAATAAAGGAAAGCTTGCATTAGAGAGCTATGATAAAATATTTAAAATAAAAGATGAAGAATATAAACTTATATATATATTAATGAGTTTTCCAAGAGATATATATTCAATAATAAAATCTTATTATCACAAAAATAAAGAATGGGAAGAAGAAGTTTTTCTTCACAGGTTTATGACAAAGCTTGAAAATGATGTATTTAGACTAAAATTTTTAGACGATTATAAAAAGTTTTATGAAGAGAAGATATTATAAATAAATTAAAGAGTGAGTGATTAAAATTTTAATCACTCACTTTCTTTTATCTACTTAAAATACTTTCATAGGCTTTAATAGTATTTAGTGCTGTATTTTCCCACGAAAATAGTCTGCTTCTGGTTAGTGCTTTTTTTACCATTGCTAAGACAAGTAGGCTATCACTTAAAACTCTTTGCATTGCATAACTTAAATCATCAGGATTATGAGGATTTATAAGTAATGCAGAATCATAACATACTTCAGGTAGTGATGTTACTGTAGATGTTATTACAGGAGTACCACATGCCATAGCTTCTATAGGTGGTAATCCAAATCCTTCATAAAAGGATGGATATACAAGCATTTCGCAAGCATTATAGAAATAAGGCAAGTCTTCAAGTGGAATGAATCCAGTAAATATAACATCATTTTCAACATTTAATTCTCGAGCTCTGTTTAAGTAAATATCGTATGAGAATCCTTTTTTGCCTGTTATAACTAGTTTGGTACTTTTCCTATAAGGAGGAGGTAGTAATGAAAATGCTTCAATTAATCCAATTATATTTTTTCTTGGACTAAATCCTCCAACGTATAGTATGAAATCTGATGTAATACCATATTTTCTTTCGATATTCTTTTTACATTGGCACTTACTCATAGGCTTATAAATTTCTTCAGCGGCTAAGTGAGTTACATACACTTTTTCATTAGGATAACTAAATTCCTTACATATATCTTGTTTAGAAAATTCTGAGACAGTAATTATTCCATCACAATTATCTAGAATTTTTGGCATTTCATCATTAAAAATTCTAAGATAACGATCGCTAACTGTCTCTGGCATTCTAAGTGGGATTATATCATGTAATGTAATGGCTTTTTTGCAATTAACATTGTCAGAAAGTCCTACACCGTTTTGAGGAACATGATATAATTCCATGCTATTATTAGATAAAATATTAGGAACCCTTACCTCTTCCCAAAAGTGCTCCTTAACTACATTATCAATTTTTTCTATTTTAAAATTTGGATTTAAATTACTTAGTCCTGGATTATCTGGTGTGAAAATTAAATAATCATTATTGAAATCTACATTATTTAAATTATTTATTAATTGATGTGTGTACGTGCCGATACCTGTTCCTCTATACCATTTTGCGGCTCTGCCGTCAATGCCAATTTTCATGATTTAATCCTTTCAAAGTACTCTTAATGCTATTATATTTATTTGGAGTAAAAAATGTTAATAAAAGAAATAGATAGGACATATAAATATTAAGGGGGTGATTGAAATGATGAGAGAGTTTGAAATAGAAAGACAATTTAATATTGAGATTGAGACTCTAAAAGCAAATAAAGGCGTATATTATTTGAAAACTAACAAGGGAGAACGTTGCCTAAAAAAAATAAACTATGGACCTCAAAAACTATTATTTGTATATGGTGCTAAGGAACATTTAATAAATAATGGATTTGACAAAGTAGACAAGTATTTTTTAAACATAGAGGGTGAACCATACGCATTAGTAAATGAAGATTTATATACTCTATCAATATGGTTAGGAGGAAGGGAATGTGATTTCCATAAAATTTCTGAGGTAAAACTTGCAGCAGAAACTTTAGCAAAATTACATGAAGCTTCAAAAGGATATGATCCACCTGAAAATTCAAAATTAAAGAGTGATCTTGGCAGATGGCTTAACCTTATGAAGAAGAGAGTTAAATCATTAGATAAGATGAGAGATATGGTTAGAAAGAAGAGCAATAAAAGTGATTTTGATTTAATATATATTAAATCAATGGAGTTTTATAAAGAAATGGGTAAGGAATCTTATAATACACTAGAACAATCTAATTACCTTGGACTTTGTGAAATTGCAGAAAATGACAAGAGTTTCTGCCATCATGATTTTACTTATCATAACATTATAATTGATGGTAATAATGATGTTAATGTTATAGACTTTGATTATTGTAAGAGAGAAATAAGAGCTTTTGATATTTCTAACTTCATGACTAAGGTACTAAAAAGAGTTGAATGGGATTTTGAATATGCTAAAGCTATAATTGATTCATACAATAGTATATCTCCTATAAGAGAAGATGAGTATAAAGTTTTATTAGCTTATCTACAATTCCCGCAAAGGTATTGGAGATTAGCTAACAGATATTATTACAATGAGGTTAATTGGGGACAAAATACCTTTGCTAAAAAGCTTCAAGGAATAATAGATGAAAGAGAAAATTATTTAGATTTTTTAGAAAAATTCAAAAAAGAATATAACATTGATTAAAATAAAACTCCATTTCGGTGGAGTTTTATTTTAATTAAATCATAAACCATATCTTTTACATAGAATAAATAGAGTAATAATATTTCAGGTGAAGATATGGTTGTAGGAGATATAGTTGTTAGAAAATCATATGATAAGGATGTCTCTTTTAAAATAATTGATATAAAGGAGATAGACGGAAAAGTTACATTTATATTAAAGGGTTTAAATATAAGAATTATAGCTGATGCAGATAGTGAAGATTTAGAGAAAGTGTCAGAAGACTATTCAGGAGAACAAGATAAAATTCTAAATAGTAGAGTTAACAGGGCTATAAAAACTGCTATTTCAACTAGAGATATATATAATAGAAAAGGAGCAACAAAAACTAATAATAAAATAAGTAAAGCGTGTAAAGATAATGATAAAGAAGAGTTATTCTTTGGAAGGCCAGGGAAAATACTTCATGTTGATGGAGATAAAGAATATATGGACACTTGCCTTAAAGTATATAAACAGCTTTCTCTTGATGCAGTAGGGGTATCACTATCTGAGGAAGAACAACCTAAAAAGATAGTTGATTTAGTAAAAGAAATTAAACCAGATATAGTAGTTTTAACAGGTCATGATGGTGTGCTTAGAGGGACTAGAGATTATTTAAATCTTGATAATTATAGAAATTCAATATTTTATAGAGATGCCGTAAAGGCGCTTAGAGATTATAATTCTAGCTATGATGAATTAGTAATTTTTGCAGGTGCATGTCAAAGTTGTTATGAAAGCATGCTGGATGCAGGGGCAAATTTTGCATCTTCTCCAAGCAGAGTTCTTATACACTGTTTAGATCCTGTATTTGTATGTGAAAAAATTGCATATACTAAAATTAATGAAATTGTATCAATTAAAGAAGTTATTGATAATACTATTACTGGTATAAAAGGTGTAGGTGGATTACAGACTAGAGGAAAGTATAGGGAAGGGTATCCTAAATCACCATATATACTATAAGTAAAAAGTAAAATGAGATATAAGTGAATAAGATTATAAATATAATAAATAAATTATAATCTTATCCACTTATAACTTATTTATTATATAAATTATTAATAAGAAGTTAATTTAATATTTTATGCATAAATGTTAGTGTATTTACAAATAATAAAAGTGCAAGAAAAAGTATGAAAAAAGTATAGAAAAAAATATTGACATTATAATTGTTAAGTGTTAAAATTAAGATTTTGCTTGACTAAGCTTCAAAAAAATGGTATAATAAAAAAAGAAAGAGGGTGTTTTTATGGAAACTATTAAGACAATTGCCTCAATTAAAAAGAATATTGAGGGGCACCTTGGAGAAAAAGTAACTTTAAAAGCTAACGGAGGAAGAAAAAAGATTCTGGTTAACGATGGAGTTTTAGAAAGTGCTTATCCTAGCATATTCGTAATAAGATTAGACAATGACACCCAAAGAACCGTGACATATAGTTATTCAGATGTATTAACTCAAACAGTGCAATTACATTTTCCAGGATAGAAAATAAAACTTCGATTTTTCGAAGTTTTTTTCTTTTTTATAATTTTATATAAAAAAAAGAAAGATGGTGGGTTTCCATCTTTCAACTATGGTATAAAAGGGTATTGAGAATTTATGAGAGGTTATATGGTCAATAACCATTTACTATGTTACGACAAAAAAGTACCTTTGTCAACAAAAATATAAAATAAATTTTATATTTGACTAAAAAAATATATACTTTATAAGAAAAATTTCTTTAATATGGATAATATGGTGAAAAAACTTATAAAAAGATAGAAAAAAGTATAAAAAATAAATTTCTTTTATTTCACATTAGGCATACATTTAGAATATTTTTATATAAATAGTAGTAGGTAGTTTATGGGGAGGGATTAATAAATGTCAAAGATAGATGTTATAAAAGAAAATATCCAATTTGAACAACTTTTAAGAGAAAATAATACTACATCAATGCTAAATGATGAATATCTTATACCTGATACTCATCCAGATGTAGAAAAAGTACTAATGATAGAGGCAAAACCTTCTATTACTTCCAAGGAAACAATGGGAGATAAGATTGTTGTAGAAGGAATGGTTGAATATAATTTGTTGTATTTAGCTAAAGAAGAAAATATAGTGATTTCATCAGTTAATTATTCTCAAAAATTTAATAGTAATCTAAATTTAGAAGAAGCTGAACATAAAGTAGTCTGCGAAGTTGAATGCAGAGTAGAACATATTGAAGCAAAAATAATCAATGAAAGAAAAGTATCTATTGATGGAGTACTTAATTTTAATTGGGAAATGTATAAAGGAAAAGAATTAGAGCTTATAAAGGATGTTGAAGGAACAGAAGGTATAGAAATTCTTAAGAAAAATGAAGTTATAAATAATACAAATGCAAATGAAAATATAGATATAGCTGGTAAATCAGTCATTAGAGTTAGTATGGATAAACCACAAATATCCAAAATATTAAAATCTAAAATGGATCTTCACAAGAAAGAAATAAAAATTGGAGAAGATAAGATATATTGTGGATGCTATTGTAAACTTTCAATATTATATTTAAGTAATGAAAGCAAGGAGATCTATTATTTAGAAGATAATATTTACTTATCAAAAGAAGTTGAGATTGCTGGAGTAACTCCAGATATGATGGTAACGGCTGATTATGATATGAAGAATAAAGATATTACTGTTGAAGAAGATGATTTAGGTGAGGCTAGACTTGTCAATACGGAAGTTTTAGTTAATTGTAATGTAAAAGTCTTCTCGAAGAAAAATGTGGACATAGTAATAGATGCATATTCACCAAAATTCCCAATTGAAATTTCAAAGGATGAATGTGAAATGGGAATGATTCAAGGTATTTATAATACTGAATCCATTGTTAAAGATAATATTTATATGAACGAAGGAGATATGATGCCTGAAAGAATAGTAACATTCTCAGGTAAGGCTATAATAACTGAAAAATCAGTTGCTGATGATAAAATTATTGTTGGTGGATATATAAATGTTAATATTATATATAAGACAAACGATGAGGATAAGTATTTAGATAAGGTCTCTGGTGATATACCATTTAATGTTGCTATTGAAGCAAGTGGTGCTGATGATAAGATGAAGGCATTAGTTAAAGCTAATATAGAAAATATGGATGTAGCAATAGAAGCTAATACTATAGCTGTAAAAGCTACTTTAACTATGACAGCTAAGGTATTGTTTGAAATTAAGAAAGAATTTGTAAAAGACATTTTAGAGGGTGATGGAGAAGAAGTTAAAAAGAAGGCTAGTATAACTATATATGTTATTGATAAAGGGGATACCTTATGGAACCTTGCTAAAAAATATAATACTACAATGGATGAAATTATGAGAATGAATGAATTGGAAGGTGATAATTCGTTAATACCTGGAGAAAGATTGCTAATACCTGGAAGAGCAGTATCATAGTTTAATAAAAAGTCTTACTAAATATTAAAAAGTACCCTACAGAATATAGAAAGTCTATTCTGTAGGGTACTTTTATGTATAATTAAATGTTTAAATATGAGTTTTAATATTATTGAATAAATAATATATCCTTAGGAAATAATAATAAACGCATGATTTGAGGTGAATATTATGAAATCTAAATTAAACTATGATTTAGTAGTTATAGGTGGAGCAGAAGATAAAGAAGGAAGAAAAAAAATCTTAAATGAAGTGTGTGACTTAATAAATAAAGATAGAGATCTATTATTAGTTGCTACAATAGCATCTGAAATTCAAAATGAAATGGAGGATGTTTATGATAAGGTATTTAGAGAAATAGGAGTAAAAAATATAGAATTTTTAAATATAGAAGAGAGAGAAGAGGCTTATTTAGAAAAAAATGTAGAGCTTATAAACTCTTCTAAATTAATATTTTTTACAGGTGGAGATCAATTAAAAATAACTAGCCTTATAGGAGGAACTCCATTAAACAAAGCACTTATGAAGGGGATGCATAGCGGAAAAATAATAGTTGGAACATCCGCAGGGGCATCAGTAATGAGTGGAACTATGATTTTAGAAGGAGATGATGAAGAGTCACCTAAAAAACATAGTATTAATATGTGCCCAGGGCTTGGGCTTATTGAGAATGTTGTTATTGATCAACACTTTATTCAAAGGGGAAGAATAGGACGATTATTGACAGGTATAGCTGAAAATCCAGAATATTTAGGAATAGGAATAGACGAAGATACAGCTATAATTATTGATGAGAGAAAAATACTTAAGGTTATTGGAAATGGTGCGGTATACATAATTGATGGAACTGGAATAAATCATACAAATGTATCAGAACAATGTAGAGATAAAACGTTAAGTATATTTAATGTTAAGTTACATGTATTAATTGAAGGGAATAAGTTTGATCTAATTAATAAGATACCTTTTGAGGAGGAAGTATTTAGAGATGAAGATAAAAGGGATAAGGATATTTAATGGAAGGAATATCTATTCGCATAGAAAATGCATAAGAATGGATGTTGATTTAGAAGGATATTCTGAAATACCAAGTAATAAAATAGAAGGCTTCAATGATGAACTTTTAAAACACTTACCTATTCTAAAAGAACATAGATGTGGCATAGATACTGAAGGTGGCTTTGTTATAAGATTAAATGAGGGTACATATCTATCACATATTTGTGAGCATATGATAATTGGAATTCAAAATATGCTAGATATAGATGTTTCATATGGTAAAGCAAGAGAGTGTGAAGGTGATCATTATTATATTATTTATGAATTTATGTATGAAAATACGGCAGTAGAAATAGGAAAACTAGCTGTTGATTTAATAAATTCACTAATAACGAAGAAAAATATAAACTTTAAAGAAAGATTAAAATTAATTAGTGATATATTAAATAAAGAATTAATAGGCCCAAGTACAGAAGCTATAAAAATAGCTGCTGAAGGAGTAGGTTTACCTGTTTTCCAAATAGATAATTCAGGATATTATCAAATAGGATATGGAAAACAAGGTCGTATTATAGAAGCTACTATAGGATCAAATACTACATGTATTGGAGCCGATATAGCATGTGATAAGATGTTTACAAAAACATTATTAAAAAGCCAAAGTATCCCGGTTGCTGAAGGGGAAAAAGTATATAATGTAATAGGTTTATTAAAAGCAGCTGAGAATATTGGATATCCAGTTGTATTAAAGCCTCAATGTGGAAATCAAGGTAAAGGCGTATTTTTAAACATTCAAAATGAAAAAGAACTTATAAAAATATATAATAAACTGTCAAATGAATATAAAGACATAATAATAGAGAAATATGTAAATGGAAATGATTATAGAGTATGTGTAGTAAACAATGAAGTTGTTGCAGTTTCACTAAGAATTCAACCGAAGGTTTTAGGTGATGGTAAGAGAAGTATAAGTGAACTTATAGAAGAGTTAAATAATGATCCTTTAAGAGGAGATGATCATGAAAAACCTTTAACTAAAATTAAGATCGATGATGATATGAGGGAACTTCTTTCAGAATCAGGATATAAACTAAGTAGCATTCCGAAAGTTAATGAAGAAGTTATTTTAAGAAGAAATGCAAATCTTTCTACTGGTGGAATAGCTATAAATTGTACTGATGAAATATGCGAAGAAAATAAGAGATTTTGTATAAGAGCAGCAAAGATTATTGGTCTAGATATATGTGGAGTTGATATAACAGCTCAAAGTATAAAAGAATCTATAAAAGATCAAGGTGTAGTTATGGAAGTAAATGCAGCACCTGGAATAAGAATGCATCATCATCCATCAAGAGGAGAAGCTATAGATGTAGGAAAGGCTATATTAGAGTATTTATATAATGGAAATCCTAAAAGTATACCTATAATTTCAATTACAGGTACTAATGGAAAGACTACAACTACTAGATTAATATCATATGTGTTAAATCTTATGGGAAATACTGTTGGTATGACATCTACAGATGGAATTTATGTTGGTAATGAATGTATAGATATAGGTGATGATACAGGATATGATAGTGCAAAATCTATTTTATTAAATAAAGATGTTGATATTGCGGTGCTTGAGACGGCTAGAGGTGGAATGATTAAAAAAGGGCTAGCTTATGATTTAGCTGATGTTGGTATAGTAACTAATATAACAGAAGATCACTTAGGACTTAATGAAGTATGTACAATGGAAGAATTAAGCTTTGTAAAGTCATTAGTGCTTGAGGCTGTAAAACCAAATGGATATTCAGTAATAAATGCAGATGATAATTGGAGTAGAAACTTAATAGAGAGAGCTAAAGGTGAAATTATATACTTCTCTAAAGATAAAAATAATACTTTAATTCAAAAGAACATATTAGAAGGAAAGAAAGCAGTTTTTATAGACGAAGGTATGCTGTGTGTAGCTAGTAACAATAAAAGGTATAATGTTCTAAAGATTGATGATATACCAATAACTTTAAATGGTAGTTTATTATTTAATGTTGAAAATTCATTAGCAGCATGCGCTGCTTTAGTTGGAATTGGAATAGATTACTGCATGATAGCAAGAGGATTTGCTAAATTTAAGCTAGATTATGAGCATAATTCAGGAAGATTTAATATGTATGAATTAGATGGTAAAACTATTATATTAGATTATGGGCATAATGTAGATGGATATAGAGCGATATTTAAATCTCTAAAATCTATGGATTACAATAATTTAATTGGAGTTATTGGAATCCCTGGAGATAGAAGTGATAACATGGCAGTTGATATTGGAAGAATAAGTGAACAAAATTTAGATTTTATGATAATAAAAGAAGATAGAGATAAAAGAGGGAGAAAACCTGGAGAAGTTGCTAGTTTAATAGAAAGTGGAATAACAAATAAGGATAAGTATAAAGTTATATTAGAAGAATGTGAGGCACTTAAAGAAGCTATAAAAGTTAGTTCAAAAGGTGATATAATAATAGCATTCTTTGAAGAATTAGATCCTTTAATGAATGTTATTAAAAATTATAAAAGTAATAATGAGAACGAGGAATTAGTTAACTTATAAATAGAAAGTAGGCACATAATGTTTTAATTATTCTATATTTTATGGGATTAATTAAGATGTTATGTGCCTATTGAGTTTATATTACAGAAATAGACAGAGAGAATTAGCTATGATAAAATATGAGGTAACATTAACAGAGGGAAGGGATATGTGCAATGAAAATAAAGGCATATGCTAAGGTTAATATAGCATTGGATGTTATTGGAAAAAGAGAAGATGGATATCATTTATTAAAAATGATAATGCAAGCTATAGATTTATATGATGAAATATTAATAGAAAAGATAGATAAAGGAATAAAAATAAATTGTAATAAACCTTATGTACCAACTGATGAAAGAAATTTAGCTTATAAAGCAGCAAAGCTATTTATGGATAAATTTAATATTAAATCAGGAGTAAACATAACAATTAACAAAAATATACCAGTTTCAGCTGGTTTAGCTGGTGGTAGTACAGACTGTGCAGCTGTATTAAAGCTCATGAATAAGATGTTTAATACTAATCTTAGCAATCAAGAATTAATGGATTTAGGAGTTAAGCTTGGTGCAGATGTTCCTTATTGTATAATTGGAGGAACAGCACTTTGTGAAGGGATAGGAGAGAAAATAACTAAATTAAAACCATTTAAAGATAAAATATTAGTTTTAGTAAAACCTCCTTTTGGTGTCTCAACAAAGGCTGTATATCAAGAATTTGATTTATCAAAAGTTGTATTCCATCCTAATGTAAAAGGACTTATTAAAAATATAGAGTCAGATAATTTAGAATATGTAGCAAGTAATATGAAGAACTTACTTGAAAATGTTACTCTTGTAAAATATAAAGAAATAATTTCAATTAAACAATCAATGATTGAATATGGGGCAATTGGAAGTATGATGAGTGGAAGTGGACCGACTGTATTTGCATTTTTTGATGATATGGTTAAAGCACAAAGATGTTATGATATAATGAAAAAGAAATATAAAGATGTATGCATAACAAGAACAATATAAAATAAATGTGTATATAACTCCTTTAATTGGTAATAATGATTACTAGTAAGGGGGTTTTTATTATGAAAAAAATATTTTATGCATTTATATTAATTATAATTTCAATATTATTTTCAGGATGTACAAGCAGTGAAGTAGGGAAGTTAAAGGTAGATAGTGAAATAACATATGATTACGATAGTGTGCAAGATGAAATAATTAGATTTCACGTAATCGCAAATAGTGATAATGATAAGGATCAGGAATTAAAGCTTAAAGTAAGAGATGAAGTGATTAGGTTTCTTACACCATTATTAGATAAATCATCTAGTATAAAAGAATCTAGAGAAATACTTAAAGAAAATGATAAGAAGGTTATTGAAATAGCTAAAAAAGTTATAAAAGAAAATGGATATAATTATAGTGTTAAAAGCGAGCTTTCAAGAGAAAATTTCCCAGAAAAGATATATGGTAATATAGTACTACCGCAAGGAGAATATGAAGCTTATAGAATATTAATAGGAAAATCATCAGGACAAAATTGGTGGTGTGTTATGTTTCCTCCATTATGCTTTGTAGATGTAACTAAAGGAGAAGTTGCATATAATGAGACAGAAAGACAGATGGACAAGGTTGTTGAAAACAAAAATAGATCTGTAGAAAAAAATAATGATGAAAAGATAAATAATAAAAATAAAGATAAATCTAATAAAGAAGTTAATAAAATAGAAGATGATACAGATGTAGATAAAGAAGAGTATAATGTTAAATTTAAGATTGTAGAAGTTATAAAGGATTTATTTTAATATTATCATTAAAATTAACTTGATAAAATGAATGAAGAATCATAAACTATAATTTGTAACAAATTATGAATTAGGGATAAATTAAAGTTTAAATAAACTAATTAATAGGAGGACGTTTTAATGACTAGAGCACTAGCTATGATTTCAGGTGGATTAGATAGTATATTATCAGCAAAATTAATAAAGGATCAGGGAATAGAAGTAATAGGGATATGCTTTAAATCATATTTCTTCGATGAAGAAAATGCTAAAAGAATGACTAAACAAATAGGTATACCTTTAGAGGTTGTTGATTTTTCAGTTGAACATTTTGAAATGGTTAAGGACCCTAAAAATGGATGGGGAAAGAATATGAATCCATGTATAGATTGTCATGCCATGATGATGAGATATTCAGGGGAATTAATAAAGAAGTTTAATGCAGATTTTATAATAACAGGCGAAGTTTTAAATCAGAGACCTATGTCTCAAAATAGACAAGCCTTAAATAAAGTTAGAAAAGAATCAGGTTTTAAGGATATTATACTTAGACCTTTATGTGCAAAAAATTTAGATGAAACTGAAATGGAAAAATCAGGACTAGTAGATAGAGAAAAATTACTTGATATATCAGGAAGAAGTAGAAAAGTACAAATGGAGCTTGCAGAAAAATGGGGGATAAAGGATTATCCATCACCAGCTGGAGGTTGTAGATTAACAGAACCTAACTACTCATTAAGACTTAAAGAATCACTTGAAAGAAATGGTGATGTGTCTCCAAAAGAGATAGAATTATTAAGATTTGGAAGACATTTTGTTAGTGAAAATGGTTGTAAAATAATAGCTACTAGAACAAAAGATGAAGGGGATAGAATAAAAAATATTTTAACTAAAGATGATTTAGTATTATATCCAACAAATCATAATGGAGCTATGGTGGTAGTAAGTGGAAAATACAATGAAGAAGATAAGGAATTAGCAGCTAAGATAGCAGGTAGATATTGTAAGGGGAAAGATCTTGATGAAGTAGAAATATCTTATGGAAAATTTGGGTGCAAATTTGAAGGAACTTTAAAAGTTAAACCGGCTAGTGAGGAAGAAATAAATAAGTACATAATACAAGGTAAATAGGAGGTATAACATTTTGGAAAAAAAAGCGGTTATTAAAATAGTTAGTAATGCTACTATGGATAATAATGAACTTATAGAAGTAGTTACTCCTGGTAGCTTAAAGAATGAAAATGATGAAATAATTGCAATGTATAAAGAGACTGAGATATCTGGAATGGATGGAACAGATACAAAGCTTAGAATTGGTAGTGAATACATAATTCTTGAAAGAGAAGGCAGTACAACAACAAAAATGCATTTTGAAAAAGGTAAGCCAACAGTTTGCTTATATAATACACCTTATGGAATGCTAGAGTTAACAATTGAAACTAAAGACTTAAAAATAGATATGACTGAAGATGGTGGAAATGTTGAGATAAATTATGAAATGCAAGTAGCGGGTCAACCACCAATAAAAACAAAATTAAAATTAGATATAAAATCATAATAAAATCACCTTACTAGATTAAATTAACTTTAATTTGGTAGGGTGATTTTAAATTAAATTATTTTGAATTAAATCTTGTCTATAAAAATTAAAATTGGGAATAATTTATAAAAGGAGGGAAAATGTATGGTTAATGAGGAAAAGTATTTTAGAATAATAAAAGAAATATGTAATTTTAATAATATATCTAAGGAAGAATTGTTAGGTATGTTAAAAGAAAAAGATATGAAATATTTATATATTTTATTTTTGAAAAAATACGATTGTTGGAGCGAAAAAGAATTAAAAGAAATTTTAAAGGTTAAAACACGAAAGAGCATACATTATAATTACCAAAAAGCTGAAGAAAAATTATTGATAAATAAGAAATTTAGAGATAAATATTTTGAAATAGAAAAGAAAATAGACGCTGAAATGTAAAAAAAATAAAAATGAACAAAATATAAATAAAAAATGACTAGATATTAAAAAATAAATGTGATACTATAGTATCTATGTTATTTAAAGAAAATTGTTTTAGCACCAATACCCCATAAATGAAATTTATGGGGTAATATCTATTATAACTTTAGACGCTTTGGATGTCAATAAAAAATTTTCTCATAGGGAGGAACTAAAATGAACAAAAAGACGAAATATGTATTTGTAACAGGTGGAGTAGTTTCAGCATTAGGAAAGGGAATTACAGCAGCATCACTTGGTAGATTATTAAAAAATAGAGGAGTAAAGGTATCAATACAAAAATTTGATCCATACCTAAACGTAGATCCAGGAACAATGAGTCCATATCAACATGGTGAAGTATTTGTAACTGACGACGGAGCAGAAACAGATTTAGATTTAGGACACTATGAAAGATTCATTGATGAAAATTTAACTCAAAATAGTAATGTAACTACTGGTAGAATATATTGGTCAGTTATATCAAAGGAAAGAAGAGGAGAATACTTAGGGGGAACAGTTCAAGTAATACCTCATATAACTAATGCTATAAAAGAAAAAGTTTATAGAGTCTCAAAAGAAAGAGATGTTGATGTTGTTATAACAGAAATTGGTGGAACAGTCGGAGATATTGAATCACAACCGTTCTTAGAAGCAATAAGACAAGTTAGAACTGAAGTTGGTCCTGAAAATGTTTGTTTCATACATGTTACATTAGTTCCGTATCTTGGAAAAGCGGGAGAGCTTAAAACTAAACCAACTCAACACTCAGTTAAAGAGTTAAGAAGTATTGGAATACAACCAGACATAATAGTATGTAGATCAGAAAAAGAATTATCAGAAGATATTAAAAACAAGATAGGATTATTCTGTAATATAGATGGAAGATCAGTTATCCAAAACTTAGATGCTGAACATCTTTATGAAGTACCACTAATGTTACATGAAGAAGGTTTAGATAATTTAGTATGTGAAAAATTACATCTTGGATGTAAAGACATAGATAATAGAGAATGGATAGACATGGTTCAAAGAATTAAGAACTTAGAAAATGAAGTTACAATAGCTTTAGTTGGTAAATATGTTGAATTACATGATGCGTACATATCAGTAGTAGAAGCTTTAAGTCATGGAGGTCTTGCAAATAACACTAATGTAAAGATTAAGTGGATAAACTCAGAAGAGTTAGAAAATCAAGATGTTGACAAAGTTTTAGCTGGAGTAAACGGAGTTTTAGTTCCAGGTGGATTTGGAGATAGAGGAGTAGAAGGTAAAATAGAAGCTATAAGATGGGCTAGAGAAAATAAAGTACCTTTCCTTGGAATTTGTCTTGGAATGCAATGTGCAGTAATTGAATTTGCAAGAAATGTTGTAGGGTTTGAAGGCGCACATAGTTCAGAATTAAATGAAGAAACAAAATATCCAGTTATAGATATTATGCCAGAACAAAAAGATATAGAAGATCTAGGTGGAACAATGAGACTTGGATTATATCCATGTAAGCTAGATGAATCAACAAAGGCTTATGATTCATATAAAGATGAAGTTATATATGAAAGACATAGACATAGATATGAATTTAATAATGAATTCAGAAAAGAGATTACTGAAAGTGGAATGACAATTTCAGGAACAAGTCCAGATGGAAGATTAGTTGAAATAGTTGAAATAGAAGATCATCCATGGTTTGTTGCATCTCAATTCCATCCAGAATTAAAATCAAGACCAAATAGACCACATCCATTATTTACTGGATTTATAGAAGCTGCTTTAGAAGAAAAAATAAAATAAATTATAATAAAAATAAAGGTATTCTAAAAATTTAGAATACCTTTATTTATTTTAGGATAAGATTATTAATATAATTATTATAAAGTTAATCTTTTAAATTAATTATAAACAAATACCCTAAAGACCTTGCAAACCTAAGATTAATGAAGGATAATAAAATAAAAGTCAAATTATCTAAGAATCTTACCTTAAGAGTTCCCTAAAGAATGAATTAAAGTTTTTATATAAATATTGAACTAAATATGGAGGTGTCATTTTGACAAGAGAAGTTTACGAAGGTATGACATTAGCAAGTCTAAAAGAAGTTGCTAAGGAGCTAAATATAAAAAATATATCAAAGTACAAAAAAAGTGAATTGATAGATGAAATTATAAAGAATAAAGTTAATTCTATAGAAAAAGATGGAGTTATATTAAAAGAAAAAATAGCACCTAAGGTTAAGGATACTACAACATCAAATAATTATCAGAATACAGGAAGAACATATACTCAAAGTGATAAAGTTAATAATCAAGTTGATAGATCACATAATTATATGGATAGAAGGTCTAATAATCAAAGTGATAGAAATTATAATCAAAATGATATGTCTCAAGGTATTACAGTATCAGGTATTTTAGAAATACAAGAAAATAATAGTTTTGGTTTTTTAAGAGGAAAAAATTGTTTAAGTAGTAATGAAGATGTATATGTATCTCCAGCGCAAATTAGAAGATTCAATCTATCAACTGGAGATAAATTAGAAGGTAAGGTTAGGGAGCCAAAAGAAGGAGAAAAATTTAAAGCGTTAATATATTTAGAAAAAGTAAATGATGAAAATCCAGAAAAGGCTGTAGGAAGAACTAGATTTGAAAAATTAACTCCAATATATCCAAAGGAAAGAATAAGACTTGAGAGAAAAGGAGAAAATGATCTTTCAACAAGACTAATGGATATAATATGTCCATTAGGAAAGGGACAAAGAGGTATGATTGTCGCACCACCAAAGGCTGGTAAAACAACTCTTTTAAAGAAATTAGCTCAAAACATATCAAAGAATTGTCCAGAAGTTAAACTTATAGTTTTACTTATAGATGAAAGACCAGAAGAAGTTACAGATATGCAAAGGTCAATAAATGGAGAGGTCATGTATTCAACTTTTGATGAAGAACCTCAAAATCATGAGAAAGTATCAAAAATGGTACTAGAACATGGTAAAAGAAGAGTTGAACAAGGGCAAGATGTTGTAATTCTTTTAGATAGTTTAACAAGACTTTCAAGAGCATATAATTTAACAATTACTCCAACAGGAAGAACATTAACAGGAGGATTAGATCCTGGCGCACTAATAATGCCTAAGAAGTTCTTTGGAGCGGCAAGAAATATTGAAGAAGGCGGAAGTTTAACAATTCTTGCAACAGCTCTTGTAGATACTGGTTCAAGAATGGATGATATGATATTTGAAGAATTTAAGGGTACTGGTAATATGGAAGTACATTTAGATAGAAGACTTCAAGAAAGAAGAATATTCCCAGCTATAGATATTTATAAATCAGGAACAAGAAAAGAAGATTTATTATTAAGTGAAGAGGAAAGAGAAGTTGCTTTTGCAATTAGAAAAGTTATGTATACTGATGGAAATGTGGATAACGTAACTGAGAAATTGATTAAGATGCTAAGTAAAACTAAAGATAATGAAGAATTTATAAGAATATTTGAAAAAAATAATATTTAGAATAAAAAAGACTGATACAAAAAGTTAAATAACTTTTTGTATCAGTCTTTCTTACTAATTAAATCGTTTGCTAAATCAACTATTGAAGATGAGGAGTAAGTATTTGCTAAAGACTTTAGCTTACACTTCATTTCTTCAAGAATAGCTGGATTTTCAATTAATGAATCTATTATAGAATTAATATCTTTTATATTATTTATACATAATGCATAGCCTTCCTTAGTGAGAAACTCAGTATTCTCTTTTTCTTGCCCTGGTATTGCAAATGGTATTATTAAAGGTAAGTTTTTTGCAATTGACTCAGTAACTGTAAGTCCGCCAGGCTTTGAGATTATAATATCTGAATATTCCATAAATGAAGATATATCATTTGAGAAGCCTAATATATGTAACTTTTTATTTTTATATTCTTTAGTACAATGTTTCATTAAACTATGCTTTAAGTTTTTATTATTTCCACAAACAACCGTGATTCTAAGTTTATTATTATTTTTTAATAATTCTTCAAGAACATAAGAAATATCTTTTAATCCCATACTTCCACTCATAAGCAATATATTAAAGTATTCTTTGCCTTTTATATGAGGAATATTTTCATCCCTATCAAAAAAAGATTCTCTTATAGGAATACCTAAAGGGAAAATTCTATCTTCTTTTATATTTTTATTTATTAAAGATTGCTTAGTATATTCACTTCCTGTTATATAAGCATCTACATTTTTTCCTATATATGAATAATGTGCCTTGAAATCTGTAACAACTGAAATAAAAGGTGTTTTTAATCCTTCTTTTTTTAGTTTATCCATTATACAGACACTTAATGGATGAGTAGCTATTATTATATCAGGTTTTTTTAAGCTAATTAGATTAGCAAGTCTTTTTCTTACAAATAAAAAAGGTATATTAGTTAGTGGGTTTATAAATTTATTATTAGTTAGTTTATAAATAAAACCATAAATACCTGGAAAACTCATTGCAGATACTTCATAGCCACCTACTATGGCATCCATTAAAAACTTACTACTATTACTTAAAAAGTCATAACTTATACATTCATAATCATTCTTTTGAAGCAATTCGTTAAGAGATTTAGCTGCTTGATTATGACCCTGTCCAGTAGAAGTGGTTAATATAAGAACTTTTTTCATTCAATTCACTCGCTTCACATAATTTTTATATAAATATAGTCTAACATTATTTCATTATAATTAAAATGAATTTAGTAAAAAAAGAAAATGGGAAAGACTTGAAGTCTTTCCCTAGATTTCTTACTTTTTAATGTTGAATCTCTTGTTGAACTTATCAACTCTTCCACCAACATCAACGATTTTTTGCTTACCAGTGAAGAATGGGTGGCATTTAGAGCATATTTCTACTTTAAGTTCTTCTTTAACTGAACCAGTTGTAAAAGTATTTCCACATGCACACTTAACCACTGCGTCGTGATGGTATTCTGGATGTATGCCTTCTCTCATGTTTTTCACCTCTTTGTGTTTTAGTTTTATTGCACCATTGTACAATAAATAACTACTAGAGTATATCATAGGAATATAACTCAGTCAATAAAAGAGAAAATTAAAAAAAACTTTTTATAAATGTACATAAATGCTATAATCATTATTAACTGAAATGTAAAAGGAGAGAAAGAAATTGAGTAAATTATACTTTAGATATGGGGCTATGAACTCAGGAAAATCAACGCATTTAATGCAAGTTGCTCACAATTATGAAGAGAGGGGAATGAGAGTTTTATTAATGAAACCATCAACAGATAAAAAAGGTGGTAATAAACTTGTTTCTAGATTGGGAGTTGTTAGAGAGGTTGATGTTTTAGTTCAAAATAATGAAAATATTTGTAACATAGTTAAAAACAATGTTAAAGAGTATGGGAAATTACATTGCATTTTAGTAGATGAAGTTCAATTTATGAAAAAAAATCAAATAGATGAATTATTTGAAGTTGCTGTAACACTAGATATTCCTATAATATGTTATGGTCTAAGAACTGATTTTAAGATGGAAGGTTTTGAAGGTAGTGAAAGACTATTATTAATTGCACATAGCATAGAAGAAATGAAGACTATATGTAAATGTGGTAGCAAAGCTATAGTAAATGCAAGGAAAATAAATGATAAGTTTGTATTTGAAGGTCAGCAAGTTGCTATAGATAATATAGGGGATGTACATTATGAATCATTATGCGGAGAGTGTTATTTCAAATATAAAGACCAAAAATAAGGAGGGTATATATATTGAAGAAATGTGACGTTGGTGGTCAAGCTGTCATTGAAGGTGTAATGATGAGAGGAAATAAAGGAATGGCAACAGCTGTAAGAAAAGAAGATGGTAACATCGAAGTTGAAGTCAGAAAAATTACACCAATTACAAAAAAATATAAGATACTAAATATGCCATTTATAAGAGGTGGCTTTATACTTATAGATTCTTTAGTACAAGGAATAAAATCATTAAATTATTCAGCATCATTTTTTGATGATACTGAACCTTCAGCTTTTGAGGATTGGCTTAAAAAGAAATTTGGAGATAAAAGTAATGATGTTATAATTACTTTTACAATGTTTATTTCATTTATACTTTCAGCATTTTTATTCATTGCAATACCTACAGGAGTTGCATCACTTTTTGCTAAACTTAACATATCAAGCATAGGACTTAATATGATAGAAGCAACTATTAGAATAAGTATACTATTATTGTATATGTGGGGAATAAGTAAATTGGATGATATATATAGATTATTTCAGTATCATGGTGCTGAACATAAGACTATATTTTGTTATGAGGCTGGAGAACCTTTAAAGGTTGAGAATGTAAGAAAATATTCAAGGTTTCATCCAAGATGTGGAACAAACTTTTTATTTCTTATAATGTTTGTAAGTATAGTAGTTTTTGCTTTTACTGGATGGGGAAGTTTTTTAGAAAGATTAATTCTTAGAATAATATTAATACCAGTTGTTTCAGGAATAACTTATGAGCTTATAAAATGGCTTGGAAAATCTGATAATAAATTAGCAAAGATTATTTCAGCGCCAGGATTAAAGTTACAAGAGATTACAACAAGAGAGCCAGATGATTCTCAAATAGAAGTTGCAATTAGATCTTTAAGAGCAGCTGAAGGTTTACCGGAGGAAGAAATGACAATAATAGAGCTTTTAGATGAAGGAACAAAAATATTATTAGATGTAGATAAAGAAAATGCAAGATTAGATGCTACATTATTATTAGGACATATAATAGGTAAAGATAGACTTTATATATTAACTCATGGAGAAGAAAATATAAATAATAATGATAAAAAGCGTTATTTAGAATTAATAGAAAAAAGAAAATTTAAAATGCCAATAAAATATATATTAGGTAATGCAGAATTTATGGGGTTAGATTTTTATGTAGAAGAAGGAGTCTTAATCCCTAGAGGAGATACAGAAATATTAGTTGAAGAAGTTTTAAATCATATAAATGATGACGAAGAATTAGATGTATGTGATTTATGTTCAGGGAGTGGTGCAATTGGTATATCATTAGCACACTATAGAAAAAATATTAATGTAGATTCTATAGATTATTTTGAAAAGCCAAAAGAAATTACAATTAAAAATATTAAAAATCATAAATTAGAAGATAGAATGAGATTTGTTAAAAGTGATTTGTTAAAAGCCATTATAGATGAAGGTAAGAAATATGATATTATTGTTTCAAATCCTCCATATATAAAGGAAGAAGAAATAAATAACTTAATGGATGATGTTAAAAGATATGAACCTCACAGTGCTTTAAGTGGAGGAGAAGATGGACTTATTTTCTATAGAAGAATAGTTGACGAAAGCAAAATTCTTTTAAAGGGAAAAGGAATATTAGCCTTTGAGATTGGGCATGATCAAGGAGATGAGGTAAAAACTCTTATGGAAGAAAATGATTTTAAAGATGTAAGGGTTATAAAGGACTTAGCGGGACATGATAGGGTAGTTATAGGATATTTCACCCTTATTGAAAAAGTCTTATAATATATGATATAATACTTAAATACGAAATTAGATAATACGGAGTGATAAAATGTTATTAGATAAATTAGCATTCATAGAAAACAAGTATGATGAATTATCAGTAAAGATTAGCGATCCTTCAATTATGGCAAACCAAAACGAGTGGAGAAAACTATGTAAGGAACATGCCGATTTAGAGATAATAGTTGGAGCTTACAAGGAATATAAAAAAGTTATAGAAGATTTACAAGATAATAAAGAAATGCTTGATCTTGAATCAGATAAAGAAATGAAAGAAATGCTTCATGACGAAATTAACGAACTTAAGAACAGAGAAGAAGAATTAGAAAAAGAAATTCAAATTTTACTATTACCTAAAGATCCAAATGATGATAAGAACGTATTTGTAGAAATAAGAGCAGGTGCAGGTGGAGACGAAGCAGCGTTATTTGCAGCTAATCTTTTCAGAATGTATACAAGATATGCGGAAAATAATAGATGGACTGTTGAACTTATGAGTACCAATGAAACTGGAATTGGTGGACTTAAAGAAGTTGTATTCATGATTAAAGGTAATGGTGCATACTCAAGACTTAAATATGAAAGTGGAGTTCATAGAGTGCAAAGAGTTCCAGATACAGAATCAAGTGGTAGAATACATACATCAACTGCTACAGTTGCAGTATTACCAGAAGTTGATGATGTAGAAGTAGAAATTAATGATAAAGATATTAAGTTTGATGTATTTAGAGCATCAGGTAATG
Source organism: Clostridium perfringens (assembly GCA_040144665.1). Classification (GTDB taxonomy): domain Bacteria; phylum Bacillota; class Clostridia; order Clostridiales; family Clostridiaceae; genus Clostridium; species Clostridium perfringens_A. The sequence continues at coordinate 55,899 of JBBVGE010000125.1, forward strand.
GAGGACAATGCGTTAATACAACTGACTCAGCAGTAAGACTTACACACATACCTTCAGGAATAGTAATATCATGTCAAGATGAAAAATCACAGCTTAAAAATAAAGAAAAGGCTATGAAAGTTTTAAGAGCAAGACTGTATGAACAAGCAGAAGCTGAAAGAGCAGCTGGAATTGCAGAAGATAGAAAATCACAAGTTGGTACAGGGGATAGAAGTGAAAGAATAAGAACTTACAATTATCCACAAGGTAGAGTTACAGATCATAGAATAGGATTAACTCTTTACAAATTAGAAATGTTCTTAAATGGAGATATAGATGAAGTTATAAATGCACTTATAACTGCTGACCAAGCTGAAAAAATGAAACAAATGGGAAATACAGAAAAGTAATTTTAAAAAAGCCTTGCATTAAGAATGTAAGGCTTTTAGAATATATAAAGGAGCAAAGTATGGATATTTTTAAAGCATTAAAAAAAGAAAAAAAAGCAATAAAAAGATTTTACATATATATGGGTATATTAGCTATTCTGTTACCAACTACATTATGGCTAACTGGTATAAAAACAAAATTTTATATATTATATGTAGTGTTTTTAGAGCTTTTAATAATACTTGCTGTTTTAAAAAAAAGAGACTATACAAAGATTGAGTATAAGTATAAGAATAATAGATTAAAGTTTAAAAGTGGATTATTTAGTCAAACTAATACTATATTATGTGACACCATAGCAATAGTTCATACTGATGGCATGGAAGATTACATGAAAATAATATTAGTTAGTAATGCAAAAGTTAGAAATAGAAGAATGAAGCCTATATCAAAGGGATTTTTAGCTAGATATCCTGAAGTTTCAGAGCTATATAAAAAGCTAAGAAAACTTGATCCTGATGAAACATATTATTTTCAGATAGTGAGAAAAGGTGGACTTAAAAAATATCCTTTTTTAGATGAGATATTTAAATATTGTGTTAAAGCAGATTATACTGAAGCTTGCATTGAAAATATAAAAATTGCCCGTGGGCAAACATTGAGTTAGAAAGAAGGAGTTAACTTTGGAAACAAAGATTACTAATTTAAATGGAATTGATGACATAAATTACATAAGAGAAGCAGCGCAAGTAATAAAAGATGGAGGAGTAGTTGCATTTCCAACTGAAACAGTATATGGATTGGGTGCAAATGCTTTAGATGAGAAATGTGTTAAAAAAATATTTATAGCTAAAGGAAGACCACAAGATAATCCTTTAATTATACACGTTGCTTCAAAAGATATAAGTAAATATGCAAAAAATATACCAGAAATTGCAACTAAGCTTATGGATAGATTTTGGCCAGGTCCAATGACATTAATATTAGAAAAAAAGGACATAATACCAATGGAGACAAGTGCGAATCTAGATACTATAGGTATTAGAATGCCATCAAATGAAGTTGCGTTAGAACTTATTAAGGAATCAGGGGTTCCAATTGCAGCACCATCTGCTAATATAAGTGGAAGACCAAGTCCAACAGATATAGAAAGATGTATTGAGGACCTTACAGGAAGAGTAGATTATATAATAGGTGGACAAAAGAGTGAAGTTGGTTTAGAATCTACTATAGTAGATTGTACTGTATATCCTCCAATAGTTTTAAGACCAGGCGGAATAACTTTAGAAAAGTTAAGAGAAGTAGATGAAAATATAATAATTGATAAAGGGTTACTTAATAATTTAGAAGAGTTTAAGCCAAAAGCACCAGGGATGAAGTATAGACATTATGCACCTAATGCAAAGCTTAAAATTATAAGAGGAAATAAAGAAAAAACTATTGAAAAAATTAATGAAATGGTACAAAATTATATAGATGATGGAAAGAGAGTAGGATTACTCATAACTAAAGAGAATAGTCATAGATATCCTAAGGGAGAAAAGGTTATTCTTGGAGAAGAAAACAACTTAGAAGAAATTGCATCAAATCTTTTTGAAGCCTTAAGATCTTTTAATGATCTAAATGTAGATATAATACTTGCAGAGGCTTTTAATGAAGAAGGTCTAGGCGTTGCTATAATGAATAGATTAAGTAAGGCAGCAGGTCATGATGTTATAAATGTATAATAGTATTTGGAGGTTTTTTTATGAAAGTACTCTTCGTATGTACAGCAAATACGTGTAGAAGCCCAATTGCAGAAGAAATATTTAATAAATTAAATAATGATACAAATTTAATAGCAAAATCAGCTGGAATTACTATTGTTCCTGGAAGCTTTGTGACTGAAAATTCGGTGGAATTAATAAAAGAAGAATTAAATGTAGATATTCAGTACAAGGAAGCTATTCAATTAAATAAAAATATGATTCAAATGGCTGATATTGTTTTAACGATGACTAATTACGGTAGAGATTTTATAAAAAATAATTATCCAAATTACAAAGACAAGGTATTTTCAATATGTGAATATGCTGGCGTTACAGGGGAAATAACTGACCCTTACGGCAGCACAATTTCTGTTTATCATAAAATATATAAAGAATTAGAGGATATAATTCCTCGTATAATAGCTAAATTAGAGAAAGATGGAAGTATGTAATATTTTTATTACATACTACACTTTCTTTTTTTATAAATTAAAATACTTATGAAAAATAATTGGAGGTGGAATCATGAAAATAGCATTAGGATCAGATCATGGTGGTTATAAATTAAAAAATGAAATTATTTCATTTTTAAAGGATAATGGATATGAAATAAAAGATTTTGGTACTTATAGTACTGAGTCATGTGATTACCCAGAATATGCGCAAAAAGTTGCAGAAGTAGTTGCAGCAAAAGAATTTGATTTTGGTATATTAATTTGTGGAACAGGAATAGGAATAAGTATTTCTGCAAATAAAGTACCAGGAATTAGAGCAGCTTTATGTTCAGATACTTTTAGTGCCCATGCAACTAGAGAACATAATAATGCAAATATTCTTGCCCTAGGAGAAAGAGTTGTAGGACCAGGTCTTGCAATAGACATAGTTAAGACATTCTTAACTTCAAAGTTTGAAGGTGAAAGACACCAAAAGAGAATAGATAAAATATCTCTTATAGAACAAAAGTATAATAAATAATATATTGGAGGAATTTAAAAATGAGTAAAGTTACAGAAATCAATCATCCATTAATACTACACAAATTAGCATTCATAAGAAGCAAGGAAACAGGTTCAAAGGATTTTAGAGAATTAGTTTCAGAAGTTTCAATGTTAATGGCATATGAAGTTACAAGAAACCTTCCAACTGAAAGTGTTGAGATAGAAACACCTGTATGTAAAACAAAGTGTAAAATGTTAGCTGGAAAGAAATTAGCTATTGTACCAATATTAAGAGCAGGTCTTGGAATGGTAGATGGTGTCTTAAAGTTAATACCAGCTGCTAAAGTTGGACATATTGGATTATATAGAGATGAAGAAACACTGCAACCAGTTGAATATTTCTGTAAGTTACCTCAAGACATAGCAGAAAGAGAAATAATAGTTGTAGATCCAATGCTTGCAACTGGTGGATCAGCAGTAGATGCATTAACTATGCTTAAAAATAGAGGCGCAAAATACTTAAAGTTAATGTGCTTAATTTCATCACCAGAAGGAATAAAGGCAGTAAAGGATGCACATCCAGATGTTGATATATTTGTTGCTGAAATAGATGAAAAACTAAATGAACATGGATATATTATGCCAGGTCTTGGTGATGCTGGAGATAGACTATTTGGAACTAAATAATTTCTTTGATTTATAAATAATATAAAAGTAAAAACCCCTATTAAAATAGGGGTTTTTATAGTATATGAGCTTTTTGAAGAGAGATAAAAAATAAAGATTTATGTACATTTTAGATATCATCAATATCAAATGAAAGTTCTATTTTATTTACAGATGGTACAAGCTGAGTTAATCTAACACCAGCAGATTCAAACATTCTTTTTGATGCCTTTACAACATCTGTATCAGCATATTTGTTACTTAAATATATCACTTCCTTTATACCACTTTGAATAATAGCTTTAGCACATTCATTGCAAGGGAATAATGCAACGTAAAGTTTTGCATTTTCAAGTGAAACACCTCTATTATTTAATATAGCATTAAGTTCTGCATGTACAACATAAGGATATTTTGTTTCTAAGAAATCTCCGTCTCGCTCCCATGAATAGGCATCATCTGAACAACCAAATGCAAATCCATTATAACCAACAGATAGAACTCTATTAGTAGGACTTACAATACAAGCACCAACTTGCGTACTTGGATCTTTACTTCTCTTAGCAGATAAGAGAGCAAGTCCCATAAAATATTCATCCCAAGATATAAAATCATTTCTTTTCATAATAGAATCTCCTTTATATAAAGATTTTTATGTAATTTATTAATATTATAATATATAGTGAGAAAAAAGGGAAAAAATCATTTAAAAAAGTATTTGTTTAAAATTTAACAAAAAACTATTGATTATTATGTAAGTAATGGTTATAATAAAAGTATGTTAAGAGTTTAACAAAGATTAAGAAATTTGTTAATTATAAATTTGGGAGGTTTTATTAATGAGAGATGTAGTAATTGTAAGTGCAGTAAGAACAGCACTAGGTTCATTTGGAGGATCATTAAAGGATGTTCCTGCAGCAGATTTAGGTGCATTAGTAATAAAGGAAGCTGTAAATAGAGCTGGAATAAAGCCAGAAATGGTAGAAGAAGTTTTAATGGGAAATGTTATTCAAGCAGGTCTTGGACAAAACGTTGCTAGACAAGCTACAATAAAAGCTGGTCTTCCAAACGAAGTTTCAGCAATGACTATTAATAAGGTATGTGGATCAGGATTAAGAGCAGTTAGTTTAGCAGCTCAAATGATAAAAGCTGGAGATACAGATATAGTTGTAGCTGGTGGTATGGAAAATATGTCAAGAGCACCATATCTTTTAGATACTGCAAGATGGGGTCAAAGAATGGGTAACGGAAAGATGATTGACTCAATGATAAATGATGCATTATGGGATGCATTTAATAACTACCATATGGGAGTTACTGCTGAAAATATAGCTAAGGAATGGAATTTAACAAGAGAACAACAAGATGAATTCGCTGTAGCTTCTCAAAATAAAGCAGAAAAAGCTATAAAAGAAGGAAGATTCAAAGATGAAATAGTTCCAGTTGTAATTCCACAAAGAAAAGGAGAACCAAAAGTATTTGACACAGATGAGTTCCCAAGATTTGGAGCGAATATGGAAGCATTATCAAAATTAAGACCAGCATTCCAAAAAGAAGGAACAGTTACAGCTGGTAATGCATCAGGTATAAATGATGGAGCTGCTGCATTTGTAGTAATGAGTGCTGAAAAAGCAGAAGAATTAGGAATTAAGCCAATGGCTAAGATTCTTTCATATGGATCAAGAGGATTAGATCCAGCAATAATGGGATACGGACCATTCCATGCTACAAAGAAAGCTTTAGAAGGAACAGGATTAGAAGTTAAAGATATAGATCTTATAGAAGCAAACGAAGCATTTGCAGCTCAAAGCTTAGCTGTAGCTAAAGATCTAGGATTCGATATGAGCAAAGTTAATGTAAATGGTGGAGCTATAGCTTTAGGACACCCAGTTGGAGCTTCAGGAGCTAGAATATTAGTTACATTACTTCACGAAATGGAAAAGAGAGATGCTAAAACTGGTTTAGCTACACTTTGCATAGGTGGCGGAATGGGAACAGCATTAGTTGTTGAAAGATAATTTATAAAAAATATAAGTATAATTATACAAATATACCTTGGAGTTTTATTCTAAGGTATATTTTTTTTAAAATAATATAAAACTAAATATTATGCTATTGATTTATGAAAACATTTAGAAAAATCAAAAAAAAAATAATAAAATTTTAAAAAAGCTATAAAATTTTTTGATTTACATACAATAAATATGAACAAAAAGAAAATACTATTAACAATATAATAATACATTGAATAGGAGAAAAAAATTTTATTCAAACTAAATACAATTGTAGTAAGTGTTTAAATATACTTACAGCAATAATATATGTCTAAAATAGGAAATACCATCAAATATTTTAAAAATGCTATTGGAAATACCAATTTATGCGAGATAATATAAGAAAAGATATTTTTAAAATTTTCAGAAAATTGCATAGATAATAAAATATTAATTCGTAAAATATGAAAAGTATAAAAAAACGGAGGTAGTAGCAGTAAACATGAATTATGAAGGAATAATATGATTAAATTTTAAAAAATAGCAAATTTTAAATAAAAATCAAGTTTTGGACAAAAAAATATATAAACTATAATTAAGAATATGATTGCCGAGGGGGTAAGTTATGGTTGGAAATTTAAGTGGAATACTTAGACAGACATTTAAAGGTAGTGGGATCATTCTTACTGCAGGACTTATAACTACATATTTAATAAATGCGAATTACTGCTTTCCATTTTTAATGGGATCAATTATTAGTATTTTAAATTTCTTAATAAGTGGTGCAGTTACTGAGAAAACTATTAATAGTGACATGAGCTTAAAAGGTATTATGCTTATGGTTAGTTTTGTAATAAGAATAATAATGGTAGCAATAGTAGGATTGTTATTATTGCAAAACCAATTTAGTGTAGTATTTTATCTTATTGGATATATGTCCAACTTCATTTCTCTATTCATGGCAATTAAATATGAAGAAAGGAAGTGATTGAGTGGAAGCATTATTTAAGGAAATCGGCTCTACCGTGTTACAGCAATGGGGAATAATTATTATAATAGCCATTGTTTTAATACTAATGACAAGAAATCTTTCTGTAGTACCTAAAGGGAAAAGACAATCAATGATTGAACTTTTTGTTGAAGGAATTAGTAAGTGGACTAAGAACACTATGGGAGATAAATACACAGGATTTGCAGCTTATATTGGTGCGTTAGTTCTTTTCTTATTCTTTATGAATATAACTGACCTCATAGGATTAAGACCACCAACAGCAGATTATAGTGTCGCATTGGTGTTATCATTAACAACATTCTTAATGGTTCAAATAAATGCAATCATAAAGAATGGTGGTTTTGGATATCTTAAAGGATATATCCACCCAAACCCAGCTTTATTACCTATCAATATATTAGAGAGAGTAATGCTGCCAGTTACATTAAGTTTTAGACTTTTTGGTAACATTACTGTTGGAGTGGTAATTGTTGAATTACTATTACAAGCATTAGGTAACTTAACTTGGTTTGCTCAATTAGCTATCCCAGTGCCATTTATGGCATACTTCGATTTATTTGATGGTTTTCTTCAAACATTTATCTTTACTATATTAACAATGATTTATATAAAGATGACAGCAGAAGAATAGCCTAAAAAGAATCAAATTTAGTCAGAGAAATTTTTAAAGCATTAAGGAGGAATTATTTATGACTGGAGCAGAATTTATAATAGGAATGCGTGCAATAGGTGCAGGTCTTGCAGTTATTGCAGCAGTAGGTGCAGGTGTTGGTATTGGTAATGCAACAGCAAGTTTATTAAAGAGCATAGCAAGACAACCTGAAGCAAGTGGTAAACTTATGTCAACATACTTCATTGGTTGTGCATTAGCAGAAACAACAGCAATATACGGATTACTAATTTCATTCATCTTATTATTTGTTGGTATCCACTAAAATTTGAATACTATAAAAAAAGTAGGGTTTTAATAAGCCTGGAAGGGAGGCTTTAAGTTTGGAAATTAATATGAATATTAACATACCAGAGATGATAGTAACATTAGTAAATTTGCTTATATTATTCTGGTTAGTTAAACATTTCGCTTTTGATAAAGTAAATAAAATCTTAAAAGAAAGAAAGAATCTTATTGAAAATACAATAAGTAAAGCTGATGAAGACTTAGAAAAAGCAAGAATATTAAAGCTTCAAAATGAGAGAGAAATCAGTTCAGCTAGAGAAGAAGGAAAAGAGATTGTTAGCCAATATAAGACTAAAGCAGATGATGTTTATAAAGAAATAGTAGAGGATGCTAGAAGAGAAGCTGGATCTATTATTGAGAAGTCTAAAGTTGAAATCAATAGAGAACGTACAAAGGCTAAAGAGGAAATTAAAACTCAAGCAGTAGAGCTTGCTGTATTCCTTGCAGAAAAAGCACTTGGAGATTCAATTGATGAAAAGAAGCATAGAGAACTTATAGACGATTATATAAGCAAGGTAGGTATGTAATTATGTACGAATATTTAGATCGTAGATATGCTTTAGCTTTATATAAGGTAGCAGAAGAAAAAAATAAAGTCGAGGAGTATCTTAAAGACTTAAGAGAGATTTGCGATATTATTGATAACAATAAAGAATTTTATGAAGTGATTAAATACCCTCAAATAAGTACTAGACAGAAAAAGAAGATTTTCATAGATGTATTTAAGGGTAAAATTGACGAGGAATTATTATCATTTTTACTAATACTTATTGAAAAAGGCAGAATCTTATATATAAGAGAAAAGCTTAATCAAATGGAGCAAATCCATTTAGAAAAAGAAAACAAGGTAATTGCAAAGGTTAAAAGTGTTATAGAACTTACAGAAGATGAAATTTCAAGGCTAAAAGAAAATCTTGAAAAGAAGTATAACAAGACAGTAATTATAGAACATGAAATTGATAAAAGTATAATAGGTGGACTTTATGTAAGAGTTGGAAATGATGTTATTGATGGATCAATAACATCAAGACTTGAAGACATGAGAGCCTTAATGCTTAAGATGGAATAGAGGTGAAACCATGAATATCAAACCAGAAGAGATTACTTCTATAATCAAAAATGAAATTGAAAAGTACGATAAACAAATTAAAACAATAGATTCAGGTACAATTATTCAAATTGGTGATGGTATTGCCAGAGTATATGGTTTAGATGATTGTATGGAAGGTGAATTGTTAGAATTCCCAAATGATGTTTATGGTATGGCATTAAACCTTGAGCAAGATAATGTAGGATGTGTTTTACTTGGTTCTGAGGAAGGAATCAAAGAAGGAGATGTCGTTAAAAGAACTGGTAAAATTGTTGAGGTTGGAGTTGGAGCTGAATTAATAGGTAGAGTTGTAGATGGCTTAGGAAATCCTATTGATGCAAAAGGTCCAATAAAACCAGAAGCATATAGACCGATAGAAGTTCATGCTCCTAGTATCCTAGATAGAAGCTCAGTTAATGAACCATTACAAACAGGAATAAAGGCAATTGACTCAATGATTCCAATAGGTAAGGGACAAAGAGAACTTATCATAGGGGATAGACAGATAGGTAAGACTGCTATAACTATAGATACAATCATTAACCAAAAGGGTAAAGATGTAATCTGTATATATGTAGCAATAGGTCAAAAACAATCAACAGTAGCGCATATAGTGAATACATTAACAGAATTTGGTGCAATGGATTATACAACTGTTGTTGCTGCAACAGCTTCAGAATCAGCGCCATTACAATATCTAGCACCTTATGTTGGATGTTCAATAGGTGAACATTTCATGCATCAAGGAAAAGATGTATTGGTTATATATGATGACTTATCAAAGCATGCCGTTGCTTATAGAACAATGTCATTACTACTTAAGAGACCACCAGGCAGAGAAGCGTATCCTGGAGACGTATTCTATATTCATTCAAGATTACTTGAAAGGGCAGCTAAACTTTCAGAAAAGAATGGGGGAGGTTCATTAACTGCACTTCCAATAATAGAAACACTAGCAGGTGACGTTACAGCATACATTCCAACTAATGTTATATCAATAACAGACGGTCAAATATTCTTAGAATCAGATCTTTTCTATTCAGGACAAAGACCAGCTGTTAATGCGGGTATATCAGTATCAAGAGTTGGGGGTAACGCTCAAATTAAAGCTATGAAACAAGTTTCAGGTACTTTAAGATTAGAGCTTGCCCAATATAGAGAGTTAGCATCATTTGCTCAATTTGGATCAGATTTAGATGCTGATACTTCAAGAAGACTTGAAAAAGGTAAGAGAATGGTTGAAGTTTTAAAACAAAACCAATACTCACCAATGTCAGTTCAAAATCAAATTATGATTCTTTATGCAGCAGTAAATGATTATTTATCAGATATAAAGGTTGAAGATATAAGAAAGTTCGAAAAAGATTTCTTAGAATACATGGATACTCAACATAGAGAAGTAGGAAAAGAAATAATAGAAAAGAAAGTTTTAACTGATGAATTAAAAGCATCCCTTGAAAAAGGAATTACTGAATTCAAAAAAATATTCTTAAATAACGCATAGCTTATAAAATAAGCTATGCCATCTTTTAGGAGGTGGAGGTATGGCAGGAGCTGGACTTATTGAAATTAAGCGTAGAATTAAGTCAGTAGAAAATACTAAAAAAATAACAAAAGCCATGGGACTTGTTGCCACTTCTAAGTTAAGAAGAGTCAGAATGGAATTAAACAAAAATAACAAGTACTTTGAAGCCACTAAAAATATAGCACAAGAAGCTTACTCATCAATGGATATTGAAAAGGAAAGTGTATATTTTAAAGGCGGACATTCAAAGAGAAAGTTATATATAGTTGTAACATCAGATTCAGGATTATGTGGAGGATATAATGTTAATATAGCATTATCACTTAAAAATCATGTTGGAATGGAAAAATCAGATAGTTTGGTTATGTGTTTAGGTAAAAAAGGTGTATCTTATATGAATAGATATGGCTTTGAAACTGTAGCAGAGTATGTCGACATAAAAGAAACTAGTGATATGAAAGAAGTTTCAATGATTTATAAGCATGCATTAAGATTATATAATTCAAATGAAGTTGGTGAGATTTACGTTGTTTATACACACTTTAATTCACCAGTTTCACAGGAAATTAAAGTTGATAAAATGTTACCTATAGAGTTTGAAGAAATAAAAGAAGATATTGGATTTATGTTAGAACCAAATGATGAATCTTCAATAGAGGCAACTTTTGATTTTTATTTAAAATCAAAATTAATCAATTGTATTTTAAATGCAAAAACTAGTGAAGAATCTTCAAGAATGACTGCAATGGACGGAGCTACTAAGAATGCAGATGACTTGTTAGATTCATTAAATACTAAGTATAATAGAATTAGACAAAGTGCTATAACCCAAGAAATTGCAGAAATAGTTGGTGGAGCAGAAGCACAAAAATAGTGAGGAGGTATCATTAAATGCCTAACAATATAGGAAAAGTAGTTCAAGTTATTGGACCAGTAGTTGATATAAAATTTGATACTGAGTCACTTCCAAATATATATAATGCTATTGAAATAGAGATGGATGGAGAGACTTTAATAACTGAAGTTGAACAGCACGTCGGAGATGATATAGTAAGAACAATAGCTATGGAAGCGACAGAAGGATTAAGAAGAGGTATGAAGGCAGTTAATACAGGAAGACCAATATCAGTTCCTGTAGGTGAATGCGTTCTAGGAAGATTATTTAATGTTTTAGGAAAACCAGTTGATAAAGAGATAGCTGGAAATGTTGATTCTAAGCAATTCTATCCAATACATAGAGCAGCGCCAACATTTGCAGAACAATCAGTTGAACCTGAAATGTTTGAAACAGGAATAAAAGTTGTTGACCTTATAGCTCCTTACCAAAAAGGTGGTAAGATTGGTCTATTTGGTGGTGCTGGAGTTGGTAAAACAGTACTTATTCAAGAGCTTATAAACAATATAGCAAAAGAACACGGTGGATTATCAGTATTTACAGGTGTTGGAGAAAGATCAAGAGAAGGTAATGATCTTTACTATGAAATGAAAGAATCAGGAGTTTTAGATAAGACTGCATTAGTATTTGGTCAAATGAATGAGCCACCTGGTGCTAGAATGAGAGTTGCACTTACAGGACTTACAATGGCAGAATACTTTAGAGATCAAGGTCAAGACGTGTTACTATTTATAGATAATATATTCAGATTCTCACAAGCAGGTTCAGAAGTTTCAGCACTTCTTGGTAGAATACCTTCAGCAGTTGGTTATCAACCAACACTTGCGACTGAAATGGGTGCGCTTCAAGAAAGAATAACATCAACAACACATGGTTCAATTACATCTGTTCAAGCAGTATATGTACCAGCGGATGACTTAACTGACCCAGCGCCAGCTACAACATTCTCTCACTTAGATGCAACAACAGTTTTATCAAGAAGTGTAGCAGAACGTGGTATTTATCCAGCTGTTGACCCATTAGATTCAACGTCAAGAATATTAGATCCAAGAGTAGTTGGAGAAGAACATTACGCAGTTGCATCAAAGGTTAAGCATATATTAGAAAGATATAAAGAACTTCAAGATATTATTGCTATATTAGGTGTTGATGAATTATCTGATGAAGATAAATTAACTGTTGGTAGAGCAAGAAAAGTTCAAAACTTCTTATCACAACCATTTACAGTAGCAGAACAATTTACTGGTATGAAAGGTAAATATGTTACAATAGAAGAAACAATAAAGGGCTTTAAAGAAATCATTGAAGGTAAACATGATGATTTACCGGAATCAGCATTCTTATTTGTTGGAAATATAGATGAAGCTATAGAAAAAGCTAAGACTTTAGCATAAGGGGATGATGCAGTATGGCTAATACCTTTAAACTAAAAATCATGACACCTGATAAAGTCAAGATAGATGAAGAAGTTTTAAGCTTAACTACAAAAACATCAGAAGGTAAATTTGAAATTCTTGCAAACCATGCTTCTATAGTACTTAATACAGTACCATGTGTTACAGAAGTTACTAAGGCGAATGGAGAAAAGATAACTTTCTTCACTGCAAGAGGTGTAATTGGTTTTAAAAATAATGAGTTAAACTTCTGCTGTGGATCATCTGAAACAAAAGAAGAAATTGATACTGGAAGAGCAGAAGAAGCAAAGCAAAGAGCAGAAAAGCGTTTAAATGATGAAAAATTTGATCGAGAGAGAGCGGAAGCTGCTTTAGGTAGAGCACTTGCTAGATTAGAATTAAAAAGTAGATAAGAATATAAATTACAAACACCCTAGGTAGTTAAATTAATTTAACTACCTAGG
>JBBVGE010000126.1:0-304 GCA_040144665.1 Clostridium perfringens
CTCTTACTCTTGGTAAAGCTATTGAAACTAATTTATCTACGAATTCGTACATATTAGTCTTTCTTAAAGTAACTTTACATCCTAAAGCCATGTTCTCTCTTATTTTAAAGTTAGCAACTGACTTTTTAGCTCTTGTTAATACAGGCTTTTGTCCAGCGATTATTTGTAAATCACTAACAGCTGATTCTAGAACCTTAGGATTATCTTTAGCTTCTCCTACTCCCATGTTTATAACAACTTTTTCTATTTTAGGAACTTGCATTATGTTTTTGTATCCGAACTTTTCCATCATAGCTGGAACTAC
>JBBVGE010000127.1:0-210 GCA_040144665.1 Clostridium perfringens
ATTAAATGCCATAGGGGAAAGGTATGTTTTAAATGCTGAGGTTCTTAGTTTTAAAAGACTTGCTCACAATGTTTTTAATGAGTGTGGAGGAGCAACTAGAACTATTATGGGGGATGCTGGTAAAAGCATGCTTATTTTTAAGGTACTAGAAGATTTAGGGGATAATATGACTGTGTTTAAAAATGCTTCTAGACAAAAGGGTTTTATAGA
>JBBVGE010000128.1:0-23681 GCA_040144665.1 Clostridium perfringens
AAAAAAGACACCAAAATTTTGGTGTCTTTTTTATTATTCTTCGTTTTCTTCTTTTAATTTTATTTCAATTCCAAGTTCCTCAAGTTGTTTTTCATCAACTATATTTGGAGCTTCGCTTAAATAGCAATATGCATTTTGATTTTTAGGAAATGCTATAACATCCTTTATATTTTCAGTTCCTGCTAAGAACATTATCATTCTATCTAATCCAAATGCTAATCCGCCATGTGGTGGTGGTCCAAATTTAAATGCTTCTAATAAAAATCCAAATCTTTTCCATGCTTCTTCCATAGTAAATCCTAATGCTTTAAACATTCTTTCTTGAAGCTTAGTATCGTGTATTCTAATTGATCCACCGCCAAGTTCTTCTCCATTTAACACAAGGTCATATGCTATTGATCTAACCTTTCCTGGATCTGTTTCTAAAAATTCTAAATCTTCTTCCATTGGTGCTGTAAATGGATGGTGACATGCAGTATATCTACCTTCTTCTTCACTGTATTCAAATAATGGGAACTCTGTAATCCAAGTAAAGTTAAATTCATTCTTATCTTTAATTAAATCAAGTTTCTTAGCAATTTCTAATCTTAATGCTCCTAAGCTTTGGAAAACCACTGAATTTTTATCAGCAACTATTAAAACTAAATCTCCAGTTTTTGCATCAGCAGCTTCTAAAAGCTTAGCCATTTGATCTTCATTTAAGAACTTAGCTATTGGAGATTGTATTCCATCTTCCTTAACTTTAATCCATGCAAGACCTTTAGCTTTATATGTTTTAACAAATTCTCCAAGTCTATCAATATCTTTTCTTCCCATTGAAGCTCCGCCTTCAACGCAAAGTGATCTTACTGATCCACCATTTGAAAGAGCATCTGAGAATACTTTAAACTCAACATCACTTACTGCTTCAGAAAGATCGTGAATTTTCATTCCGAATCTTAAATCAGGTTTATCTGAACCATAGCTTTCCATAGCTTCTTTAAATGTCATTCTCTTAATTGGAAGTGAAACTTCATGTCCTAATACTTCTTTAAATACATGAGCAATTAATCCTTCATTTAATGCCATTATATCTTCTTGATCTACAAAACTCATTTCTAAATCTACTTGAGTAAATTCTGGTTGTCTGTTTGCTCTTAAATCTTCATCTCTAAAGCATTTAGTTATTTGATAGTACTTATCAAATCCAGATACCATTAATAATTGCTTAAATATTTGTGGTGATTGAGGAAGTGCATAAAACATTCCTGGATAATTTCTTGAAGGAACTAAGTAATCTCTTGCACCTTCTGGAGTACTTTTAGTAAGTATTGGTGTTTCCACTTCTAAGAATCCATTATTATCTAAGTAATCTCTAACTGCCTTTGAAGCTCTATTTCTTATCATAAATATTCTTTGCATATCTGGTCTTCTAAGGTCTAAGTATCTATACTTTAATCTTATACTTTCAGCTGCATCTAAGTCTTCCTTAATATATATTGGAGGAGTTTCTGATTCTGAAAGAATTTTTATATCCTCACATTTTAATTCTACAAGACCTGTTTTTAATTCTTTGTTTGGAGCTTCTCTTAAAATTACTTCACCAGTTACTGCGATACAGTATTCTGGTCTAACTCCTTTTGCCTTTTCAAATATTTCTTCTTTTACGTCGTCTCCAAATACAACTTGCATTATTCCAGTTCTATCTCTTAAATCAATAAACTGTAATCCTCCAAGTTTTCTATTTCTTTGAACCCATCCCATTAAAGTAATTTTATTACCTACATGTTCTTCTCTAGGTTCACCACACATCATTGTTCTTTTTAAACCGCTAAGCGCTTCTGCCATATGTGATTCCTCCATATCTATTTTAATATAATTTTTCACATTTTTAAGCTTTTGTACTAATTATGCTTTAATAACTTCTTTTATTTTTTCTAAGTCATTTAAGTTTAATTCAAACTGCTCTCCATCTTCCATCCTTTTAAATCTTGCCATTTTACTTTGTAGCTCATCATCACCTAAAACAACGCTGAACTTCGCGCCTATTTTATTAGCATATTTCATTTCTGCCTTAAAGCTTCTTCCTGCATGATTTATTTCTGAACTTACACCAATATTTCTTAAAGCATGAGCTAGCTTAAATGCCTCTTTAGCTCCTTCTTCTCCTCTTGATGCTAAATAAAGTTCAACTACTGGGTCTTTTGGAATTTCTATTCCTTCTTTTTCAATTGCCATTATAAGTCTTTCTATTCCCATACCAAATCCAACTGCTGGTGTCGCTGGTCCACCTATTTCTTCAATTAATCTATCATATCTTCCTCCCCCACATACTGTGAAATCAGAATTTAATATTTCAAATATTGTCTTAGTATAGTAATCAAGGCCTCTCACTATACCTGGATCAATATTATATTCTATTCCTAAAATATCTAAGTACTCCTTAACCTTTGTAAAATGATAACTACACTCTTCACAAATATAATCTAATATTATTGGAGCATTCTTAGTTATTTCTTTGCAACTATGTTCTTTACAATCTAATATTCTCATTGGATTTTTTTCAAATCTAGTCTTACAAGTAGGACATAAATTATCATAATTATCTTCTAAAAATTTTTTTAATGCATCATTATATTTAGGTCTACAATTTGGACATCCTAAATTGTTTATATTAAGACTTAATCCTTTAAGTCCTATTTTATTTAATACTGTCATAGCAAGTGCCATAACTTCAGCATCCATTGAAGGCTTTTCAGTACCAAACATTTCAATCCCGAATTGATGAAATTGTCTATATCTTCCTTTTTGGGCTTTTTCATATCTAAAGCATGGAGTTATATAGAATAGCTTAGTAGGCTGTGCTTCATTAAATAATCTATTTTCAATAAAAGCTCTAACTGCTGGTGCAGTTCCTTCTGGTTTTAAAGTTATACTTCTTGAACCTTTATCTTCAAAAGTATACATTTCTTTTTGAACTATATCTGTTGTTTCTCCAACGCCTCTTAAAAATAATTCTGTATGTTCAAAAATTGGAGTTCTTATTTCTCTTATTCCAAAATTCTTTGATATTTCTCTAAATATATTTTCAACATAATGCCATTTATAAGCATCACTTGGTAACATATCCTTAGTACCCTTAGGTGCTTGTATTTCCATTTAATTTCCTCCTATTTGTATAATGTATCAAGTAATTTTATTTTACCTTCTATCATTTCATCTATTCTATTTACATATTCTCTAACATCTTTAACATTTGGGAATCTTTCTATTCTGTTCTCATCTAAGAAAACTACCTTAGATACTGCATCAGCTCCAAGTGCAATTATAGTTTGAGTATCCTCTATCATCTGCATGTTATAAATACACTCTTTTCCTTCCTTTGCATATCCTAGGTTCTCCATATTTCCAACCATGTTCTTTTGTCTGTACATATAGTATGCTTTAAGATCTAATTCACTAGAAAGTTTTTTACTTTCATTATACATTTTAGCTATTTCTTCTTGATCTTTAATTCCAAGACCTTTTTTTAGTATAAAATTCTCATAAAGTCTTGACCCTCTCTTTAATGAAAGACCATGAACAGTTAAACTATCAGGATGAAGTTTTTTTATTTCTCTTGCAGTATTGCAAGCTTCTTCAAACCCTTCACCTGGAAGTCCTATTATCATATCCATATTTATATCATTAAAACCAAGTTCTCTTGCCATATTGAATTTTTCTTTAACATCTTCTACACTATGATTTCTTCCAATTAATTTTAAAGTGTCATCATTCATAGTTTGAGGATTTATACTTATCCTTGAAACTTCATACTTTTTCATTGTTTCAAGCTTTTCTCTAGTAATTGAATCGGGTCTTCCACATTCAACTGTAAATTCTAAAATTTCTCTATCTCTTACAAAAGAATTATAAACCTTATTCATAACATCTTCAAACTCTTCATTTGATACAGCAGTTGGAGTACCCCCTCCAAAATATACTGTTTCTATCTCTAAATTCTTTTTATCTACATATTCTTTGATTTTCTCTATCTCATGACAAAGTGCATTTAAATAAGGAGCCACAAGCTTCTTATTTCCACCTATAGGATTAGATGCAAAAGAACAATATAGACATCTTGTTGGGCAAAAAGCCATACCTACATAAATAGCAATCTTCTCATTATTTGTTTTTACAAACTTTTCTTCAAGTTTTGCAACATCAATACAAAGCTTTGCTTTTTCTTCACTTGTCATATGCTTATCATAGAAATATTTTATTATTTCCTCTTCACTTTTTCCTTCATTAAGAAGTTTTAAAGCAATCTTAGAAGGTCTTATTCCAACTAAAGTTCCCCAAGGATAAACATCATTAGTTATTTCTTTAAGCCCTTTAAAGATAACTTTTTTAATAGAATCTTTTATATTATCTTCAACCTTCTCTTTTATCTCTAAGCTTGAGTTTTTAAATATAATATCTTCATTTTCTATCTTTACTATATAATCAAAGTCTCCCACTTCTGGAAACTTTAATTCATCTAGAGGAAAATATATATTGAACATCTGATAAACATCATATCTGTATTTTAAATCATTTAATCCTATATTAATTATCATAATTTCTCCTTAAGTTAAAAATGGATTGTTTCTCTTTTCAAATCCAATTGATGACTTTGGACCATGACCTGGATATACAGTAATGTCATCTCCTAAAGGCAATAACTTAGTTTTTATACTACTTATTATTTTCCCAAAGTCTCCTCCTGAAAAGTCTGTTCTTCCTATTGCACCTTGGAATAATGTATCACCTGAAAATAAATTTTTATCAATTAGGAAGCAAACGCCTCCTTCTGTATGTCCAGGTGTATGAATAACATTAATTTTATGTTCTCCAAGATATAGTTCTGTATTTTCATCTAAATATCCATCGGCTTTTCTTATATTTCCAAAAACATAATTATCATTTTCAATATACTTAACTTCAGCCTCATGCATATAAAATGGAATTTTTAATAATTTACTTAAATATTCAACTGCACCAACGTGATCAACGTGTGCATGAGTTAGTAAAATAAATTTAGGTTTTATATCTAAACTTTTTATTATTTCTTCAAGTTTTATCTCATCTCCGCCTGGATCAATAATTCCAGCTTCTCTTGTATCATTATCAATTACTATATAGCAGTTTGCATCATATATTCCTGCTGGTATTGTTTTTATTATCATAAAAAGCATCTCCTTAAGATTAAAATTGTTTGAAACTATCTAACAGAATAGTTACTGGCCCATCATTTTGAATGTCAACTTGCATATGAGCACCAAACTCTCCAGTTTCTACTTTTAAACCTGTTTCTTTTAACATATCTATAAATTTATCATATAATATTTTAGCTTCTTCTCCACCTTTAGCATTCATAAAATTAGGTCTTCTACCTTTTCTACAGTCGCCATAAAGAGTAAATTGTGAAATAGCTAATATATCTCCTTTTATATCTAATAAAGAATGATTCATCTTATCATTTTCATCTTCAAAAATTCTAAGATTTATTATTTTATCCTTTATGTATTTTAAATCTTCTACAGAGTCTTCCTTTGAAATGCCAACTAGAACATTTACCCCTAAATTAATTTTTCCTACTACTTCTCCATCCACACTTACTTTTGATGAAGAAACTCTCTGTACTACTGCTCTCAAAACGAACACATCCTTTTTAATTATTCATTCTGTATACGTCTATTACCCCTTTAATTCTTCTTATAGCCTTCATAAATTCCTTTAATTGTTCAACTGAATTTATCTTAACCTTTATATTTATTATAGCTATATTTCCCTTTGCTGAATTAGCATTTAATGAATTAAGTGGTAATCCTTTTTCACCAATAACAACCATTATCTCAGATAAAATTCCCATTCTATCTTCTGTCTTTATTTGTATTTCAGCTATATAACCAGATCCTTCTGCTCTTCCAAAACTTGCTTCAACTATCTTTTCTGGTTCAGTTTCTATTAAAGTCTTTAGATTGTTACAGTCTTTTCTATGGATTGATACACCTCTTCCCTTTGTAATATAT
The DNA here is from genome assembly GCA_040144665.1 of Clostridium perfringens. Classification (GTDB taxonomy): domain Bacteria; phylum Bacillota; class Clostridia; order Clostridiales; family Clostridiaceae; genus Clostridium; species Clostridium perfringens_A. Next base: position 6,033 of record JBBVGE010000128.1, read on the forward strand.
CCTACAACCTCATCTCCCGGAACAGGGTTACAACATTTTGCGAATCTTACCATAATATTATTAAGACCCTTTACTGTTATTCCATAATTCTTATCTTTTTCTTGTTTTCTTTCACTCTTTTGTATCTGTTCTTCAATATTTTTTTCTACAGCTTCTTTAGAATATTTTTCTTTTTCATCTATATTATCTTCTTTAAGTCTTGAAACAAATGTAGATGCAGTTATCATTCCAACACCTATACTTGAATAAAGATCATCCATTTGATGAATATTATATCTTTTCATCATTCGTTCATATACATCGCCTTTTGCGATATCATTGTAATTAACACATTGCTTTTTAAGTTCTTTTTCTAAAAGATCTTTACCTTTTTCGATATTTTCTTCTTTTTTAACTCTCTTAAACCACTGTCTTATTTTACTTTTTGCTTGATTACTCTTTGCAATATTTAGCCAATCCATATTAGGTCCTTTAGCAGTTTTTGAAGTTATTACCTCTACTATTTCACCTGTTTTAAGCTTATAATCTAAAGGAACTATTTTTCCATTAACCTTGGCACCTACGCATCTATTCCCTATATCTGTGTGTATTCTATAAGCAAAGTCTATAGGTGTTGATCCACTTGCAAGATTTATTACGACTCCCTTTGGAGTAAATACAAATACTTCATCTGAAAATAAATCTATCTTAAATCCTTCCATAAATTCTTCTGCATCTGAAGTTTCTTTCTGCCATTCTAAGATATCCCTAAGCCATGCAAGTTTTGTTTCAAAATCCATGCCTTTATCTTCATCATTACTACCTTCTTTGTACTTCCAGTGAGCAGCTATACCATACTCTGCTGTTTTATGCATCTCGAAGGTTCTTATTTGAATTTCAAAAGTTTTCCCTTGTGGCCCAATTACAGTAGTATGAAGTGATTGATACATATTAGGTTTTGGCATAGCTATATAATCTTTAAATCTTCCCGGAATAGGCTTATATATAGTATGAACAATACCTAGTACTCCATAACAGTCTTTAACAGAATTAACCAAAATTCTTATTGCCGTTAAATCAAATATTTGTTCAATACTCTTGTGCTTATTAACCATCTTTCTATAAATACTATAAAAATGTTTTGGTCTTCCTTCTATATCTGCATCAATTCCTGAGTCTTCAAGTTTTTCATGTAGATCTTTTATAACAGAATCTATATACTCTTCTCTTTCGACTCTCTTCTCAGCAATTTTATGAACTAAATCATAGTACTCTTCTTCATGTAGATATCTAAAGCTTAAATCCTCTAGTTCCCATTTAATTTTAGACATACCAAGTCTATGTGCAAGTGGAGCATAAATATCTAAAGTCTCCTTAGCCTTTTCCTTTTGCTTCTCTTTTTTCATAAACTTTAAGGTCCTTAAATTATGAAGTCTGTCTGCTAATTTTATAATTATTACTCTTATATCCTTAGCCATTGCAAGAAGCATCTTTCTTACATTATCAGCTTGCTGTTCTTCTTTAGTCTTATATTTGATCTTACCCAGTTTTGTAACACCTTCAACTAAATTTGCAATTTCTTCATTAAACTCTTTAGCCATATCCTCATAAGTATAATCTGTGTCTTCAATTACATCATGCAAAAGCCCTGCAGCAATTGTACTTGTATCCATCCCAAGTTCAGCCAAAATACAAGCTACATCTATTGGATGTATTATGTAAGGTTCTCCAGATTCTCTGCTTTGATTTTTATGAGCCTCTTTTGCCAAATTATATGCTTTTTTTATTGTTTCGATATCAACATTGTTACAATTTTCATTTATAACTTTAATCAAATTTTCTATCATTAGGATTACTCTCCTTAAAATAGTCTAAAAAACTATAATTACTTAAAATCAAAGGCTGGTTTTCTAACCAGCCATTATCTATTATTATATAATATTGTCAAATCATTTTCAATAATTTTAAACATCGTACTTTGTTAATGACATTACATCATAACCTTCAAGTTTAGATCTGCCATTTAATTCAGTAAGTTCAATGACAAAATCTAATGATACAACTTCACCACCTGCAAGTTCTACAAGTTTTGCAACTGCTTCAATAGTACCACCTGTAGCTAGTAAATCATCAACAATCGCTACTCTTTGTCCTTTTTTAATTGCACCTTTGTGTAGTTCTAAATTATCTGTACCATATTCTAAATCATAAGCTATTGAAAGAGTTTCTCCTGGTAATTTTCCAGGTTTTCTAACTGGTATAAATCCTACTCCTAAAGCGTAAGCAACAGGAACTCCAAATATGAATCCTCTAGCTTCTGGTCCTACTACTACATCAATATTCTTGTCCTTTAAATGTTTAACTATTAAATCAACAGATGCTCTTAAACCTTCTCCGTCACCTATTAATGTAGTGATATCTTTAAAGCTTATTCCTTCTTTTGGAAAGTTATCAATCACTCTTATTTTCTCTTTTAAATTCATACTAATTCCTCCAATATTTTAAGAATTTCACCTACAAGTTAAACTTTATCTTTGGCGTATTCTTGTGTTGTATAAATATTTTGCTATCTGTTCCGCTCTATCTTCATCATTTGTGGTAAGTAGCTCCAAAACTATCCTAGCATTGTTAATCATACCAACTGCACTTGTAGTTGGTGTAATTAAATTTATCATCTTCTCTATATTCTCATCATCAAGTTCTTCTATATTATTAAAATTAATTATCGCTCTTAATCCAATATTATTCGTGTTATCTAAAAACTTCTTACCTTCTTTTAAGAAAACAGCGTTTTCCCCTCTTGCTGAAGAACCTGCCCATTTCGTACCAATTAAAATTAGATCCAAGTATTTATTAATACTCTTCATATTGTAATAAATAGCTATTGCTTGCATTAGCTTAAAAGTCAACGCACTTATAGATAACGTCTTGTACCTATATTGACATGGCTTTTGTCTAGGATTTATGTAAATGTAATCTCTCTTTTCTTCTGTTTTTTTATTTTCAAGAACAATTAAATCTATTCCAAGGCTTTCACACAACTCTACTTCAGTCTGTGAAGCTAAATCTACTCCTAAAGTAATAAGTAGCTCTCCACCTAGAAAATCAACTTTCGTCTTTATATCAAAAGAGCCTACCTCTTTACATTCTTCCCCTCCGTCGTGTATTAAATACTCTACATCTGCATTTAAGTATCTTAGCACTAAGCTTAAGGAAGCAATTGCACAAATACCATCAACAGTGTTTGTTCCATATATAATGATTTTCTCCCTATTATTAATAGCAGTAACAAGACGCTCTATAGACTTGTTCATGTCTTTTAAAATAAAGGGATTATATCCTCTTATGTAATTAGGGCAATATATGCTCTCCCAAAACTTACGCATCACTTACTATCTCCTCCATAAAATTAGAAAACAATAATATTATAATTTAAAACAGGGCATTTGACAAATATTTATGAAAAAAAAATAAAAAACCCTCAAAACTTAGTTTTGAAGGTTTATATTTTGCTGTCGTAACCAGTAAATTATGCTTCTACTACCTTCTTTTTTGTTCCTTTTTTTTGTAACCAAACCCACATTGGTGATGCTATAAAAATTGATGAATAAGCTCCTGTAGCTATACCAATTATAAGAGGGAATGAAAACTCTCTAACTGTTGGAACAAAAATGTTAACTGCTATTATTGTAATTAATGTAGTAAGTGTAGTGTTAATTGATCTTGACATAGTTTGTGTTAAACTCTTATCAGCAATTTCTGTTGGAGAAGTTCTTCTCATAAACTTAGAATTCTCTCTTATTCTATCAAAAATTACTATCGTATCATTTATTGAGTAACCTACAATAGTAAGTATAGCTGCTATAAATGGTGAATTAACTGAAATATTAAATATTGCATACACACTTAGTGTAATTAATATATCATGGAATAGAGCAGTTAATGCTGCTATACCAAACTTTATTTCAAATCTTATTGCTATATATACAAGCATACAAACAAACGCTATTCCTAGTGCTAAAAATGCCTTTTGCGTTAATTCTTTTCCTATTGATGCACCTATTTCATTTTGTGAAACTATAGCCTTGTCACCTATTTTGAAATCCTTCTTAAATACATCATATATTTCATTAACCTTTTGACTACTTAAGTCTGATGCCTTAATTTCATATTCTGTATTATTCACTGTGTTAGTTACAGCATCCGGTGCATATTTTTTAACAATATTATCTACTTTTGCTTTATCAAATTCCTTACCAAAGTTAAATACTACTTGAGTACCACCTTTAAAGTCTATTCCAAAATTAAGGCCTCTTGTAAACATAAAGCCTAATCCAACTACTATAACAATAAGTGATAAAGCAATCCATATTTTTGCATGTTCAATTATCTTTAGCATAGCTTTACCCCCTTTTCACTTTCACTCTAAAACGAGATGGTTTACTTAATAAGCCAGCATTTAATGCTTGATTCATTAAGAATTTAGTAACTATAAGTGCTGTAAATAAACTTACAACTATACCTATCATTAATGTTATTGCAAATCCTTTAACTGAACCTGATCCAACAAAGTATAATACTAAGGCTGCAATTATTGTTGTTACATTTGAGTCAACAATTGATGAAAGAGCATTATCAAAACCTCTCTTTACAGCTGCTTTTACCGATACTCCATTTCTAAGTTCCTCTCTGATTCTTTCAAATATAAGAACATTCGCATCAACTGCCATACCAATAGTAAGTAAGAAACCTGCTATACCTGGTAATGTAAGAGTTGCACCTATTTCAACAAATACTAAAAGTACTAATGTTGTATATAGTGTTAAAGCTATACTTGCAATAATTCCTGGTACTCTATAATAAAGAATCATAAATACAAATATTAAGCATATTCCAATCACACCTGCTTTTATAGCATTTGGTAATGCTGTTGCTCCAAGTTGTGCTCCCACAGTTTGTTGTGAAAGAGCTTTTATTGAAACTGGAAGTGCTCCTGAATTTATAAGTCCTGCAATATTTTTAGCTTCATCAACACTACTCATTCCAGTTATAACAGCCTCTCCATTAGTTATTTGACTTTGAACTGTAGGATTTGTAAGCTGCTGATTATCCATATTTATAGAAATTTGTTTTCCTAAATACTTTTGTGTAGCTTCTGAGAATAACTTTGTACCTTCATCATTTAACTCAAGTGAAACCACTGGTTTATTAGTTTGTTGATCAATTGTTGCTGATGCCTTTTTAACATCTTTACCAGTTAAAATAACTGTTCCATCTGGCGCCTTAAATGTAAGATCTCCTGTTTTACTTAAAGAATCAACTATTCCTTGAGAATTATATTCTCCTGGGATATCAACTCTGATTCTATTATCACCTTCTGTAGTAACAACTGTTTCAGCTACTCCAAGTTTATTAACCCTTAGCTGAATTAAATCCTTTGTTTTCTGTAAATCCTCATGACTTACGTTTTCATCTTGAATTCCAAGCAGCACAGAGACTCCACCTTGTAAATCTAACCCTTTTGTTATTGTGTCGTTGAAAGATTTAACCTCCCATCCACCTATCTTAACACCCCTGAAGCATACAGCTGCAAGAATTATGATAGCTAGGGTGCAAAGCGTAAAAATAAATGTGCTTTTTCCTTTTCCTTTCATCTTTATCCCCCTTCGTCATTTAGTATTAATCTTCATATTATAATTCCCAATTTAATGCTATAATATCCTATTTTTTCTATAGTATCTTTACATTTATTGGTATTTTACTTCGTAAATCGATTTTTATTATATCATAATAAGTTACCTTAATAAAGCATTATGTAACCATTATAAGTTTTTCTTAATAAGTATTCTATATTAATTTTTGTCGATTAATACACATGTTCTTCCGTAATCAACATACTTTTTCTTACATATCTATTATAAAAGTATATTTTATTATAATTTTTATAATAAATATAATTAAATAAATCATTTAAACACAAAAAAAATATCCATCAACAATGCTGATGGATATTTATATTATGCTTTTGCTTCTTCTTTATATATCTTGTTTGCTATTGAATTTCTTACTAATTTAATCTTTGTTCTATCTGAACTAGTTTCAATAACTACATGTTCTTCATCCATTTGAACTATTTTACCAACAATTCCGCCTCTTGTCATTATTTCATCATTAACTTGTAATGCATTCATCATTTCGCCGTATTGTTTCTTTCTCTTCTTTTCTGGAAGGATTATCATAAAGAAGAAAAGTCCAAATATTAATACTAATGGTAGTATTTGATATAAAATTGCCATTGTTCTACTTCCTTTCGCGCTAAAATTATTCTTCATTGGAATTAAATACTATTCCCTAAACTGAGTTTACATTTATTTCTTTTTGTTGTCAACAAAGTTTTTATCTTATGGAGTTTAATTCATCAAATTATTTCTTTACATTCCAATCTTTAAGCTTTTGTTCTTTAAATTCTTTAAATCTATCTTCATCTATAGCTTTTCTTATGTCTTCCATAAGCTTATTATAGAAATAAAGGTTATGAAGAACACAAAGTCTCATAGCAAGCATTTCTTTAGCCTTGAATAAATGTCTTATATATGCTCTTGTATAATTTTTACATGTAGGACATTGACATCCTTCATCTATTGGATTTTTATCTAATTCAAATCTTTTGTTCATTATATTTATTTTGCCATCTTTAGTGAACACGTGGCCATGTCTTCCGTTTCTTGCAGGAAGAACGCAGTCAAAGAAATCAACACCTCTTTCAACAGCCTCTAATATATTAGCTGGAGTTCCAACTCCCATTAAATATATCGGCTTATCTTGCGGAAGATATGGAACTACAGTTTCTATAACTTCATACATTTCTTCATGAGTTTCTCCTACCGCAAGCCCACCTATTGCATATCCATCTAAATCCATTTTAGAAATTGTCTTTGCATGTTCAATTCTTATATCTTTAAAAGTTGCACCTTGGTTTATTCCAAATAGCATTTGTTCCTTATTTATAGTATCTGGAAGTGAATTTAATCTATCCATCTCAGCTTTACATCTTTCAAGCCATCTTGTAGTTCTAGCAACTGATTTTTCTACATATTCTCTTGGTGAAGGTATTTCAATACATTCATCGAAAGCCATTGCTATTGTTGAAGCTAAATTACTTTGTATTTGCATGCTTTCTTCTGGTCCCATGAAAATCTTTTTACCATCTATATGAGAGTTAAAGTAAACGCCTTCTTCTTTTATCTTTCTAATTCCTGATAATGAGAATACTTGGAATCCACCTGAATCAGTAAGAATCGGTCTATCCCAATTCATAAACTCATGTAGCCCTCCCATTTCTCTAACAACTTTATCTGATGGTCTTAAATGTAAATGATATGTATTTGAAAGCTCTACTTGACACCCTATATCTTTTAAATCCATACTTGAAACTGCACCCTTAATAGCTGCTAGCGTTCCAACATTCATAAATACAGGTGTTTCTATTGTTCCATGAGGTGTAACAAATCTACCTCTTCTAGCATTACCGTCTTTTTTTAATAATGTATATCTTTTACTCAAAAATTTCACTCCTTTAAATTTTTCTTAGATGTTATTTTATAAACATTGCATCTCCAAATGAGAAAAACCTATATTTTTCTTCTACTGCTTCTTTATAAGCATTTAATACATGCTCTTGTCCTGCAAGTGCAGATACTAGCATTATTAAAGTTGACTCTGGTAAATGGAAATTTGTTATTAAATTATCCACTACTTTAAACTTATATCCTGGATATATAAATATATCAGTCCATCCACTACATTCTCTTACCATTCCATTTTCATCACCAATAGTTTCTAGGGTTCTAGTTGATGTTGTTCCAACGGATATTACTCTTCCACCATTTTTCTTTGTATTATTTATGATATCTGCTGTTTCTTTTGATAATTGATAGAATTCTGAATGCATAACATGTTCGTCAATTGTTTCAGCTTTAACTGGTCTAAATGTACCAAGCCCTACATGTAAAGTAAGATATGCAACATTTACACCCTTACTTTCTATTTCCTTTAATAATTCCTCAGTAAAATGCAATCCAGCTGTTGGTGCTGCTGCTGATCCTGTTTCTTTTGAATATACCGTTTGATATCTTTCCCTATCTTCAAGTCTTTCATGAATATATGGAGGAAGTGGCATTTCTCCTAATGAATCTAGAACCTCTTCAAATATACCTTCATATTCAAATTCTATAACTCTATTACCAGTTTCTAAAACTTCTAAAACTTCACATTTAAGTTTTCCTTCTCCAAATTCAAATCTTCTTCCTGGCTTCGCACTCTTTCCTGGCTTTGCTAAGCACTCCCACTTATCTCCTTCTATTCTCTTAAGAAGTAAAAATTCAATTTTACCACCAGTACCTTCCTTAGATCCTATAAGTCTAGCCGGCATAACTCTTGTATTATTTAAGATTAAAGTATCTCCTTCTTTTAAATAATCTAATATATCTTTAAAGATTTTATGTTCTATTTTCCCAGTATTTTTATCAAGAACCATTAATCTTGATGTATCTCTTTTTTCTAGCGGATGCTGTGCTATTAACTCCTCTGGTAAATAAAAGTCAAAATCGCTTACTTTCATATCTTTCGTCTCCCTTACTATTTTAAAAAACTTTTTTGTTCTCCTCGTTTATTCTCAACACCAAATTTTCTCCCTAAATGCTTATAAGCTTTTTCTGTAGCAACTCTCCCTCTTGGAGTTCTTACTATAAATCCTCTTTGAAGAAGATATGGTTCATATACATCTTCTAAAGTTCCAAGTTCTTCTCCTATAAAATACGAAAGAGTTTCTATACCAACAGGTCCACCTTTAAAATTATCAATTATAGCTTCTAATATTTTATTATCAACTCTATCAAAACCTTGACTATCAACTTCTAATAATTCTAAAGCTTCTTTTGATTCTTTAAAACTTACTAGATTATCTGCTTTTACTTCTGAATAATCTCTAACTCTTTTTAAAAGTCTATTTGCAATTCTTGGAGTCCCTCTTGATCTTCTTGCAATCTCTGCCGCACCTTCTTCTGTTATCGCGCATCCAAGAACTAATGCACTTCTTACAATGATATCTTTTAATTGCTCTTCTGTATAGTATTCCATAGAGCACAATACTCCAAATCTATCTCTAAGAGGAGATGTTAACATTCCAATTCTTGTTGTTGCTCCTATTAAAGTAAATTGTGGAAGATCTAATCTTATCGACTTAGCAGCTGCTCCTTTACCAATAACTATATCAAGGGCATAATCCTCCATAGCAGGATAAAGAATTTCCTCAACATTTCTATTTAATCTATGAATTTCATCTATAAATAAAACATCATTATCTTCAAGAGTTGTAAGAATTGCAGCTAAATCTCCAGCTCTTTCTATGGCTGGTCCTGATGTTATTTTTAAATTACCACCCATTTCTGTTGCAATAATATTTGCTAGAGTAGTTTTACCAAGACCTGGTGGCCCATATAAAAGAACATGATCTAACGCTTCACCTCTATTTTTTGCTGCTTTTATAAAAATATCTAATCTTTCCTTTACTTTATCTTGACCAATATACTCACTTATTTTTTGAGGTCTTAAGCTTAACTCACCATTAAAATCTTCATTAAGCTCATCTGGCGTAATAATTCTTTCCATATTTTAAATCACCTAACCCATTAATACTCTTAAACAATCTTTTATCATAACTTCTACTGTACTGTCTTTATTTACATTTTTTATTGCCATATTAGCTTCTTTTTCACTATATCCTAAAGCTAAAAGTGCTCCAAGAACTTCTGAAATCTTAATTCCATAATCATCATTACTTGCCTCTATTCCTTGACCACCATCACTATCTTCATCAAAGAATTCATCAGGCTTTAATTTATCTTTAAGTTCTAATATGATTCTTCCTGCTGTTTTCTTTCCTATTCCAGGTGCTCTACACAAATGCTTATCATCACTAGTCATTATTGCATATTTTAAATTATTAATTTTACTTATTGATAAAAGTGATAATGCGGCTTTTGCCCCAACACCATTTATACTAAGTAGCATATTAAACATTTTTAGTTCTTCCTTAGATAAAAAACCATATAATCCAATAAAATCTTCTCTAACTACTTGCTCTAAATAAAGCATAACTTCTTCTCCAATAGATGGCATTCCAGCCATTGAAATACCTGAAGAATATATCTTATATCCTATACCATTGTTTTCAACAACAACATAATCCTTTATTATACCTACGTATTTACCTTTTATGTACTCGTACACTAAGGTTCCCCCTTCCTGTCTTTAGGTGAAAGTATGTTCCCATATAAGTCTACTTATTACTTTATCATTTTAATTAAAATCTTTCAACAAATCATATTATTTTTAAAAATATTTTAAGACCCAGCAAAATTTATTGCTAGGTCTTAAAAGTTTGACTAATCCACTCTAGTCTTAACTAAAGTTTATTACTAAATTAAGAGGTATTTAGGTAATTAGTTCTGTTATTTTATTTTCAACATCTTCAAGATTTGTACTATTAAAGTACTTATAGTTTTTAAGCTTATTTACATCAATATCCCTAAGCATATCTATAGGTGTATCTTCTGAATATACTTTTTCTCTTTTTATAGTACCTTTATCATCTGTTTTATATATAGCTAAATATCCATCACTTTCACCTATATAATAAGTATTTGGTTTTAATGTATCTTCTTTTTCCCTTTTATATACAAACATATCATCGGACTTATCAACTAATTTATATCCACTTGATAATACTGATTTTGAAAGAATTTCTTCAGTAAGATATTTTCCTATATTAAGTTCTTTAAGTATTGCACTTACTGTAGTGGTTTTATCTCTAGTTTCACCTGTATAAAATGATACTTTAAGATCTTCTTTAAGTGCTCTCTCGCCTTTACTAGCTACAGTTTCCTCAGCAGAACTTGCACTTTGATTATTTAAATCTCTATTTCTTATACTATCTGAAACTAAATAGTAAGTAGTAAAAAATAAACCAATAATTGCTACAATAAAAATAGTAAAGTAAATTTTCTTATTTCCTTTCATTTTCATCACTCCTTATTGGTCATTATCCCCTTATTTTCTTTTTTTATACAAAAATATTTTTCTATCTTTAATTAAATAAATTCTTTATTTCTTACTATAATAATAAAAAATTATAAGAGGTTTTGCATATAAGCAAAACCTCTTTAACTACACACTAGCTTATCATATTGCATATTATTTATTAATATAATATGTAAATTAATATCCATAACTAATTTGCTTAAGCTTTTATTTTCTCTAAAAATTAACTCCTTATTATTAATCTAAATACCACCTCATAGTGTAGTGTAAAAATTAATTTAAATAATATAGATAATCTAGTATGTAACAATATACTCTTTTACTTTACTTAATTTCTATATAATTGACACTCTCGTTACATTGTTCACTATTTTGTGATTTTTTCTATTAGTTTTTAATTTAAATTTATTGATAATAACTTAGTATAGATATACATTTCTTAATTTTTTTAAAATATCTTTATTTAAACCATATTCTTTTTCAAAGTATTCATCATAAGAATCATACTTAGCTTTTATTATTCTTAAACTTTCTTCTATAAATTCTCTACTTACACCCAAGATTCCTTCTATTAACCTCTTAGTTTTTTCATCTTTAATATACTGAGCACACATAGACATAACTTTTTCATTACTTACTTTTCTATTATTATTGCTTTCTAAATAATCTAAAATAACAGTCTCTTCTGGAACATTAAGCGCAAGTAATATTAAAGCTGAACCAATACCTGTCCTATCTTTACCTGCTGTGCAATGTTGTAGTATAGCTGTATTTTTAGGATTTTTAAAAAGATTAAATAGCTCTTTAAATGCAGGATTATTCAATGGCATACTCTTATACCCTTCTATTAATAATTCTTCAGGAGTTATTGTCATTTTATTTCCTTTTAAGATTCCTTCTACATAGCTTGCCATATCTAAGTTATCATTTCCTAAATTTCTCATAGCTGATATATTTATATTTTTAACACCTTTAATTTCTACATCAGGATTTTTCTCAACTTCTTCCTTTGATCTATAATCTAATACATACTTAATACCTAAAGTTTTAAAGTATTCTAAATCACTACCTTTTAAATTAAATAAATCTTCTGATCTATAAAACAGTCCCCATTTAACTTTTCTTCCATCTTTAGTATCATAACCACCCAAATCCCTAAAATTTGAAAAACTTTTAAGAGGAACTATTCTTTCAGCTAATATTATTTCACTATCATCATTTTTAATTTTATAAAAAGTTCTATTATATGGATCTGGATCTATAAAACTTATTTCATCAGTATTTTTAAAATCCTTTAAAAACTTTTCATTTCCATTTAATTTGCTACTATAATACACCTCTACATTATTGCATTTTCTATTTAACTTAATTAAAATTTCTCCCTTATCATCTCGCATTATATTTCCATCTAACTTTTTCATTGTTCCATCCTCCCTTAAATAACTCTATTTATATTAAACATTATAACTCTTAATTAGAAATTTTATTTATTAAATAAGTTATATATTTAATAAATAATTAGTAATATTATTCACATAACTTCTTTTTAAATTACTAATCATAATTATTAACATATATTTAAACTCTACAATTGTTGACAATTCCGATGGGAATTGTATATAATCAAAAAATAATAATATTTTAATAATGAGAAGAGGACTACAAATGGAAAAGATGAAAAATAAAATTTTATTACTTATTGTATCTCTTGCATTAATTATTCTCGCTTTTGTTGGGTGTGCACCAAAAGAAAATAATCAAGCAACAGATGATAACAAAAAAACTATAACAATCGGAACATCTGGATCTTATTACCCATTTACTTTTTCAGATAACGGTAAGCTTAGTGGATTTGAAATTGACGTTTGGAATGATATAGGGAAACGTCTTGGATATAATGTAGAATTTAAAACAGCATCCTTTAGTGGATTATTTGGAATGCTTGAAAGTGGTAAAGTTGATACATTAGCCAATCAAATATCTGTTTCAGATGAAAGAAAAGAAAAATATTACTTTACTGAACCAACTGTATATAGTGGAGCTCAAATCATAGTAAAAAAAGGTAATGATTCAATAAAGTCATTTAATGATCTATCCGGTAAAAAAGTTGGAGTTGACCTAGGTAGTAACTATGAAAAAATAGTTAAAGATAAAGGTGAAGGTAAAAACATACAAGTTATTACATATCAGAATACAGATGCAGCTTTTAATGAACTATTGCTTGGAAGAATAGATGCTGTAGTTATTGATAAAGTTTCTGCTCTTGCTGCTATAAAAGAAAAGAATTTAGCACTGCAACTTGCAGGATCTCCTATCGATAAAATAGAAAATGCATATCCTTTTAGAAAAACTAAGGAAAATAAAGATTTTGTTAAACAAGTAAATAGTGTTTTAAATGATATGCAAAATGATGGTACATTAAAATCCATATCTGAAAAATGGCTTGGAATGAATGTAACTGTTCCAAATAATAATGAAGGTAGTACAAATGCCACTGTAGGAAGTAACAATAAATCACTATCTTTTGATTTTATGTATTCATTAAAACTAATACCTATGTTACTTACAGCTGTTAAAACAACACTATCTCTTTCAATATTTGGTATGATAATAGGGCTTATAATAGGTATAGTTCTTTCGATAATAAGAATTTATAAATTACCTATTTTAAAGCAAATAGCTGAAGTTTATATTTCATTCTTTAGAGGCACACCTCTTTTAGTTCAATTATTCTTATTGTATTTTGGTGTTCCTCAAGTAATACCTGGACTTGAAAACATGAGTGCTTATACAGCAGCTCTTATAGGTCTTGGATTAAATGCTTCAGCATATATTGCCGAAATACTTAGATCGTCAATAAATGCTATAGATAAAGGTCAAATGGAAGCTTGCCTTTCAGTCGGTATGACAAGAGGTCAAGGTCTTAGAAGAATCATTCTTCCACAAGCATTTAGAATAGCTATACCACCTCTTGGTAATATATTTGTAGATACTGTTAAAGGGTCATCTCTTGCTTTTACATTAGGTGTTGTAGAACTTCTTGCAAAGGCTCAAATGGAAGCTTCTGCAAGCTACAAATTCTTTGAAAGTTATATTGTTGTAGCTATTATGTACTGGATTATAATAGAATTCTTTAATTACCTACAAAGAATTTTAGAAAGAAAACTTTCAGTATATTAAGGGGTGAATGGAATGATAAAAGTAACAGGCTTAAAGAAAAACTTTAAAAAATTAGAAGTATTAAAGGATATTAATTTAGAAGTAAAAACTGGAGAGGTTGTTGTTATACTTGGTCCATCAGGTTCTGGTAAATCAACTTTCTTAAGATGTTTAAATTACTTAGAAGAACCAGATAGCGGAGAAATCTCAATTGGTGATGTTAGCATAAATGTAGAGAAGGTATCAAAAAAAGATATATCTAATTTAAGAAAACAATCAGCAATGGTTTTTCAGCATTACAATTTATTTAATAATAAAACAGTTCTTCAAAATGTAACTGAAGCTTTACTTATTGTAAAAAAATTGAATAAAGATGAAGCAATAAAAGTTGCTTTAGATGCATTAAAAAAAGTTGGTATGGAAGATAAAAAGGATGTTTATCCTGGAACTTTATCAGGAGGTCAAAAGCAAAGAGTTAGTATTGCTCGTGCTATGGCAATAAATCCAAATGTAATTCTTTTTGACGAGCCAACTTCAGCACTTGATCCAGAACTTGTAACTGAAGTTTTAAATGTTATTAAAAACCTTGCAAAAGAACATAGAACTATGATTATAGTTACTCATGAAATGTCTTTTGCTAGAGATGTTGGTGATAGAATAATATTTATGTCAGATGGTGTTGTTGTTGAAGAAGGAACTCCTTCTGAAATATTTAAATCACCTAAAAATGATAGAACTAAGCAATTCTTAAGTAGATTTGTAAATTTAAATACAGATATATAATTAAATAAAAAAGCCTATCTAAAAAATCTTAGATAGGCTTTTTATAATATTATTCTTGATTATCAATTTCTGTTATAGTTTTGCTTATGCCTTCGTTATTTAAATCTATAGCTTTCCCTACATTCCCACCAAGCTTTTCCCATACATAATTATGAACTTCAACTGCATTATTAAAATCCAGCTTGTCCCATTTCTTTATTTCTACAGCTAGAAATTCATCTATACCTTCTACAAATTCTAAGACTTCGTTTATTCTTTTTCTAGTTATCTTCTCTTCTCCCCAGATTTGACTATCTTCTGCAATTATTAATGAATTAGACATCTTATGAACTTCATCATATATTTTATCTATATTATCTATCTTTTTAACACCTACTTCTTCATTACTATTATCTGAAGTACTAATTTTTTGACCTTTAACACTTACATTCTTTATATTTCCACTTTCTCTATTGTTATATTCATATAACAATAATCCTAAAGGAAATGATACTACAATTGTTACTATTATAGCAATTATTATGTTCTTACTACCTTTACTAATATTTAATTCTACCTCTTCTTCAGCATCTTCTATATAATCATCATCTATAACTTCATCCTCATGATTATACATAATAACTTCTTCCTCTTTACCTTTTCCATTATTTTTTTCATCACCTACATTGTTTTTCATATCATCTCTCCCTTTTATTTCCATTTATATTATAATTTTACATTATTTGGATATGTATTTCAATAATCAATTTCTATAAAAGTCATAACCACCCGTAAAACGGGTGGCTTGGTCTGAGGCTGTAAGCCTCTTTTTTTAGCCAGCGTCTAAAGGCGCTGGCTTTCATTTCATTCAAGCCACTTTGCTATTATCACTTTTGCAAACCCATTAATGGGTCATGGCTTAAACGCTACCCTTAAAAGGGTCTTCGTATTCTTTTGCACTCACTTTATCTTTCATTAAATCTTCTTTTTCTTGATTTTGTATATATTTTTTTATTGTTGCTTCATTTAATCCAACTGTACTAACATAATATCCTTCTGACCAAAAATGTCTATTTCCAAATTTATATTTTAAATTTGCATGTCTTTCAAATATCATAAGTGCACTTTTTCCTTTTAAGTATCCCATAAAACTTGAAACACTTATTTTAGGTGGTATTGAAACTAACATATGAACATGATCAGGCATGAGATGCCCTTCGATAATTTCACCTCCTTTATATTTACATAAATCTTTCAATATATCTCTAATACTAGCCTTATACTTGTTATAGATTATTTTCCTTCTATATTTTGGAGTAAATATTATATGATATTTGCACATCCATCTTGTGTGTGCTAAACTTTTATTCATAGAACTCATCATCCTTTCTAAAATAGCGGCTTGAACAACTTCTATTTTAAGGATAATGAGTTTCTTTGTAAAACACATCGCGCCACCCGCATAGCAGGTGGTTTTTTATTTCGCACTATAAAGTGCTCAACAGACTTAAAGTCAAAATAAAAAGAGATGATTTAATCACCTCTCTTTAAAGTTTATGATATTTCTTTTAATAGCCATTCTTTCGTATCTCTATCGCAAAAAGCACCTTCTACACTATTTAGATATATCTTTCTAAAATCATCTTTACTTAGTGAATGTATCTCATCTATCTTATTACATTCTTCTGTTAAAGTTATGTTAGATACTGTTCTATTGTCAGTGCTTAAGTTAACATTTATATTGTCATCTAAGAATTTTTTTATAGGATGCACCTCATAGCTTTTTACTGCTTTAGTTTGAATATTACTCTTAGGGCACATTTCTAAAGTCACATTATTTTTTCTAACTAATTCATATACTTCTTTATCATTCTCAATTGCTACTGCATGTCCTATTCTTTCAGCTCCTAAAAGTTCTATTGCCTCCTTTACATTTCTTGAAAATCCTGTTTCTCCAGCATGTATTGTAACTCTATATCCATACTTTCTTCCAAGTTTAAATGGTTCTTCAAACGCTTTAGCAAAGCCTTCCATTTCCCCTCCTGCAAGATCTAAAGCAACAACACCTTTTCCTATAAATTCACGTCCACCTTCTATAACCTCATAAACTGAATCTACAGGCATATGTCTTAAAAGGCTTAAGATAAGGTTACTTTTAACTCCAAAATCTCTTTCCCCTTCATTTAATCCTTCAAGAACACTTTCTATAATTTCTGGAACCTTCATTCCTTTTTCTTTATGGAAAAGTGGAGCAAATCTAATTTCTATATATTTAACATTTTCCTTACTTACATCTTCAATTAATTCATAAGCAATTCTTTTAAGGTTTTCTCTACTTTGCATTAACTTTACTGGCAAATCAAATCTTTTTAAGTACTCATCTAATGAAGAGCAATCATCTGGAACAACTAATATCTTCTTCATTTCCTCATAATCTTTAATTTCTATATCTATTTTTTCTTTTTTTATAATATCTAAAACAGTATCTACTCTTAAGCATCCATCTAAATGACAATGCAACTCAATCTTTGGTAAATCTTTAAACTTCATAATATATTCCTCCTAAACTATTTTTCTTAATATATGTATTTTTGTATAAAAAAAATTCTTGATTACGAAGAAAAGATTCAAAATTTTGAATCTTTTCTT
>JBBVGE010000129.1:0-237 GCA_040144665.1 Clostridium perfringens
CCATAATACTTCCAAACCCTAATGGAACAGCTCCAGGAGCTATTTTAGAAGGGGAAAATAATAAGAGAATAATACTTCTACCAGGACCACCAAGGGAAATGGAGCCAATGTTTACAAATCATGTAGTACCATACTTAAGTAAATTTACTGATAGTGTTTTAGTATCTAAGATTTTAAGAGTTTTTGGTATTGGAGAAAGCAAGATGGAGGATTTAGTATGTGATCTTTTAGATAATG
>JBBVGE010000130.1:0-246 GCA_040144665.1 Clostridium perfringens
GAATGGAATTGAATAAATAATCATTTTATTATCTACTGAATTTATTATTGTTTCATAGTAATGTTTTATCTCATTAAAATCAAATTTATAGTAGAATGGTGTAACTGCTGATAATGAATCATATCCAAGCTCTGTTGCAAACTTTGCAAGTTCTACTGCTTCTTTTAAGTTTACTGACCCTACTTGAGCTATTAATTTAACTTGTCCTTTTGCTTCATCCATTGCAATTTCAAATATTCTTTTCTT
>JBBVGE010000131.1:0-447 GCA_040144665.1 Clostridium perfringens
GAATACAAACTCGTTCTTTTCATCCATACGAACTTGAGCGTTAACTCCCTTTGGTAAATCAATTTCTATAGCTCTCTTTAAAGTTAACTTCTTAGCTAAGCTTGAGTAGAAATCTGATAAGAACTCATCATTATTTCTAAATGCTATATAGTAAGCTTGTCCCTCTCCAAAGTTGTTGCAAGTTAAAGCTGGCATTCCTTTGTAGAAGTCTGTTTTGTATGTTGCAAGAACTTCAGCTCCTTCTGAGTGAATTAAGTCACAGAATATTCTAGCTTCATATTCACCTTTCATTCCTAAACTATTTCCCTCTTCAATAGAAACATAGTTTACATCTTCATCATAAAGTGCATCTAATTCCTCTGCCCAGATTCCTGTAACTTTCTTTAATGGGCCAGGGAATCCTCCTAAGAAGCAAAGGTCATTCTCATCAACAATACCACTCCAGTA
>JBBVGE010000132.1:0-12713 GCA_040144665.1 Clostridium perfringens
AAATAGAAGAGTAATATATTACTCTTCTATTTTATATGTGGTTTATTCCATAGACTTCTTATACCTACTCGATTTTTTATTCCTTGATAAATCCATCCATAACTTCCAGCAAGTAAAAATATCCTCTTATTTAATTTTGCTGTAACAAACATATCTTTCTTAATATACTCTTTTTTTAAAATGCTGTCTTTGATACTATCTAAAGCTAATCTTGCATCTTCTTTTATCTTTGCTTGCCAAGGTATATTAGGTGATCCACTAAAAAACTCCCCAGCTCCTATTCCTACTCCACCATACCATTTAATACCCAAAGAATTACAATAATTTTTTAAAACTCTTATTGCAATTTTTGTTTGTTCCCCTTCATAAAAACCGCAGTTTAATACTCCATATAAATTTATTTTATTTACTTCATACCCATTCATATTAACCCAATCATGAAATTCTTCTAAATATTCTATGACTGTAGAAGGAAGAGTATCTACATATAATGGAGATGCAATTACAATTACATCACTATCTTTTATTAATTTAAAACTCTCTTTCTTATTACTTCTATCTTTTATATTAATCTTTAATATTTTAATATTATTATTTGATAGATTTAATTGACTTTCTATCCTCTCTAAGAAATATTCACTCCCGCTTTTTTTTACTTTAGGACTTCCATTAATAAAAACTATATTTTTCATTTTATATCTCCCTTAAGTATAATATTTATTATATTTTTTAAAGAATATTCTATATCTTCTACACTATCTATAATAAATGTATCTGATTTATCTTTTTGAAGATTTACTGTATTAGCCTTCACTAAATTTTTAAATGTATCTCTTTCATCTTCTGTTATATTACTGCAATATCCAACATGTATTAACTCTGGGTACTTTTTATATCTAGGTTTATGATGAACTTCATTATTTATTATCTTAAAAAATGGAGATATATTTGGTATAAGTCTATCTAAACTTCTTTTTAATGTAACTGAATATGACCCATATGTTATTCTTCCAACATATATTACAAAATCTGAATTAATAAATTCTCTATTTATCTCTTCACTTTTATCCCTTATGACACATAATCCTGGAGTTTTAACCCAACACCCAAAACACCCAATACAATTTTTTAAATCATACTCATTTAGATCAATTACCTTTAATTTTTCTGTACTTAATAATTCTTCTTTTAAAAATCTCATAACTTGGTATCTTAAATTTTTATCCTTATTTTCTTTATCAATTATAATTAAAACTTTCATATCTCCTCTATCCTCCTTTATATTATCTATGTTTACACTGTCAACTTATTCCCATTATATGTTTTCATGTTTACATTGTCAACTTATTTATGCTATAATTATAAAAATTATTATTTTAAAAGGACTGATATATATGAAAGAACCATCAATAGATAAATATCACCATGGTGACTTGAGAGAATCTTTAATACATAATGGATTAAAGCTATTAAATACAAAAGGCATAGATGGATTTTCATTACGAAAAGTTGCCTCTCTTTGTAATGTTAGTCATAGTGCTCCTTACAAACATTTTAAAAATAAAGAAGATTTAATAAATTCTATTTTAGAAACTGTAACATCTAAATTTTACAATTCTTTAAAAACTGTATCAGAAACTTTTAAAGGAGATTCAAAAGATCTTATGATAGCTCTTGGAAGAGAATATGTGAAATTTATGGTAGATAATCCTGACTATTTAAAATTTCTTTTTTTAAATGAAAGTTTATCTCCTATTTCTCTGAGTACTAATGTGGTTAATTCACCTATAAATACTTCGAATAATACTCCTAAAGCTGATGCCTTTAACATATTTAAAAATGCAGCATTAAAATATTTATTTGATTCAAATATAGAACCTGAAAACTACATAACTATTATTTTGTATATGTGGAGCCTTGTTCACGGATATGCTGTCTTACTTGCAACTAACTCTATTTCAATTGACGTTGATTATTTATCAGAATTTGAAAAAATGGCCCATAGATTTTTTTAAATCTATAGACCATCTTTAAAACTCTAAAATATCATATATTCCGTATATATTTCTCTTCTTCTTCAGTAATATTACCTAAATATATATTTTTGACCTTACCTTTAAGTAGCTTATATGCATTTTTCATTTCTTCTAATGATGTCATTTCTTTTGTCATTTTATAATTTGGGAAATATCTTGATAAATGAAGAGGTATATTTACATCTATACTTTCTATAAAGTTTCCTAATTCTTCTATAAAATTATTATTTGTATTTTCTCCTGTAACTAGGAGTGTAGTAATCTCAATATGTATTTTACTTTTGTTAGCTATATTTATAATATCTTTAACAGGCTCTATACGTCCTTTGCATAATTTATTGTAGTAATTATTATCTCCTTTTAAATCAATATTCATTGCATCAATAAATGGCGCTAATTCTTTAAAGGGCTCTTTGTTTATATATCCATTAGTTACGCGAACTATTTTTTTATCTCTCCTTAATTCCTTTACTCTTTTTGAAACATCGTATATAAATTCATAAAAAATACTAGGTTCATTATAAGTAAATGCTACTCCTAAATTATCAGCCATTGAACATACAAGTTCTGAGACCTCTTCCACTGTCATATTCTCTGATTTAGGCATGTATTGAGAAATAGAATAGTTTTGGCAAAATGAACATTTAAAGTTGCATCCAAATGATCCAATAGATAATATTTTACTCCCTTTGTAGAATTCATATAATGGTTTCTTTTCTATTCTATCCATAGATATACTCGTTATTTTACCATAATTTATTGTGTATAGTTTAAGTTCACCACATACTGAACTACTTTTCCTTACTCCACATATTCCAAAATGGCCATCTTCAATTAAGCATCTATGAGGGCATAAATTACACCTTATCTTCCCTTCTTCCATATTATAGAATCGAGCTTCTTTCACTACTTTAATCTACCTCCTCAAATCTATCTACCTTGAATCTTTTTAATATATAGTTTTCGAAAGGAGATATATTTCCTTTTTGAAGAGCTATGGAAACTTGTGTATCTGCATCTTCTATGGCATCTAAATTAGGTAATAGCAATCCCATATTCTCTTCATTTTGAACTATAACACCATATATCTTAGGATCTAAATCTTCCTTTTTACAGATTTCACTTTCATGCAGTATATCTACAGATATATCACATTCTAACAATTCCTCTTTTCTAAGTTCTGAAAATCTTGGATCATTAAATGCAGCACTTAATGAATTTTTTATAATTTCATTACCTATACATTCTGTTGTAGACTTTATTGTTCCTATACATCCTCTTAACTCTCCATTTATCTTTAAAGATACAAATACACCACTTCTATTTTTTAATAATTCCTCATCTTTTATATCTTTATATCTTATAGAAGATCTAGTATTAAAGAAGTTTTCTATGTTCAACCTAGCAAGCTTTGTATAAGGATTTCCTTCTATTTTTCTTCTTCTGTGTCTTTCTTCTTTCTCAAAGATTAAATCATTGTATAACGATTTCCCATTCTCTACCTCAAAATTCATAACAGCATATCCCACACCAAAAGGTGCTTCATAGCTTAACAAATCTCCTTTAACTTTCAATCCATCTAATGCACCTGCTAATACATAAAGAGATCTTAATCCACATTCTCCAGCTTCTAAAATTAACTTTTTATCTATCTTAAATAACCCCGCTATGTTTCCACTCGCTAATATACTTATTAACTCTCTATCAAATTTTTCTCCATATGGGCTATAGTTATATGGACTCTCTTCACTTAGTCTATGTGACAAATCTCCTGATGCTATAAATGCAACATTCTCTCCAATTTCTTCTACTACCTTTTTTATTTGCATTCCAAATTTATATAATTCAATAGGTGCTAGAATCCCATATGTTATATGAACTATTTTATACTCCTTATGTTTTAAAATATTATAAAGTGGTATTAGCGCTCCATGATCAAGTTCTACTTTTACATTATATAAGTTAGCTTTATCTTTATTTAAATTAATTATTGGAATTTCCTCTTCATTACAGTATTCTAAAATTCTTTTAGTAATATCTCTATCAATCTTTAAATCATAGTATACATCACTTGCTCCAAACCTACTTAAATCACCCTCTATATTATAATCATCTACTATACATACTCCATCTCTAAATACATTCCCATGTGGTGTTATTACAATTATGGTTTCAATATTGTTATGTTTTATCTCTTTCCCTATAATTTCACAAGACTTAATAGTTTTCCTTATCTCTTCTTCTTTCCCCTTCCCTACTTCTGGTATCATAATTGGCGGGTGAGGCATTAAATAATATCCTTTCATTCCATACACCTTCTTTCCTAGAATAACTAGTAATTTATAATATCTTTAATATTTTTTTCTTATAAATATTATTATCATTACCTTTCATATCTATTAATAAAAAATACTATTTTAAAATTTTATCTTTATTATAATGATGTATTTTATTACTTCGTTTTTCGCTAAGTATGATAAGTTTGCTACTTCTTACATAAGCTATATTTTTATAAACAAAAAGAGCCTACATTAATATAAGCTCTTTTTATTAATTTCTCATTATAATATATGAAAGATAAACAACATATAAAAGTATTAAAATTGTTCCTTCTAGCCTACTTAGTTTCTTTATTTCTTTACTTTTATTAAAGAATATTATAATTCCTATAATTATAGTTACTACTATTAAGAATAGTAAGTCAATATACAGATTTCCTGTTACAACTATTGGATTAATAGTTGATGATAATCCTAGTATAAGTAATATATTAAATATATTAGACCCAAGTACATTTCCTATTGCAATTTCAGTTTCCCCTTTAAGAGCTGCAACTATAGATGTTACAAGTTCTGGAAGAGAAGTTCCAACTGCTACTATTGTAAGCCCAACTAACTTCTCACTCATCCCTATAGAATATG
Source organism: Clostridium perfringens (assembly GCA_040144665.1). Lineage (GTDB taxonomy): Bacteria > Bacillota > Clostridia > Clostridiales > Clostridiaceae > Clostridium > Clostridium perfringens_A. The sequence goes on from JBBVGE010000132.1 coordinate 4,958, forward strand.
CTATATTAGTAGCTGAATCAACTACTAACTTTCCTCCAAGTACAATTCCAATTATTCCAATTATAATTTTTATAATATTAGTTCCTATTTTTATATTATCAATAGCTAACTTTGATTCCACACTTTTCTCTTTAGAATCTTTGTCTTTAATAGCACTTTTTATTAATACTATAGTATAAATTATACATAATGATAATAATATTAATCCGTCTATTCTTGATATTAACCCATCTTTTCCATTAAAACTAATTCCAAAAGCAATTACATAAAGTATTATTGCAACTAATATATTAACGAAAAAATCTCTATTTACAATTCTCTTTTTAATTATAAGTGGCATTGCAATAGCTGTACCTCCAAGCACAACTAATGTGTTGAATATATTTGATCCTAAAACATTACCTATTGCAATTCCATTATTACCTTGAATAGCTGATATAGAACTTACTGCAAGTTCAGGTGCACTTGTTCCAAGTGAAACAATTGTAAGTCCAACTATAACTGATGGTATTCCTATCTTTTTTGCTATCTTTGATGATCCATCAACAAAAATATCTGCTCCTTTTATTAAAAGAATAAATCCTATAATTAGAATAATTACATTTATAACATTATTCATCCCTATTACTCCTCATATACCTTACTTTACAAAGTTATTTATCTTTTTAACTAATACTTGAACCTTCTTTTGCTCCTCTGACCCTTCTTCAAATCCTAAACAATTTATCGCATAATTTTCTATAATTAAACCACCAACATTATTTATTGCTGATCTTATTGCTGCAACTTGAACAAGAACATCACCACAGCAAGCATTTTTCTCCATCATTCCTTGTATGCCTTTTACTTGCCCCTCGATCCTTCTTAGTCTATTCATTATATCTTTTCTAAGCTTTTCATTATGCTCATCAAAAATCAATATATCTTTGTCATTTTCCATTTTAGAACATCCTCCTTATACCTCTAGGTGGTATTTTCTTCATTATTATATTCTACATTATTTTTTTAAATTTTAAAAGCCATTAATATTGTACACTTTTCCTTTACAAAATATAATAGTGCTATTAAACTTATTGTTAGCAATATATTTTTAGGAGGATGAAATGAGTATAGTTACTGTTAAAGAGATGAACCATGGATTTGGTGATAGAGCTATTTTTGAAGAGGTTTCTTTTAGACTTTTAAAAGGAGAACATGTTGGACTTATTGGTGCAAATGGTGAAGGTAAGTCTACATTTATGAATATAATCACAGGTAAGCTTATGCCTGATGAGGGAAAAGTTATTTGGTCAAATAATGTACGTGTTGGATATATGGACCAACATGCCGTTTTAAATAAAGGCACTTCTATTAGAGATGCCTTAAGAGAAGCTTTTAGATATCTATTTGACTTAGAAGCTGAAATGAATTCACTTTACGAAAAAATGGGTGAGGTTTCAGAAGATGAACTAAATAAGATGCTTGAAAGAACTGCTGTTATTCAAGATATGCTTGATAACAATGGTTTTTATATGATAGATGCAAAAGTTGATGAAGTTGCAAAAGGTCTTGGTCTATTAGATTTAGGGCTTGATAAAGATGTAGATGATTTATCAGGTGGTCAAAGAACTAAAATATTACTTGGAAAACTTCTTTTAGAAAATCCTGATATATTACTTTTAGATGAGCCTACTAACTACCTAGATGAAGAACATATAGAATGGCTTAAGAGATATTTACAAAGCTATGAAAATGCATTTATACTTATCTCTCACGATATTCCATTCTTAAATGATGTTATTAACTTAATATATCATGTTGAAGAACGAAAACTTACAAGATATGTTGGTGACTATTATGAATTTAAAAGAAAACATGAAGAAAATAAAAAAAGGCTTGAAATAGCTTATGAAAAGCAACAAAAAGAAATAGCAAGACTTGAGGATTTCGTTGCTAGAAACAAGGCAAATGTTGCAACAACTGGTATGGCAAAATCAAGACAAAAAAAATTAGATAAGATGGATAGAATTGAACTTTCAAAAGAAAAGCCAAAACCTGAATTTGATTTTAAATACTCAAGAACATCAGGAAAAACTATTTTTGAAACTAAGGATTTAGTAATTGGATATAATGAACCTCTTACAAAACCACTTAATCTTTATATGGAAAGAGGTCAAAAAATAGCTTTAGTTGGTGCAAATGGTCTTGGTAAGTCTACTCTTCTTAAAAGCTTGCTTGGAAAAGTTAAGCCCCTATCTGGTGAAGTTATGCTTGGAGACTATCAAAATATAGGGTATTTTGAACAAGAAGATAGAGAAGAAAATAATAATACCTGTATAGAAGAAGTTTGGAATGAATTCCCAAGCAAAACTCAATATGAGATAAGAGCTGCACTTGCTAAATGTGGACTTACTACTAAACAACTTGAATCTAAGATAAGAGTTTTATCTGGAGGAGAAGCTGCAAAGGTTAGACTTTGTAAAATACTAAATACTGAAACTAATATTCTTATCTTCGATGAGCCTACTAATCATTTAGATGTAGATGCAAAAGATGAACTTAAGAGAGCTTTAAAAGAATATAAAGGATCAATACTTCTAGTATCACACGAACCTGAATTCTATAGAGATATAGTTACAGAAATTTGGAACTGTGAAGACTGGACTACTAAAATAGTATAATTTATACTATTAATATAATCTTTACTTAAAGATCAACATTTTTGTTGGTCTTTTATCTTTTATTTAATTCTTTTTCTTTATACAATTTTAATTATTATAAAAGAATTTATATTCTTTAAAATAATAAATTTCTCATTTTTTCACAATTGCTTTAATTTTTATTAAAAATATAGTAAAATTATTAATATATAGTTTAAAATTTGCATTTAATTTCTAATAACAAAGGAGGAACGTAATTGGAATTAAAATTTGATATATTTCAAACAATGGCATTAGCTACTATAGTTTTTTATTTAGGAAAGTTTTTAAAAAGTAAAATTAAATTTTTATCAAAATATTGTATACCAGCTCCTGTTATAGGAGGTCTTTTATTTGCAATAATAGTTCTCATTTTAAGAATAACTAATATTGCAACAATAAATTTAGATACTACACTTCAAAACTTATTTATGACTGCATTTTTTACTAGCGTTGGATTTACTGCTAGTCTTAAGATACTTAAAAAGGGTGGACTTAACGTAATAATATTTCTGTTCCTTTCTATACTTCTAGTAATATCACAAAATGCATTGGGTGCATCCCTTGCAAAATTATTTAATTTAGATCCATTACTAGGACTTTGTACAGGCTCTATTCCTATGATTGGAGGACATGGAACTGCTGGTTCATTTGGTCCTCTTTTAGAAGAGATGGGTGTATCTGGTGCAACTACAGTATCTTTTGCATCTGCAACTTTTGGACTAGTTATGGGTAGCTTAATCGGCGGATTTGTTGCTAAGAATTTAATTGAAAGAAAGAAACTTAAAACTCCAAAAGAATCTCATGATAGCTTTATACCAGTAAGTGATTTTCATGAAGATAATAAAGCACTTCTTTGTAATAAAAGACTTATGAAAGGTGTTTCATGGATATTTATTGCTATGGGAATAGGCTCAATAATCTCTGGATTTATTCAAGACTTAGGACTTACTTTCCCATCATATATAGGCGCTATGATAGCAGCTGCTATTATAAGAAATATTTGTGACATTAAAAGTGTTAAGCTTGAAGAAAAAGAGATAGAAGTTATAGGTAGTATAAGTCTTTCCTTCTTCTTATCAATGGCTCTAATGGGATTAAAGCTATGGGAACTTTTTGATTTAGCAGGCCCTATGGTAGTTATGCTAATTGGTCAAATGTTACTTATGGGATTATTTACTTACTTTATAACATTTAAAGTTATGGGCAAAGATTACGAAGCTGCAGTGTTTGCATCTGCAAATTGTGGATTTGGAATGGGTGCTACTCCTAATGCTGTAGCAAACATGGATGCATTAACAAATAAATTTGGCTTTGCTGCAACGCCTTACTTTGTAGTCCCAATTGTCGGATGTTTATTTATAGATTTTGTAAATTCAGCCGTAATTACACTATTTATAAATATATTACGTTAAATTATTCTATAAAGTTAATTTACAACCACTAGAATATTTAGATCTATATAGTTATTTTTATATTAACTATATAGATCTTTTTTATTTTCTTTTGTATTTTATTCATTAATATCATTTAATTTTGTAATATTTTCCCTACTGTTTAATTTTTGTTAAAAATCTTTTAATTCAACTAAAAATATTGTAAAATTATCATTAAAAGATTTCATATATAAAAAAATATTTATTAATATTCATTGCATTTTGAATGATTATTAAATATATTCTAAAAAAGGGGGCAAAACATATGGAATTAAAATTTGATATATTTCAAACGATGGCTTTAGCCACACTGGTATTTTATATGGGGCAATATTTTAAAAATAGAATATCAGTTTTATCTAAATACTGTATACCATCACCAGTAATAGGTGGTCTAATTTTTGCAATATTAGTTCTTATTTTAAAACTTACTAACATTGCAACTATAACACTTGATACTACACTACAAAGTATTTTTATGACTGCATTCTTCACTAGTATAGGTTTTACAGCTAGTCTTAAGGTACTAAAAAAAGGTGGTATAAACGTTGTAATTTTCTTAATAATATCAACCTTATTAGTAATATCTCAAAACATTTTAGGTGCATCCTTAGCATCTATATTTAATCTTGATCCACTACTAGGTCTTTGTACTGCATCCATTCCTATGATTGGTGGTCACGGAACTTCTGGTTCTTTTGGTCCACTTTTAGAGGCAATGGGAATTAAAGGTGCAACTACTGTATCATTTGCATCTGCAACTTTTGGATTAGTTATGGGTAGCTTAATAGGCGGTATTATTGCTAAGAATTTAATTGAAAGGAATAAACTTGAGACACCAAAACAATCAATTGATAACTCTATACCAATTAGTGATTTTCATGAAGATAATAAAGCTATTCTTTGCAACAAAAAGCTTATGAAAGGTGTCTCTTTAATATTTATTGCTATGGGAGTTGGTTCAATAATTTCAGGATTTATTCAAGATTTAGGAATTACTTTCCCATCATATATAGGTGCAATGTTAGCAGCAGCTATAATAAGAAACTTATGTGATATTAAAAACATATCTATTGAAGATAAAGAAATTGAAGTAATTGGTGGTATTAGTTTATCATTCTTCTTATCTATGGCTCTAATGGGATTAAAATTATGGGAACTTTTTGATCTAGCACTGCCTATGATTGTAATGCTAATTGGTCAAACTATCCTTATGGGGTTATTTGCTTATTACATAACCTTTAGAGTTATGGGGAAAGACTATGAGGCGGCTGTTTTTGCATCTGGAATTTGTGGATTCGGTATGGGTGCCACTCCTAACGCTATTGCAAATATGGATGCATTGACAAGTAAGTTTGGATTTGCACCCAATGCTTATTTTACAGTACCGATTGTTGGATGCTTATTTATAGACTTCGTAAACTCAACTATAATAACCTTATTTATAAATATACTTCACTAGAATTATATTTAATGTTTACATAATAAGAGAGGATTCATATCTCTATGATTAAAAATCATTAAAGATACGAATCCTCTTCATTTTATATTAAATTTTTTAGTATTAAAATTCTTTTGCTAATCTATCTGCTTTATCTTTAGTTTCCTTTAAAATTCCATCTACATCTATACCTTGAACATCTACTTTTTCTGCTACTATGCTTTGGAAGTCTTTTATCCCAAAGAAAGCAAAAATAGTTTTTAAATATCTTTCTCCCATTTCAAAATTTGAAGTAACATCATTTGAATAATCCCCACCTCTAGATGATACAAAAACAGCCTTCTTGCCTTCACATAATCCAACTGGCCCTTCAGGAGTATACTTAAATGTTATTCCTGATACACTTACATAATCTATATAAGCTTTTAATATTGCTGGAATACTTAAATTCCACATTGGAGCTGCTACAACATATTTATCTACGTCCTTAAATTGATATGCATATTTTAACACCTTATGATTTTTACTCTCTTCATTTTTAGGTCCAAATACTACGCTTATATCTTCTTCTCTTAAGAAATCTATATGTTCTTTATATAAATCTAAAGTTATAACTTCATCATTTGGATTATTCTTTTTATACTCATTAATAAATTCATCTGATATACTGTAAGTTTTTGACTCTCCTTCTGGCTTTATATTTGCTTTTATATATAATATTTTACTCATTTTACTCTCTCCTTTGTACATATCTTTATTTATGAGGATTTTATTTTAAATATATTTTATTGTTTGCTAAATACTTTCTAGTATTCTCTTTCTTTAATAAAATCTTATTACTCATATTCTTTATTACAAGTAGGTACTTTATACATATAGTATACAAAAACATATTATATATTAATTTAGCTTCGATACTGCACTTTAACTCTATAATTTAAATCATTATTATATTATATAATAGAATAAATATAAGATATAAGATGTTTATATAATAACTAAAGACTTGAATCTTAATAATACTTATCACATGAATGAAGTTTGTGAAAAGTCTAAAGCTTGTCCAGTGATTTTAGTACATAAATTAGTTTCAGGAAAGTGGAAAATACTTATCTTATGGTATTTAACTAATGGCTCTTTAAGATTTAGTGAGTTAGCATGCATGATTATTAAGTAGAATATATTAATTAATCTTTAGATTAAATGTACTTATTTATAAAATAAAAGAGCTATATACCTAGCTCTTTTATTTTTATTTACATAAAAATTTAATAAATTTTTTATTGAATTCTTCTAGTTGATCATAAAATATACCATGACCACTTTCCTCAAAAGCATATAGCTCTGAACCAACTATATTTTTATTTAATTCCAAAGCAAACTCAAATGGACATATCTCATCTAACATTCCATGGAATATTCCAGTTGGAACTTTTATACACTTTAAATCATCAAACATATTTTCATCTCTAAGAGATATAGCTGTCTTTATTGTTGAATATCCTGTTGACTTAAGAGCTATTTTTGAAAACCAACTTCTAAACTCTTCGCTTATATTGCTTGCAAAAAATTTCTTCCCAAAGTCACTTATGGTTTTAGGTCTATCTTTATATATCCCCTTAATAATATTATCAACCTCTTCTTTAGAAGTTCCATATGGATATCCAGGATATTTTGTAAAAGATGGTGCTGCTGCTCCTAAAAGTGCAATTTTTGATACTTTATATCCTTTATGTCTTGCCATATATCTAATAGCTATTGCTCCTCCCATTGAAAATCCAACAAGAATTAGTGATTTTATATCTAAATTTTTAATTACTTTATATATATCATCGGCTAAATCATCATAGCAATACCCTTCTAAAGGCTTATCTGATTTACCAAATCCTCTAAGATCTACTGATATACAACGAAAATTATATTTAGGTAACATATTATATTGATATTCAAATATTTCGCTAGTTAACGGCCATCCATGAATAAATAAAACAGCACGCTTTCCACTTGGATTTACATCATTTACCGCTATTTTAACATCTTTGTTAACTCTTTGATAATACATTATAACACTCCTATTTATTAATATTAGATAATATGTATTTTTTTAATATAATAGACCATTTTTTATTATTCTAAATATTTTGATATAATATAGATAATTCAATTATAAAAGCCTACTTAATAATTATTAAGTAGGCTTT
>JBBVGE010000133.1:0-27447 GCA_040144665.1 Clostridium perfringens
ACTGTGTGGGAGAGTAGGACGTTGCCAGGTAAGTGTGGCTCGATAGCTCAGTTGGTAGAGCAGCGGATTGAAGATCCGCGTGTCGTAGGTTCGATTCCTACTCGAGCCACCACATATGGCGCTATAGCCAAGTGGTAAGGCAGAGGTCTGCAAAACCTTTATCCCCGGTTCAAATCCGGGTGGCGCCTCCAAAAGAGGAAAACCTGTAAACTAATGTTTACAGGTTTTTTATTTTTGTAATATGATTAATATAAAAAATATCCACAGAAAAATAATTGTTTAGAGAGTTATCCACTTACATAGAGAGTATATTGTTAGTATATCTTTTAATTTGTGGATTATTTTTTACTTAAAGCATTTTCACATAATATTAGTTTACTAGTGTTTTTATCGTAAGTTGCTTTACAGCCTATAGGAAAAATTAAATTTGGATATGAATGGCCAAATGGTATTCCATATATTATAGGAATGCCTAAGGGAATTAATCTTTTCTTTATCACCTCTAATGTAGTAAAACTTTCTTCGTAATTATCTAAAGAACATCCAGTCATATGACCAATTAAAATAGCTTTACATTTATTTAATTTAGAAGATAAGATAAGTTGTGTTAATAACCTATCTACTACATATGGAGCCTCATTAATTTCTTCTAGTAATACTATAGATTTATCTAAATTAACCTCGTAGGGAGTACCAATTGAAGAACATATCATGGATAAGTTTCCTCCCATTAGTCGACCGGTGAAGTAATCATTATTATATTTAGTGCAATTGGATAAATCATATATTGTTCCTTTACTAGGATTAAGCATCATTCTCTTAAAATAGGATAATGTAAGAATGTCGGTAAAATCGGATTTAACCATTGGACCATGAAATGTAATTAAATTATTACTAGCAAAATAATTTAAAAGGATAGTTATATCACTATAGCCACAGAAAAACTTTGGATTTTTTTTTATAGAGGACATATTTATATAGGGGAGAGTTCTTATAGAGCCATATCCACCTCTATAGCATATAATTCCGTCGATTGAATCATCTTCAAACATATCAATTATTTCTTTTGCCCTATCTTCATCACTTCCTGATAAGTAACCATCTTTATCATATAAATGATGTCCAAGAATTATATTGAATCCAAGTTGTTTAAATTGATTAATATAAGTATCTATATTATCTTTTGGACTACAAGAAGCTGGTGCAATAATACCAAGTGTAGACTTATCACTTAACATTCTTCCTTTAAGCATATATAATCCCCCTAAAAAAGAGAGCCATAAATAGCTCTCTATTAATTTAATATATATTATGCTGTTTTTTATAAATTGTTATCTAAACATATCTTTTTTATATAAGACCCATGCAACAATTCCGCAAATAAAGAATGTCATAAACATTATTGTATAGAATGCAGCAGGATCATCAGGAGCGAATGGTAACCATACGTTCATACCAAATATTCCACCTATTATAGTTGGTATTGCCATAAGTATTGTAACTGAAGCAAGAACCTTCATTACTATATTAAGGTTATTTGATATTACAGATGCGAAGAAATCCATTGTACTTGCTAGTATATTACTATATATTTCTGTCATTTCAATTGCCTGCTTGTTTTCTATAATTACATTTTCTAATACATCCTTATCAGCCTCATACTTTTGCATTATATCTAATTTAAGCATTTTTTCTAATGTTATTTCATTAGCTTTTAATGATGTTGAAAAGTATACCAATGATTTTTCAAGCGAATGTAATTGAATAAGTTCTCTGTTTTTCATTGATTTATGGAGTCTTTTTTCTATCATTAAACTTTTTTTATCAATTTGTCTTAAATATAATAGATAATATGTAGAGATTCTGTTTAATATTTGAAGTGTAAATCTAGATTTTTTAAAAGTAAAAAATGATTTTATTCTTCCATTTATAAAGTCAGTTAAAATTTTACTATTTTTAAGACAAACTGTTATTAGTTGTTTTTCTGTATGAATTATTGAAAGTGGATATGTATCATAAGTAAGTGAATTATCTTCCATTTCAGTAAATGGAATATCGACTATTATTGAAATAGCATCGTCTTCTATATCTATACGTGATGTTTCCTCGTCATCTAATGAAGCTTTAAGAAAATCTAAAGATACCCCTGTTTTGTTTGAAATTAAAATAAGCTCTTCATCTGAAGGTGCAACTATATTTATCCAACAGCCTTGCTCAATGTTATCAAGCTGATTTAGAGTCTTATTATCTTCACTACTAGTTTTAAATATTTGGATCATGATCAAACCTCCATTTGTATTCTTTTATATTATACTCTTAAATAGATAAATATAAAATAAGTACTTTAAAAATACAATATACAAAAATATATTAAAAAATTTTATAATAACAATCGCATTTGCTAGTAATATATAATAAAGATTAGAAATATAAAGATAAAGTAATGTTAATACATGATATGGCTTAATAATAATTAATTTTGACCTATATTAGTATGGAATAAAATTTAATTTGCTAGTATAATCAAATTTATATTTATAAATAATTCATTAAATCATGGGGGATTTAAATATGATGCACAGAGAAATAGTTGCTAGAAAGAAGATGCCTGTAATTGTATTAGTATTGTTTGTAATAACATTTATGCTATATGCACAAGAGGGACTTAAATTTATTGATTTTCATAGCAATAAGACATTAACTATTTGTAAGATAGCATTAGCAGTTTTGGCTATTTTAATCATTATAAGAGAATTTATTAGCTGTACAGTTTCATATAAATATGCCTTAATAGCAAATAAGCTTATAGTAAATAAGATTTTTTCTAAAGAAGAAAAGAACTTAGCAAGTGTAAAAATATCAGATATTGTATATATAGGTAAGAAGAATGGACAACCTAAGAAATATGATGCAAAAGCGATAGGAAATTATACTTGTGATAAATTAAAAATTGATCAATGTTGTTGTATATATAAAGTTAAAGAAAATTACTATAAATTTTATTTTCAACCAAGCGATTGCTTTATTAAAAGAGTTGAAAGAAATATAAAAAGTATAAAAAATAATAGTATGGAAGATATAACTAATTTAAGTGGTACAAACTCTCAAGCATAATTGCTTGGGAGTTTTTTATAAGGGACTTAAGGACTCTATAACTTACAGTTATTTTATAAAAGTAATTATAGAGATTAACTCTAACTATATAATTGAAAACTTAACTTAAAAATATGTTATTGTTGTAAGATTTTGAGTGTATTTATTATAAAAACTATATAAAATTTTTTGGAGGAGTAAAAATATATAAAGAAACCTTGTATAAAATATATTTTAATTGGAAAAAATTAAAATATATTTTTATTCAGGGGGTTTTATTTATGAGAAATTTAGTAAATAAAAAGATTAAGGAAAATGTTTGTGGAATCTGTGGAAATGTTAGTGACAATGGTATAATTATAAAAGGAAATTTAATATGTCCGAATTGTGAGTTCGACATAGTAAATACAGAACCAGGAGATAATGAATATAATTATTATGTTCATAAGATAAAAAATATATTGGAATAAAGAAAGAGGTATACAGGAGTGAAAAAAGGATTATTTATTGTATTTGAAGGTGGCGAAGGTTCAGGAAAGAGTACAATGATAGATAAGGTATACGAATGGCTTAGAGAGTGCGATTGTGATTGCATAAAGACAAGAGAGCCAGGTGGAATAAATATAGCAGAACAAATAAGAGCAGTGATTTTAAATAAAGAAAATACAAAAATGGATGCTAAAACAGAGGCATTGCTTTATACGGCAGCAAGAAGACAACATTTAGTTGAGAAGGTTATTCCAGCGTTAGAAAATGGACAAGTAGTTTTGTGTGATAGATTTTTAGATTCATCTCTAGCTTATCAAGGATATGCTAGAGGACTTGGCATAGAAGAAGTATATGAAATAAATAAGTTTGCAATTGGAGATTGTATGCCTAACTTATCTATATTATTTGATATAGAACCAGAAGTTGGTATGGAGAGAATAAAGAAAAACTCTGAAAGAGAAGTAAATAGATTAGATTTAGAAAAGTTAGATTTTCATAATAAAGTTAGAGAAGGTTATGATATAATCTATAGAAAAAATAGAAATAGAATGATTAAAATAAATGCTAATGAATCAATAGACACTGTATTTAGTAAAGTAAAAGATATAATTTCTGATTTAATAAATAATACTGACAAATAAAGGGTTATGGAAAGATATTACTTTGTGGTAAAATGTAATTAGGGTATTTATTAAAGAGTGGAGGTTATTATATGAAGTTAGTAATAGCTATAGTACATGATGATGATTCAGATGATTTACTAGATATTTTGACGGATAAAAACTTCGGAGTCACGAAACTTGCAACTACAGGTGGGTTTTTAAAATCTGGAAATACCACATTAATGATAGGTGTAGAAGAAGGTAAGACTGAAAAAGTTATAGATATAATAAAAGATGTTTGCAAAAGACGTAAGGAGGTTGTTACAACACCAGCGCCGATTACAGGGAATGCTGGAATGTGTATGCAATATCCTATTGAAGTTCAAGTTGGAGGTGCAACTGTATTTGTTATAGATGTAGACCAATTTGTAAAGATATAAGTGCAGTACAAAGGAGCGAGTGTATTGGAGAGATTTATAGGACATAATAAAGTTATTGAAGGATTCATGAAAAGGGCAGAAAGCAATACACTATCTCATGCTCATTTAATTGTAGGAAGAGATGGAATAGGTAAGAGTATACTAGCGGATATATTTGTATCAAAAATACTTAATAAAGAGGTTGGAAAAGAACATGTAGATGCTATTCATTATAGAAATAAGAGGGCATCGATGGGTGTTTCTGAAGTTAGAGAAATAATTGAAGAAGTTAATAAGAGGCCTTATGAAGGTGATAAGAAGGTAATTATTATATATGATTCAGAAAAATTAACAGCTCAAGCTCAAAATGCACTTTTAAAAACAATAGAGGAACCACCAAATGGGGTGTATATTCTATTACTTACAACTAATTTAGAAATAATATTAGATACAATAAAATCTAGATGCCAGATATATAAGCTTACCCCTCTTAATAAAGAAGAAATGATTGAACTTATTAAGTCAAAACATGAAGTAAGTGAAGAGAAATTACTATCTTTACTTGCTTACTCAGAAGGAATACCTGGAAGAGCAGAAAGGTTTTTAAAAGATCCTGAGCTTCAAACCCTTAGAAATCTTATAATAGATATGATAAGGGATATTAACAATAATGAAATAGATGTAACCATAAAATACGAAAAGGCATTTCAAAATTACAAAGATGAAAAGGAGGAATTATTAAATATAATTTCAACTTTCATAAGAGATATAATTCTTTATAAAGAGATTAATGATAAAAAACTTATAATTAATTCAGATAAAAGTAATGAAATTGAAGAATTAATCGAAATGATGTCATATAGAAAATTAAATGGAATGCTAAAATATATAGAAGAGGCACGAGTGAATTTAAAGCATAATACTAATTTTTCTATGACTATTAGTATTATGCTTATGGGTTTTTTGGAGGTATAATTACATGATAAAGGTAATTGGAGTAAGATTTAAAAAAGCTGGAAAGATATATTATTTTGATCCAAATGAATTAAATATAAATAAAGAGGATTATGTAATAGTTGAAACAGCTAGAGGCATTGAGTTTGGGCAATGTGTAATTGGAATAAAAGAAGTAAATGAAGATGATATAATAGCACCTTTAAAGAGTGTTTTAAGGGTTGCTGATGATGAAGATATAAAGAGACATAATGATAATAAAGCTAAAGAAGAAGATGCTTTAAAAATTTGTACAGAAAAGATATGGGAACACGGGCTTATGATGAAGCTTATAGATGTTGAATATACTTTCGATAATAATAAGGTAATTTTTTATTTTACAGCTGATGGTAGAGTAGATTTTAGGGATCTAGTTAAGGATCTAGCAACTATATTTAAAACAAGAATTGAGCTTAGACAGATTGGTGTTAGAGATGAAGCTAAAATGATAGGTGGACTTGGACCATGTGGAAGGCCCATGTGCTGTTCATCATTTTTAGGTGATTTTGCATCAGTTTCAATAAAGATGGCAAAAGAGCAAAATCTATCTTTAAATCCAACAAAGATATCAGGAATATGTGGAAGGTTAATGTGCTGTTTAAACTATGAACAAAGCACATATGAAGAGATAAGAAAAGAGCTTCCAAAGGTTGGATCTATTGTAAAGACTTCAGAGGGGACAGGAGAAGTTATACAAAATAATGTTGTTAAAGAAAGTGTAAAAGTCAAATTAAAGAGAAAAGATGAAGAGATTTTACAAACATTCAATATAAAGGACGTTAAATTAATTAAAGGAAGTTATGAAGATAGTATAGACGATTCAGACATAAGAATTGAAGTAGAAACTGAAGAAGATAAGAAACTTATAAAACAACTTATAAAAGAAAAATAGGAGGACATAAATGAAGGTAGTATTAAAAGTTTCTGGAATAAATAATTCTACAGATATCAGAAAAGTACAAAGTGCAATAGCAGATAGTGAAGGTGTAATTGCAAGTGAAGTAGCTTTAGAGAAAAAAGAAGTTACAATAATATATAATGATATGTATGTAGAATTAGAAAGCATTATAGATAGAATTGAGGACCTTGGATATACAGTGATATAATATTGAACAATATCCTAAATTTTCACAAAGTACTTTTAAAAAATAAGGAAACGTGTTAAAATTAATTTGGTGTAATTACCATAAATTTTAGGAGGTGTTTTTAATGGCATTTGTAATAAACGATTCATGCATAAGCTGTGGAGCATGTGCGCCAGAATGTCCAGTTAATGCTATAAGTCAAGGAGATACTCAATTTGTAATAGATGCAGATACTTGTATCGATTGTGGAAACTGTGCTAATGTTTGTCCAGTTGGAGCACCAGTTCAAGAGTAATATAGCTTAAAAAAGACTGTCTTTAGGCAGTCTTTTTTAATTTTTCTTATATATCGGAGATAGAATTATTGCATTTCCATTTGGTATTAATGTATCTTTAGAAATTGTGATAGAATCAGTAGTTGCTTTGGATACTTTTTTTAATAGTAAAGTAAAATCTTTTAATCCATTAAATAAAAAAGATGAATATGAAGACTTATAGTTCATTGGTATGATAACCTTTGGGCTTATTTTTTTTGTAAGCATATAAGCTTCTTTTCCAGATAAGTTTATATGACCGCCAACAGGAATAAATAAAATATCTATATCTCCAAGGCTATCTATAATATTATCTGATAAAAATTCACCAAGATATCCTAAATGACATAGTTTTAAATTATCAATATCATAAGTATATATAGTATTAGGACCTCGTTTAGCACCATTATAATGATCACAATATGTGCCATATCCTTTGATTAGTCCAATATCAGTCTTGTAAACTCCTGGAGAGTTTATAATCTTAATATGTGGATCTATTTCATTAGGGCATAATGACTCTAAATTTGGACTACTTAAAGTTATAATATTAGGGTTTAAGGAGGAAATATCGCAGGTGTGAATCTTATTAAACGGATCAATAATAAGTCTTTTGCCCATTGATGTTTTTATGAGAAATGTTGAATTTTCAATCCACGTTATATCCATAAATAAATCCTCCTTTTGATTTAAATATAGTATGTGTAAATTTATCTAAATATAAACCTGTTATCTTGAATAAGTATAAAAAAAGTATTAATATAATGTTACAAAGTCAAAGTAAGTAAAAAACAAGAAGGATTAAGAAGGTGTAAACATGGCAAGATTAACAGATATAATAGAAAAATTTATAAAAGAAATGATAAATGAAGATGAGCATAATAAAGTCTTAATTCAAAGAAATGAGTTAGCTGATCAATTTAGATGTGCACCATCTCAAATAAATTATGTATTAAGTACTCGTTTCACTTATGCTAAAGGATATATTATCGAAAGCAGAAGAGGTGGCGGTGGATATATAGCTATTAAGAGAATTGAGCACAAGTGTCCAGTTAGTAGAAAAAAATTATTAAATGAGTCTATAGGTGATGGAATAACGTATCATAATACAATTGCGTTATTAGATAATTTATTAGAAACAGAAATAATTAATAAAAAAGAGTATGAACTCATAAAAATATCAGTGAATGATAAAACATTAAAAGATGTAGATAATAAAAATAAAATTAGGGCTGATATATTAAAAGGTATGATGATGGTATTAATAGAATAAGGGGGTAGATTCATGCTATGTGAGAGGTGTAATCAAAATGAAGCAAAAATTCATCTTATTAAGAGCATAAATGGAGATAAGACAGGCATATGGTTATGTGATAATTGTGCAAAGATATTTGGAGAGTTATCAATTGTAAAATCTTCAGATTGGAAAAGACTTTCATTTAATAAAATTATTAATAGTATATTTGAGGATTTTCCTCTTAAAGATGAAAAAGTGACAAATCTTGTTTGCAAAGCATGTGGAACAACCTATGAAGAAGTTAAAGAAAAAAGAATACTTGGATGTGATAAATGTTATTACTATTTTATAGACAATTTAACTCAAGCAATTAAAAAGAATCAAGGTAATATAGAACATATAGGGAAAATACCAAAAAGAGAAGGCATAATAATAAAGAAAAAGAAAAAAATCAAGAAATTAAAAAATGATATAGAAAAAGCTATTGCTATTGAAGATTATGAAAGAGCTGCAGTACTTAGAGATAAGATATGGGATTTAGAAAAAGAACTTAAAGAGGGTGTGAGTAATGATAAATAATTGGATTAATAGCAATAGCATAGAAAATGGAATTATAATTAATAGTAAAGTAAAAGTATTTAGAAATATAAAAGGATACAAGTTTCCAATAGATTTGGAGATTGAAGAAGGAAGACGATTATCTGAAAAGGTTATGAAAATACTACTAGACAATGTAGAGAGTCTAAAAACTATAAATATTTGGGAAAATGAAGAGGAGTTAGATATTTATAAGGAAAAAGGAATTATAACTAATTCTTTATTAAAAAATAGTGGCTTTTCTTCATTTGCTATAAATAATGATGAAACTTTTAGCGTAATGATAAATGAAAAAGAACATTTAGGATTACAATCTGTAAGTAATGGCAATAATCTAGAAGAGATGTATGAGTATGTTAATAAAATTGATGATTTGATAGAAGAAAAATTAACTTATTCATTTGATGATAACCTAGGTTATCTAACTTCTGATATATCAAATGTCGGTACAGGTCTTAAGGCATCAGTAATGGTGCATTTGCCAGTATTATCAACAAATGATGAAGTTGCTAATTTACTTAGGGGACTTAATAGAGCTGGAATGTCTTTAGAAGGCATGTATGGGGAGCGAGGAAGGTCTTACGGAAATATATATATAATATCTAATGAAGTAACATTGGGAGTTACTGAAGAAGAAATAATAAATAAATTACAAAATATAACAAAAAATATAGTAAATGAAGAAAATAAAGCTAGAGAGCAGATGATGAGTAAGTGCAATAAAGAACTAGAAGATAGAATATTTAGAGCATATGGAATATTAAAAAATGCAAGGGTGCTTAAATGGGTAGAAGGACTTAATTTACTATCTGATTTAAGACTTGGAGTAGAGCTGTCACTATTAAATATTAATAAAGATAAGTTAAATAAAGCAATTATTTTAACTAGAGATTCCATTCTAAGAGGCAATGTACAGGACAAGATCTCTTATATGAATTTAAATATAGAGAGAGCTAAAGTTGTTAGAAAACTTTTAGAATAAGATTTATGGTATAAAAGGGATAAGGAGGACTAATTACATGAGTAATGGGAGATTTACGGAAAGGACTGAAGCTGTAATATTAGAGGCTAAGAAGGAGTCTCGTAACTTTAAACACGGATATATTGGAACGGAGCATATACTTCTTGGCATATTAAAAGAAGGTGGGTATGCAGCAATTGTATTAAACAAGAATAATATAATCGATGATGATATAAGAGAAAAGATAGAGAGTTACTTAGGGTATGGAGAAATTGATATTTCAATATCAGAGCTGTTATTAACTCCGAGAACTAAGCATTTATTGGATATAAGTTTTAAAGAGGCTAAAAATTATAATCATAAATACGTAAATCCTGAGCATATACTTTTAGCACTTCTTAAAGAAGAAGATGGAGTTGCATACACTATATTATTACAGCTTGAAGTTGATGTAAAATCAGTAATAAATGATATAGAGTCATTTTTAGATTCAAAAGAAGATGAGGTATTACTTCAAGATGAAGAGGATGAAAATTTATATGATGATATGCCGATGCTTAAACAATATAGTGTTAATATGACTAAACTTGCAAAGGATGGCGTGTTTGATCCTGTTATAGGCAGAGATAAAGAGACACAAAGGGTTTTAGAGATTCTTTGTAGAAGAGTAAAAAATAATCCTTGTCTAATAGGAGAACCTGGAGTTGGTAAAACTGCTGTTATAGAAGGGTTAGCTCAAAAGGTAATAGAAGGTAATATTCCAGAAATACTTAAAGATAAACAAATATTTTCTTTAGATCTTACTAATATAATTGCAGGTGCAAAATATAGAGGTGAATTTGAGGAGCGATTAAAAAAAATTGTTGAGGAGATAAAAGGGAATAAAAATATAATTTTATTTATAGATGAAATTCATACAATTATTGGAGCTGGAGGAGCTGAGGGTGCCATTGATGCATCTAATATACTAAAGCCTTCTCTTGCAAGAGGAGATATCCAATGTATAGGTGCAACAACAACAGATGAATATAGGAAGCATATTGAAAAAGATACAGCATTAGAGAGAAGGTTCCAACCTGTTACTGTAGGAGAGCCAACTAGAGATGAGACCTTAGAAATTTTAAAAGGCTTAAGAGATAAGTATGAAGCTCATCATAAAATAAAGATATCAGATGAGGCCCTTAAGTCAGCTATAGAATTATCAGAAAGATATATTGTAGATAGATTTATGCCTGATAAAGCAATAGATTTAATTGATGAAGCTTCTGCTAAGGTTAGAATAGAAACACTTGTAACTCCGCCTGACTTAAAGGATATAGAAGAAGAGATACAAATAGTGATAAAAGAGAAGGAAGAGGCTATAAGAGTTCAGGAGTTTGAGAAAGCTGCATCCCTTAGAGATAAGGAAAAGAAATTAAAAGAGCAACTTAATAATAGACTGAGTGATTGGAGTACTCATAATTCAGTAAATACATTAGTTGTTGGAACAGAAGATGTGGCTAAAGTAGTTTCAAGCTGGACTAATATACCTGTTTCAAAGCTTACAGAGAAAGAAAGTGAGAGATTACTTAAATTAGAAGATAGGCTTCATGAAAGAGTAATTGGACAAAGTGAAGCAGTGTCTTCAATAGCTAAAGCTATAAGAAGAGCAAGAGTTGGTCTTCAAGATCCCAATAGACCCATTGGAAGTTTTATATTCTTAGGACCGACAGGAGTTGGTAAGACTGAATTATGTAAAGCTTTAGCCGATGCTGTATATGGTGATGAAAATAATATGATAAGAGTAGATATGTCAGAATATATGGAAAAGCATGCAGTATCTAAGCTTATAGGAGCTCCCCCTGGATATATAGGGTATGATGAAGGTGGTCAATTAACTGAATCTATAAGAAGGAGACCATACTCTGTAATTCTATTAGATGAGATAGAAAAAGCTCATCCAGATGTATTTAATATCTTATTACAAATATTAGAGGATGGAAGGTTAACTGATGGTAAAGGAAAGGTTGTTAATTTTAAGAATGCCATAATTATAATGACTTCGAATATAGGAGCTCATAAATTAAACAAACAAAGAAATATGGGGTTCTTAAGCAATAACAATAAAGAAAGTGAATATAATTCAATGAAGGATAATATATTAGAAGATCTTAAAAAGAGTTTTAGGCCAGAATTCTTAAATAGAATAGATGATACTATTGTATTCCATAAATTAGATAGGGATAGTATGAAGGATATATTAGATATAATGCTTAAGGAAATGAAAAGAAGACTAAGGAAGAGTGATATTGATATATATTTTGATGAAGAAATTAAAGAATATCTACTAAATAAGTGCAAGGGTAATGAATATGGAGCTAGACCATTTAGAAGAATAATAACAAAAGAAATCGAAGATAAATTAAGTGAAGAAATATTAAAAGGAACTATAAGAAAAGGAAAAAATTTAGAAGCATTTATAAATGAAGAATGTATAAAATTTAAGAATATAAGTTAAGTTATAAAGGGAGTGAATAAAATAGTGCTCCCTTTATATTTTTTGCATATATTAATGAGTGGTAATGTATGTAAAAAACTTGTAAAAATAATCACTTAATAAAATATTTTATTGAAATAATAAAATATAGTGATATAATAAAACATAAGAGATATACCCCACGGGGGTAAGGAGGCGAAAGTTATGTCAAAGCAAGTAAAGGAAATTGATTTAATCATAGTTGGTGGTGGACCAGCAGGACTTACAGCTGCTATATATGCATCAAGAGCAAGATTAGACATGTTATTATTAGAAGATAAAGTAATGGGTGGTCAAGTTAGAAATAGCTATACAGTAGAGAATTATCCAGGATTTAAAAAAGTTGCTGGATCAGAACTTGCAGACCTTATGCAACAACAAGCAGAGGAGCTTGGAGCTACTATTGAAGAATTTGACGTTATAGAAAATGTTAAATTTGATGGAGATGAAAAGATAATAGAAACTGAAGAGTTTATATATAAGCCAAAGGCATTAATAATTGCAACAGGTGCATCTCCAAGAAAATTACCAATAAGAAATGAAGAAAAATTTGCTGGTAAGGGTGTTCACTACTGTGCAGTATGTGATGGTGCTATGTATCAAAATAAAGTTATTGGTATCGTAGGTGGAGGAAATACTGCATTAGAAGAAGCTATATTCTTAACAAACTTTGCAGAAAAAGTATATCTAATTAGAAGATATGATTACTTTAGAGGCGAAAAGGCAGTATTAGAAGAAGTAGAAAAGAATGAAAAGATAGAAATTCTTTACAATGAAGATCTAATTGCTGTTGAGGGTGAAGATTTCGTAGAAAAAGGAATTATAAAGAATACAATAACAGGAGAAGAGAAGGAAATAGCTCTAGAAGCTGTTTTTGGATCAATTGGTCATGAGCCAATGGTAAATCTGTTTAAGGAATATATAGATATAAGCAAAGGCCAATATATAATTACAGATGAAAATATGAGAACAAACATACCTGGAGTTTATGCAATAGGTGATGTTAGGGAAAAAGAATATAGACAAATAACAACAGCAGTTGCTGATGGAACAATAGCTGCATTAGAAGCAGAAAAATATATAAAGAAATTAAATAAATAAGTTAAATAAGGCGGTAGAAAATTATGATAAAAATTTATTCAACATCATGGTGTCCAGCTTGTGTTAAAGCTAAGAAGTATTTAAATATGAAGGGAATAGAGTTCCAAGAAATAAATGTTGCGGATAAACATGAAGATAGAAATGAAGTTCAAAAAGTTTCAGGACAAAGAACAGTGCCAGTATTAGATATTGATGGCAAAGTTATTGTTGGATTTGATAAAAAGGCAATAGATGAAGCTTTAAAATAATATGAAAAATCCCTATTACTGAATTTAGTAATAGGGATTTTATTAATTAATTTTATTAATTAAGCATTAGTTAATGCTTTGTCTATTGCTGGCTTATCGAATCCTATAATGATTGTTCCATTAATATCTAATACTGGAACACCCATTTGTTTTGATTTTTTAAGCATTTCATCTCTTGCTTCCATATCATCTTGAACATTTAATGAAGTGAATTCTACACCTTTTTTAGTTAAATAATCCTTTGCCTTTACACACCAAGGACATGAATTAGTTGTATATACTTTTATCATAGCAATTTCCTCCTAACTTAATAATAATAATTATTATTATTGAATATCTTTTCTTAAATTTTACTCTAAATAATGTGTAAATTCAAGCTAGCTATTGTATACATTGTGTAACAATTAAATTACTAATATATTATATAGCAAAAACTCTATTTAATTACATCTTTATTATCTAAATACGAATTCAGAATAAAATTATTAGACATATCACCATCTGAAATAGTGTTGGAGAAAGTTTCACTTACATTGATCGGTAAATTATTTTTAATAGTGTTTTGAGTGTTTAAAATAGTATTAGCAAGTTTTGATTTATCAATCATAGTATCATCATCTCCTTTAAAATTGTATAATTATTATTTGTATAAAATAAAATTATTATGCTAAGAATAAATTTAGATTGTATAGTGGTCTAGACAACTATAACTTAAAGATATATAATTAACTTAGGAGGAACAGATATGATAGATAAAAATAGTCCAATTCCAGTTTACTTTCAATTAAAGGAGGCTATCTTAGAAAAAATTTCAAAAGGTTATTGGAAAGTAGGAGAATGTATAGATAGCGAAAGAGAACTTTCAGAACATTATGAAGTTAGTAGGATGACAATCAGGCAAGCTTTAGGAGAGTTAGTTCAAGAAGGAGTATTGGTAAGGGAAAAGGGAAAAGGCACATTTGTCTGTGAACCTAAAGTAAAACAACAAGATGTTATGAGTTTTACTGATATTATAGAAAAATCAGGTGGAAATCTAGAAACTGAACTTTTAGAGTTTAAACTTATAGATACACCAGATGAATTAATAGACTTATTAAAAGATAATAAAGTTTATAAAATTAATAGAATGAGAAAAGTAGATGGAGAATGTATAGCAAATGAAATAGTACATATATCACCTAATATATGTGGAGAATTAAATGCTGAAATGTTAAAGGGTTCATTATTTAAAATAATAGAGGAGAATGGACATTTCATAAATCATTCAGAATCATCAATAAAAGCTATTGTAATGGATGACTTTTATAAAAAGTTATTTAGAGTCGGTAATATACTTCCATTAATAAGTACATTTGGTACGACTTTAGATGAAAATAACAATATTCTTTTTGTAGAAGAGTCAATCTATAGATCAGATAAATATATTTTACAGGTCAATATATCAAGGAGAGAGGGGAAATTAAAATGAAATTAGTAGTAGTTAAAGATTATGAAGAAATGAGTAAAGTAGCAGCAGAGGTAATGGGGAAAGTTATTAATGAAAAACCAGATGCAGTTTTAGGACTTGCAACAGGTGGCACTCCAATTGGAATGTACAAGGAATTAATAAAGATGAACAAAGAGGGTAAAGTTGACTTTAGCAAAGTGACTACAGTAAACCTTGATGAATATATAGGTCTTGAAGGAACTCATGAACAAAGTTACAGATACTTCATGAATAAAAACCTTTTTGATCATATAAATATAGATAAAGAAAAAACTTATGTACCAAATGGATTAGCAGAAAATATTGAAGAAGAAGGAAAGGCTTACGATAAGAAAATAGATCAATTAGGTGGAACAGATATTCAACTACTAGGTGTTGGTAATAATGGACACGTAGCTTTTAATGAACCAGATAAAGTTTTAATTGCAGGAACTCATCTTACAGGTTTAACTGAAAGCACAATTAAAGCGAATTCAAGATTCTTTGATTCAATGGAAGAAGTTCCAAAGACAGCTATAACTATGGGATTAGGTCAAATAATGAAATCAAAGAAGATATTATTAATAGCAAGTGGAGAAAGTAAGGCAGAGGCTATGAAAGAGTTGTTTAGTGGAGAAATAACAACAGAATGTCCTGTAACAATGCTTAATATGCATAGAGATGTTACAGTTATACTTGATGAAGCAGCTGCAAAACTTATAAAATAAATTACTTAAGATTATTAAAGGATTATCAATTACTTGATAATCCTTTTTTGCATAAATTAAACAGTATAAAAAATAAGTTTAGAATGTTATATTGGTACAATTGTATGTTATTATAATATAGGTAGAGTGTATATTTACACAAGTTTAAAAAGTAGAGGGTGTTTTTTATGGCTAAAGTAAAATCAATATATATTTGTCAAGAATGTGCTTATGAATCTGCAAAATGGCTTGGAAAATGTCCATCTTGTAATTCGTGGAATACATTTGTTGAAGAAGTAAGAGATAATAAAGTTCAAGTTAAAAATGATATAGTAAAAAAACTTAAGCCTGAAAATATGCCAAAGAGTATAGGAGATATAAAATCTGGAGACAAAGAAAGATATAATACAGGAATAAATGAGTTAAATAGAGTATTAGGTGGAGGTCTTGTTAAGGGATCATTAACACTAATATCTGGTGATCCTGGTATTGGAAAATCAACACTATTGCTCCAAACTGCAAATAATATTGCAAAGACATATGGGAAGGTATTATATGTCTCTGGAGAAGAGTCAGAAGAACAGATAAAAATAAGAGGAGATAGATTAGGGGTAGCTTCTAATGATTTATACATTGTATCGGAGACGAATTTAGATACAATAGAAGTATATATAGATGAGTTAGAGCCTAAATTTGTAATAATTGATTCTATTCAAACCATATATAAAGAGGGTGTTACCTCTGCACCAGGAAGTGTGTCACAGGTAAAGGAATGTTCTAATCAAATAATGAGAATTGGTAAGAAAAGAAATATACCTTTATTTATTGTAGCTCATGTAACAAAGCAAGGTGAACTTGCAGGGCCAAGAGTTTTAGAACATATGGTAGATACAGTACTTTATTTTGAGGGCGAAAGAACTGAAGAATTTAGAATTTTAAGAACTATGAAAAATAGATTTGGAACAACAAGTGAAATTGGTGTGTTTGAAATGAGACAAGAAGGACTGGTAGAAATATATGATCCATCAGGTATTTTTCTTGAAGACACAACCTTTAATCAAGAAGGTTCAGTTGTAATTGGTATTATGGAAGGAACAAGACCTATTTTAGTAGAAATTCAAGCATTAGTTACAGAAACTAAAGCTGTAATGCCAAGAAGAACAGCTGTAGGAATTGATAATCAAAGGTTAAGTTTAATACTTGCTGTTTTAGAGAAAAAATTAAGAGTTCCATTTTATAATCATGATGTCTATGTAAATGTTGTTGGTGGATTAAACTTAGATGGTACAACAGCAGATCTTGGTCTTGCCATAGCATTACTTTCAAGCATGAAAGGAAAAGGAATTAAACTCCCTAAAGTATTACTAGTTGGAGAGGTTGGATTAACTGGAGAAATAAGACCAATAGCATCGGTAGATAGACTTGTAAATGAGGCGGAAAAGATGGGGTTTGAAAATACAATAATACCTACAAGAAATAGAGAAAAAGTAACTAATAAATCTATTAAAGTTATAGGTGTTAGCAATATAAGGGAAGCGATAAGTAAGATATTCTAGGAGAATAGGTGAGTGTATGAGATTAGAAAGAGATATTGAAATCAAAAATATACTAAAAATAATGTGTCCAGGAACTCAATTAAGAGAGGGGCTTGAAAATATCCTTAGAGCAAAAACTGGAGGCTTAATTGTTTTAGGAGATAACGAAAATGTTATGAATATAGTAGATGGTGGATTCACTATTAATTCCGAGTATTCTCCCGCATATGTATATGAGTTAGCTAAAATGGATGGGGCTATTGTACTTAGTGGAGATATTAAAAAAATAGTGCGTGCAAATGCACAGTTAGTGCCTAGTGCATCAATACCTACATTTGAAACGGGGACTAGACATAGAACAGCACAAAGGGTTGCTAGAGAAACTGGAAATATAGTAGTAGCTATATCGCAAAGAAGAAATATAATAACAGTTTACAAAGGTGAACTTAAATATGTATTAAGAGAGAGTAGTGTAATTCTTGGAAGAGCAAACCAAGCAGTTCAAACTTTAGAAAAATATGTTTCAGTACTTGAAAGAGTAATAAATAACTTGAATTTACTAGAATTTCAAGATTTAACAACACTTTTTGATGTTGTTACTGCAATTCAAAGAACAGAAATGGTTATGAGGATTGTAGAGGAGATAAGAGTATATATTCTTGAACTTGGAAATGAAGGTAGACTTATATCAATGCAATTAAATGAACTTATAAGACATATAGAGAGGGATGGTATATTCTTAATAAGAGATTATAGCTGTCCAGATAAGGATCATAATGAAATATATGAAAGTATACAAAACTTAACTTCAGAAGAACTTATTGATTTAGAAGCGATAGCTAGAGCTTTAGGATATGGATATGCACCTCTTGCTGATACACTGATATCTCCTAAAGGATATAGAATGCTTAGCAAGATAGCTAGAATACCTTCAACAGTAATAGAAAACTTAATAAATCATTTTGAAAGTTTCAATAGAATAATAGAAGCAGATATAGATGATTTAGACAAGGTTGATGGTATAGGGGAAGCAAGAGCAAAGGCTATAAAGAATGGATTGAGAAGAATAAATGATCAGGTTTCATTAAAGGTGGAGTTATAGATAAATAAAAGCGATATCTAAATTTATGTTAGATATCGCTTTTTTATTTATTCTCAATTTTATTATTATCTAAAAGTAAACTTTCCAAGAGTAGTAACTTTATCATTCTCTTGAATCAGCACATCATATAAATTTATGCCTAAATTGTTGCAAAGAGATGTAAGATAGAAAATGTTATTTCCCATTTCACGTTCAATTACTTCACGACAATTATCACATAGATCTCCTTCAATATGATTTTTGAAGCAATCAGTAAGGTCTTCCAATGAATCATTTTCTGTTGGTATACATTGCTTACTAGCATTTATTTTAATGCAACCACAATTAGTTACAGCTTTAATAATAGCTCTATTAACTCTAGCATTTGATTCGCCATATTTACTCAAAGTATCTAGTATACTTTTATGTCTTAATAAAGAATCATTTACAGAATTTTGAAAATCATCAAAAATAATATCTTTCATTTGTCTCAACTCCTTGCTGGTATTTAATATATTTAGCTTAATTATAAGTTTCCTAGGTAATATTTGTCAATGTAGATTAAATGAATAATTATTCTTTAAGACAATCATATATCATTTTAAATTTAAAATATAGGGGGTATAAAATGACTTCACTAAAACGTTAACTTAAATTAAGAAAATCTTCATTTAAGGGTACTTTTTAATATGGTATAATTAACTAAACAATGCTTTATTTTTATAAATCATTATATTAAAAGAATTTTATATAACAAATTTGGCAACAATTTTAATGAGGAGGTGAGAAAATGTTTAAAAAGTTAATTAGAGGCATTTTAACATTAATGGGGCTGTTACTTGGTTATATAATTGGAGAATCAATTTTAAAAATTGAAGCTGTTAAAAAGATAGGATATCTATCAGGTACAGTGGGTTCGGTATTATTTCTTATTTTTATTTCTTTATTAGTTGGTATTATTCTGTATTTAGTATCTCCGATAATATATAGAGCAATAATTGAACTTATTGATTATACTGAAAAGAATATGAGAAAGTTTACTTTAACAGAGATCATATATGGAGCTGCCGGAGCTGTAATAGCTTTAATTATAATGTTCTTTGTAGCAAGACCATTAAATGATATAGCCGGAGCTTTAGGACCAATATTATATGTTTTAGTAAATCTACTAAGTGCAGTGATAGGTATGAAAATAATGGTTGAAAAGAAAGATGATATGAATAACCTTATATTATCAATGAAAAAATCAAATTCTGCAAAAGAAAAAGTAAATAAGGAAAAGAAAAGTAAAGCTGTACCGAAAGAAGGAAGATCTATACCTAAGGTATTGGATACATCAGTAATAATTGATGGTAGAATATTCGATATTTGTGAAACAGGATTTATAGAAGGTCCGCTAGTTATACCAAATTTTGTTCTTGATGAATTAAGACATATTTCAGATTCATCAGATTCTCTTAAGAGAACAAGAGGTAGAAGAGGACTTGATATATTAAATAAAATCCAAAAAGAATTAGATATAGAAACTCAAATATGGGAAGGTGATTTCCCAAAGATAGCAGAAGTAGATGCCAAGCTTTTAAAGTTATCTCAGACATTAGATGGGAAGGTAATAACTAATGATTATAACTTAAATAAAGTAGCAGAAGTTCAAGGGGTACCTGTTCTAAATATAAATGAGCTTTCAAATGCAATAAAGCCAGTTGTTATTCCTGGGGAAGAAATGACAGTAGAAGTTGTTAAGGATGGAAAAGAAGCAAGCCAAGGGGTTGCATATTTAGATGATGGAACTATGATAGTAGTAGAAGGTGGAAGAAAGTATATGACTAAAACTATAGGTGTTATAGTTACATCAGTATTACAAACAGCTGCTGGTAGAATGATATTTGCTAGACCTAAAGATAACTAAAGGAGAGTTTAATGAATAGTGTCATTATATTATCTGGAGGAAGAGGAAAAAGAATGGGTGCTGATATAAGTAAGCAATTTATATCAATAAATAATAAGCCCATACTGTATTACACAATTAAAAAGTTTATGGAAAATGAATTAATTGATGAAATAATATTAGTACTGCCAAAGGATGAAATTGAATATTGTATAAAAGAAGTGTTAGATAAAAATAATTTAAGGATAGATAAAATAGTTGAAGGCGGAGAAGAAAGACAAGATTCAGTTTTAAATGGTTTGAAAGCTATAGAAAAAACTGATATTGTATTAATTCATGATGGTGCTAGGCCTTTTGTTACAGATAGGATAATAAAAGAAGGAATAGATGTGGCTAAAAAGTTTAAAGCAGCAGCGCCAGGAGTTATGCCAAAAGATACTATTAAAGTTAAAGATAAAAATGGACTATCAAAGGAAACACTTAAGAGAGAAGAACTTATAGCAGTTCAAACACCACAGATATTTGATTATAATCTTATATTAGAGTGTCATAGCAAGATTAAAGAGAATAATATGAAAGTAACTGATGACACTATGGTTGTTGAAAGTTTTGGGCATAAAGTTTTCTTATATGACGGAGAGTATACTAACATAAAAATAACTACGCCAGAAGATTTGATTTTAGCAAGATATTTAGCAGATAATCAGTAAGAATATCACTATGTTGACAGTGAAAATTTTAGAAGTTATAATTAGTTAAGTATAAATTCCATATGAGTTAAGAACTATGAAGAAGAATAGTAAAAATCGCTTCTTTCAGAGAGAGAATCCATGGGCTGTAAGGTTCTCAACTAGATTTTGAACCAGCTTCTGAGTAATAGGAAAAAACTATCGGTTTAATACCGTTATCATTATTAGAGAAAAAAATTAGGTGGTACCGCGATTAATAGTCGCCCTATTGTTAATAGGGCGGCTTTTTTATATCTAAAAAAGTAAGAAATAAATTAAATTCATATAGAAATTAGGAGGATATTATTATGAAAATGTCTAATATGCTAATTGCGACTTTAAGAGAAGTTCCAGCAGAAGCAGAAATAGCAAGTCATCAATTAATGCTTAGAGCAGGACTAATAAGAAAAATGGCATCAGGAGTATACAATCATTTACCTTTAGGAGTAAAAGTTCTTAAAAAGGTCGAAGATATAGTAAGAGATGAGATGGATAAATCAGGAGCCCAAGAACTTTTAGCTTCAGCTATGATACCAGCAGAATTATGGCAAGAATCAGGTAGATGGGATGCTTATGGAGCTGAAATGTTTAGAGTTACAGACAGAAATAGTAGAGAATTCTGTTTAGGACCAACTCATGAAGAAGTATTTACAAACATCGCAAGAAATGAAATAAAATCATATAAGCAATTACCATTAAATCTTTATCAAATACAAACTAAATATAGAGATGAAACTAGACCAAGATTTGGAGTTATGAGATCAAGAGAGTTTATAATGAAAGATGCTTATAGCTTTGATAAGGATCAAGAAGGATTAGATTTAGCATATGATAAAATGCACGATGCATATGTAAATATATTTAATAGATGTGGATTAGATGCAAAATGCGTTGAAGCTGATTCAGGAGCAATTGGAGGATCAAATTCAGCTGAATTTATGGTTAAATCAGAAGTTGGAGAAGATGATGTAGTATTCTGTACAGAATGTGATTATGCTGCAAACATTGAAAAAGCAGAAACAAAAGCAGAAATTGCAGAAGCTGAAGAATTAGTTTCAATGCAAAAAGTAGAAACTCCAGATAGCAGAAGCATAGAAGAGGTATCAGAGTTCTTGAAAATTTCTCCTAAAAAGACAGTTAAAACTTTAATATACAATGTAGATGGAAAATTAGTTGGAGTTTTAGTTAGAGGAGATAGAGAAGTTAATGAAGTAAAAGTAGCTAATGCTTCTAATGCATCAGGAGATATAGAGTTAGCATCACATGAAGAAGTTAAGAGAGCAACTAATGCAGAAACTGGCTTCGCAGGTCCTGTAGGATTAAGAGTAGATTTATTATTAGTAGATGAAGAAGTTAGCAGAATGTATAATATGGTTGTAGGAGCTAATGAAACTGGATACCATTTAACAGGAGTTAATTATGGAAGAGAATTTGAAGGCGTAGTTGGTGACTTTAGAAACATAGAAGAAGGAGAAGCTTGTCCTAAGTGTGGTGGAAAAGTTACTATAGCAAGAGGAACTGAAGTAGGTCATATCTTTAAGTTAGGAACTAAGTATTCAGAAGCTATGAATGCTAAATTTATTGATGAGAACGGAAAAGAACAGCCATTTATAATGGGATGTTACGGAATAGGTGTTACAAGAACAGTTGCATCAATAATAGAACAACATCATGACGAAAACGGAATAATCTGGCCTTTAGAAGTTGCACCATATCATGTTTCAGTAATAGCTGTTAATTCAAAAGATGAAGAGCAAATGAGAATTGCTTCAGATATCTATAATGAATTAAGAGAAATGGGAGTGGAAGCTCTTTTAGATGATAGAAAAGAAAGAGCTGGGGTTAAATTCAAAGATTCAGAGCTTATGGGAATTCCTATGAGAATTACAGTAGGAAAGAAGATAGGTGATGGAGAAGTAGAATTTAAGCTAAGAACTGGCGGCGAAAATGAAACAATAAAGATAGAAGATGCAAAAGAAAGAGTCAGAGCAGAATTCGAAAAAAATAACCTAAAACTAAGATAGTTAGGAGGAATAAGAATGAAGCTTTATAATACATTAACAAGAAAAAAAGAAGAATTTATACCAATAACTCCAGGTGAAGTTAAGATGTATGTATGTGGACCTACAGTATATAATTTCTTTCACATAGGAAACGGTAGAACTTTTATAGTATTTGATACAATAAGAAGATATTTTGAGTATAGAGGATATAAAGTAGATTTTGTTCAAAACTTTACAGATATAGATGATAAGATGATAAAGAGAGCAAATGAAGAAGGAACTTCAGTAAAAGAAGTTGGAGATAAGTATATAAATGAATACTATACTGATGCAGATGCACTTAATATAGAAAGAGCAACAGTAAATCCAAGAGCTACTCAATATATAAATGATATAATTAAATTCGTAAAAGAATTAATTGATAAAGGGTATGCTTATGAAGTGGATGGAGATGTTTATTTTAGCACAAAGAAGTTCCAAGGATATGGTAAGCTATCAGGACAAAATATAGATGATTTACAAGCTGGAGCTAGAATAAATGTAGATGAAAGAAAGAAGGATCCTATGGACTTTGCTATATGGAAGGCAAAGAAAGAAGGAGAACCTGCTTGGAAATGCCCATGGGGAGAAGGAAGACCAGGTTGGCATATAGAGTGTTCATGTATGGCAAAGAAGATATTAGGAAATACAATTGATATACATGCAGGTGGTATGGACTTAGCATTCCCTCACCATGAAAATGAAATAGCGCAAAGTGAAGCATTAACAGGAGAACCATTTGCTCACTATTGGTTACATTCAGCTTATGTAAATGTAAATAATCAAAAGATGTCTAAGTCATTAAATAATTTCTTTACAGCAAGAGATGTACTTAAGGAATATGATTCAGATGTAATTAGATTTTTAATGCTTTCATGCCACTATAGAATTCAATTAAACTATAGCGAAGATTTATTAGAATCAGCTAAGGCATCAGTTGAAAGGTTATATAATGCAATAGGTAATCTTGAAAATCTTATAGATGAAGTTTCAAGGGTTGAAATGAGCGAAGAAGAGAAGAAGTACCTAGAAAGCTTAAATAAGTACAAAGAAAAGTATATCGAAAAGATGGATGATGACTTCAATACAGCAGATGCTATAACCGCAATATTTGATTTGATAAAAGATACAAATACAAATATTAATGGTGAATCATCAAAAGAATTGGCTGAAAAAGCTTTAGCATTAATAAGAGAACTTGGAGCTCCCCTTGGAATGCTACAAAAATCAACTAAAGCTGATTTAGCTGATGAAGCAGAAGAAATAGAAGCTTTAATAGAACAAAGACAACAAGCTAGAAAAAATAGAGACTTTGCACTTGCAGATAAGATAAGAGATGACTTAAAAGCAAGAAATATAGTACTTGAAGATACTCCACAAGGAGTTAGATGGAAAAAGGTTAACTAATTAAAAAGGGCTGTGCGTTAAGTGCAGCCCTTATTTAAAGGAGTAATAATATGTTAGAAAATTTTAGAGTAAGAGAATTTAGCAAAGATGAAGCTAGAAGATTAAATCCACTTCAATTAGCATTAGTAGGAGATGGAGTTTACGAAGTATTTATACGAGATTATATACTTTCAAATAATACTGAACTTTCAGCTCATAAAATACATAGAAAAGCTATAGGATATGTTAAAGCGAAGAGTCAATCGGATATAATGCACAATATAGAAGAATTACTAACTGAAGAAGAAAGTTATATCTATAAGAGAGGAAGAAACGCTAAGTCAGCAACAGTTCCTAAGAATGCAGATGTAAGAGATTATAGAATGGCAACAGGATTTGAAGCTTTAGTTGGATATTTATATTTAATAAATGATAAGGAAAGACTAGAATTTATATTTAATAAAAGCATAGAAATATGTAAAGAACAGTAGTTTCCAAATATAACTAAGTAAGGAGTTATTTAATATGACAAGAATAAAAAAGAGTAACCAAAATAGAAGAAGAGATGATAGAAAAAATAATAGGTTTAAAGAAGAAAGAAATACAGAAGATAGATTTAGTCTAAGAGGGAAAGAAAATAGAAAAGATAACAGGAAATTTAAAGAAGAAAGACCTGTTAGAAATAGGGAAGATAGAGCAAGAGAAGACAGAAGATTAGTTAATAATCAAGTTGAAGAAGTAAGGGAAGATTTAATAATAGGTAGAAATGCGGCTATGGAAGCTTTAAAAAGTGATAAGACAATAGAAGCATTATATATAACAAATGGACCTAAAGAAGGATCAATAAATGCAATAATTAATATTGCTAAAGATAAGAAGATAGTAATTAAAGAAGTAGATAAGAAAAAATTAGATTCAATGGCAGCAGGTGCTGTTCATCAAGGAGTAATAGCAAGAATAACTCCTTATAATTATTTTGAAGTAAAAGATATATTAGAAGATGCAAAAAGAAAAAATGAAGCACCTTTCATAATTATATTAGATGAGCTGGAAGATCCTCACAATCTAGGATCAATAGTTAGAACTGCGGAAACTTGTGGAGTCCATGGTATTATAATACCAAAAAGGAGAAATGTTGGAGTAACTCCTACGGTTTATAAATCATCAGTTGGAGCAGTTGAACACGTTAAAATAGCAAAAGTTACTAATATAAATAGTACAATTGATGAATTAAAGGAGCAAGGAATCTGGGTTTATGGTGCAGACATAGAAGGAAGAGAATATAGTTATGAAGTAGACTTTAGTGGACCTTGTGCATTAATAATAGGAAGTGAAGGAAGAGGAATATCTAAATTAACTCTTAGGAAATGTGACAAATTAGTTAAGATTCCTATGATTGGAAAAATAAATTCTTTAAATGCATCAGTAGCTGGTGGTATAATGATGTATGAAGTATTAAAGGGTAGATTAAAATAAAAGAGGGATGAGATGTGAAAATTATATTTATAGATGGATATAATGTTTTAAATTCCTGGCCAAATTTAAAAGACTTAAAAAACATTAGCTTTGATGGAGCGAGAAATAAATTAGTGGATATACTTCACAATTATGGAAGTTATAATGATTGTAAGGTAATATTGGTATTTGATGGTCACAAGGTAGCAGGCAATATAGAAAATAAAGAAGAAATTAATAAAAATCTATCTATAGTTTTCACTAAAGATGGTGAAACTGCCGATGCATACATAGAAAAAGAAGTACATTCTATTGGTAGAAGGTATGAAGTTTATGTAGTTACATCAGATTGGCTAGAACAGCAAACTATATTCCAAAGAGGTGCTGTGAGGATGTCTTCATTAGAATTTTACAATGAAGTCATTAGATTAGAAAATAAGATAAGAGTAAAAGCTGCGAATAGCATGAATTCTCAAAAAAATAACTTAGGTGATAATATTGATGAAGATGTATTAAGTAAGTTAGAAGAATTACGCAGAAGTCGCTGATATGTTGACTTAGCTTAAATGGCTAATGTATAATAGCAAATATGATAAGGGGTTAGGTGTTAAGGGTAAAATGTGGAGAATGGTGGGTATTCTATGACGAAATATTTAGAGTTTGATCAAAGAGATGATAAAGAAATAGCAATAGAAGCAAAGAATGGGAATGTATTAGCGCAAGAATATTTAATAAATAAGTATGAGAGCTTTGTAAAAACAAAAGCAAAATCTTACTTTTTAATTGGCGCTGACAAAGAAGATATTTATCAAGAGGGGATGATAGGACTTTATAAAGCTATAAGGGACTTTAATCCTGATAAACTTTCAACATTTAAAGCATTTGCAGAGCTTTGTGTTACAAGACAAATAATAACAGCAATAAAAACTGCAACAAGACAAAAGCATATTCCGTTAAACACCTATATATCTTTAAACAAGCCTATATATGAGGAAGAATCAGAAAGAACCCTATTAGATGTGCTAGCAGGACTTAAAATAACAGATCCAGAGGAACTTGTTATAAGTCAAGAAGAAAAGATTAGGATAGAAGAAGAGATAGAGAAAGTATTATCTCGATTAGAATTAGAAGTTTTAAATTCCTATCTTGATGGGAAATCATACCAAGAAATAGCATGTGATTTAGATAGGCATGCAAAATCAATAGATAATGCTCTACAAAGAGTAAAAAGAAAACTTGAAAAATGCCTAGATATAAACTAAGCAATTTTTATTGACAAACAAAAAAAATGATAGTAAACTTTATAATTGGTATATTAAAGAAAACTCAATATTTTGAGTGCTCACGTAGCTCAGTTGGCAGAGTGTCGCCTTGGTAAGGCGGAGGTCGTCGGTTCAATCCCGATCGTGAGCTCCAGCATGAAAAAGTACAAAACACTAGGCAAGGTTTATTAGAGTGATAAGGAGGAATTTATAATGTCAAAAGCAAAATTCGAAAGAAGTAAACC
>JBBVGE010000134.1:0-1241 GCA_040144665.1 Clostridium perfringens
TAAGACTAGGAAAATTAATTTTCCTAGTCTTATTTTTTTATTAAATATATCTAATTAGATATTATACATGTTTATTATTTATAAAGAAGTAATAAGTGAGTATAAAATTTTAGTTATTAAAAGTATAAGTATTTAAAGGAATAGTAATATAGTTATTTAAAGCAATTAAATATAAATCAACTGAAAAATAATAAAAAATTAAGAGAACTAATAACATATTCAGTATATAATAATAAAATATACATAGAAATTAAAGGAAAGAAAGGAAGATTTAAAAATGAGTTGTATTGGAAATATTATATGGATTATATTTGGTGGTTTTTTTAATGCACTAGGTTGGTTACTATTTGGAGTGTTATGGTGCATAACTATAATTGGAATACCAGTGGGACTTCAATGTTTTAAGATGGCAAAACTTCAGTTTGCACCATTTGGGAAAGAGGTCGTAACTGTAAATGATAGTGGTACAAGTTTAATACTAAACATATTATGGATTATATTTGGTGGTCTTGCTATGTGTATAGCTAATTTAGTTAGTGCAGTACTTCTTTGTATTACTATTATAGGTATACCATTTGCAGTTCAAAGTATTAAAATTGCAAAATTATCACTTATGCCATTTGGAAAAGACGTAGTTTAATAAAGTAAGGAGTTTGAATAAGTTGTCTATTGCTGATAATCTTTAATTCTTAGAATAGCTTAGCAAAATGAAAAAAATAAATTAATATCATATTTGTCGAATGGAATTTGTAGTAATTTGGAAAAAATTAATATATAATAAATTTGTGTCAAATATTTCATTGTATTAACAAAAGGTTTAATTCCTTTATTTAATTCTTCTATAAAAAATATAGAAAAAATTAAAAAAGGGTGTTTACAACTAATAATTACTATTATATAATAATAAATGTAGACAGGCACTAGATAAAAATTAAAGAATAACAAAAGATATAAAATATACATAGGCTTTAAAAAAACTAAAGATTTTTAAAGAACTAAAGATGTATAAGATAAATTAATTAATCTAGAATTTAACCCTTCAAACCTATGAAAAAAAGTTGAAGAACAAAAGATGGTTATAATGTCTATATTAAAACTGTTTATTAAGATGTAAATAAAAAATTATATAAATGAAAATGTGTGTTTTATGTACAATAGAGGAGGAAATAATTATGAAAAAATTTGTATGTTTAGTATGTGGATATATCCATGAAGGAGAAACTGCACCAGAAAAGTGTCCA
>JBBVGE010000135.1:0-250 GCA_040144665.1 Clostridium perfringens
GTGAAATGATTTAATCTCTTTTTACCTTTAATATATTTAGCAGCATTCTTTCCTGCATTTTTAGCTTCCTCAGTTACAAAGTCAACTAAGTCATGAACATGGACAACATTACCACAGGCAAATATACCTTCTCTATTTGTTTCCATACTTTCAGAAACTACAAGTCCATTAGTTCTAAGGTCTAATTCAACTCCTGCATTTTTTGAAAGTTCATTTTCTGGTATTAATCCAACTGATAATAATAATGTAT
>JBBVGE010000136.1:0-254 GCA_040144665.1 Clostridium perfringens
ATTTCTACTGGTGTAAAGTCTTTTAATGTTAAAAAGCTTCTTCCTTTTAAGTTAACTGCCATGTTTAATTCCTCCTAATATTAAATATTCTTATATACATTCTTTTGTAGGTATGAGAATATTAACTTTTTTTAAATTTCTAATAGTAAATTACTAGTTAAATGTTATTTTATAAATCTTCTCTTATTAGAGGCATTGACATACATCTAGGGCCCCCTCTACCCCTTGATAATTCAGATGAAGGTATAACGTGT
>JBBVGE010000137.1:0-13006 GCA_040144665.1 Clostridium perfringens
CCGTACCGGTTCGATTCCGGTCTTCGGCACCAAAGATCTAAGATTCTTCTTAGATCTTTTTTGCTATATAAAATAAAAGTATAGAAGCTATAGTCGAAAAAAGATTTATTATAGCTTCTATTTTTTTATGCGTAAAAAAATATGTTAAGAAATAACAAATTGATATATATAATGACAAAAAGTAAAAATAGAATAAATACCTATAAAGTATTGAAAAATGGTGTCTTATATAACTTTTTATATGATATGAATAATATATCGAAAAATAATACTAAAGATAGAAAATTAAAAATATAAAAGAATAATGTCCGACGAAATTTGAAAATTATACCATGTATTGACATATATCGAGAAGAATAGTTGTTATAATTAAATTACAAATTATGGGGATTGGGAGGAAGATATATGCAGTACAGACTTAATGGAGGAGCATTTAAAAGATTTGAAGAGGGAATGGATGGTAATAGTAAAGTAGAAGTTAGGAATGAACCTACAAAGTTAGCGGTTATTTTTATAGCTGCATTATTGTTAAGTAGAGTTACTATAATGATAGGAGAAGGCGATATAGCTGGAGTATCTCCATTTGGATTAGCCTTTTTAATTAGCGTAGTTGCTGGAAGAGAACAAAGTAAGGTTGTCGTAACTTCTATTGGAGCCTTAATTGGATACTTTACAATAAATGCTACATTAAAAGATGGATGGATGTATCTAATAACTGTTCTTATGGTATTAGGATATAGTTTAGTTATAAATAAGTTTAAAAAAAGATTAAATGAGAAACATTTATTCTTTATAGTATTTTTAAGTTATATAATTTATGGATTAGTGATAAGTAATTATGATATGGGAGTTAACGTAACAATTTCAGGGTTAAATACGATCCTTGTCCTTCCTATATATTATGTTATAAAGTATGGATTAAAGTGTGTAGGTGAGTATAATACAAACTATTTCTTTAATATAGAAGAAGTTATAAGTATTGCAATAATATTATGCTTAATGATTGCAGGAATTGGTGGGGTAACTATTGCAGGGGTTGGAATAAGAAATATAGCATCATTTGCTACTGTAATATCAATAGCATATATCGCAGGAGCTTCAAATGGAGCTGCCATTGGAATTGCAATGGGTGTTGTTATAGGAATCTCATCTGGAGACATGATAAGTGGAATTGGGCTATATGGAAGTATAGGATTAATGGTAGGATTATTTAAAGAGACAGGTAAGATATTCTCATTCTTATCTTCTATAATGGTTTATTTAATTCTTTCATTATATTCTCAAGGATTACATATAGAAGGAATCATAGAAATATTAGCAGGAGGAATGATCTTCTTAATAATTCCTAAGAGAATATTTAATATGTTAGAGGCTGAAATATGCCAAGAGACTAAGGTAGAGGCTATAAATGAAGAACACATATCGCAAGTTAAGAATGAATTTTCAAGAAAAGTACAAGGCTTTGGTAGTGCTTTAAGTATGTTGGCGACATCGTTGAATAGTATTTCGGATAATAATAAGTTACAGTATAAGAATAGAAGTACAGCGTTAGTTGAAAATTTAGCTGATAGAGTATGTAGTACATGTACAGAATGTAATAAATGTTGGGAACGAGAATTTAATCAAACATATACAGCGTTTCAGGAATTATTAAAGGGAAGAGAAGAAGGAAGACAAAACTTTCCTATAGAACTTGAAAAGAAGTGTATAGGTAAGTCAGACCTTATAAGAAATTCGGAAGAAATATTAAATATATTAAATGCTAATGAAATAACAAGAAGAAAACTAGAAGAAGGTAGAAAACTTGTAGCAACTCATATAAGAAATGTATCAGATAATTTAGATAATATGGTTTCAGATTTTAAACGTGATGTTACTTGGTGTTCAGAACTTGAAAGAATAATTAGAAAAGAGCTTAATAAAAACTCAATAAAATATAAAGAAATATTCTGCTTTACAGATAAAGGTGGAAGAATGAATGTTAAAGTAAGTATGGAAAACTGTTCATGCGGAACATATTGTATAAAAAATATACTTCCAATAGTTAATGATTTAGTAAGAACTCCAATGATGATTAGTGAAGAAGGATGTAGAATTCAACCAAATAATAAGGACTGTGCTATATTTTTAAAGGAAATGCCAAGGTATAAGGTCGCTTCCTATGCAGGTATGAGAGTTAAAGAAGGAGAGCAACAAACAGGTGATACTTATTCCTTTGGAAGATTAGAAGGTGGACAATATATAACCTTATTAAGTGATGGAATGGGATCAGGTCCAGAAGCTGGAAAAGAAAGTAAAATAACTGTTGATTTAGTTGAAAAGTTTGTTGAAGAAGGATTTGGAGTTGAAACCGCATTAAATACAGTAAACTCAATAATGAGTATGAAATTTGAGGAGGATGAAAAATTCTCAACATTAGATTTAAATACAATAGATTTATATACAGGTAAAGCATCATTCTATAAAGTTGGTGCAGCGGCTAGTTTTATAAAGAGAGGAAATAAAATAAAGAAAATATCATCTAATATGCCTCCTTTTGGATTGGTAGATAAGGTGGAAATAGAAAGTACTGAAGAAAGAATTAAAAACGGAGATATAATAATAACATTAAGTGATGGAGTCCTAGATGTTGATAAGAAGGGTGTTGGAGATTCTAAGTGGCTTGAAGATTATCTTGTTAAGAAGGGGAGTGATCCTAAGGAACTTGTTCTAGATATATTAGAATATTCTAAAGAAATTAATAATGGAACTATAAAAGATGATATGACTATTGTGGTATCTAAAGTTTACTCTGCATATTAGAATTTAGTTATGTTAATAATAAAAGCTGGCTTGTAGTCAGCTTTTATGATTTTAATGTTACAAAATGTGTAATATTAAGGTATGATATAAATGAATAGTTATACATAGGAAGTGAGAAAGTTGATTAACAATTTTATTAATTATATAGAAGAAAATAAACTTTTAAATAAAGGGGATAAAGTTCTGGTTGGTTTATCAGGAGGTCCAGACTCAGTATGTTTGCTACATTTACTATATACTATAAAAGAAAAATATTCTTTAGAAATTGGAGCAGCTCATATAAATCATATGATCAGAGGAGAAGAGGCATTAAAAGATGAGGAGTATGCCAAAAAACTTTGTGAAGAGCTAGGTATAGATTTTTATAGCATAAGACTTGAGATAGAAAAAATAGCAAAAGATAGAGGAGTATCTACTGAGACTGCTGGAAGAGATGAAAGGTATGGATTCTTTAATAAAATAAGCAAAGAAAATGGATATACGAAGATTGCTACAGCTCATAACGCTAATGATCAAGCTGAAACAATAATAATGAGAATGATGAGAGGTACTGGTCTTGAAGGCTTAGGAGGAATTCCTGTTATTAGAGATGGAATATATATAAGACCCATATTATTTTTAGAGAGAGAATATATAGAAAAGTATTGCATAGATAAAAATTTAAATCCTAGAATTGATAAAACAAATTTAGAAAATATATATAGCAGAAATAAAATAAGATTAGATATATTGCCTTATATGAAGGAAAATTTTAATAGAGATATAGTTAAAGCTATAAATAGAATGAGTTTATTACTTCAAGAAGATAATAATTTTATTAATAATGAAGCTAAAAAAGCTTTTTTAAAGTATTGTATAGTAAAAAAAGATGAAATAATACTAATTAGGGAATTATTTGATAAAGAAAAGGCTATAATTACTAGAGTAATAAGAAAAGCTATAACAACTCTTTCAAATAGCACTTATGATTTTGAAATGAAACATATAAAAGAAGTTATAGAGCTTAAAGATATAGGAACAAATAAAAGAATAGATTTACCTAATGGAATATATGCTGAAAATATATATGGTGAAATATATATAAAGAAGAAGGAAAGATTATTAAAAAAACGAGATGATATTCATGAGATTAAAGTAAAAAAAGAGGATTTAGATGGACTACAAATAGATTTTTTAGGTTGTCTTATA
The DNA here is from genome assembly GCA_040144665.1 of Clostridium perfringens. Classification (GTDB taxonomy): domain Bacteria; phylum Bacillota; class Clostridia; order Clostridiales; family Clostridiaceae; genus Clostridium; species Clostridium perfringens_A. The sequence continues at coordinate 3,991 of JBBVGE010000137.1, forward strand.
GAATTTGAAGTAAAAATAAAAGAAAAAAATTTAAAATTTAACAATAATGACTTAATTAAGTATTTTGATTATGATAAAATTAATGAGTATGTTACTCTTAGAAAAAGAAAAAATGGAGATAGAATAATACCTCTAGGTATGAAAGGTAGCAAAAAAATAAAAGATATATTTATTGATATGAAAATACCTAAGGATTATAGAGATAATATTCCAGTTATTGAATTTGATCATGAAATTGCATGGTTATTAGGCGTTAAAACATCTAATACATATAAAGTAACTAAACAAACAGAAAACATTATTAAAGTAATGTGTAAAAGAGAGGAATTATAGGCATGAGAGAAGATGTAAAAGAGATATTATTTAATGAAGAGGATTTAGCTAAAAAAGTCAAAGAGTTAGGTGCTAAAATAAGTAAAGATTATGAGGGTAAAGATTTACTTGTAGTTGGAGTTTTAAAAGGATCAGTTCTATTTGCATCAGATCTTATTAAAAATATAACTATACCTTGCGAAATAGATTTCATGGCAGTATCAAGCTATGGAGATTCAACGGAATCATCAGGTGTTGTAAGGATATTAAAAGATCTAGATCATAGCATAGAAGGTAAACATGTACTATTAGTTGAGGATATAGTTGATAGTGGAATAACATTAAGCTATCTTTTAAAATACTTAAAAGCAAGAAGAGCAGAAAGTATTGAAATTGTATCATTACTTAATAAACCAGAGAGAAGAACAGCAGATTTAGAGGTTAAATATATAGGTTTTGAAGTTCCTAATGAATTTATAGTAGGATATGGAATCGATTATGCTGAAAAATATAGAAATTTACCTTACGTTGGTATATTAAAAGAAGAAGTATACAATAAATAAAAATTTCAAATATTTACAAATAGCAATTATTGTAATTAAAAAAATCATATGGTAAAATTTAAAATATTATAAAGAGAGGGGGGCCTTGAATGAAAAAATATTCAAGTGCAGCTGTATGGATTGTCACATTAGCCGTACTGATTTTTGCATCAGTAGCTTTGTGGGAAACAGGAAATAAATCGGATACAATTTCATATAGTTCTTTCCAACAAAAGTGGAGTTCTAACGAAATAACTAGCATATATGTACGTGAAGACGATATGACTATAGAAGGTGTAATGAATAATAATCAGAAGTTTATAACATATGCACCTGAAGAAATACTGACAAAATTAATTAGTGAAAATCCTAAGAATAATGTAAAAATAGAATTTGAAAAGCCTTCAAATAGTGGAGCATGGTTATCTATTATACCAACAGTACTTATGGTTGTATTATTCTTAGTGCTTTTATTTGTAATGACACAGCAATCTCAAGGTGGCGGTGGTGGCCGAGGAGTAATGAACTTTGGTAAAAATAGGGCTAAAGTTGCTACGCCGGATTCTAAGAAGGTAACATTTAAAGATGTTGCTGGGGCAGATGAAGAGAAACAAGAGTTAGAAGAAATTGTTGATTTCTTAAAGGAGCCATCAAAGTATACACAAATGGGAGCTAGAATACCTAAAGGGGTACTTTTAGTAGGACCTCCTGGAACAGGTAAAACCTTACTTGCCAAAGCGATAGCTGGAGAAGCTGGTGTACCGTTCTTTAGTATATCAGGTTCAGACTTCGTTGAAATGTTTGTTGGAGTAGGTGCTTCAAGAGTTAGAGATCTTTTTGCAGATGCTAAGAAGAATGCGCCATGTATAGTATTTATAGATGAAATAGATGCAGTAGGTAGACAAAGGGGAGCAGGCCTTGGTGGAGGTCATGATGAAAGAGAACAAACTCTTAATCAATTGCTTGTTGAAATGGATGGTTTCGGAATGAATGAAGGAATCATAATGATAGCAGCAACTAATAGACCAGATATATTAGATCCTGCATTATTAAGACCAGGTAGATTTGATAGACAAATAGTTGTAGGAGCACCTGATGTTAAGGGTAGAGAAGAAATATTAGTAGTTCATACAAGAAAGAAACCTCTAGCTGATGATGTTAAGCTAGATGTTTTAGCAAAGAGAACACCAGGGTTTGCAGGTGCGGATTTAGAAAATCTTACTAATGAAGCAGCATTACTTGCAGTTAGAAGAGGCGATAAAGCTATAACAATGCTTGATATGGAAGAAGCTATAACAAGAGTAATAGCTGGTCCAGAAAAGAAGAGTAGGGTTATTAGTGAAAAAGATAGAAAACTTACTGCTTATCATGAAGCGGGGCATGCGGTTGTAATGAAATCATTAAAATACTCAGATCCAGTTCATGAAATAAGTATAATACCAAGAGGAAGAGCTGGCGGATACACTATGCATTTGCCAGATGAAGATAGATCATATACTTCAAAGCTTAGACTTAAAGATGATATGGTTGGACTTTTAGGTGGAAGAGTTGCGGAACAACTTATACTTGGAGATATAAGTACTGGTGCTAAGAATGATATAGATAGAGCTAGTGCAATTGCTAGAAGTATGGTTATGGAATATGGAATGAGTGAAAAACTTGGAACAATTTCATACGGATCAGATCAAAATGAAGTATTCCTTGGAAGAGATCTTGGAAGAGGAAGAAACTTCTCAGAAAAAATAGGAGCTGAAATTGATGGAGAAGTTAAGAGCTTTGTTGATGAGGCTTATGTAAGAGCTGAAGCTATACTTAGAGAAAATATGAGTAAATTACACGCTGTTGCTCAAGCTCTTCTAGAAAAAGAAAAAATAGAAGGTAAAGAATTCGAAGAAATCTTTAATGAAGCGTAATTTAAAAGGTTCTGCAAAAGCAGAACCTTTTTTATTTTTTTTAAGTAAAATAAGAAGTATATACACGAATTATATTTTTAATATTATAAATAATGTTCGATAAAATGCTTCAAAAAAAATAAATCAGATGGTATACTCTTAGTATGTAGGGTATAATAAAAGATAATTTTTAGAGAATGGAAATATATTTGATTAAGAAATGAGGTTGTTATAAATGAAGAGTGATATTAAGATAGCTCAAGAAGCTAATATGGAACATATAACGAAAGTGGCAGAAAAGATAAACTTAAGTGAAGATGATATAGAATTATATGGAAAATATAAGTGTAAAATATCATTAGATGTATTAAAAGAAAAACAAAATAATAAGGATGGAAAACTTGTTTTAGTAACAGCTATAAATCCTACACCGGCAGGAGAGGGTAAATCAACAGTTACAGTAGGGCTTGGAGATGCATTGCGTAGAATGGGTAAGAATTCAGTTATAGCACTTAGAGAACCATCCCTTGGTCCTGTATTTGGTATTAAGGGAGGAGCCGCAGGTGGTGGATATGCACAAGTTGTACCGATGGAAGATATAAATTTACATTTTACTGGAGATATGCATGCCATAACATCAGCTAATAATTTGTTATCAGCAGCTATAGACAATCACATACATCAAGGAAATGATTTAAGAATTGATTCAAGAAGAATAATTTTTAAAAGAGTTATAGATATGAATGATAGAGCGTTAAGACAAGTTGTTGTAGGTCTTGGTGGAAAGATTAATGGATTCTTAAGAGAAGATGGTTTCATGATAACTGTAGCATCAGAAATAATGGCTATATTATGTCTAGCTAAAGATTTAAGTGATTTAAAAGAAAGAATGGGAAATATATTAATAGCTTATAATTTAGATGGAGAGCCAGTATATGCTAAGGAGTTAGGTATACAAGGTGCTATGGCTTTATTAATGAAAGATGCAATAAAACCTAATCTTGTTCAAACTTTAGAGAATACTCCAGCTATAATTCATGGAGGTCCTTTTGCAAATATTGCACATGGGTGTAATTCAGTAATAGCAACTAAGCTAGCGTTAAAACTTAGTGATATAGTAGTAACAGAAGCTGGATTTGGAGCAGACCTTGGAGCAGAAAAGTTCTTAGATATTAAATGTAGATATGGAGAGTTAACTCCAGATTGTGTTGTCATAGTTGCAACCATAAGAGCTTTAAAGCACCATGGGGGAGTGAAAAAAGATGACCTTAATACTCCAAATATTGAAGCGTTAAAGTTCGGAGTTTCAAACTTAGAGAAACAAATAGAAAATATCAAAAAGTACAATGTGCCTGTAGTTGTTGCTATAAATAAATTCACTTCAGATAGTGAAGAAGAAGTTAGATTTATAAAAGACTTCTGCAAAGAAAGTGGTGTTAGAGTTGCACTTTCAGATGTCTGGGCAAAAGGCGGAGAAGGTGGAATAGAACTTGGAACTGAAGTTATTGATGTATTAGAAAATGAAGAATCAAAATTTAAAGTTTTATATGATATTAATAAAAGTATTGAGGATAAAATTAATAATATAGCCTGGGAAATATATGGAGCAAATGGTGTAAACTATACTCCACAAGCTAAGAAGCAAATAGAAGAGCTTGAAAAATTTAATTTAGATAAGCTTCCAATATGTATGGCAAAAACTCAGTATTCATTATCAGATAATCCAAGCCTTTTAGGAAGACCAGAGAATTTTGATATAACTGTAAAAGAAGTTAGAGTATCAAATGGGGCTGGATTTATAGTTGCATTAACGGGAGATGTTATGACAATGCCAGGATTACCAAAGGTTCCAGCAGCAAATAAAATGGATATATTAGATAATGGAGAAATTATAGGACTATTCTAACAATCTGTTAACTCTTGACAAATACCACTGAATTGTTAAAATTATATTGTTAAAATTAAGTTATTTTATCAGAATAAAAGCAGCTTTAATTATAGCTGCTTTTAACTATATTAAGGTGGTGCTTTTATGATTTTGCTTGTCGATGTAGGAAATACAAACATCGTTTTAGGGGTTCACAAAGATGATGATTATATAGCTAGTTGGAGAATATCAACAGATGCTCAAAAAACATCTGATGAATATAGCGTACAAGTTATGCAGCTATTCTCTCAGCATAATTTAAATCCAAAGGAAGTTAAAGGAATAATAATATCATCAGTAGTTCCTAATATAATGCATTCATTAGAAAATATGATAAGAAAATGTTTTTGCAGGGAGCCTATAGTAGTAGGACCTGGAATAAAAACAGGAATAAATATAAAATATGATAATCCTAAAGAAGTTGGAGCAGATAGAATCGTTAATGCTGTTGCGGCTTTTGAATTATATAAAAAACCGAACATAGTAATTGATTTTGGTACAGCAACGACATTCTGTTCAATAACAGAAAAGGGAGATTATTTAGGTGGATGTATTGTTCCGGGTGTAAGAATTGCATCAGATGCATTATTCGAAAGAGCAGCGAAACTACCAAGGATAGAACTTGAAGTACCTAAAAATATTATATGTAAAAGTACAATTGTAAGTATGCAAGCAGGTATTTTATATGGATATATTGGGCAAGTTGAATATATAGTAAAGAAAATGAAAAACGAAATGAGAAATAAATGCAATGAAGAACCTATAGTTATTGCAACTGGAGGTCTTGCAAACCTAATTGCTAAAGAGACCGATGCAATAGATATAGTTGATAGTGACTTAACATTAGAAGGGTTAAGATTAATATACAATAAGAATAAGGAGTAAAACTCAAAGAAATGAAGATAGGAAATATAGAATTTGAAAACAATGTATTTCTAGCTCCTATGGCAGGAGTAACAGATATATCATTTAGAGGGCTTTGTAAAGAACAAGGGTGTGGACTAGTATACACTGAGATGGTTAGTGCAAAAGCATTGTATTATGGTAGTGACAATACTCAAAAGCTTCTTAGAATTTCAGATGAAGAGATGCCAGTTGCAGTACAAATATTCGGAAGTGATCCTGATATTATGGCAAAGATGGTTGAGGAGCATTTTAATGATAGAAAAGATATTTGTATTATAGATATAAATATGGGATGTCCAGCTCCTAAAATCGTTAAAAATGGAGATGGATCAGCCCTTATGAAAGATCCAAAACTTGCGGCAGAAATTGTAAGAAAGATAAAAGAAGTTTCATCAAAACCTGTAACTGTAAAATTTAGAAAAGGATTTGATGATGATAATTTAAATGCAGTTGAGTTTGCGTTAGCATTAGAAGATGCGGGAGTAGATGCAGTAGCTATACATGGTAGAACAAGAAAACAAATGTATGAAGGAAAAGCAGACTGGAATATAATAAAAGAGATAAAAGATAAAGTAAATATACCTGTTATAGGTAATGGAGATGTATTTACTCCAGAAGATGCTTTAAGAATGAAGGAACTTACTAATTGCGATGGAATAATGGTTGCAAGAGGAAGCATGGGTAATCCATGGCTTTTTAAACAGATACAAAGAATTCTTAATGGAGAAGAGTTAAAGGAAATAACTCCAGAAGAAAAAATTGATATGTGTATAAGACATTATGAATTAGCAATAAAGTATGATGGATACCATAAGGCTATAAGAGAGATGAGAAAACATGCATCATGGTATATAAAAGGTCTTCCAAAATGTACAGATGTAAGAAATGAAATGAATGTATTAGAAGATAGTGATGCTGTTATGGAGCTTTTAATAAATTATAAGAACGAATTAAAGAATTTAAAGATTAGTAGATAAAAATGTAAACTTTTGAATATTACGGAATGTTTATTCAAAAGTTACATTATTTTAAAAGATATTTCTGGATAAAGTGTATTATTATGAATAAAGTGGATATATAATAGATACTATATATTATTGACAATACTTTTGAGAAGTTAGATTTGTTGACATATTATAGGCCCTGCTTTATAATATTTTAAATGAATTTGAATATTTGTTATAGGGCCCGAACTCTTTGATGGAGTTTTAAAATATTAAATTAAAATATAAGCCAATAGAAGGTTATTAAAGGGGAGTTAAGTATGAGCGAACAAAAAAAATTTGTAATGACTTATGAAGGTGTTAAAAAACTTGAAAACGAGTTAGAACATTTAAAAACAGTTAAAAGAAAAGAAATTACAGAGAAAATAAAAGTAGCACTAGGATACGGAGACTTAAGTGAAAACTCAGAATACGATGAAGCAAAGAATGAGCAGGCTTTTACAGAAGGAAGAATTCTTCAATTAGAAAATATGCTTAAAAATGCTGAAGTTGTAGATGAAGCAGAAATACCATCAGATGTTGTTTCAGTTGGAGCAAGAGTAAAGGTTAAAGACTATGATTTTGACGAAGAGGTTATATATACAATAGTAGGTTCAGCAGAAGCTGATCCAATGGAATTTAAAATTTCAAACGAATCACCAGTAGGAGCAGGACTTATAGGTAAAAAGGTTGGAGATATAGTTGAAATATCAGTGCCTGATGGAGTAAGTAAATACGAGGTCTTAGAAATAAGCAGAGCATAACGGAGGGATAATTAATGTCAACTGAGGAAATGAATATACAAGAATTAGAAGCTCAGTTAAGTGAGCAAGAAGCACTTAGAAGAGAAAAGTTAGCGGAATTACAAGCTGCTGGTAAGGATCCATTTGATGTATATAAAGTGGATAGAACTCATAGTTCAGAACAAGTTAAGTCAAACTATGAAGAATTAGAAGGGAAGATTGTAACAGTAGCTGGAAGAATTATGTCAAAGAGAGGTCAAGGTAAAGTTGTATTCTCAGACATTCATGATAGAGATGGTAAAATCCAATTATTCATAAAAATTGATGCAGTTGGAGAGGAAAATTTAAAAGCATATAAGAGTTTTGACTTAGGTGACTGGGTTGTTGCGACTGGAGAAGTATTTAAAACTAGAACTGAAGAAGTTTCAGTTAAGGTTTCAGATTTCGAGTTAATTTGTAAATCATTAAAACCATTACCAGAAAAATTCCACGGATTAAAAGATCCTGATTTAAGATATAGACAAAGAGAAGTGGATATAATAACTAATCCAGAAGTAAAAGATACTTTTATAAAAAGATCAAAGATAATAAAAACTATAAGAGAATTCTTAGATAATAGAGGCTTCTTAGAAGTTGATACTCCAATACTATCACCGATAGCTGGAGGAGCTGCTGCTAAACCATTTATAACTCATCACAATGCTTTAGATATAGATATGTACCTAAGAATTGCTACTGAGTTATACTTAAAGAGATTAATAGTTGCTGGATTTGAAAAAGTTTATGAAATGGGTAAAAACTTCAGAAATGAAGGAGTTTCAGTAAGACATAATCCAGAATTCACTTGTATAGAATTATACCAAGCTTATTCAGATTATAATGACATGATGGAAATCATGGAAAATATGATTGCATATGTATGTGAGAAAGTAAATGGTACTACTAAGGTAATGTATGAAGGAACAGAAATAGACTTTAAGCCACCATGGAGAAGAATTACTATGGTTGATGCTGTTAAAGAATATGCTGGAGTTGACTTCAATGAAATAAAAACAGATGAAGAGGCACAAGCTATTGCTAAAGAAAAGCATTTAGAATTCCCAAAACCTTTAGATAAGGTAACTAAGGGGGAAGTTCTTAATATGTTATTCGAAGAATATGGTGAATCAAACTTAATTCAACCAACATTCTTAGTTGACTATCCAGTAGAGATTTCACCTCTTACAAAGAAAAAGAGAGGAAATGAAGCATTTACTGAAAGGTTTGAAGGATTTGTTTACGGAAGAGAAGTATGTAATGCTTACTCAGAACTTAATGATCCTATAGTTCAAAGACAAAGATTTGAACAACAAGCCAAGGAAAGAGAATACGGAGATGACGAAGCATACATGATGGACGAAGAGTTCATGAGTGCTTTAGAAACAGGAATGCCTCCAACAGGTGGTCTTGGAATAGGTATAGATAGAATGATTATGTTCTTAACAGACTCATCATCAATAAGAGACGTATTACTATTCCCAACAATGAAACCAATAAACTAGTTGTTTGTTTATAAAGGATGCCTCTATAGAGGTGTCCTTTATTAGTTTAAAAAAATAATTATAAAATAAATAAAAAAATTTAAAAAAAGAGTTGCAATTTAATTTAAAGATGATATAATATCAAATGTAGCAAATATTCCGCGATAGCTCAATGGTGGAGCATTCGGCTG
>JBBVGE010000138.1:0-537 GCA_040144665.1 Clostridium perfringens
CTCTTTCCCTCTCTTAAGGCAGCATGTTCTGCTATGTTAAGAGCAAAGGTTGTTTTACCCATAGATGGTCTTGCTGCTATAAGCACCATATCACCCTTTTGGAATCCAGAGGTCATCTCATCCAAATCTTTAAATCCAGAACCAACACCTGTAAGTTCTCCTTCATTATTGAATATAGCTTCTATTTGCTCAAAACCTCTTTCAAGAACAACGCTTAAAGGTTCAAAATCATTTGATGATCTCTTTTCAGATAAATCAAATATTTTCTTCTCTGCTGAATCTATAACTTTTTCAACATCTTCTTGATTGTTATAACAATTCTCTATAATTTCTGTAGAAGATTTTATAAGTCTTCTAAGCATAGCTTTTTCATCAACTATTTTTATGTATGATTTTATGTTAACTGTACTAAGTACAGATGCACTTATCTCTGTTACATAACTTATACCACCGGCTTTTTCAAGTCTATCAGTAGATTTTAAATACTCTAAAAGAGTTAATTGGTCTACAGCTTGATCTCTTTGGTACATTTCTATT
>JBBVGE010000139.1:0-250 GCA_040144665.1 Clostridium perfringens
ATTCAAAATAGAGGAATAAATTCAGTTGATGTTTTAGTTGAAGACAGAGTAATTAGAATTATTGGTAACCACTTTGTAGATATACATAAGTGTGTGGACTTCGATATATCAGATTTAAATATCAGAGAATTAGTTCACTACCCAACATTAAGAGAGATCTTAGATAACTATTCTGATGAAGAAACTATAAAAGAAGAAATCAAAAAGAATATGACAAGACTTATTCCTAAGCATATCATCAAAGATGATA
>JBBVGE010000140.1:0-216 GCA_040144665.1 Clostridium perfringens
CTTTTTTCTTGGTATTTATCAAGAATAACATTTACCCTTAGAAATCCATTGTTTTTTATGTTTATATTATTAGGATAACTTTCTATTTGTACTGGTATATTATTGTCTCCCTCTTTTAAAACATACTCACTTAAATTAACAACCACCTTAAATTGTTCTTTTTTAACCTTATATATTTCAGTAGATGGTCCTTCTAAATCTAAATCTACAGTCAGA
>JBBVGE010000141.1:0-308 GCA_040144665.1 Clostridium perfringens
TTTCTTGAACTTAGGAAAGCCTTTAGCTTTTTTAAAGAAATCTCTAAAAGCTTTATCTCCATTCATAATAGCTTGTTTAGTAGCTTTTGAAGATACTTCTTTAATCCACTTCATCTCTTGATTATTGGGAATATATTCATTATTTAACCATTTTGAAAAATCCATTCCACTAACAAACTTTCCTTCTCTCTCGTAAATCTCTTTATTATGAGCAATGTAGAAATTATATATAAATCTTGATACACCAATAGTTCGGTGTATTTTAGACTTTTGTTCATCAGTAGGATTAATCTCTATCTTGTATGCTC
>JBBVGE010000142.1:0-247 GCA_040144665.1 Clostridium perfringens
AAGGAAATAGAGGGAAGATATGATATTTGGTTGCCTCCAAGGGGAGTAAGTAAAGCTGCAACTAAGATGATACCTTCTGACCCATATGGAACAGTAACTGTCCCAGGTACTAGCTCATCAGTAATAACAGTAGCTGCATATAATCAATTAAATAATACACAGTTAAATTATTCAGGGAGAGGATTTCAGGATAATTATATTGATATAATAGATGTGGCTGCAGGAGGAGTAGATGCACTTACTATTG
>JBBVGE010000143.1:0-233 GCA_040144665.1 Clostridium perfringens
GCTTAAGAGTTTGTCTTGTATCCTCAGCAGCTATTAAATCAACATTCTTTAAAACCTCTAAGGCTCTTAAAGTTATATCTCCTAAATTTCCTATTGGAGTCGGTACTAAATAAACTTTACTCATTTTTATTTACTCTCCCTTCCATATATCTTATCTATTTCTTCACTATATCCACCTTCATCTTTATACACATATAAAGGTGCTTCCCATTTTAAGAAAGCTCCGCCGTCTC
>JBBVGE010000144.1:0-6127 GCA_040144665.1 Clostridium perfringens
AAAAAGACACTAAAAATTTTTAGTGTCTTTTTTTGAAAAGTTAGCTGACCTGGTTTTTGCCCCCACACTCGCCTACTGGAGATTTCGCTACCCGGAATTAACCTCTCACTACTAACCCTCTCAAGTTTTATTACCTGGTAGGACTTACCTCTATACCGCACCATGCTCACTAGAATCTTTGCCTAGCTTATGTGGATCGTTTTGCCTGCGACTAGCATCGACTTTCAACCACAGACCTAACTTTACATTAATATTATATACGACTTTTAGCAATAGTCAATATTTTTATTTCATTTGCACCATTTTCTTTTAAAGTTTTAATTCCTTCCTCTATAGTTGCTCCAGTTGTAACAACATCATCAATTAATATAAACTTTTTCCCATTTACATCGCATTTATCTTTTATAGAAAAAGAATTTTTTATATTTTCTCGTCTTTCGCTCTTACTTAATTCTTTTTGAACTCTTGTTTCTTTTGATTTAATTAATGTTTCCATACACTTTAAATTTAATCTTTTAGAAAGAAGCTTTGCAATATATTCACATTGATTAAAACCTCTTGTCTTTTTCGATTTTTTACCTATAGGTATATATGTTAGAATATATTCTTTACTTATACTAGATATCTTTGTTTCAAGCATACTTACTAATATTTCACCTGCAAAAAAATCCTTTTTAAATTTAAATAAATGTATTAGCTGTTTAAGAGCTCCTTTATAATATCCATAATACTCATCCTCCGTACAAAGCTTTATAGTTTTTAAGCAGTTATTGCAGATTCCTTCTTCTTCCTCTTCATCACATACTATGCAAGTTGATGGGCATGGAAAAAGTATTTGGAGCACGCTCTCTTTTAAATAGTCTAATAACTTAAATAACCTTCTTCCCATATTTTCTTATTGAAACTCCTAGTTACTTCCCTTGCCTTCTCTATATTTTCCGTTTCTTCACGACAAACTAAAATAACTTCTGAAAATTCATTATCTCTTCTACAAACTTTGCTACACATAAATAATATTTTCTTATAATCTATAATTTTATTATCTGCAGATAATACTATAATTCCATCTATATTTGGAGTTTCTAATACTTCTCCTATTTTATTTGTTATTAAAAATATTGACTTATCTTTAAAATTAAATACATTAGTATTTAATTTTTCATCAGTGGATTTTAATAATTTAACACCACTTAAATCAATTCTCTCTTTATAATAATCATATATTATATTAATGTCCTCAAAATAAGGAACATAGGTTACTACATTTTTACTATTATTTTTAAACCATAGTATATACTCATATAAAAAATATGGAATATCACTTCTTAGATCTATCCTAGTTGTAATTACCCTAGGTTCTGTAAGCATCTTCTTATCTTCTAAATTTAACATGCTTATTGCATTTTGAAATTCACCATGATTTATTGAAGAATATAGTATTATCTTTTTAGAATACCTTTTTAATTTCTCATGGAAACTTTGAAAATTCTCTTTTGATAATTTTGAGTATGATGATACATCATCTATTATAATAAGATCGTAATTTTTATTTATGTTATATAAATACTTATAATTCATAAATACAAGTTTTTTATCTACTATATCTTCTCTAGTATATGCATAATATTTACTCTTTTTATTTATATAAGAAATAAGTTCTTTATCAACATTAGAGTTTCCCCATATATAAAGAACACTTCCATGCCTATTACATATAATATCCTTAACTACATCATAAAGTACTTCATTACTTTGAAGAGGCTTTCCTAAAATAGTTAGCATAGCCTCTTCATTATCTAGATAATTTTTTATCTTTTTCTTTAAATAACTCAATTTTTTATCAGTTGAATTAACCAAATAACCCACTCCTAATTCTAATTATCTATAATATCATTTTGTATAATGTCCTTTATTCTATACTGTAATGCTGAGTATCTCTCCATACTCTTGGTATTACTAACCATATATTTAAGTGCTTTAGGCATTCCAACGACAACTACTAATTTTTTAGCTCTTGTTATTCCTGTGTATAAAAGATTTCTATTCATAAGAAATGGTGATCCCATAAATGCTGGAACTATAATCACTTTAAATTCACTTCCTTGGCTCTTATGAATTGTTATGGCATATGCAAGTTCCAATTCATCTAAGTATACATAATCATAATGAACTTTTCTTTCATCATCAAATATAACAGTTATTATTTTTTGTTCTTCATCTATACTTTGTATAAATCCCATGTCACCGTTAAATACTCCAACACCTTCATCATCACCTTCACCTGAGACTCTAGTCCATTTAAGAGAATAATTATTTTTAGTTTGCATAACTTTATCCCCTTCTCTAAATGTCATATCTTTCACTTGTTTCTCTTTCTTATAGGTTGCCGGTGGATTTAATACTGCTTGAATGCTCTCATTCATATTAAGAACTCCAAGTGTACCTTTTCTCATTGGTGTAAGGACTTGTATGTCTCTTAACTTATCCCAATCTTTATTAAACTTAGGTAATCTTCTGTTTATTAAATCTATTATTGTTGTTAGTATACTATCTATATCTTCTTCTTTTATAAAATAAAAATCATTTCCCTTTTTATTAAGATATGGCATTTCACCACTATTAATTCTATGTGCATTAACCGTAATTAGACTTTCAGCACCTTGTCTAAATATTTCTTTTAATCTAACAACCTTAATTAAAGAACTATTTATTAGATCTTTAAGTACATTTCCTGGTCCTACTGATGGTAATTGATCCACATCTCCAACTATTATTATTCTTGTACCAAGCTTTATAGCTTTTAATAAGTTGTGCATTAATAAAATATCAATCATTGATGCTTCGTCTATTATTACCACATCTGCTTCTAATGGCTCTGACTCACTTTTCCCAAATAATGATTTATCATCTTCATCACTTGAAACTCCCATATCTAATAATCTATGTATAGTTTTAGCTTCTCTTCCTGTTGATTCACTCATACGCTTTGCAGCTCTTCCTGTTGGTGCGCCAAGTAAGACCTTCATACCATTTTTTTCGTATATATCAATAATACATTTTATTATTGTTGTTTTACCAGTTCCAGGTCCACCAGTTATAATTTCTATCCCTTCTGAGAAAGCTGCTAAGATTGCATCTTTTTGAGATTCTGCAAGCTTTATATCATATCTCTTTTCAAATAATTCTATTTCGTAAGGTACATCTGTATTTATAGTTTGGAAATTTTCTATACCTAATGTTATTATTTTATTCGTTATCCCAAGCTCACAATAATAATATGGCAGAGTAAATACAGCATCTTCATCCTGTATCTTTTCAGCTATAATTCTTCCTTCTAAAACTGAATTATAAATATTTTCTTCTACTATTTTAGAATCTACCATTAAGGTTTCACATGCATCACTTATAAGTCTATCCTTAGGCATATATGTATTACCAGCCGCACAGAATCCATTTATAACATACTCTATACCACTTTTAATTCTAAATGGAGATACTGCCTCTACCCCTAAACTCATTGCTATCTTATCTGCTGTTTTAAATCCTATTCCTGATATTTCTTTGCATAATATGTAAGGATTATCTGAAACTATATTTTTAGCATCTGGACCAAACTTCTTATATATCTTCAAACATTGATTGTTACTAACACCATGAGATTGAAAGAACATTATTATATCTTTTAAGTCTTTTTGTTCTATATATGACTCATATATTATTCCAAATTTTTTCTTTCCTATACCATCAACTTCCATAAGTCTTTCTATATGATTTTCCATAATATCAAAAGTTTCTTCGCCAAAATGATCTACTATTTTTTTTGCAGTTACAGGACCTATTCCATATATTATTCCTGCACTTAGATATTTCTCTATTGCATCTACTGATGTTGGAAGTATCTCTTCAAATTCTTCTATTTTAAATTGTTGTCCAAACTGTTTATGAACAATCCATTCTCCCTTTAATTTTACATTTTGGCCATCCTTCATAAAAGGAACTGTTCCAACTGCTGTAATTGTTTCTTTATTTACAATTATTTTTGAAACTGTATAACCAGTATCATCACTTCTAAAAACAATAGCTTCAACAAAGCCAATAATGTTTTCCATAATATCTCTCCAAATCTTACTTAGTTATTTTTATTTTTGACTATATATTATATAATTATATCATAGAAGGTTAAACATATAATTTCTATGTAGCTTAAATTGAGGCTATAAATTTATGGAGGTGTTATATATGTTAATAAAAAACTGTAATATAATTTTTCTTGATAGAATTGAAAAAGGATCAGTTTTAGTTGAGAATGGGAAAATAAAAGAAATAAATCCTAAAGATGTACAAGATACACAAGTAATTGATGCAGAAGGTATGTATCTTTCTCCAGGATTTATTGATGTTCATATACATGGTGCTGGTGGTTATGACACTATGGATGGAACATATGAAGCTATAAATGAAATAGCTAAAACAATATGTAAATTTGGTACAACTTCATTTACTCCAACAACAATGACTGTTGCTGTAGAAGATATTAGAAAATCCATGGGTGTTATTAAAGAAGCTAAGCTTAATGGTACAGATGGTGCAAACGTATTAGGTGCTCATCTTGAAGGTCCATTCATAAGCCCAAGTGCTATTGGTGCTCAAAATCCTAACTTCTTGGAAGCTCCTTCAATTGATACTTATAATAAAATGGTTGGAGACTGTGATGATGCAGTAGTTTCAATAACTATAGCCCCAGAAGTAGATGGTGCAAAAGAACTTATTAAATATTTAAGCGATAAGGGTATAGTTTGTTCAATAGGACATACTAAAGCTACTTATGAAGAAGCTATTGATGGAATTAAATGTGGATGTTCACACTCAACACATTTATATAATGCTATGACACCATTTACTCATAGAGCTCCTGGTGTTGTTGGTGCTACATTTGATTCAGATATAACAACTGAAACTATCTCAGATGGTATTCATATAGCTTATCCAGCTCTTAGAGTTGCTTATAAGCAAAAAGGAACTGATAAAGTACTTTTAATAACTGATGCTATGATGGCTTGTGGAATGCCAAATGGTGTTTACTCACTAGGTGGTCAAGAAGTAAATGTTGAAAATGGAGCTGCTAGAATTAAATCTGGTTCACTTGCAGGTTCAATTCTAACTCTTGATAAAGCAGTAAGAAATGTTTATAATAACTCAGATTATCCATTAAACGAAGTTGTTAAGATGGCTTCTTATAATGGTGCTAAGCATTGTAAAGTAGAAGATAGAAAAGGTCTTATTAAAGAAGGTTATGATGCAGATTTAGTTATATTTGATGAAAACATTAATGTAAAGAAAGTTATAATTAACGGAAAATTAGTTCACGAAGCTTAAAATAGAATCCAAGACTTTTTAATTATAAATTTAAAATTAAATGCTCAATGATTAATCATTGAGCATTTATATTATTGATAAGAGGTGCTTTTATGGAAGAAAAATGGTTATCTTGGGCTAAAAGACTTCAATCAATAGCCCAAGCTGGAATTGAATATTCTAAAGATAAATATGATATAGAACGATTCGAAGAAATAAGAGATTTATCCTGTGAAATATTAAAGGAATATACTAATATTCCAAAAGATAAAGTTATGGATTTATTTTGTAACGAAACAGGATACCAAACCCCTAAAGTTGACGTACGTTCTGCTATATTTAAAGATAATAAGATTCTGTTAGTTAAGGAAAGCATTGATAATAAATGGTCTCTTCCTGGAGGATGGGCTGAAGTAGATTTATCCATAAAGGAAAATGCTATAAAAGAAAGCATGGAAGAAGCTGGTGTAAATGTTAAACCCCAAAGGTTGCTTGCTGTACTTGATAAAAGTAAATATAGCGTAAAACCCTATCCTTATGGTGTATATAAAATTTTCGTTCTTTGCGATCTTATAAATGGTTCTTTTGAAGAAAATATAGAAACCGAAGAAAGTGGATTCTTTGATATAGAAAATCTACCTGAACTTTCAACTGGAAGAAATACAAAAGAACAAATAGAAATGTGCTTTGAAGGAAAAAATAATATTAACTTTGTTACAATATTTGATTAATTTAAAATATAAAGAGATGCTAAAATTTTAGCATCTCTTTA
>JBBVGE010000145.1:0-3624 GCA_040144665.1 Clostridium perfringens
AAATAGGATTACTTAATTAAGTAATCCTATTTTTATGTTAATTAAATATAGCAGTACACCATTCATTTGATTGATGTTTTTCAACTATTTTAAATCCATAAGATTCCACAATATCTTTTACAGAATCAAAACTCCATTCAACTAATCCAGATACTAAAATATATCCATCCTTCTTTAAATGTTTTTTTATAAGAGGCATAAACATTTCAGTTTCTGCACCACCTATGTTTATATATATCCAATCAAATATGCCATCTATAGTAACGGCATCAGATAATGCATCACCTACCAAAACCTTAATGTTTTCAATTCCATTTAATGATGCATTAAGTAAAACTTCATCTTGAACATCTCTAATATCTAGCGCCACTACTTCGGAAGCACCTTTTATAGCTGTAGCTAATGATAATATACCAGAACCAGTTCCAATATCTAATACTCTTTTTTTAGTAAAATCTTTTGAAAGTATTACAGATAATAGATCTTGTGTTGTTTCATGGAGACCAGTACCAAAAGCACCTTGAGATATAAAGTTTATCTTTTTCTTTCCTTCAATTTCCTCATCAGGGGATGCTAATACCCATTCGTCATTAATATGTATTGCTGGAATAGAGAAATCCTCATATTCGTAATCTATTTCTTCAATAAAATCTTCTTTTTTGCCTATTATATCTGAGATTTTTTCTTTGAAGTTTTCAAGACTACAAATATCTTCATCATAAGCAACTTTAAGTATTATTTCTTCATCTTCTTTTTCAATGTATCCATAACCAAATTCATCAGTTGTTATTTCTAATGGGTTTTCATAGAAAACATTAAATATATCATTTATTTGTAGATTGGTTATTATATCATCAACCTCTTTATATGTAACTTTGTATGATAAAATATGCATATTTTCACCTCTTTATAATTGTCTACTAGATATAGTATTACAAAAGGCTTTTAATGTAAAGGTTAAAGAGTTATAATTTATTAATGTGAAATAAATACAAAGGAGAAAAAGATGGATAGATTTAAGCTTAAAGTATTAATGATTATCTTTATGCTACTTGACCATATTGCAACTTTTTTTAATGGTGTACCATTTTGGTTTCATTATGTTGGTAGAGTAGTAATGCCTGTATTCTTTTATCTTTTAGTTGAAGGATACTTTAAAACATCGTCAAAAACTAACTATCTAAAGAGATTATTAGTTGCATCAGAAATTATGTTATTAGGAAATTCAGTTATTTCTATTGCATTATTAAAAGGAGTAAATGGAAGTGCTTTATCTTATAGTGATTTTGGGGGATTAGCATACTTAAGTTTTATAGGAGTAATTGCATTAGCAGTTATATTGATATACCTATCACTTAAAGATAAAATTATATCAGATAAAAAAGCAACTATATACATATTTTTAATGATAGTAGCAAATTTAGGATTAAGCCATGCATTTCAATCAAAAGTATACATATTACCAAATAATATATTCATTTCATTAGTAGCAGGGTTTGTTATGTTAAATGGAATGGTTCAATTTAGAACAAAAAATTATAAATCAGCATTTATTAAAGTGCTAGTGGCTGTATCATTAGGCATTGCCAGTGAATCTTTAATAATAGGACCTGCATTTATATTTATATTTTATAAATGCTTTAATAATAGAAGAGATATGTATCTTGCTATTTTTGTTTTTTCAGCATTATTTTTCCCAGGATTTAGTGTTCAAGCGTTATTGACTTATCCATTATGGATGATGGTATTTACAATACCATTTATATATATATATAACGGAAAAAAAGGAAGAGATTTGAGATGGTTATTTTATATATTTTACCCCACACATTTATGGATACTTTTTATAATTGCTAATTTTATAAAGTAATTTTTAAAGTTGTATTTATAAATTAAAAATAGCGTATATATTTAATTAAGATTATAAAAAGCCAAGTATAAAAGTGTAGCTCTTTTATACTTGGCTTTTAATGATAAATATTAGATTATTAGAAGTATATCTTCTAACTTTTTAGAGAGGTATTGTTATTTAAATTATACGTTTACAAATAGAATAATATTCCTAAAGGGAGAAAATATAATAAAAAGAATATAGTTTTTATAATTTTATAAATTCAAGAAGAAATTTCTACGCTTTTAGTTGCTATTATATTAACACCTGTATTACATATATTTTCTTTAATAATATCACCAGTATTAATTGGAGCAGTTACTGTTAAATCTTTAAGCTCTTTTAAAATGCTAAAAATTAATGATTTAGGAACATCAATTTCACTCTTTACAGGCACTGTCCTAGTGCTTCCATTAGCAACTGTTATTATAGTTGTAACTACTCTAGAAGGGATTATACATTCTTTATTTGCATAAGAAATTCCATTTTTGCACTTGTTACCAGTTATAGATATAATTTTAGAATTATAAATATTTATAGCAAGATTGCAAGAACATTCACAAGCCAGACATACTAAATCTATGCTATTCATATAAAAGACTCCTTTCATTATTAGTATCTATTATTATTTTTGTCAAATGTTTCAATTAATACACATAATTATTATAAATTAGAAAGAAATTATACAGAATTTTATGATAAAATAAATTATATCAATATTGAATGGAGTGATATTATGAAAAAATTAGTCGTTTTGGATGGAAAAACATTAGGAGATATAGATTATAATTTATTAAAGGAATTTGGAGAATGTGTAGTTTATGATATGACTAATAAAGAGGATGTAGCAGATAGAATAAAGGATGCTAATGTTGTTTTAACTAATAAAGTTGTATTAAATGAAGACAACTTAAAAGAAGCTACAAAGTTAGAGTTAATATGTGAGATGGCAACTGGATTTAATAATATTGATATTGAGTATGCAAAGAACAATGGCATTGCAGTTACAAATGTTGCAGGATATTCAACTAACACAGTAGTTCAACATACCTTTGCTACACTGTTACACTTATATGATAAAATAAGTTTTTATGACAATTTTGTTAAATCAGGAGAATATTCAAAGTCAGGTATGTTTACAAATTTAGATAAGCCATATAATGATCTTATGGGTAAGACATGGGGAATTATAGGTCTTGGTTCTATAGGAAGAGGGGTTGCTAAAGTATGTGAGGCCTTTGGTGTAAATGTAATTTATTATTCAACATCAGGAAAAAATAACAGTTCAAATTATAGAAGAGTTGATTTAGACGAGCTATTAAAAGAATCGGATATAATATCAATACATGCACCACTAAATGATAACACAAAGGGACTGATTAATTACGAGAATTTATGTAAAATGAAAAAAGAAGCTATTATAGTAAATATGGGAAGAGGTCCAATTGTAGTAGATGAAGATTTAGTAAAAGCAATAGATGAGGGTAAAATAGCAGGAGCAGCACTCGATGTATTTTCTGTAGAACCTATACAAGAGGATAATCCTCTATTATTAATTAAGAATAAAGATAGGGTAGTTTTAACTCCTCATATAGCTTGGGCAAGTATTGAAGCTAGAAATAGATTATTTAGAGATTTATTAGAGAATATAAGAGCTTTTAATAGAGGTGAAAAAAGAAATAGAGTAGACTGTTAAGAATAAGCTTAATACTATTTATAAATAGTATTAAGCT
>JBBVGE010000146.1:0-332 GCA_040144665.1 Clostridium perfringens
ATTATAGGCTTTTCAAACACATAATACAGATGTAATCCTGTTCCAGATGAAACAATGTATGTTGGCATTGGTATTCTGCCTAAATTCTCTATTTGGTGAAATAAAGTCTTTAATCCCGTTGGATCATATCCATTTTTAATTATCACTCCATCTAAGTCTATTGTTAAAGCATATAATGCTCTTGCATTATCACTATTTCGTTTCTTACCTATGTAACTAATTGGAGACATCAAACAAAAGTTATCTCTTTCTATAACTTCATCTATTTTATCTAAATCATCAGTTAAAGTATGCCTTAATATCTTGTTTCTTCCATCGTGTAACTTATCTTT
>JBBVGE010000147.1:0-345 GCA_040144665.1 Clostridium perfringens
ACAGGAGAGAGTACATTTAAACCTAAATATGAAGGAACAGGGGATATATTTTTAGAACCTTCCTTTGGTCATTATGCCTTAATTGAATTAGAAGATGATGAAATAATAGTTGATGATGGATTGTTTTACGCTTGTGAAAGTAGTGTAGAAATAACTGCCCACATGAATAAATCTTTATCCTCTATGGTTTTAGGAAATGAGGGAGTATTTCAAACTAAGCTTTCAGGAAATGGAATAGTGGTTTTAGAAATACCAGTACCTGAGGAAGAGGTATTTAAATGTAAAATAAATAATGATGTGTTAAAGGTTGATGGAAATTTTGCCATATTGAGAACTGGAGATATT
>JBBVGE010000148.1:0-262 GCA_040144665.1 Clostridium perfringens
TCACATTCTTGCACAATTCTTATGCATCTCATGATTTCTTCAACCTTTAACTTAGCACCTTGAACTTTAAGTTTTTCTATATTTTCCTCAGCAGTATCTAAAACTTCCTCTGGATTTGAAGTTACCTTTATCATAAGCAAGTTTCTATAATGAACTATTAAGTCCTTTATGAAAAGAGTCATATCCTTTCCTGTAAGAACTAATTCTTCTATTATTTCCATAGCACTTTCTATATCTCTTTTTATTATAGAATCCACTATTT
>JBBVGE010000149.1:0-265 GCA_040144665.1 Clostridium perfringens
TCCCTTAGCAGTTCTTCCTGCGTCTGGTACTTCATAAGCTTTTATCTTATAAACCTTACCCTTAGTTGTGAAGAATAATAAGTTTGAGTGTGTTGATGTTACAAGTACATTTTCAACAAAGTCATCTTCTTTTGTTGTCATTGCTTGTATTCCCTTACCACCTCTCTTTTGAGCTGAGTAAACATCTGAAGATATTCTCTTAATATATCCAGTGTGAGTAAGAGTTATTACAACATCCTCTTCTTGTATTAAATCTTCTATATCT
>JBBVGE010000150.1:0-293 GCA_040144665.1 Clostridium perfringens
CTTTCCCATTAACTATTTCCATAGCTCCAAAGGGACAAATTTTTATTACACTATTTGCATCCTCTATTTTATCTTGATGAACAACTAATCTTCCCATAACTCTTACCCCCTATATAAACTTAAGCTCTCTTAATTTATCTTCCATTCTTTCACTTAATTCAGATGAATCTCCTGTCCAAATTTCATGGTCATCATTATTGCTTGGTGGAAATATTCTTTCAACTTGAGTTGGTGACCCATTTAAACCATATCTTTTCTCAGCTTTATCTTCAAAATCATTTAAAGATATTACA
>JBBVGE010000151.1:0-13566 GCA_040144665.1 Clostridium perfringens
CTTTTTTTACTTTTGGATATAAATTATTTTTCTATAAAAATGCCTTTGTGGTTACACTTTTATCATATTTATTATTGATGTTTTTATGTATATTCGTATGTATTCCGATACATTTATTTATCCAAGGAGTCATATATAAAGATTTTAAAAATATTCATTTAATACTGTGGAAAGATAACTTGCATATCTCTGTTTATTATAATAAATATGTAAGCAATAAAAGACATGCATTATCATTGATATTACCCTTTATCATATTAACAGTTATACCACTATTTATTATAACTTTTTTATATGATAGTTTAGTCTTAGCAAGCATTGCTTCTACCAATATATTATTTTCATCATTAGATCTGTATAATTTATATAGATTTATAAGATGTAATAATGATGAATTTATTTTCAATGGTGTCGACATTATAACTGAAAATAATAAGAAAAATTCAGCTAATTATATTAAAGGAAATACTGAAATTGAAGATAATAATACAGAGTTTGCTTTAGATTTAAATAAAATGGCTTAGAGAAAATACTCTAAGCCATTTTACTTAAGAATTTAAAACTTTATTTAAAGCAATTAACACACCAATTTTTGCATGGTCAAATGTAAGACCACCTTGAATATAAGCAATATAAGGTTCCCTAATAGGAGCATCTGCAGATAATTCAATTGAAGAACCTTGTATAAATGCTCCAGCAGCCATTATTACTTCATCTTCATACCCTGGAGTTGGGATAGGAATGCAATGAACGAACGAATCAATTGGAGAGCCTTGTTGTATGCCTTTAATAAATTCAATTAATTTTTCTTTGTTTCTAAAGATAATTGTTTGAACTATATCAGTTCTATTTTCTTTTGAAGTAGGTTTAGCTTCAAATCCTGCAAGTTCCATAACTCTTGCACAAAAAATAGAACTTTTTACAGCTTCAATAGTTACATGAGGGGCTAAAAAGAATCCTTGGAATAATGTTCTCATAACTCCAAGTGTTGCGCCACATTCTCCACCTATTCCTGGAACAGTTAATCTATATGAAGCATTATCAACATATTCTTGTTTTCCTACTATATATCCACCAGTCGGAGAAATACCTCCCCCTATATTTTTAATTAGAGACCCAGCCATTAAATCCGCACCAAAATCTGTAGGCTCTATTGTATCTACAAATTCACCATAACAATTGTCAACAAAAACTATTATATTTTCATTCAAACTTTTAACTAATTCAATTACCTCTTTTATTTGATTAAGTTGAAGTGAGCTTCTAGTGCTATATCCAGTACTTCTTTGTATATGTACCATTTTTATTGATGAATCATTTAGTATAGATTCTTTTATTTTATCTAAATCAAAATATTTTTCATCTATTAAATCAATTTGATTATATTTAATTCCATAGTCTATAAGAGATCCCATTCCATCATTTTTGCTTATACCAATTACTCCATGTAATGTATCATATGGTTGTCCTGATATTGCAAGTAATGTATCTCCAGGACGTAGGTTACCAAATAAAGCAGTACCAATAGCGTGAGTACCATTTACAAAGTGTGGCCTAACAATAGCAGCCTCAGTATTAAATACTCTCGCATATACCTTATCTAAACCATCTCTACCCATATCATCATAAGCATATCCAGTTGTATTTGTAAAATGACTATCACTTATTCTTTCATCTTGAAAAGCAGAAAGAACTTTTAATTGATTATATTCTCTTATAGCATCTAATCTTTTGAAATCATCCTCTACATCATCTAAAGCTTTTTTATAAAGCTCAAATGCATTACTTTTAATATTATGTTTTTTTATAATTAATTCCTCTGTTGCTTTTAACATATTAGCCTCCTGTATAAAATTAAACACAAAAATAAATAGGCAACACTGTGCCTATTTATTAAGCGTTATCTACATCATTATTTGCAAATAGAATAGGTTTTGCTGGAGTTATTGTTGTAACAGCATGCTTATAAACTAACATCTGTTTACCATCACAATCTAATACAACTGTAAAGCTGTCAAATCCTTTAACATATCCTTTTAGCTTATATCCATTTGTAAGATATACTTCTACTGAAATTTTGTTTTTTCTTGCACCATTTAAAAAAATATCTTGCAAATTATTTTGTTGTTTATTCATAAGACACCTCCAAATTACCAATACACCTTAAATATATTATACAACTACTTTATATTAATGTCATTACTTATTTTCTCTACTATTTCCTCTTCTGTCATAATATCTTTATCAAGAAAAATAACTCTAGGATCTCTTCTAAACCAAGTTAACTGACGTTTAGCATAATTTCTTGATCCCTTTTTTATCATCTCAATAGCTTCATCTTTTGTAATCTTACCTTCAAGATAATATAACATCTCTTTATATCCAATACCCTGCATTGATTGCATAGATGAAGTATACCCCATTTGCCTTAATTTTATGCATTCTTCTTCTAAACCTTTATCTATCATAATATCTACTCTTTTATTTATTCTAGCATATAGTTTATCTCTATTCATTGTTAATACATAATAGTAAATATCGTAATCAGATTTATAAAAGTCATTTCCAGCATTAAATGAACTGAATGGTTTTCCAGTAAGTTTGAAAACTTCAAGGGCTCTTATAACTCTTTTTCTATTGTTATAATGTATTTCTTTATAACTTATAGGATCTATATCTTTTAATAGGTCATGTAGATATTTATTACCTTTTGTATTAGCTTCATTTTCTAAGTAATGTCTATAATCTTCATCAATTTCAGCATCAGTAAAATCCATATTACAAGTTAATGCATTTATATAGAGTCCTGTTCCTCCTGTAATAATAGGAAGCTTATTTTTATTAAAAATTTTATTTATGTATTTATCTCCTAACTCTTTATAATCCGATACTGAAAATTTAACATTTGGATCAACTATATCAATCATATAATGATTAATATTCTCCATTTCATCTTTAGTAATTTTAGCAGAACCTATATCCATATATTTATATATTTGCATCGAATCTGCTGAAATAATTTCTCCATTTAATTCTTTTGAAAGTTTTATAGATAGTGCAGTTTTTCCTACAGCTGTAGGTCCACCTAAAACTAGTATTTTTTTCTTTATCATAAACAAATTCATCCTTTTACTTTACACTATTCTTCTAAATTTTTTTTCTAATTCAAAGTTTGTAAATTTTATTATAGTAGGTCTTCCATGAGGACAATGAAATGGGTCTTCAATAAACCTTAAATCTTCAATTAATTTAATCATTTCTCTTTCATTTAAAGAATCATTTCCTTTTACAGCAGCTTTACAAGACATAGTTGCAATTTTATTATATTTTATATCAATTGTTTTTCCACTTCCTAAATTTTTCAAATCATCTATAATATTTAGAAATAGTGATTTAGAATCTAATTTACCTAAAAAGTAAGGAACTTCTTTTAAAGCTAAAGTATTTCCTCCAAAATAATCTATTTTAAATCCAGCTTCATTAAATACAGTACTATTTTCTTCATAAAAAGCTAATTCATCTACTGTTAATTCTATAATAGTCGGTATAAGAAGAGGTTGAACTACAATTGAACCATTTTTTATTGAATTCATATATTTTTCAAATAAGATTTTTTCATGAGCCGCATGTTGATCAATTAAATATAAAGTTTCATTAAATTCTCCTATTATATATGTTTTATTAAATTGTCCTATTATTCTTAATGGAGGAAATTTTGCTACTTTTTCTAAAGAATTAGATTCTTTTGTATCTATGTTAATCTTTGTAGATATATCAGATTTTAGATCTTCATATTTTTCGTATAATATATCAGAAGAACTATAATTATTATCTTTATTAATATTAGAGTAATTTACATTATTATTATATTTTATATATGAACTATCCTCAGTTAACTTGTATATAGGAATATCTTTATTTACTAACTTTTCTTTTAATTTATTAAGCTCTTGTTTTTCTTGAGTTATTGCTGCTGAATAATCAAGAGATTCTTTATTTAATTTTTCATTTTTTTCAAATGAATTAAATTTTATATTATCATCACTTATATCTAAATTCATCTCAAAGTTTTCTACTTTTATTGAAGAATCAACTATTTCTTCTGGTAATTTAAAGTCATTAAATACATCTTCTTTAAGAGCCTTGTGAACTACATCAAACACACACTTAAATATAGCTCTATCATCTTTAAACTTAATCTCTGCTTTAGTTGGATGTATATTAACATCCACATACTCTGGATATACATTAACAAACAAAACAAAGAAAGGGAACTTACTTACTGTACTAAAAGATTTAAATGCATTTTCTACTGCTGCAACTAGTGTTTTATTTTTTATATATCTTCCATTTACAAAAATACTTTGATTATTTCTAGAGCCTCTAGCAATTTCTTCTTTTCCTATGAATCCATCTACTGAAATAAAATCGCTATCATTTTTAAAATAAATTAAATTATCACTAATCTTCTTACCATAAATGGCTCTTAAAACATCTTTAACATTGCCACTACCAAAAGTGTTTAGAACTTTTTTACCATTATTAAATAGTTTGAAGCTTATATCAGGATTGGAAATAGATATTCTATTTATTATATCTGTAATAATTGAACCTTCTCTTGTAAAAGACTTTAAAAACTTTTTTCTTGCTGGTACATTAAAAAATAAGTCTTTAACTTCAATTGTTGTTCCATTATTAGTCCCACAATCATTTTCTTCTAATATTTCTCCACCTTCTATAGATATTTCTCTACCAAATTCATTATTAGAAATTTTAGTTTTTAGATTAACTTTAGATACGGATGCAATAGAAGCTAAAGCTTCTCCTCTAAAACCTAAAGTGTTTATTGAGAATATATCTTCAACATTTTTTATTTTGCTTGTTGCATGAGGGAGAAAAGCTTTTTTTATATCATCAGGATGTATACCAACTCCATCATCTATTATCTTAATTAAGTTGCACCCACCTTCAATTATTTCAATAGTTATATTTTTAGCTCCTGCATCTATACTATTTTCTACTAATTCTTTTACAACAGAAGAAGGTCTCTCAACTACTTCTCCTGCTGCTATTTTATTTGCTGTATTATCATCAAGTAAATTTATTCTTTTCAAAGTTTATCAACCCCTATTTTAATTTCTTAGCATCGCTAACTAATTTATAGAGTTTATTCATAGCTTCAAGAGGATTTAATTCTAAAATATCTACCTCTGAAAGTTCTTTTATAAGATTTTCTTTTTCCATGAAAGAGAAGTCAAGTTGCATATCATCATTAGCAAATTTATTAATGCTATCATTTATAATAATTTTTTCTTCTACTATCTTTTCTTCAACTTTTTCAATAGCAACTTCCTTTTCATAGTCTTGTTTTAATACTTCTTTAGTACTATTTTCGTAAGTATTATTCCCTTCTAATTCATCTAGAATTTCTTTTGCTCTATCTATTACTTCTTTTGGAAGGCCTGCAAGCTTTGCAACTTCTATACCATATGATTGATCTGCTCCACCTTCAATAATTTTTCTTAAAAATATTATATTATCTTCTAATTCTTTGACTGCAACAGAATAATTTTTAACCCCCGGTATTTTACCTTCAAGTTTTGTTAATTCGTGATAATGTGTTGCAAATAATGTATTACATTTTAGGTTATCATTTTTTGAAATGTGTTCTATAACAGACCAAGCTATACTAAGTCCATCATATGTTGAAGTACCTCTTCCAACTTCATCTAGTAAAACTAAACTTTTATGAGTTGCATTATTTAAAATATTTGATACTTCCCACATTTCAACCATAAATGTAGATTTTCCTCCTGCAAGGTCATCAGATGCTCCTATTCTTGTAAAAATCTTATCGCATATTGATATATTTGCATCTTTAGCAGGAATAAATGATCCTATTTGAGCCATTAATGTTATTAGTGCTACTTGTCTCATATAAGTTGATTTACCAGCCATATTAGGTCCAGTTATTAGTAAAAGTCTATTATCATTATTATTTAATAATGTATCATTAGAGACAAACTCACCTCTACCTATAACCTTTTCTACAACAGGATGTCTACCATCAGTTATTTTTATCACTCCATCTTCATTAACACTAGGTCTTACATAATCATTTTCTAATGCAATTATGGATAATGTTGATATTGAATCTAAATTCCCAATAATTCTTGCACTCTTTTTTAACTTTGATATTTCATTAAATACAAGTCTTCTTATATCTAAGAATAAGTTATACTCAAGATTAACTAACTTTTCTTCTGCACCTAATATTTTATCTTCCATTTCTTTTAATTCTTGAGTTATATATCTTTCAGCATTTGCAAGAGTCTGCTTTCTTATGTATCTACCTTCTGGGATTGATGCATAATTAGCTTTTCTAATTTCAATATAATATCCAAAGACTTTATTGTATCCAACCTTTAAAGACTTAATACCAGTAATTTCTCTTTCGGAATTCTCTAAAGAAGCAATCCATTCCTTGCCATGTAGTTTTGCTTTTCTTAGCTCATCAACTTCTTGTGAATAACCATCTTTAATTATATTTCCCTCTTTAATGCTCATTGAAGGATCATCTAAAATTGCATTATATAATAAATCTTTTAAATCTTTTAATACATCTAATTCTTCATAATATTCATTAAGGAGACTAGACTTACAGCATTCTAAAGTTTCTTTTATATATGGTAATTTATTAAGTGAGACTCTAAGAGAAACTAAATCTTTCCCATTAACATTTCCATTTGCTATCTTTCCTACAATTCTTTCTATGTCATAAATATCTTTAAGAGCAATTCTTATATCCTCATTTAGTCCTATTGATGTATAAAGTTCTTCTACAGCATCTAGTCTCTTTTCTATTTCAAACTTAGATATAAGAGGTTCATCTATCCATTTCCTTAATACTCTTGCCCCCATTGAAGTACATGTTTTATCCATTACCCAAAGTAAAGAACCTTTTTTACTTTTTTCTCTTATACTTTCAGTAAGCTCTAGATTTCTTCTTGAGCTACCATCAATAGTCATATAATTAATTATGTCATATTTCTCAAGAAAATTTATGTTTGCAAGACTCATTTTTTGTGTTTCATAAACATATTTAAGTAATATCTTGCATGCTGTTTTGCTAGCATCATCTAATTCTGAAAGTTCTGCTTCACTAAATTGTAATATTAATTCATCATCAGTAGTTCTAAAGCTTGATAAATCTTTTTTTGTTAATAATGCTGTTGTATAATTTGATAATTCATCTACAAATTTATCAGTTAAATTTATATCAACTATTATCTCTTTTGGATTAATTTTAGTTATTTCATCAAATAGCGTACTTTTAATAGTAGTAAATGATGTTGTTTTAAATTCTCCAGTACTTATATCAGTTAATGCAATTCCGGTAGTATTATTCTCTTCATATATAGCTAATAGATACGTATTAGAATCATTTTCACTATTGTTATCTACATATGTACCTGGTGTTATAACTTTAATTACATCTCTCTTTACTATACCTTTAGAAGCACTTGGATCTTCAACTTGTTCGCAAATAGCTACTTTATATCCTTTAGCAACTAATCTTGATATATATCCTGAAGAGGCATGAAATGGTATACCGCACATAGGTGCTCTTTCATCTAAACCACAATCTCTGCCAGTTAATACTAATTCAAGTTCTTTTGATGCAGTTTTAGCATCATCAAAGAACATTTCATAAAAATCTCCTAATCTAAAAAAAACTATACAATCTTTATAATTTTCTTTGATTTCGAAGTATTGCTTCATCATTGGAGTCATTGCCAATATAAATCACCCTTTCGTATATCGGTTATAATTATACTGCTTATATAAAAAGCCTATAAGATATTATACTATAATGAATGTAGAATAAAAAGTGATATAATATTACAGGATATTTATGATTAAGTGCATATATAAATATTTATAATAATATATGGAAACACCCTTTTAAATGAAAAAATAAGACAACACCTCCTTACTTGGGTATTATCTTATTTTTATATTATTTATTCGTAATTAGTTTTCTCTATCAAAAAGTTTTAGTATATTTTCATTGGATAGATTACTAAATAATTTATTATCTAAAGAATCTTTTCCAACAAGATTTTCGATAAGCTCTTTTTTACGATCCTGAAGGTTAATAATTTTCTCTTCAATAGTACCTTCAGAAACAAGTTTTATTACTTCAACAATATTTTTTTGACCAATTCTATGAGCTCTATCAGTAGCCTGCTCTTCTACAGCTGGATTCCACCAAGGATCAAAATGTACAACAACATCTGCACTTGTTAAATTTAGGCCAGTACCACCAGCCTTTAATGATATTAAAAATACATTAGTATTATCATTATTAAATTTGTTGACTAATTCCTGTCTAGTAGATGATTTTGTAGATCCATCTAAATAATAGTAAGATAAATTATTACTATATAGTATATCTTTAATTCTACTTAATACAGAAGTAAATTGAGAGAAGACTAATATTTTGTGTCCATTAGAAGACATATCAATTAGCAATTCTTTTAACGCAATTAACTTACCACTGTTCCCTTGATAATTTTCCATTACAAGAGATGGGTCTAAACAAACTTGTCTTAGTTTAGTTATATATGATAATATTTCAATTTTACTTGTATTAAGCTCATCATTTTTAATCTTATCTTCTATTATATCATTTATATATTTTGTATAAGATGCATATATCTTTTTTTGTTCTTTATCCATATCTACTTTAATTATTTTTTCAATTTTATCAGGTAATTCATCTAAAACATCTTTTTTACATCTTCTTAGTATAAATGGAGATATTAATAATCTTAGTTCATCTAATATAACTTCATCTTCATCCAGAGTTCTATTAAATTTAGAGTTAAAAGTATCTTTATCATACAAGAAGCCTGGCATAATAAAATCAAAAATAGACCATAACTCCATTAAATTATTTTCAATAGGAGTCCCTGTAAGTGCAAATCTATTAGTTGCATTAATTTTTTTGCATGCCTTTGTATTTTTAGCTGAAAAGTTTTTAATATATTGAGCTTCATCTAAAAAGCAGAAATCAAATTTAATATCTTTATATAAGTTAAAGTCTATTCTAAATAAATTATAAGTAGTTATTATTACATCATACTTATTAATATCATTTAAAATTTCTAATCTTTTTTTCTTAGTATCATTTACAAGTCCTAGTTTAATACTTGGAGCAAACTTGGAGAATTCATCTCTCCAATTATATATTAAAGAAGTAGGAGCAATAATTATTGATTTAGATTTTTCTTTTGATAAAATAAAACTGATAGTCTGAAGAGTTTTACCTAATCCCATCTCATCACCCAATATTCCCCCAAAACCAAGATCAGATAATTCTTTAAACCACTTTAAACCATACAATTGATAGTCTCTTAAGTTAGCATTTAAACCTTTTGGAATAGTTACTTTGGATAGATTATCAGACGATAGCTTACTTGATATATCATTTAATATAGAATCTCCTTTAAAAGATCCAAATATATTAGTTAGCTTTTTATTTGCATATAAACTTTTACCTTTAGAAAAATTAAGTGAGTTATCGGATATTTTTTTATCATTTAATGTATCTATTAATCTTAAAAATTCTTTTATTTGTATCTCTTCTAAATCTAAAAAATCTCCATTTTTTAATTTATAATATTTTTTATTTTCTTTAAAACTTTTTATTATATTATAAAATTCATCTTCTGATATATTTGATACTGAATATTTAAATTCAAAATAATCATTTTTACCCCTGCGAACTTCAACATCAAAATTACTTTTATTAAGCTTTAATATACCTTTAAAATTTTCAGAATAAAATACCTCACCTAATTCTTGAAGAATATATATTTGATTTTTAAAAAAATCAAATATAACTTCATCTTCACGCAAAAATGCAAAAAGTTTATTATCGATTTTTTCTATTCCAATATTTTTTAAAGTATTTATAACTTTAGACTCACTTACAGTATCTCTATAAATATACTTATCTTTAATTTCATCAAATATATTAAATTCATAATCACCATATACTACATTGACTTTTAAAAATATCATTTTATCTTTATCAAAATAAAATTTAAATTTTACAGGAACTGATACAATGTTTTTAGTTATATTTTTATCAAGTATTACTGTATTAGATAACTCATTAATAGTAGGTATAAGCTCTTTGTATACTCTATCTTTTTGACTTTCTAAAAAAGTAATTTCATCTGTATTAACAAATGTATCAATAAGTGGATATAATTTTTCACATTGTCTCATCGATGGAATATATATTATGGTATCATATAGAAATACATCACCATTTCCTCCTAAATCTTCAGGAAGTCCCCTAGGAAGTCTAAAAGAAATACTATTATTTTTTTCTTTTAATTCTATAGGAAGAGGAATATCATCAGTAATTACTTCGCTTTCTATTTTTCTAGAATAAAATCCACTATTTAAAAAGATTCTATTTTCTTTAATAATATCAAAAAATAATCTTAGCATTCCTTTAGGTATCCATATTTCCTTACCATTAATATGTTTATCTTGATTTCGTTTGAAATTATTTGAATTTATATCTATATCTTTAAGTGTTTCTATAAATTTTAAAAGGCGTATATCATTATAGGAAAATTTTTGCTTTATAATATCAAAGGTAAAATCTTTTCCATATGAGATAGGAATAGAATTATATTTATTTAAAAGAAACAAGTTTATATCTTTTAATAAATACATTTTTGAATTTTTAGAACCTTTTAATCCAATTTTAAATTCAGCACCTATTTTATGAGACCAAGAATTTCTATTTATATAAACATCGATTTTTAATATTTCCTTATTATTACATAGTAAATCTAGCATAGTGTTAGATTTACTACTATCCAATAATTTATTTAAATCAGATAAATTATTTTTATTAAGTTTCTCTTTTAAATCGGAATCATCTTCTAATTTTTCTAAAAACCTATAAAATGAGGCACAAAGATGCTTGCAAGCATAATTATTAGATTTAAGTTCATTATTTTCAAAATCTCTACAAGTACATTTAGTATTAATAATTTCATAAACACTTAAGTTTATGTTTATATTACAATTATATTTGCTATAAAGATCTTCTGAAATAACATTGGTACTTATATTTATTTCATTTCTTAAGCTATTAAAGGAATAATCTATATTTTCAACTAAATCATTATTTAATATTCTAATACCATCATTTATCTTTCTAGTAGTAATACTTCTATTAAAGCCTTCTATAAAATTTTGTTTTATCATTAAATTCACCTACAATTTTTAAGTATACACATAGAATAAATTAAAGTTAACTTATATGCAACCTTATATATAGTAAAAAGGATAGCTAATTAATTTAAGCTATCCTTTATTTCAAAGGTTTATAATAGTTCTCCTATTAATGAGAATGGCTGAGCTCTAACAATTTTTAAATTAATTAGTTTACCTATTAATGACTTATCACCTTCAAAATTAACTAATTTTCCATTTCTAGTTCTTCCCATTAGCTTTGTATCATCATTTTTACTTGTTCCTTCTACTAGTATCTCTACTATTTTTCCTTCATATTCTTTATTACCTCTTATTACCCCTTCATTAACAGCTTGTACAAGTCTATTAAATCTTTCATGCTTTATATCATCTGGAACTTGATTTTCCATTCTGTCTGCAGGGGTATGATTTCTTCTTGAATATATAAATGTATAAGCAGAATCATAACCGACTTCTTTAACTAAGGATAAAGTATCATTAAAATCTTCTTCTGTTTCACCAGGGAATCCGACTATTATATCAGTTGTTATAGTTACATTAGGTATCTCTTCTTTAATTTTATTTATTAGATACATGTATCTCTCTCTATCATAGTGTCTATTCATTTCTTTTAAAATTCTATTTGATCCACTTTGAACTGGTAAGTGAATTTGTTCACAGAGCTTATCACATTCCTTTATAGCCAATATTACATCTTCATTTAAATCTTTCGGATGAGAAGTCATAAATCTAACTCTTTCTAGTCCATCTATTTCATTTATTAGTCTAAGCAACTTTGCAAAGTCTATATTTTCTTCTAAACCTTTTCCATATGAATTAACATTCTGACCTAAAAGAGTTATTTCTTTGTATCCTTTTGATACTAATTCTTTAATTTCTTTTATTATTTCTTCGGACTTTCTACTTCTTTCTCTACCCCTTACATAAGGAACTATACAGTAAGTACAGAAATTATTACATCCATACATTATAGTAACAAAAGCCTTTGTATTATTTTCTCTATCTATTGGAATTCCCTCTATTATTTCAGTTTCTTTGTTTAATATTTCTTTAACTTGAACGCCTTCAGTTTTTACTCTATTAAGATATTCAGGGAATTTATATGAATTATGAGTACCAAATATAATATCTACATATGGAAATGTCTTTAATACTTTATCAGCCATACCTTCTTGCTGCATCATACATCCACATATTCCTATTATTAAATCAGGATTTTTTCTTTTGTATTTTTTCATCATACCTAGATTGCCGAAAACTTTATTTTCAGCATTTTCTCTAACACAACATGTATTAAAAAGTACAATTGAAGCATCTTCAATATTTTCTGTTTTAGTATATCCTATTCTTTTTAACATTCCAGAAAGCTTTTCAGAATCCTCTTCATTCATTTGACATCCATATGTAGTGATAAAGAAACGTTTTCCTATATTGCTCGTATTATTACCTTCGTACTTTTTTATATCAAGTTCCATTGTCTTTCCTCCAATTTATAAACATATTTATATTTTTAAATTACCTAATGTATTATAGCATAGAAAAAGTAAGAAATAAAAGATGATAATACCCTATATTATTTATATTTTATTTAGTTTTTATTTTGATATATAAATATCGTATAAATTTTTATATTTAAAGAAAGTAAAGAATACAAAATATTTTATATATTTCTATTATGATTTTATCCATGTATTATAATAACCTATAAATTTAAAGCCTATTTTATTATAAAGATTTAATGCTTTATAATTTGAGTAATCTACTCTTATATATAATTCAGTTAGTTTTATATCATATGCAATATTTATTATATGTTCTAATAAATACTGTCCATATCCAAATCCTCTATATTCTTTTAAAATACCAAAATTAACAACCATATACATACTTTTGTTATATACAATTTGTCCATAACCAATTTCTTTATTATTTAATAAAATAAAGATGCAGAGATCTTTTTTATAATAACTTTGACTTTCTTCATATTTAATATCTTTTACATGAAGAGGTTCTCTTCCTGTATCATTAAAAATTTCATTTTGTATTTTACATCTAAGCTCCTCATCCCTATTAGGTATAAAGAGTCTAAAAGAAATATTATCATTATTTAATATTTTTATTTTAGAATTCAAGTCATATTTTAGTAATTTAGTTACTTTACTCTTACTAAAACAATTATTAATAAGAATATCTTTTGTTATTTCATCTTCATAAGTTTGATAAGCTATAATTTTATCTTCAAACTTTTTTATATTATTT
>JBBVGE010000152.1:0-6217 GCA_040144665.1 Clostridium perfringens
CCTAAAACTCAAAATCTTCTTTTTGTTTTTCTAATTCCTTTTGGTATTTTTCTTGTTGCTTTTTTAAGTCAATATCTCTTTTCTTTTTTTCTAACGTTTCAATACATTTGTTTAATGCTTCATTCGGAATATCTTCAACTTTAGAAACTCCAATCCATGATAAGAATTTCTTTTCATCCGCTCCTGATTGATCTATTAATGATTTAATTGTTATAACTGCAGCTTTATTTATTTTTCTTTTGCCTTCTTCTGCTTCCGCATCTATCTCTCCGCCATCTATAGCATCATTTTCAGCTATATCAAATGCTAGTGTATACAAATATCTTCTTGAGAATGTTTGAGAAGCTCCTATTGCTTGTATTTCACTACATCCTTTTAAAGTTGGTATCTTAACTGGTGTATCCCATTTAATCACCTCTTGAGGATTGTCAAGGTCTCTTATATATAATGTTGCAACCTCTGTTGTATATCTAATCTCTGTAGATAATCCAACTTCTAAGCAAATTTCATTTATATATGGTAAAAAATCTCCAAGTTCAAAATATTTATAATTAGAATATTTATTAAAACCACTCTTCTTTAAATCTTTCTTTTGCAATTTCACTTTAGCTTCTTGTAACTTTTGATATATATTTAATTTAGGTTTCCTTGTATCGATTATTTTCTTTTTTACATTATCAATATCAATTAATACATTTTCATAAGATGTTACAACTCTATCTAATGCATTCTCTGCTTGATCTTTGTCTATTGTTTTATCCTCATTAAGTCCTATATTAGAAATTGAATTTGATAAAAGCTCCAAGTCATTTTTTAATATTTCAGTCCCTTGCTCTAAGTCTTTTAATAACTCCATTTTAAAATCCTCCTATTTTGTGATATACTTTCCTTGATGATTTTTGTCTATACCTTGTGTACTTTGGTTAGTCTCAAGGTGCATCATTTCTGCAAGTGCTATACATTCAATAATACTTAATCCTATGTTATTGTCTAAATATAGCCTTGCAGATTCTTCTGAAAAGAATAGTTCTCTATTCATTAGTTCCACCTCTATACTCACTCATTGGAACATTTAAATTTAAGGTTTGTACAAATCTCTCCTTATCCTTTTTATTCATTTTTCTTAGCTTAAATAATCTTTTGAAAAATCTATTTAATCTCATTTAATTTCCTCCACCAATATAAAAATTTCATCTACTATTTGCACCTTGTCTACCTTCTTAAATTTAAATATTTTGTTTCCTCTAATATCTTCACCTATTCCTGCATATTTCCATAACTTCGGATTATGTCCTCGTTTAAATAACTCTTTCTTTTGTTTTCTAGTTAGACTCTTCAATCATTTCAATTTACCTTTCCTCCCCATGATACTTATTGAATATTATGTTTCCCAGTACCCCGCCAGCTAAGGCAGGGACTAAGAATAATACTAATAGCTCTTTCATATCTAACCTACTGATACATCTTTGCATAAAAATTGTAATTTTTTATAGCAACATTCTTTATACTCTGCATCTTTTAATTTATATAAATTATTTATATACTTATTAAGCTTCTCTTTAGCCAATAAACCTTTTTCTCTTGGTGTTATTATGGGTGTTGTAGCAGCTTTCATAACATCCCACTTTGATTTAGTTATTCTAGTTATAAAGGTGTTATAACTAATACCATTTTTCTCTGCTAACTCTAGAATTTGATTAGGGTATTTCTTGTTCTTAAGAATAGCCTTTTTTGCAACTTTTTCCTTACCCATAATAGGAATTGTTGCTGCATCATATGCTGTCCATCCCTTTTTTAATCTTTTATAAAAAGTGTCTCTACTAATTCCGTTCTTATAAATTAAAGGTAACCATTTTTCATGGTTTCTTTTAGGTCTTATTCTTTTAGTTAATGCAGTTTCTTTATTCCAACCTGAGTATCTAATTCTATAATTCAAAGTAGCTTTACAAATTCCATTTTTAGCAGCTATTTCATACTCTTCAGGTGTTATATAGTAATCGTATACTTTCATCTAAAAAACCTCCTATTGATAAAGGCTTTTATTAATGATAAAATAATATCAAGCAGTAATATCGTATTGTCATTTTGTATACTTTGGTCGGTTGCAAAATGACTTTTTTTATCATTAATAATCCTATCTTTTTATTATTTCAATGCAATTATTAATAAGGCTTCTCCTGCACTACTCAAGCATTGCATCAATTTTTCTTTCTATAAAAATTCCTTCTAAATTAAATTTGATACTAAAATCATACTTATTAAGCTAATTACACTTAATAATCCATATGTTAACCTTCTCTTACTACTCTTAGTATTATTAAATTCATATATCCCCAGAGCAGTTGAGAATGTTAATCCTGCCATAACTAAAACACTTAATATTAATCTTCCGTGATAAGTTAACATTTCTTTAGCCCCTCTCATTAATACATCTCATACTCCATGCCAGTAATTTTTATGGGATTAAGAATTTCATATAATTTATCCATTTGAATATTTATATATGACCTATTTTGCTTTATCCAATCTTCTTCTGTTTCTTCTTCTTGTAATGCATATAAATCAATCTTTAATTCTATAAATTCTTTATTAAATGTATGGATGTTTGCAAAAGTAAAAGGTATAAAATCAACTAATATATTTCCGTCATCGTATTTTGGAAATAAACCTAAGTAAATATCATCTGATATGAACTCCACTTGTCTTATATCCCTTACATTAATAACCTTATTATCTATTTCTAAAAATCTTTCCATCTTAAAATTCCTCCTTAAAACTCATTTGATTATTTAAACTTTCTATTTCATTTTTTAAAGCTGTAGGTATTCTATAATTGCTTATTATCTCTTTAGCAAATTCCAAATCTTTTCTTTTAATCTCATCACAACATGAAACTCCAAATTCTCTGTGAACTTGTCCATATAAATCTGAAAAGACCTTTTTACTTAATGGTTTGTATGCATTAGCCTTTTTACCACCCAATAATGGAACTACTATTCTATTAACTAACTTCTTTAACGCTTTAGCATCTGCTGTAAATAATGGAAGTTCTTCAAACTTTTTATCTACATTATCAACTTTTTCTTCTACTTCTCTTAAAGCTTTAACTTGTAACTCAAACAACTCTACTGCACTTTTAGGTTTATTAATTTCTTCTCTCATATTAAAATATCCATCAACTAACTTTTCGTATTGCTCCCAAGCAATATCATCTTCAAGTATCTTTAGAAGCTTTGAATATCCTCTTTCACTTAATAGATAAATATTTTCACTTCTATTTATAGAATTTTGATTATAAATTCCGTGGTGTTTTAAAAGCACCTCGAATTCACTATCCTTTAAATCAATAATATCAATACCATCTTTAAATCTTTTTCTGTTGTCATTTATCCTCCTATTGATCTCTTTTAATTCTCTTTCGTGTAAATTAGATATCTCTTTAGCTAATATCGCTTTATTTTTTTCTCCAAAGCCACCTTCTATATCATGGAATCTCATACCCTCAATATCTTTAACTCCATTAATTTTTATTAATTGTTTTCTAACTAAATCAGTTCCTTTTCTTGATGTTTCCATTGCTATTCCTCCTAATCACAATTCTCTATGAATTTCTTTAATTGATTTATAAATAATCTAAGCCTTTCATTTTCTCGTATTACACTTTCATATTCTTCTTTTGATACAAAATCTTTGTTTTTATTTAAAAACTTTTCTAACTCTGTACTATAAATTTTTATGTGTTTTCCTGTAGTAACCTCATTCTTCAAAACTCCTTTTCTACAAAGTTCTCTTATAAATTCATAGTTCTCTCCTGTTTTATCTGCAAATTCAACTGGTGATAAAAACATATTAAAATTCCTCCTTTTTAATAAAATATATCTGAGACCTTAACCTCCAATGCTTTTGCTAAACTATCCATGACCTTCTTTGATGGATTATCTTTATTACCATTTTCTAATTCACTTATATATGAACAAGCAACTTTTGATTTCTCAGAAAGTTCTCTTACAGAGTACTCTCTCTTCATTCTTATTTCCTTTAACTTTTGCATTTGTTCTTTCCTCCTTCCGACATCTTCATTATATTTTGTACTCTTCAAGAGTACAAAGTTGAAATTTGTTCTCTATTGGTGAAATAGATAATTCTTCTCTTCCTTTCTTAAATATTCTTTTTTTTTCTCTTTTTTTCATTGACAGCGAACTTTATAACCTTTATAATTTTCTGTGAGAGAACAAAATCATTCTAGGAAGGTGTGTATTTATGGTTGGTTCAAATATAAAAGAAATAAGATTAGCTAAGGGTATGTCTATTTCAGCATTAGCTAATAAAGCTGGAATAAGTAAGGGATATGTTAGTGATATAGAAAAAGGTGTAAAAGATAATCCAAGTATAGAGATATTAGATAGGATTGCTTCTGCATTAGAAATTAACGTATCTGAACTTTTTGATGATAGCTCTGATAAAAATGATAACTTAGATGAATTAGAGGAAGATATGAAGATATTATTTTCTAAAGCTAAAAAACTTTCTAAGGAAAATAGACAAAAAGTTTTAAAGATGATGGATATATTTACTGAAGAAAATAATAATTAATTGCTATAGGGGATGATACTATGGAAGAATTTAAAATAATTGCTCAAAAAATAAGAATATTAGAATTGTGTGGAGAATTAAGAATTGTATATGTTTCCGGAATTGGTGCTCATGCTCTTGTAATGGCTAACTGTGATAAATTTTGCATAGCCATAGACCCAGCATTGAGCTATGAACAACAACTAAAAGAAATTTGGCATGAAGCAAAACATATATGTTCACACTTAAATACAAATTATTCTATAGAAGATGCAGAAAATGAAGCTAAATCTTTTTCGGATAAAGCTATATCATTAAATTTAACTACTTTACTTACTGCCTTATAGAAAGGATGTGATACTAATGAAAGGAACTATTAGAAAAGAAGGTTCCTCTTGGTGTTATCTTGTATGTATAGGTAAAGATCCTATTACGAATAAATATAAATATAAAAGGAAACGAGGCTTTAGAACAAAAAAAGAATGTGAAATTGCCCTAGCACAACTTATAACTGAGCTTGATAAAGGTACAGCTGTTAATAATGAAAAAATGACTGTATCTGAATATCTTGATTATTGGATGGATACTTATGTAAAAAATAATTGTTCTCCAAATACTTATAAAAGATATATGTTTTCTGTAAAAGATATAAAAAGTTATATAGGGAATATAAAATTATCCAAATTAAACCCTTTATTAATAGAAAAATTTTATAAAGATATTCTTAACGAGAAAGAAATATCTACAAATACATTATTAAAAACTCACAGAACATTCCATTTATCATTAAAACATGCACAGCAATGGCAACTTATCCACACAAATTTATGTGATCTTGTTAATAAACCTAAAGAAATAAAAAAAGAAATTGAATTTTGGGATGCTAATAAAGTAAGAGAGTATTTGTATAAATTAAAAAATCATAAATTCTATGATATAACCTATTTAGCATGTCATACAGGAATGAGAATAGGTGAACTTTGTGGTCTTAGATGGGAAAATATAGATTTTAAAAAAGGAGTTATTTATGTTGAAGAACAGCTTCAAAGAATAGACGGAAAACTAAGCTTATCAAAATTAAAAACAACCAATTCAAAAAGAACCATAAGCCTTTATCCATCAACTATAGAGCACCTTAGAAATATGCAAAATACAACCAAAATAATAGATTTCGATGCATATAAAAAAGTTAATAAAAATAAAACTGATTTTG
Organism: Clostridium perfringens; assembly: GCA_040144665.1. Classification (GTDB taxonomy): domain Bacteria; phylum Bacillota; class Clostridia; order Clostridiales; family Clostridiaceae; genus Clostridium; species Clostridium perfringens_A. Next base: position 5,786 of record JBBVGE010000152.1, read on the forward strand.
TTTTTACTTGGGAAGATGGGAGACCTATAGATCCACATTATATTAGTCAAAAATTTAAAGATGTATTAGAATTTTGTGGAATAAAAGATGTAATATCTTTTCATGGAACCAGACATACACATGCAACTATGCTACTAAAATCAGGAACGAATATAAAAGTTATCTCAAAAAGATTAGGACATAGTACTGTAGCCTTTACAATGGATACCTATGTGCATGTAAATTTAGATATGCAGAAAGATGAAATATTAAAAGCTTCTCAATTTTTATAAAAAAAATAACTTGGAAAGAATTTCAGAATACAACCAAAATACAACCAAGTCAAATAAAAATAATTTTTAATATGTAATAAGGGAAAGCTATTAATCGCACAACTACTAGCTTTCCCTTATATTTATCTGGCAGGGGCACTAGGACTTGAACCCAGAACCA
>JBBVGE010000153.1:0-200 GCA_040144665.1 Clostridium perfringens
GTTCTATTTCTCTTTAAACTTTTGAAAGCATCTGATATGAAATATCCTATAGTACTAAACTTCATATTCATATCCTCCTTTCTGAACATCACTAACTACTTCACCCTTGTCTATAGCTATAACCCTTTTTTTCATTGAGTTAACTATTTCTTTAGCATGAGTAGCCATAACTACTGTTGTTCCTGCCTTGTTTATATCAT
>JBBVGE010000154.1:0-238 GCA_040144665.1 Clostridium perfringens
TTACAAACTAAATCAATATGTATTCGCACCTAAAGATGATCCTTATCATAATAGCAAGTGGAGAGATTTATATCCAGAAGAAAAATTATCTGAAATTAAGAAGTTAGCTCAGGTGGGGAATGAGACTAAAAATAGATATGTATATGCCTTACATCCATTTATGAATAATCCAGTTAGGTTTGATACTGAAGAAAATTATCAAAATGATTTAGGAGTAATAAAGGCAAAGTTTACTCAA
>JBBVGE010000155.1:0-209 GCA_040144665.1 Clostridium perfringens
AAAAACACCCATATTTCTATGAGTGCTTTTGGTGTTTATTATTTGTTTATAGGGTCCTGAGTTCTTTAATGAATTTATCGACATTCTAATTATATCCAAACTATAATTACTTTATTCATAATAAAAAGAGCTTAGTTAATTAATAACTAAACCCTTTAGACTTACGCTAATAGCACGTTGTAATCCCTACTATTAGTCTTTATTAATGG
>JBBVGE010000156.1:0-294 GCA_040144665.1 Clostridium perfringens
AGGTTTGGTCCTTGGGCAGCAGTAATATTTTTTGTATTTCAAATATTACAGGTTGTTATATTCTTTATTCCAGGAGAGGTTATACAAGCTGCTGGGGGATATATATTTGGTGCCTTAGGAGGGACTTTACTTTCCTTTTTCGGCATAGCAGTTGGATCTGCAATATTATTTTACATATGTCAAAAGTTTGGAAAGAAGCTAGTACAAAGATTTGTACCTAAGGATATGTATGATAGATTAGAAAAGATTTTAAATAGCCCTAAGTTTAAGCTTATATTGGTAATACTATTCTTT
>JBBVGE010000157.1:0-300 GCA_040144665.1 Clostridium perfringens
GCTTTTAGAGATTTCTTTAAGGGGGCTAAAGGCTTTCCAAGATTTAAGAAAAAGAAAAATCAAGATGTAAAAGCTTATTTTCCTAAGAATAATAAGACTGATTGGACTATTGAAAGACATAGAGTCAAAATACCAACTTTAGGATGGGTAAGACTAAAAGAGTTTGGTTATATTCCTGTAAATTCAATAGTTAAAAGTGGTACAGTAAGTCAAAAAGCTGATAGATATTATGTATCTATACTTGTTGAAGAAGATGATAAAAAAGTATATAAATCTACTAATGAAGGTTTAGGTATAGAT
>JBBVGE010000158.1:0-8515 GCA_040144665.1 Clostridium perfringens
ACTTCGAAGGTTCGAATCCTTCTTCCACCACCAAAAGCACTAAGATTAATCTTAGTGCTTTTTTACTTTAATCATAAAAGTAATTCATTATTAAAGATAGTATATATTATTAGATCGGAATTAAGGTATATTTATATAATAATATCTAAATATATAGGCTGATTTGAATATTGTTATATATTTTAAAATTTATTTTAGACATAATAATAAAAAGATATATTTAATGAATGGTCTAAAATGTTAATAATAATTATTAATAAATTTTATATATTAAGAAATAAATGTTAAATAATTATTTTACATAATATTTGTATTAAAAATATTGATAACAGTAGAAATGGGTTTATTACAAGGTTTAGGTAGAATTTGTTTATAAAAAATATATAAATAAATTCAAAAACATCAAAAAAAAGGATGCTTTTATATGTATAAAATCTATTGACTACGCAAAATCTATATGTTACAATTTTCAAAGAAATTCAATTAAAAATAAAATATATAAACTCTTATCAAGAGAGGTGGAGGGAAACGGCCCTGTGAAGCCCAGCAACCTACATATAATTTATATGATTATAAAGTGTGGTGCTAATTCCTGTAGAGAAATCTACAAGATAAGAAAGATTAGGAAACTTGATCTCTTCTTATCGAAGAGTTTTTTTATTGTCAAAATTCGAAGAAATTTGGAAGGAGAAATATAAATGAGAAGATTATTCACATCAGAATCAGTTACTGAAGGACATCCAGATAAAATCTGTGACCAAATATCAGATTCAGTATTAGACGCTATATTAGAAAAAGATCCACATGCAAGAGTTGCTTGTGAAACATGTACAACAACAGGTATGGTAATGGTTATGGGAGAAATAACAACTAACTGTTATGTTGATATTCCTAAAGTTGTTAGAGAAACAATCAGAGAAATTGGATACGATAGAGCAAAGTACGGATTTGACTGCGATACTTGTTCAGTAATGACTGCTATAGATGAGCAATCATCAGATATAGCTATGGGAGTTGATGAAGCTCTTGAATCAAGACAAGGTGAAAAAGATGAGGTTGAAGCAGTAGGTGCTGGAGATCAAGGTATGATGTTCGGTTATGCTACAAACGAAACAGAAGAATTTATGCCAGCTCCAATAGCTATGGCTCATAGATTATCAAGAAGACTTACAGAAGTAAGAAAAAATGGTACATTAGAATACTTAAGACCAGACGGAAAAACTCAAGTTACAGTTGAATACGAACATGATAAACCAAAGAGAATAGATGCTATAGTTATATCAACTCAACATGGTGAAGAAGTAACTTTAGAACAAATTCAAGAAGATTTAAGAAGACACGTTATTGATTATGTAATTCCAGCAGAATTATTAGATGAAAATACTAAGTATTATATAAATCCAACTGGAAGATTCGTTGTTGGTGGACCACAAGGTGATAGCGGATTAACAGGAAGAAAAATAATTGTTGATACATACGGCGGAATGGGAAGACACGGTGGTGGAGCATTCTCAGGAAAAGATCCAACAAAGGTTGATAGATCAGCAGCTTATGCAGCAAGATGGGTTGCTAAGAATTTAGTAGCAGCAGGAGTTGCAGATAAATTAGAAATACAATTAGCTTATGCAATAGGAGTTGCAAAGCCAGTATCAATTCAAGTAGATACATTTGGAACTGGAAAAGTTGATGAAGCTACTATAGTTAATATAGTAGAAAAAGTATTTGATTTAAGACCAGGAGCTATAATAAGAGATCTTGATCTTAGAAGACCAATATACAAGCAAACAGCAGCTTACGGACATTTTGGTAGAACAGATGCTAATCTGCCATGGGAACAATTAAACAAAGTAGAAGAAATAAAAGCTTTATTATAATAGGAAATAAAAGTATAAAAAGAAAGATGCCTAATTTAAGGTATCTTTCTTTTTTGTTTTTAATAATATTAAATGTATATATTAAAAGGAATTATATATATAATTGTCGATTGTACAAGAATATGGTATGATATAATTCGGTGAAAATTCATGAGAAATTCATGGAAAATTCATGGAGATTTCACTGAATTATATATTTTCGGAGGGGGACGTATGCAAATAATAAGTTATTTAATTACAGGAGTAGTAATAACTCTTGCAAATTATTTTTTTGGTAATAAGAAAAAAAGCATTCTAACTATTGTAAAGGAATTCATAATATATTTAGTAGCATTTAATATAACATCATTAAGTATATTAAAGTTTCTTTTAAACAAACCAAATGTACTTAAACCATCTATATATACAACTACATTTTCTATTAAATATATTGCTTTCACATTATTTTTAGGGATAATATATTTAATTATAAAAAGAATTATTAAATCAAAAGATAATTACTTTGTAGCAGCAACAGATAAAAAAAGTTGGAAGACATTAGGAGTTAAAGTATTATCAGTTATATTCTTTGGAATAGGTGTATTCTTTATTTCTTTTTCAAAATGGTTTATTGATTATTTTGGTAATATTACACCAGAACAATTTTTATTCAACTTAAATTCACCTATTAAAGGTACAAGTTCTGATATGTATGCAGAAATTATGATGTCACCAGTATTTTCAGTTGTGGCTAGTATTGTAATATTTTTAATAATCTTAAATTTCCATTATGATATATTTTTAAACATAAAAAATATTAAAAAAAGAATATTGAGTCAAAAAAGTTTAAGAAGAATAACTTTTATATTTTCACTTATTTGCCTTGTTGGAGGGGTAACATATGGTGTGAAAAAATTAAGTTTAACTGAAGTATATAAAGCATATGTTTCAGATTCAAGTTATATTAAAGATAACTATGTTGATCCACGTACGGTTAAGATGTCGTTTCCAGCAAAGAAAAGAAATTTAATTCATATATATCTAGAGTCTGTAGAAAATTCTTATTTATCTAAAGAATTAGGGGGATATATGGATGAAAATTTAATGCCAGAACTTACTAAGTTATCTAAGGAAGGAATTCACTTTTCAGAATCTAATAAATTTGGAGGACCATATCAAACTTATGGTTCAAGTTGGTCAGTAGCATCTATGGTTAATATGAGTACAGGACTTCCTTTAAAAATACCTATGGGTGGTAACTCTTATGGAAAGTCAGGTAGTTTCTTGCCAGGTGCTGTTAGCATAGGAGATATTTTAAAAGCACAAGGATATGAACAAACAATAATGTTTGGTGCAGATGCTGATTTTGGTGGATTAACTACTTACTTTACTACACATGGTAATTTTAATATTTTTGATTATAAAGCAGCGAAAAAGAAAAAGTTAATACCACAAGACTATAATGTATGGTGGGGATTTGAAGACGATAAGTTATATGAGTATGCTAAAGATGAAATAACACGTTTATCTAAGACCGGAAAACCATTTAATTTCACTATGGAAACTGCTGATACGCATTTCCCAGATGGATACTTATCAAAAAATGCAAGCAAGAAATATGATTCACAATATGCAAATGTTATTGCTTATTCAACAAAAGAAGCAGTTAAATTTATAAAATGGATTCAGAAACAACCATTTTATAAAGATACTACTATTGTAGTAACAGGGGATCATTTAAGTATGGATAAAAAATTCTTTAAGGATTTTGATAAGTCATACCATAGAACTATATTTAATTTAATACTTAATTCACCAATAAAAACTGATAGAGTACATAATAGAAAGTTCTCACCTGTTGATATGTATCCAACTATATTAGCTAGTATGGGTGTAGAAATTGAAGGAGATAGATTAGGGCTTGGAACAAATTTATTCTCAGATAAAGATACATTAATTGAAAGAGATGGATTAAAAACAGTTGATAAAGGATTTGGAGATAAAAGTAACTTCTTTAATGATAAATTTATCTCTGAAAAGATGAATAGTACATTCAATAATACATTAGTAACTCAAAGAAAGAATGATAAATAATAGAACTTTAAAGTATTGGGTTATTAAATATAAAATTTAGCAAAGAATTAAGAATAAAAGAGTCTAGATATATCTAGGCTCTTTTTTAAAAATTATTTAAATCAATAAAGTATTACTTTAAAATTTACTCTAAATTTGATATGTAGTTTTGTATCTTTGGAAACTCACAAGTATAACAAGGAATACTTTTTAAGAAATTTAAGCAACCTTTTAAATTATGATTTAAAGTTAAATGTTGTTCTTCTAATAATTCAATTAAATTTTGGTTTTCAAACTCATAGTATCTATAATATTCTCTAGCAGCTTCCTCATATTTTTTTAATAAAGCTTTATTATTTATAGATTTTTTTATCTCATCACATAAAAAGAAATTACATATAGGGGTTCTAAACTCAGGGGGAATAGAACATCCTTTACTATCTTCTACAAAAGGGCAAGCTTTAAAATGTATGGAAAGTTCAGTTCCTTTAAAAAGGTTACTTTTAGTTTTCATTTTATATTTTTCATAAGAATTTTTATCAAAATAACCTATAGCCTGAATATAATAATTGAAAATTTTAATATTTTTGTTTTCTAATAATCTTTCAATTAATAAGTCGCCAGTCTTTGACTTAACCATCCTTTGTAAATCAAATAATGTAAACTTAGGGATAATAAAAACAGCAACCTCTATTTTTGAATTCACATAAACTTTTAGCTATAGTACTATTACAGTTATAGCATTTATCACAAGCGTATCTTGGAATATTTTTATCAGATTTTACACATAATATCATGATTTTTCACATCCTTTTTAACGATAATTAAAATATTTTATATAAATTAGTATAAAATAAAGTTTTGTACTTTCCATAAAATAACTGTGCATATAAAATGAAAAATATATGAAATATTTTGAATGTGATTGACTGATTTTGAATGAAAATGGTTGACTTTGAATGAAGAATACTATATTATATAGATAAAGAGGTGATGTAAATGTTATCAGAAGAAAGATTTGAAAGAATATTAGAAATTCTAAAAAATAACAATACAGTAACGGTAACAGAACTAGTTGATGAGTTAAATACATCGGAATCTACTATTAGAAGAGATTTAAATTATTTAGATAAACAAAAAAAATTAAAGAAAATTCATGGTGGAGCTAAGGCTTTAAAAACTATATATGATGGTAAAGATGATGAAGTAATAGTAAGACAAGCTCTTAACGTTGAAGATAAGTTAAAGATAGCAGAATATGCAGCTAAATTAATAAAAGAAAATGATTGTGTTTATATAGATGCAGGTACAACTACTGAATTAATGATGGATTATATAACTGAAACTAATGCAATTTATATTACAAATGGAATTGCACATGCTAAAAAGTTAATTCAAAAAAAATGTAATGTATATATTATAGGTGGAGAGATTAAGCTAGCTACAGAAGCTATCGTTGGTATAGAGGCTATTGATAGTTTAAAAAAATATAATTTTACTAAAGGCTTTTTTGGAACAAATGGAATTCATAAGGACTCAGGTTTTACGACGCCAGATATACAAGAAGCGTTAGTAAAGAGGGAAGCATTTAATAAGAGCAATGAGGCTTATATATTAGCAGATAAATCAAAATTTGATCATATAGCGGCTATAACATTTGCAGATATAGATAAAGGAATAATAATAACTACAGAATTAGAAGATAAAGATATTAAAAAATATACGGAAGTTTTGGAGGTTAACGAAAGATGATATACACAATGACATTTAATCCTTCATTAGATTATATAGTAAAAGTTAAAGAATTTAATTTAGGAGCAGTAAATAGAACTTATGCAGAAGAAATTTTTGCTGGAGGAAAAGGAATAAATGTATCTACAGTTCTTGGGAACCTAGGGATAGAGAATAAAGCTTTTGGATTTATAGCTGGATTTACTGGAGATGAAATCGAAAAGAGAGTAATTAATTCAGGTTGTACAGCTGATTTTATAAAGCTGAAAAGTGGAAATTCAAGAATAAATGTTAAGCTTAAAAGCAAAGAAGAAAGTGAAATAAATGGTCAAGGGCCAGTTATAGATAAAGAAGCAATAGATAGTTTATATAAAAAATTAGATCAATTAAAAGATGGAGATGTGTTAGTTTTAGCAGGTAGTATACCAAACACATTACCAGAATATATGTATGAAAATATTATTAAATATTTAAATAATAAAAACATTAAATTTATAGTTGATGCAACCAAAAATTTACTTGTTAATGTATTAAAGTATAACCCATTTTTAATAAAACCAAACAACCATGAGCTTGAAGAAATATTTGAAGTTAAATTAAATGGAGAAGATGACATAATAAAATATGCCAAAAAGCTTCAAGAGATGGGAGCTTTAAATGTTTTAATTTCATTAGCTGGAGATGGTGCAATACTACTTACAGAACATGGAGAAGTATTAAAAAGTAAAGCACCAAAAGGAGAAGTTAAAAATTCAGTTGGTGCTGGAGACTCAATGGTTGCCGGTTTTATAGCAGGATATATTAAAGAAAATAACTATAAATATGCGCTAAAGCTTGGAATAGCAACAGGAAGTGCAAGTGCTTTTTCAGAAGATTTAGCAACAAAAGAAAAAATAGAAGATATACTTATTAAACTAAACTAGGATTTAGGAGGGAAAATTATGCGTATAACAGATCTTTTAAAAGAGCAAGGTATAGAATTAAATTCAAAAGTAAGCAATAAAGCTGAGGCAATAGATAAATTAGTTGATCTTATGGATCAAGCTGGAAATTTAAATAATAAAGAAGAATATAAAGAAGCTGTACTTAAAAGAGAAGAATTAAGTACAACAGGTATTGGTGATGGAATTGCTATACCACACGGTAAATCAAAGGCTGTAAAAAAGGCAGGTCTTAGTTCTATCGTTGTAAAAGAAGGTTTAGATTTTGATGCTTTAGATGGGCAAGACGTTAAATTATTCTTTATGATTGCAGCTCCAGAAGAAGCTAATAATCTTCATCTTGAAGTTTTAGCAAGATTATCAACAATATTAATGGATGAGGAATTTAGAAATAAGCTTATAAATGCATCAAGTAAAAAAGAGTTCTTAAAGCTTATTGATGATAAAGAAACTGAAAAGTTTGATAAAGAAGAAAAGAAAGAAGAAAATGGATATAGAGTATTAGCAGTTACAGCATGTCCTACAGGCATAGCTCATACTTACATGGCAGCAGAAGCTTTAGAAGAAAAGGGTAAGGAAATGGGTGTTACTATAAAAGTTGAAACTAATGGATCAGGTGGAGCTAAAAATGTTTTAACTAAAGAAGAAATAGAAAATGCTGAATGTATAATAATTGCCGCAGATAAAAATGTAAAGATGGAAAGATTCGATGGCAAGAGATTAATAAAGACTAAAGTAGCTAATGGTATACATAAGTCACAAGAACTTATTGAAGAAGCTATTAGCGGAAAAGCTCCTATATACCATGCTGATGGACAATCAGAAGGTGGAGATGAAAGCATAGAACAAGAAGGAATTGGACATCAAATATATAAACATTTAATGAATGGTGTATCACACATGCTACCATTTGTTATAGGTGGAGGTATATTAATTGCATTAGCTTTCTTATTTGATGACTATAGCATAAATCCTGCAAACTTTGGTATGAATACACCATTTGCAGCATTCTTAAAAACAGTTGGTGGAACAGCATTTGGATTCATGTTACCAGTACTTGCTGGGTACATTGCAATGAGTATTGGGGATAGACCAGCCCTTGCAGTAGGTTTTGTTGGCGGTATGCTTGCAAATGAAGGAGGTTCAGGATTCTTAGGTGCATTACTTGCTGGATTTATAGCAGGATATGTAGTAGTTTTCTTAAAGAAAATATTCAGTAAATTACCAGAAGACTTAGAAGGTTTAAAACCAGTGTTATTATATCCTTTCTTTGGTATATTAATAATTGGTGCGATTATAATATTTGTAATAAATCCACCAGTATCAGCACTAAATGCTGGATTAACTAATGCATTAAACTCAATGGGTGAAAGTAGCAAAGTATTGCTTGGTATAGTACTTGGAGGTATGATGGCAATAGATATGGGCGGCCCTATAAATAAGGCAGCATACGTATTTGGTACAGCAGGACTTGCAAGTGGACAATTTGATATGATGGCTGCAGTTATGATAGGTGGTATGGTTCCACCACTTTCAATAGCTTTATGCACTACATTCTTTAAAAATAGATTTACTAAGAGAGAAAGACAATCAGGTCTTACAAACTATATAATGGGATTATCATTTATAACAGAAGGTGCAATACCATTTGCAGCATCAGATCCACTAAGAGTAATACCAGCTTGTGCTATTGGATCAGCAGTGGCTGGAGGACTTTCAATGATGTTTGGATGTTCACTTAGAGCACCACATGGTGGAATATTTGTAGTACCTGTTATAGGAAATCCATTATGGTACTTAGTAGCATTAGCTGCAGGTTCAATTGTAGGTATGATATTACTTGCTATATTAAAGAAACCAATAAAAGAAGCAAAATAGAGATTAATAAAGAGATGCTAAAATTTTAGCATCTCTTTA
>JBBVGE010000159.1:0-14388 GCA_040144665.1 Clostridium perfringens
AGGTCGTAGGTTCAAGTCCTGCTCCCGCAACCATAGGAAGCTAGTCAGTTTATTGACTAGCTTTTGTTATTCTATAAGTGCATATATTCTAGCTGGTGCACCATCTGCATCCTTCAATTTTAAAGGTGATATTATAACTTTAAATCTTTTTTCTACATCGTTAAGATTACATATATTCTCTATTATTATCTTTCCTTTTGATAATAAATTCTTATGATTGTATAAATCATCTTCTTCATTGTCTATTGATATACAATCTATTCCTACTCCACTTAAAGTATCTATGTTACTCAAAAATTCAGATGCCTCATAAGATAATGTAGGATAACCCTTAAAGTACGTTTCTTTATTCCATTTACTTTCCCATCCAGTTTTTAATATCAAATACTCTACACTCCTTATTTCATCTTCATGCTTTAAGATTGTATCTAAATTTATTTCTTTCATATCACTACAATCAATCATATAAGCAGTACCTATAAGTTTATCTAAGTTAATTTCTTCTACAGTAATTCCATCTTTAAATATATGTCTTGGCGAATCTATATGAGTTCCGGTATGAGTTGAGAACTGAATCTTTAATACATTGTATCCATCTTCCTTTATTGTAGATAAATGCTCTATATTTGCACTTTCCTCTTTGCAATATGCAGTCATACCTTCCTCTATAAAATGAGTTAGATCAATTATTTTCATATGTACTACCCTCCTATAAAATTTATATTTAAGAATATAATACTATAAATTTATATATCTATAGTAAATCATAACAAAAAAGCCATATTAGATATTGTATCTATTACAGCTTTTTCTAATTATACTAATGCTTTAAACTTAATATATTTCTCTCACTAATAATATCATGTTCACTAATATTCCTAACTCTTACATATAGATTTTCTTTCTTTTTATCTTTATCTTCTATCTCTATTTTAATTTCTGTATCATAGATACTTTTAATATCTATATCTTTCTCTTTTTTCTTAGCAAATACAAATTTAAATTCACTGTTTCCTCTTACACTAAGTGGATATTGTATTTCATTAATAGATATTTTTTCATTATTTATTAGTAATGAAAAATCATAGTAATTCTTTAATTCTTCTAAATATCTACTTTCTATTTTATTTATACATATAGGTTCATTAGATATCCATACCATAGAATCCTCATCTGCATTACCTGAATATCCTCTCACATCAACAAGTCTATTTGCATTAATATCAGATGGATTTAGAATTATCTCACCAAGGTCCACATTATATGTTTCTCCTTCGTAAGTATTTATTATAGCCTTTGTTAATCTTACTGGTCCATTTTTATTTATATAATCATATAAATCTTCACCTTCTGCATATTCATTTACTTCTAGCATATATTTCAAATATTCATATTTACTTCTAAATTCATTCCATGAATTTAAAATCATATTATAGGACTTATCTATTTCCGGAAAAGTTATATTAATCATACCTCTTGTGTTACTATTATTAAAAAAATCCATATCATTATATTCTTTATTATCTATGCCTTTTATAAACTCTAAATTTATATTATTATCATAAAATAACTCTGAATATTTTTTAATAAATATAGGTTCATCTAACTTACTTATTTGAAAATAAACTAAATTATCAATAACTATTATACCTGTGATAATTAAACCTATTATTTGATTCTTAGTTAACTTCATTAAGTTGTCCCCCTACTGAATTTAATAACTTTAGCAACATAATAACTATACAAATTGTAAGCGCAATTAAAAGAATTCCAATTGTACCTAAAATAACCCCTTCATTATAATTTAATAGAATAGCTGAATATGCCACTCCTATAGTAAACCTTATAAATTCTAAATCCCATATTGATGTTGCTTTAGTACTTATATAGCCTTTATTGTATTTAATACCTTCCTTCTCAATTCCTTTGCATATTGAATATATAATAAACAACCATAAAATAGATTCTATACTCGTAATTATGAATGTATATACTGTTCCAATATTTTTAGTTGTAAGAATATTTAATATTTCTACTACCGCTAAAGCATAACTTGCCTTAACTCCCTTTCTGAAAATTTCTTCATTTTGGGCAAGATTAGCTAAAGCAGTACCAATCATTATATATCCTATGAAATCTGGTAAAAAGTCTATGTTTGTACCACTCATGGAAAGATTAATATCAAGTATAATAACTAAATAACCCCAAAATATTCTTTTATAATATTTCCCCATAGTATCCCCCTAAATAGTATTATTATTTATTATTATAATCCATATTTTGTATTTATTACATATTTTATGCTTATAAGCTATTCTGTAATAAAATCAAAAAAGATTTATTAACTCTTATTAGAACTAATAAATCTTTTATCTTAACTTCCTATATTTAATTTATCATTTAATATTATAAATAAGTTTATTTTCTTCTCTTTAATTTAACCAATATAATCTCTGGTCTATTAAATATTCTAAATGGAAACCCACTATTTCCAAGACCTCTACTAACTATCAGTGTTGTATTCTTTACTTTATAAGCTCCTTCTGTATACTTTGGAAAAAATCCTTGTCCAGGTGCTATAACTCCTCCAACTAAAGGTATTCTAATCTGTCCTCCATGTGCATGACCTGCAAATACTATATCTATTTTGTTTTTAGAATAGAATTCAATTGCCTCTGGCCTATGCACTATAAGCATTTTGTAATTATTAGATTTCTCTTTTTTTAGTATATATTTAATCTTGTCATTAAGCTCATCTATTTTATCATCTTTAAGTCCAATTAAATCTATATAATTACCATTTAATTTTAGAGTAGTCAACCTATCCTCTACAACATCAACACCAATTTTAGTAAACTCTTCTTTTAAGTAGTCGTATGCTAAAGCTCTAATTTCATGATTACCAGCAACATAATATACCTTAGCAATTCTTACAAGTTTCTCCATAAGAATAATTGCAGGTTTTTCATTATATCTACGACTATCAATAATATCTCCAGTTACTACTATAATATCTGGGTTTAATTTTTTAATTTTATCCACTAATATTTTTTGGTTATCCCCAAACATCTTATTATGCAAATCACTTAAGTGGATAACTTTTAAATCTTTATTTAAATCTATATTTACATCATTAATATCTATCTCATTTATATGTAGCCAATTATTTTGTACATACAAGAACATACCTATTCCTACTATGACTATAAGTATTGTAGCTATATACATGTTACTCACCTTCAATCTATTATTATGTGTAGTATTTTATATTTAGTGTTTTATATATGATACTAGTATAATATCAATATTTCAATATAGCATTTTTTAATACAAGATAGTATTTTTCAATACAATTTGTATTTTATTGACATTACATCAAATTAATATTAAAATAAGCTTGTCAACAAAATATATTTTAAACTGTGCTAGGGGTGCCAAATATTTGGCTGAGAGATGCATCTGCATTAACCCTTTAACCTGATCTGGCTAATACCAGCGTAGGAAAGCAATTTAGTTTTCATACGTCCTTCTAGCACAAGTATAGGAGGTTTTTTTATGGAATTTTTTAAGGACTGGGGAGAAAGATTTAGTAATTTATACTCAGATCTCCCAGAAAAATTTAGGACAATAGTAGAAAGTCCTATGACAATACTCACAATTATAGCTTGCTTAGCTTTATTCTTAGCTTTATTTAAGTTTAGAAAAATTAAGTTTAACGCAAGAATAATTACTCACGTTGCAATAGCACTAGCGCTTTCAACAATACTTAATGTTTTTAGAATATATAGATTTCCTCAAGGTGGTAGTCTAACATTAGGTTGTATGGTTCCTATACTTATTATAGCTTTTGCTTATGGTAAGGAAATAGGATTTCTAACTGGATTCTTATATGGATTAATTAATTTACTTACTGATCCTTATATAATACATCCAATACAAATGTTATTTGATTATCCATTACCAGCAATGGCTATGGGATTTGCAGGATATTTTAGAGATAGGAGAATGTTTGGCATATTTGTTGCCTTCTTTATAAAATTCTTATGTCACTTTATATCAGGCGTTGTATTCTTTGGTTCATATGCACCAGCAGGAATGGGAGCTGTTCTTTACTCAGCTGCAGTAAACCTACCTCTAGTTGGTGGTGAAATGATTATTTGTATGGTTATACTAAAACTTATACCAGTAGAAAGAATAATTAAAATAATAAATCCAAATTATACTCATCTTAAAGCAGCACATGCATAGATCATAATATCTTACTTTTTTAAAAAGAGAGTGCTAAAATATTTTAGCACTCTCTCTTTTTGTATATATATATAAGGGATGTCTTAAAAAAGACATTATCTGAATAGCTATTTAATTAGTCTAATTCTTTATTATCAATCCAGCTCATCATCTCTCTAAGTTCTTTTCCAACAGTCTCTATTTGATGTTCTTTTTCAATCCTTCTCATTGCATTAAAATGGGGTCTTCCTACCATATTCTCAGTTAACCAATTTCTTGCGAATGTCCCATCTTGAATTTCATTAAGAACCTTCTTCATTTCTTTCTTAGTTTCCTCAGTAACTATCCTATTTCCAACAACATAATCTCCATACTCAGCAGTATCTGAAATTGAATATCTCATCATACTCATACCACCTTGATATAAAAGATCTACTATTAATTTCATTTCGTGTAAACATTCAAAATAAGCATTTTCTGGTGCATATCCAGCTTCAACTAAAGTTTCAAATCCAGCTTTAATAAGTGCAGTACATCCTCCGCATAAAACAGCTTGCTCTCCAAAAAGATCTGTTTCAGTTTCATCTTTAAATGTTGTCTCTAAAACTCCAGCTCTTGCACCACCTATTCCATTTGAATATGCAAGTGCTAAATCTCTAGCACTGCCTGTTGCATCCTGATATACAGCTATAAGACATGGGACTCCTGAACCTTCTGTATATGTTCTTCTTACCATATGTCCTGGCCCTTTTGGTGCTACCATGAATACATCAACATCACTTGGTGGAACTATTTGATTATAATGAATGTTAAATCCATGAGCAAAAGCTAATGCATTTCCTGCCTTTAAATTTGGTGCAATTTCCTCTTTGTATAACTTTGATTGCTTTTCATCTGGTACTAAAATCATTATAATATCTGCAATCTTTGAAGCTTCACTAACTGATAAAACTTCAAGTCCAGCTTCTTTAGCTCTATTTACCGATTTACTTCCTTCATATAATCCAACAACTACATCTACACCACTTTCATGCAAATTAAGTGCATGTGCATGTCCTTGGCTACCATATCCAATTATAGCTACCTTTTTACCTTTTAATAGATTTAAGTTTGTGTCCTTTTCATAAAACATTTTTGCCATTATACCTTCCCCCTCTTTAAATATCTTCTTCGCTTATTATTTGATTAATTGGTGCACCAGGTGCAACCATTGGCAATACTTTTTTATCATTATTTATCACATAATCAATTACAACTACTTTATTACTACTTAAAGCTTCCCTTAATACTGTCTCCACTTCATCTCTTTCAGTAATTCTGTACCCTATCCCACCAAAGGCATCTGCAAGTTTCACAAAATCTGTTTTCCTATTAAGTGTGGTTTGTGAATATCTTTTCTCATAAAAGAATGTCTGCCACTGCCTTACCATTCCAAGAGCATTATTATTAATTATAATTACTATGATAGGAATATTATTTGAAACTGCTGTAGCAAGTTCATTACAATTCATTCCGAAACTTCCATCACCAGCAACATTAATTACTTTTGAATCTGGTCTTGCAAGCTTAGCACCAATCGCCGCCCCAAGACCATACCCCATAGTTCCAAGTCCACCTGATGATATAAAACTTCTTCTTCTTTTTGAATTAAAGTACTGGGCCGCCCACATTTGATGTTGTCCTACTTCTGTAGTTATAATCATATTCCCATCAATATTTAATTTATTTATCTTTTCAAATAAATATTCTGGAGTAAGTGTTTCGTTATCCATATTTATCTTTTTATCTAAATCTTTAAAACTCTCTATTTTCTTATTCCATTCTGTATTTTGATTATCTCTAATAAGCGGTATCAGTCTTTCTAGTACTAATTTTAAATCTCCAACAATAAAAGAATCTACTTTTACATTTTTATTTATTTCAGCTGGATCTATATCTACATGAATAATTTTTGCATTAACTATATTATCTTGATCTGTTATCACTCTGTCTGAAAATCTAGCTCCAAGTGTTATTAAAAGATCACATTTTGTTGCTGCTATATTTGAAGTTTTAGTACCATGCATACCAATCATTCCTGTATACAATTTATGTGTCTCATCAAAAGCTCCCTTTCCCATAAATGATATACAAACAGGTGAATTAATTTTCTCAGCAAAAAGTTTAAGCTCTTCCTCTGCACCAGATGATATTATACCTCCACCTGCATAAATTAATGGCGCCTTTGAATTATTTATCATATCTGCTACTAATCTTAATGCTTCGTCAGTAATATACTCATCTTTTCTTTTTACTTCTTTAGGGTTCATTTCTTCATAAACTGTTTTATGAGATGTAACATCTTTTGGTATATCAATAAGTACAGGTCCTGGTCTTCCTGACCTTGCAATATAAAATGCTTCTATAATTACCTTTTGAAGGTCTTTTACATCTTTTACAATATAATTATGTTTTGTGACAGGCATTGTTATTCCTTGTATATCGACCTCCTGAAAACTATCTTTACCTAGAAGTGGCTTAGTAACATTTCCTGTAATTGCAACCATAGGGATAGAATCCATATAAGCCGTTGCAATACCTGTTACTAAATTAGTTGCTCCAGGCCCTGATGTTGCCATACATACGCCAACTTTTCCAGTAGCTCTTGCATATCCATCTGCTGCATGGGCAGCATTCTGCTCATGACAAGTTAAGATGTGGGTTATCTTTTCTTTATATTTATAAAGAGAATCATATATATTAAGCACTGATCCACCAGGATATCCAAAGATAGTTTCTACACCCTCATCAATTAATGATTTAACCAATATTTCTGCCCCAGTTAATAACATTTAGCCCCCTCCTCTATAACTTATTCCCCTTATATTTACTTCTACTTATATACAGCCCCAGTACTTGCTGAACTAACAAGCTTTGCATATCTTGATAAATATCCTTCTTTTATTTTAGGTTCAGGCATAATAAGCTTCTCTCTTCTTACTTCTAATTCCTCATCTGAAACTTTAAGATTTAATATTCCATTTTTAATATCTATAGATATAATATCTCCCTCTTCAATAAGTGCTATATTTCCTCCATCTGCCGCTTCTGGCGATACATGCCCTATAGCTGCTCCTCTAGTAGCACCGCTAAATCTTCCATCTGTTATGAGTGCAACTGACTTATCAAGACCCATACCTGATATTGCAGATGTTGGAGATAACATCTCTCTCATTCCAGGACCGCCTTTAGGTCCTTCATATCTTATAACTACAACATCTCCTTTATTTATATGTCCACTAAGTATTGCTTCAATAGATTGCTCCTCAGAATCAAATACTCTCGCAGGCCCTTCATGCTTCATCATTTCTTTTACTACTGCTGACTTTTTGACAACAGCACCATCTTTAGCTATATTCCCTCTTAATACTTGAATTCCACCTGTTACGCTATATGGAGAATGTATGTTTTTAATCACATCATAATTAGAAACTTCAACTCCTTTTATATTCTCCCTTTGGGTCCTTCCAGTTACAGTAATACAATCTAAATCAAGCAAATTTTTCTTTGATAATTCATTCATAACAGCTGTAATACCACCTGCTGAATATAAATCTTCAATGTGAGTATCAGATGCAGGTGCTAATCTACAAAGATTTGGTGTTTTTCTAGATACATTATTTATAATATCTAAATTCATTGGGATCTTAGCTTCATTTGCTATTGCAGTTAGATGTAAAACTGAGTTTGTGGAACATCCAAGTGCCATATCAACAGTTAATGCATTTCTTATTGATTTTTCATTTACTATATCTCTTGGCTTTATATCTTTCTTTAAAAGCATCATTATAGTTTTTCCTGCATCTTTAGAAAGTCTAATTCTCTCAGAATATACTGCTGGTATTGTTCCATTTCCCGGAAGACCTAGCCCAAGCACTTCTGTTAGGCAATTCATAGAGTTTGCCGTAAACATCCCTGAGCAAGATCCACAAGTTGGACATGCTTTATTCTCCATTTCGTGTAATTCTTCCTTAGACATATTACCAGCTTCATAGGCACCTACTGCTTCAAACATTGTAGATAAAGATATTGGCTTACCTTTAATTTTTCCTGCAAGCATAGGACCACCGCTAACAATTACTGAAGGTATATTAAGTCTTAAAGCAGCCATTATCATCCCAGGAACTATCTTGTCACAGTTAGGTATAAATACTAGTGCGTCAAATCCATGAGCAGCTGCCATACATTCAATTGAATCTGCAATAAGCTCTCTTGTTGCTAGTGAATATTTCATCCCAACATGCCCCATAGCAATACCATCACATACACCTATAGTTGGAAATACTAATGGAGTTCCTCCATTTCCTAATATCCCTTTTTTTACTCCCTCAACAATATTATTTAAATGTACATGTCCTGGAATAATATCATTTTGTGAGGTTACTACACCAATTAAAGGCTTGCTTAATTCATCATCAGTAAGACCAGCAGCTTTAAATAGTGATCTATGAGGTGCTCTTGTTTCCCCACTCTTAACTGAATCACTTCTCATAAAATCTACATCCCCTCTATTTCATCTATTACAAGTCTAGCAATCTCTTTTGTGCCTACACTTTCCATTCCATCACTCATTATGTCTAAAGTTCTATATCCTTTTTCTAATACATTAACTACAGCTTTCTCTATTACCCTTGCCTCTTCTTCTAGATTAAAACTATATTTAAGCATCATGGCCATAGATAATATTGTTGCAAGAGGATTTGCAATTCCCTTTCTAGCTATATCTGGAGCACTTCCATGTATAGGTTCATACATACCAAAATTATCTTCTCTTAATGAAGCTGAAGGTAGCATACCGATTGATCCAGTTATCATACTAGCTTCATCTGATAAAATATCTCCAAACATATTTTCAGTTACAATTACATCAAATTGCTTAGGGTTCTTAACTAATTGCATAGCTGCATTATCAACATAAAGATGATTTAGTGTTACTTCTGGATAGTCATTTGCCACTTCACTAACTACTTTTCTCCAAAGCCTTGAACTTTCTAATATATTAGCCTTATCAACACTTGTTACTTTCTTATTTCTTTTCATAGCTGCTTCAAATGCTATTTTAGCTATTCTCTTTATCTCATTTTCATTGTATCTTAAAGTATCGTAAGCACTCTTAATTCCATTAACTTCTTCAGTTCCTCTCTCACCAAAATATATTCCTCCTGTAAGTTCTCTAACAACAAGAATATCTACACTATTACCTATAATACTTTCTTTAAGTGGTGATGCACCTTTAAGTGGTGAGTAAAGTACAGCTGGTCTTAAGTTGCAATATAGTCCTAATGCCCCCCTTAAACCTAAAAGCGCTTGCTCTGGTCTAACTTTTTCAGATGTTTTATCCCATTTGGGTCCTCCAACTGCTCCTAAAAGAACTGAATCACTATTTTTACAAGCTTCTAATGTTTCTACTGGAAGGGGTGTCCCAAATTTATCTATAGCACAACCTCCCGCTTGTAAGTATTCATAATCAAATCTATGACCAAATTTATATCCAATGGCTTTTAATACCTTTATACTTTCCTCCATTACCTCTGTTCCAATACCATCTCCTGGAATGACTGCTAACTTATATTTCATCTTATATACCCCCAATTCTTATTAGCCTATAAATTATTTATTTTTTATATATCCGATAAGTCCATTATTATTTATTATTTTCTGCATAAACTCTGGAAAAGCTTCCCCTTGATACTCCTGATTTTTAGTAATATTTCTAATAACTCCTGTATTAAAATCTATTTCTAACTCATTTCCTTCATCTATATTATCTACTGCTTCACTGCACTCTAATATTGGAAGCCCAATATTTATAGCATTTCTATAAAAAATTCTTGCAAAGGTCTTTGCAATAACACAGCTTACTCCAGCAGCTTTTATTGCAATTGGTGCATGTTCTCTACTTGATCCACATCCAAAATTTCTATTAGCTACAATAATATCTCCCACTCTTACTTTCTTTATAAATTCTTTATCTATATCCTCCATACAGTGAGCTGCTAATTCATTATGATCTGATGTATTTAAATATCGTGCTGGAATTATTACATCTGTATCTACATTATCTCCATACTTAAAAACTCTACCTTTTGCATTCATATCTCTTCCCCCTTTAGTTAAATACTCACCTTTTCTGGATCTGTTATTTTTCCTGTTATTGCCGATGCTGCTGCAACTGCTGGACTTGCTAGATATACTTCTGATTCAACATGTCCCATTCTTCCAACGAAATTTCTATTTGTAGTTGAAACTGCTTTTTCTCCTTTTGCAAGTATTCCCATATGTCCTCCAAGACATGGACCACAAGTTGGAGTAGATACTACTGCTCCTGCATGTATTAAATCCTGAATTATTCCCTCTTCTATAGCTTGAAGATATATCTTTTGAGTTCCAGGAAATACTATACATCTCACTTCCTTATTAACCTTTTTACCCTTTAATATATCTCTAGCAATCCTAAGGTCAGATATTCTTCCATTTGTACATGACCCTATAACTACTTGATCAATTGAAACTTCTCCAACATCATCTATAGCTCTTGTATTATCAGGTAAATGTGGAAATGCTACAGTTGGTCTTAATTTACTTAAATCTATCTCATATACCTTTTCATATTCCGCATCATCATCTGCCTCATATACCTTCCACTCTCTTTTTGTATGCTCCTTTAAATAATCAATTGTTTTATTATCAACTCTAAATATCCCATTCTTTCCACCAGCCTCAATAGCCATATTAGCCATTGTAAATCTATCATCCATTGAAAGATATTCTAATCCATCTCCAACAAATTCCATTGATTTATAAAGAGCTCCATCAACTCCAATCATCCCAATAATATAAAGTATTATATCTTTTCCTGATACCCACTTTGATGGTTTATTTTTTAATACAAATTTTATAGCCTGAGGTACCTTAAACCAACATTTTCCCGTTGCCATACCAGCTGCCATATCAGTTGATCCAATTCCTGTTGAAAATGCACCAAGCGCCCCATATGTGCAAGTATGAGAATCTGCTCCTATTACTACATCACCAGCAACTGCAAGTCCCTTTTCTGGAATTAAGCAATGTTCTATTCCCATTTCTCCAATCTCAAAAAAATTCTTAATTTCTTTATCTTTTGAAAATTCTCTTATAAATTTACATTGCTCTGCTGCCTTTATATCTTTATTTGGAGTAAAGTGATCTGGTACTATAGCTATCTTTTCTTTATCAAAGACCTTATTAGCTCCAAATTTATTAAATTCCTTTACTGCAACTGGTGTTGTTATATCATTTCCTAATACCAAATCTAAATTTGCTTCAATAAGCTGTCCCGCTTTAACTTCCTTAAGACCAGCATGATCTGCAAGGATTTTTTGCGTCATAGTCATCCCCATTTTAATTGCCCCCTTAAAAATATGTTCTTACTTCTTTTTCTATATCTTTTATCAATTTATATTCAATTGAGTCCACTAAAGCTATCCAACTTGCCTTAATTACATCTCTTGATACCCCAACTGTACTCCAATTATCATTACCATCTGTAGATTCTATAAGTACTCTTACTTTTGCTTCTGTAGCATTTTCTGAATCTAATACTCTAACCTTATAATCTATAAGCCTTACGTCTTTTAATTTTGGATAAAACACCTCTAAAGCCTTTCTTAGTGCCTTATCTAATGCATTTACAGGTCCATCTCCCTCTGCTGCGCTTATCTCATCTTTTCCATCAACTGTTATATTAATCATTGCAGTTGATGCAAATTCTTTATTAAAAGAGGGCTGCTCTCCAATTATCTTAAAATGATTAAGCTTAAAGAATGGTCTATACTTACCTATAATCTTTCTCATTACAAGTTCTACTGTTCCTTCAGCTCCTTCAAATTGATAGCCTTCATATTCTAATTGTTTTAGTCTTTCTGTTACATTTATAACTTCCTTACTATTCTTCTCTATGTTTGGAAATATCTTTTGAATTTCTTTTAGAATTGTACTTTTACCACTTACTTCCGATATTAAAAATCTTCGTTTATTACCAACAGCCTCTGGTCTTACGTGTTCATAGGATTTAGGATCTTTACATACAGCATCTATATGCATGCCACCTTTATGTGCAAAAGCCGCACTCCCAACATAAGGTGCTTCATCCTTTAATGATAGATTTGCTATTTCTGATATATACTTTGATGTCTTAGTTATATTTTCTAAAGATTTATCATGTACTAAATTACAATTTAACTTTAATTTTAATGTCGGTATAATTGAACTCAAATTGGCATTGCCACATCTTTCTCCAATTCCTATAAATGTACCTTGTATATGAACTGCACCACTACAAACTCCAATTATTGAATTTGCAGTTGCCATTCCTATATCGTCATGACAATGGACGCCTATTTTACATTTAAGTTTATTTACTACATTAGAAGTTATATTTTTAAATTCTTCTGGAAGTGTACCTCCATTTGTATCACATAATACAATAGTACTTGCACCTGCATCCCTAGCTGTTTTTATAGTGCTTAGTGCATATTCTTCATCTTCTTTATATCCATCAAAGAAATGCTCAGCATCAAATATAACTTTCTTTCCTTTATCCACAAGATATCTAATAGTATCCTCTATCATCTTTAAATTTTCTTCAATGGATACCTTTAAAATATTTTCTGCTTGATACTTAGATGATTTACCAAATATAACAACTACTTCCGTTTCTGAATTTAATATATTTATTATATTTTTATCATCTTCTATTTTTATGTTAGGCTTTCTAGTTGATCCAAAAGCTGATATCTTAGAATTTTTTAATTTTATATCTTTAACCTTTTTAAAAAATTCAATATCTTTTGGATTAGATCCTGGATTTCCTCCTTCTATATAAGTGACTCCAAAATCATCTAGTATTCTAACAATTTTCAGCTTATCTTCTAAAGAAAATGATATTCCTTGCCCTTGAGCCCCATCTCTAAGGGTAGAATCAAGGATTTCTACTTTATCCATAATAAAGCCCCCCTAATTTAATTTATATACATCAAATTCCTAAAAACTCCTTATGACTAGTTATGGTCTTATCTCCTCTTTCAAGAGCTGTTACCCCTGTTCTTACAAGCTCTTCTATACCATACTCCTCCATAAGCTTTATAAGTGCTGAGATCTTGCTTTCATCTCCAGTAAGCTCAATTGTTAAAGTATCTTTAGATATATCTATAATTTTGCTTCTAAATATTTTTACTATTTCATTTATTGATGCACGATTTTCTGAATCAGCTCTCACTTTTATTAGTACAAGTTCTCTATATACAGCTGCCTCTGGTCTTAAATTTACAACACTAATAGTTTCTTGAAGTTTATTCAATTGTTTTTGAAATTGTTCTAATATATCATCGTCCCCATTTAATGATATAGTCATTCTTGAAACTTCTGGATTTTCAGTCTTACCTACTGAAAGACTATCAATGTTATATCCTCTTCTTGAAAAGAGACCTGAAACTCTACTTAAAACTCCTGAAGAATTTCTAACTAGTACTGATAGAACGTGTCTTTTCATAAAATTGCCCCCTTTTATTTGAACTTTTCAAAGAATGTGTATAAAAAAACCACTCTTAATGACATAAATCATAAGAAGTGGGTAAATATAAGCCTTACCTTAATTCTCACTAGGTTCCATCAAACCCTTGCATATAACGGATGCCACCGGAGTAACCCTACTAAAAATTCAAGTTCCTGCTCAAGAGTGATAATTATAAAACTAAAGTATCCATTTACACCATCCATGAACTCTCTTAAACTTTATTATTTTATAACAGTCTCTATCAAAGCATTTTTAATTAAAGTATCTATTTATTTTTTATTATTGTTTAAAATTCTACTCCTAACTTTTCCTTTAGTCAACAAAAAATATATTTTTTACCAATTACACTAATACAGCATGTTTTATTTTAACTTTTTTATTTATTTAATATTAAAAAAGTATTTTTATTATCATTTTATCAATTTATTTTAATATTAATTGAAATTATAGTATAATTATATTTATTGCTTTATTATATAATTAATCAACTTTTAGATACTCATAATTATAATTTTATGACTTATAAACTAAAAAAAGACCACTAATAAAGTAATTACTTTATTAGTGGT
>JBBVGE010000160.1:0-705 GCA_040144665.1 Clostridium perfringens
TTCTTCAGCAACTTTAATCATTGCTTTTGATGGGCCAAGTACCCAAGCACTTAATTGAACTAATACACCTATTGCTATCATAGCTGATATTATGTTTGAGAATACTGCTGGTATTCCAAGACTTGCACAGAATATAACAAATGGTTGAGTAATATTAGCTAATTCCATTTTTCCCATTGGAATTGCATTTGAAACTGTTAAACCAGCTATTAAGTTAAATATAACTAAAAGAATAACTGAACTTATAACAGCTACTGGATAATTTTTCTTTGGGTTTTCGATATTATTAGCATGAACTGATGATATTTCAACCCCTGCAAATATAAATATAATTCCTGAGAAATAAGTTAAACTTCCGAAATCACTAAAGTTTGGTATTAACTTGCTTGTACTAAATGTACCTAAGTAACTATCAACTTGGATTCCATTCTTAAAGAAGTATGCTAAACCTAATACTACTAATGCGATAAATGGAATATAAACACCAATTATAGCACCCCAGTTACCAACGATCTTAACCATATCGAATTTAAGGTTTAATAAAGTAACTCCCCAATAAGAAATAAGTATAACAACAAATATAAATACGTGGTTACTTGCTAATTCTGCATTTCCTACAACATAGCCAAGTAAAACTCCAACTGTTGAAGCAACCATAACCATTCCGAAGAACATTTGAACCCATAAAAGCCATGAAGTTACAAA
>JBBVGE010000161.1:0-207 GCA_040144665.1 Clostridium perfringens
TGTTTCTTTTGTATTTCATGTCCAATATGAGTTTTAAGTCCTGGATAATATACATTATCTATCCCCTCTAAATCACCTAACTTTTCAGCTATAAAATTAGCATTTAATTCATGTCTATCCATTCTTACTGATAAAGTTTTGATTCCTCTTATTAGTAAGAAGCTATCAAAAGGTTGAAGTATTCCACCAGTAGAGTTTTGTATAAAG
>JBBVGE010000162.1:0-219 GCA_040144665.1 Clostridium perfringens
GTACAAGATACACCAGGGGTTACTAGAGACAGAGTATATGCAGAATCAGAATGGTTAAACAGAAAATTCACAATGATAGATACAGGTGGAATAGAGCCTGAGAGTAGTGATATAATTGTTAAACAAATGAGAAGACAAGCGCAAATTGCTATAGAAATGGCTGATGTAATAGTATTCGTTGTTGATGGTAAGGAAGGACTTACTGCTGCTGACCAAGAA
>JBBVGE010000163.1:0-226 GCA_040144665.1 Clostridium perfringens
GTTTTATAACTACAATAGGACCTGCTCATGATACTTTAAAGGTTACTATAAAGGGAAAACCTGCCCATGCTGGAGTTTCACCTGAAGATGGAATAAGTGCAATTTCTATAGCTTCAGATGCTATAGCAAACATGAAACTTTTAAGAGTAGATAAAGATACTACTGCTAATATAGGAAAAATTTCAGGAGGAGTTGCTAATAATGTAGTTTGTCCTGAAGTAATAAT
>JBBVGE010000164.1:0-67305 GCA_040144665.1 Clostridium perfringens
AGTGGTGGAGGGACTGGCCCTATGAAACCCAGCGACCTACAAGAGTTAGATTAGGATCATTATAAAGGAATATTTTTATATCATTATTCCTATGTGTTCTAATCAAATAAATAGTGTGGTGCTAAATCCTGCAGTTTATTAAACTGATAGATAAGAGATTAGATTATAGTGAAATAAAGCACTAGGGATTTATTCTCTAGTGCTTTATTATTATATAAATATCTAATATGAAAGGAATGAAACTATTGGATAAAAGAGCTATTAAGAAAGAAACTAGAAAAAATATTATTAAAGAAAGAGATAACTTAAATACAGAAACTAAAAAATCTATGGATAATAAGATAATAGAAAAACTTATAATGAGTGAAACTTATAAAAGGGCAAGAGGGATATTTATATATATTGGTTTTGGGTCAGAGATAAATACAAAGATAATAATTCAAGATGCATTAAAATCTGAAAAAGAAGTTTATGTACCAAAGGTAATTAAAAAGGATATGATTCTTATAAAAATAGATTCATTAGAAAATTTAGTCACAAGTAGCTATGGAATATTAGAGCCAATTGGGGATAAAAGTGATTTTGATGTGAATAAATTAGATCTTATAATTATGCCGGGAGTTGCTTTTGATGAAATGTGTAACAGATTAGGTTATGGAGGAGGTTATTATGATAAATTCTTAGAGCAAAATAATATTGAATGTAAAAAGATTGCATTAGCATATGAACTTCAAGTTTTAGATAAATTAGAAGTTGAAGTTCATGATATAAAGGTAGATTTAATAATAACAGAAAAAAGAATAATCAATAATAAGAAATGAAGGCAATAAGTAATAAGGGGGTAATTTTATGAAAAGAGAATTAAAGAAGGGGACTATTTGTATACAGGGAGGATATAACCCTAAAAATGGAGAACCAAGAGTTTTACCAATTGTACAAAGTACAACTTATAAGTATGATGATCCAGATTATGTTGAAAGTTTATTTAATCTAGAGGAAAATGGACATCTATACTCTAGGAT
Organism: Clostridium perfringens; assembly: GCA_040144665.1. Lineage (GTDB taxonomy): Bacteria > Bacillota > Clostridia > Clostridiales > Clostridiaceae > Clostridium > Clostridium perfringens_A. The sequence continues at coordinate 1,023 of JBBVGE010000164.1, forward strand.
TTCAAATCCAACAGTAGCTGCACTTGAAGAAAAGTTTGCAGAATTAGAAGGTGGAGTTGGTGCAGTTGCAACTACAAATGGTCAATCTGCAATTTTAAATGCTGTGCTAAATGTATGTAAAGTTGGAGATCATATAATATCATCAGCAGCATTATATGGTGGAACAGTAAATTTATTTAAGGTTAATCTGAAAAAAATGGGGATAGATGTAACATTTGTAGATCCAGAAGATTCAGTAGAAGATATACTTAAAGAGGCGAGAGAAAATACTAAGCTTATTTATGGAGAGACTATAGGAAACCCAGGACTTAATGTATTAGATTTTGATAAGTTTAGCAAAATATCTAAAATGTTAGAAATTCCTTTTATGGTTGATAATACAGTTGCAACTCCAATTCATTGTAATCCACTTAAACTTGGTGCTAATATAGTTATTCATTCAACTTCAAAGTATTCAGATGGACATGCTCAAGCTTTAGGTGGAATAATAATTGATGGAGGAAACTTTGAGTGGGATAATGGCAAGTTTAGTGAGTTTGTAGATCCAGATCCAAGTTATCATGGATTAAGTTATGTAAAAGCATTTGGTAATGCTGCGTATATAACAAAACTTAGAGTTACTCTTATAAGAGATTTAGGAGGAATACAGACTCCATTTAATGCATACCTTACAAACCTAGGACTTGAAACTCTTCATTTAAGAATGAAAAGACATTCAGAAAATGCATTAGAGATTTCAAAATGGTTAGTAAATCATCCTAAAATTAATTGGGTCAATTATCCTTATTTAGAAGGTACTAAGGAGTATCCTAAAGCAATTAAATACTTACATGAAGGTGGAAGTGGTATATTAACCTTTGGTATTAAAGGTGGAATACCTGCTGCTAAAACTTTAATGAAAGAGCTGAATTTAGTATCACTTGTTGTACACTTAGGTGATGCAAGAAGTTCACTTCTTCATCCAGCAACAACAACTCATAATCAACTTAGTGAGGAAGATCAAATAAATTCAGGTGTTACTCAGGATATGATTAGAGTTTCTATTGGAATTGAAGATATTGATGATATAATTAATGACTTTAGTCAAGCTTTAGAAAAAGTAAATATATAAATAGAGAGTTTGGTGAAGGGTTCTATATAAAGAAATTATTTTATATAGAACTCTTTTAGTATAATATTTATAGAAGGTACATATATAATTGAAATAAAACTATAAGTAATATAGTATTGATGTTAAGATTTATGTAATGTAAAATAATAGAACATAATATAATTTAATATAAGAAATAAATTAATAACATTTATGTAAAGGTTTAAATAAAATGAGCGTAGAGAGGGATGGGATATTAAAATGATAAAAGAAGTTAAAAAAGGGTTTCATAATGAAAAAGATGTTATAGAATATACTTTAACAAATAATAATGGAGTAAGTATATCTATACTAAATTTAGGTGGAATAATTACAAAGATTATGACTCCAAATAAAGATGGAAAGCTTGAAAATATAGTATTAGCCTATGAAAATATAGAAGATTATTACACTAATCCATCATATTACGGTGCTATTATAGGGAGAACATCTGGGAGAATAGATAAGGGACATATAACAATAAATGATAAAGTATATAATCTTTCAAAAAATTATGGAGTAAATTCAGGTCATGGTGGACAAGTTGGATTTGATAAAAAATTCTGGGACGTTAAAGATATAAGTGATTATGATGCTACAAGACTTGAACTTTCAATAGAATCTTATGATCTTGAAGAGAATTATCCTGGAAATCTTAATGTGAAGGTTGTATATGAATTAAATGATTATAATGAATTCTTATTTAAGATTAAAGCTATTTCAGATAAGGATACTCTAGTAAATATGACTAATCACAGCTATTTTAATTTAAGTGGAGATTATAAGAGAGACATACTTAATGAAGAATTATATATTAATTCAGATAAGATATTAAAAATAGATGAAAATGGAGGAGTTACAGGCGAAGAGTATGATGTATTAGATACTCCATTTGATTTTAGACAGATGTATAAAATCGGAGAGAGAATAGATAATGATGATCCACAGGTAAAACTTGGATTTGGTTATGATCATCCATTCATGCTAAATGAAGAAGATAAAAAGATTGTACTTAAAGACGAGGAAAGCGGAAGAGTGTTAGAAATTCAAACGGATCAAGAAAGTGTTGTTGTTTATTCTATGAATTTTATAAATGATTGCACTATTTATGGGGGTATGGCTCCAAGAAGAAGACTTGGTATATGCTTTGAAACACAAGCACCACCAATTGGTTATAATGAAGTATTTAAAGAAAAGTCATACTTAAGTGAAGGAAAAATATATTCTAAATCAACAAAGTATACATTTAAAGTAGAGAGATAATTAATGCAATGAATAAATTCGCTAAACAATTAAGATAATGGATATCAAAATTAATTATAAATAAAGTAAAATAAAAAATAGAAGCTTAAATTTTTAAGCTTCTATTTATAAATATATTATAATTCTCTGCTAGCTATCTCTGAAAGTAATCTAGCCTTAAATTCTTCAAAGTTTATTGAACCTTCATCATCATTCTTTCTGCTTCTAACTGAAACAGCATTATCATTCATTTCTTTTTCACCAACAACTAAGATATAAGGAACTCTCTCAAGTCTTGCTTCTCTTATCTTGTATCCAAGCTTTTCAGTTCTGTAATCAGCTTCAACTCTTACACCACTATTTCTTAAATCTCTAACGATTTTTTCAGTGTAGTCATTGTACTTATCTGATAATGGAAGAACTTTTGCTTGAACTGGTGCAAGCCAAGTTGGGAATGCTCCTGCATATTTTTCAATAAGCATAGCAAGTGTTCTTTCATAACATCCGATTGATGATCTATGGATAATGTATGGACGTTTCTTTTCTCCATCTTTATCAATATAAGTCATATTGAATCTTTCAGCTAGAGCAAAGTCTATTTGAACAGTTATAATAGTATCTTCTTTTCCGTGAACATTCTTGAATTGGATATCAAGTTTTGGTCCGTAGAATGCAGCTTCATCATCAGCTTCTACATAATCTATTTCTAAATGATCTAATATATTTTTCATTATTTCTTGAGTCTTTTCCCAAGCTTCCGGGTTATTAATGTACTTCTTAGTATTGTTTGGATCCCATTTTGAGAATCTATATGAGATATCTCCATCGATTCCTAAAGTAGACATTACATATTTTATTAAATCAACAACACCTTTAAATTCTTCTTCTAATTGTTCTGGAGTACATACTATGTGACCATCAGCTAGGGTAAATTGTCTAACTCTTATAAGTCCATGCATTTCCCCTGATGATTCATTTCTAAATAGAGTAGAAGTTTCAGCAAATCTTACAGGAAGATCTCTGTAGCTATGTTGTTCTGAATTGTATATAGCATATTGGAATGGACAAGTCATAGGTCTTAATGCGAAAACTTCATCGTCCTTTTCTTCATCACCTAAAACAAACATTCCATCTTTATAATGATCCCAGTGACCTGAAATCTTGTAAAGATCACTTTTTGCCATTAAAGGAGTTTTTGTTAAAACATAGCCTCTTCTTTCTTCTTCATCTTCAATCCATCTTTGAAGAGTTTGTATTATTCTAGATCCTTTTGGCATTATTAAAGGAAGACCTTGACCTACATTTTCATCAGTAGTAAATAATTTTAATTCTCTACCTAATTTGTTATGATCTCTCTTTTTAGCTTCTTCTAAAGCTTCTAAATGTTCTTCTAAATCTTTATTCTTCAAGAATGCAGTACCGTATATTCTAGCAAGCATCTTGTTCTTTTCGTCGCCTCTCCAGTAAGCACCAGCAGTTCTTAAAAGCTTAATACCTTTCATTGGCTTAAGTGACATTACGTGAGGTCCAGCACATAGGTCTACGAAATCTCCCATTTTGTAGAATGAAATAACTTCATCTTCTCCTAAGTCATTTATAAGTTCAACTTTATAAGGTTCATCCTTCATAAGTTCTAAAGCTTCATTTCTTGGTAACTCAAATCTTTCAATTTGAGGGTTTTCTTTAACTATCTTCTTCATTTCAGCTTCGATTTTATCTAAATCTTGTGAGCTAAATGCACCTTCTTTATCAAAGTCATAGTAGAAACCATCTTCGATTGCAGGTCCTATAGCAATCTTAACTTCTGGGAATAATCTTTTAACAGCATAAGCTAGTACGTGTGAAGCACTATGTCTTAAAGCATCTTTTCCTTCCTTTGAATCAAAAGTACAGATACCAACTTCACAATCTTCATTTATTGTGTGACGTAAATCAACAACCTCTCCATTTACTAATCCACAAAAAGCATTTCTAGCTAATCCTTCGCTAACAGCTTTTGCTACATCTAAAACTGATACACCTTTTTCAAATTCTTTAATTGATCCATCTTTTAAAGTAACTTTAATCATCTTAAAAAACTCCTTTCTTTCTTTGGTATTAAAAACTAAAAATTATTTACTAAAATAAAAAAACTCCATCTCTAAAATTTTAGAGACGAAGTATATATCCGTGGTTCCACTCTAGTTATCCTTAAGAATTATCTTAAAGACCACTTTATTTGTCGTAACGTGACAATGACGGACTGGATTAGAGTCACTCCGAGGTAGTTTTCTGTTAATCTCATGTAGAAGTACTTACAGCTACTGTACTTCCTCTCTGTAAATGAGGGTTTAACATACTCTTCTCATCAATGTGTTTATCTTCTTAAGTTAATTTATATTATAATCATACAAATTTCAGATGTCAATAAATGCTTTCATAAAGTTTTTCGAGTTTAATATTCTCTAATAATTCCTCTGAATAGTAAGATTTACCCATTAAAATAAATATTACATCTTCTTTTTTATAACCTTCTTTGTATAATTTTATATCTTTTGTCAAACGCTTAACTATATTGGTAGAAGCATTTAATATATTGCAAAGCTCCTTAAAAGAATAGTATCTTTTAGGAAGAAGTTTATATAGTTTTTTTTGTAATTTAATTTTATAATAAATATCTGTTTCAAGGGAATGGTGAGGTCCAAATCTTCCGCGATGATGCTCCTCACATAGATACATATAGTTCAAATTTATATCAAATCCGCCTTCACTTCTATGAACGATATGATGAATATCAGCCTCTTTATTGCATATTTCACAAAAATACAATGATAAACCTCCTTAATCTATATTTAATAATTATAGAGAAAAAATTTATCTAAATCAATTAGCAGATTTTTCATATAAAATAAAAATTAAATTGTAATAAACTAAGGGTAAAAAGAATAAAAAATGGTATAATATACTATGTAATATATTATATTGAGATTTATGAAGAAAGGTGATATTTATGAGAGATAACTATAATTCATTTAATTTCTGGACTAGTAATGTTAATGAACACAAATCAATAAGAGGGCATGCGTTTACAAATGAATTACCGACAAGTAAATCAGTATATATACATGCACTTATATTTTCTAATAAAAATGGAATGGAAAATATCTATTCATATTTTTCAAATCCAAGAGTGTTATTAGGGTATATACAACACTCATTCCTTCAAAAAGCATTCTATAAATGGGGATATGGAACAGAGAGATTAGTGATGAAAATTCCAGCCGTTCCAACTTCTGAATTAATAAGCGATCTTTTAAAGAAAAATAAAATATCCAAAGAAGAAGCAAAAACAATGAGAGATAATTATACTTTTTTAAATAATTTATGGGATAAAGATGATAATGAAATTATAACTGAATTGATTAAGTTTGGAAGAGAATTTAATAAAGCTTGGGTTGGAGATAATACTGAATTCTTATATATAAAAGTATTTAAAACAGCAAAGGATTTAGGAGAATTTATTGATAGTTCAGTAAAGATGACTAATAAAGAAGAAGAGTTTAAAAAAGGAGTAGGATTATCATTAGAAGAATGGAGAGAATTATACTTAAATGTTGGAAAAGATAAGGAATGCTCAAATATATTTAGAAAAATTCTTTTAAATAAATTATCAGAAACACTTTAATAGTACTAACTTAAATAAGCAATTCATTTATTGATATGAGTTGCTTATTTTTGTTAAGTCAGTATAAAATTTATCATTAATTTAAAGTATTATTAATAAAATTATGTAAACATATTAATAAATTATAAATATTGACATAGTCTATTGACACTGTTACAATGGATTATAACCAAAACTTAAAAAAGTCTTATCAAGAGTGGTGGAGGGACTGGCCCTATGAAACCCGGCAACCTACTAATAATTAAAGTAGGAATGACTGTAAGAAAATCAATGTATAACATGCATTGATTATTTGTCATTTTTAATTATAGAGTGTGGTGCTAAATCCAGCAGTGAAAACTGATAGATAAGTAGTATTTATAGAGTGTATATAAAGCTTCTGATTTCTATCAGAAGCTTTTTTTATTTGGTATATAAGAACTTAGGGAGGATAAAAAATGAACAAAGAGAATAAAGGAAATTGGCGAGCACTTTTGCCATTAATAGTTTTCATAGTTGTATATGTTGGAATTGCAATAATTGCAAAGGACTTTTATGCAGTTTCTGTTATAATACCATTTTTAATTTCATCAGTTGTAGCTTTAGTTATGAATACTAAAGTTAGATTTGAAGAAAAATTACAGATTTTCTGTAAAGGTGCAGGGGATACTAATATAATTTTAATGGTTTTAATATTTATATTAGCAGGAGCATTTGCATCAGTTGCTAAATCTATGGGAGCAGTTGATTCAACTGTAAATTTAGGACTTTCAGTATTACCACCAAATCTTTTAGTAACAGGAATCTTTATAGTTGCATGTTTTATAGCATTATCAGTTGGAACATCAATGGGAACAATAGTTGCTCTTGTACCAATAGCGCTTGGAGTATCTGAAAAGACTGGAATAGCTGTAGCTTTAGTAGTTGGAGCTGTTGTAAGTGGTGCAATGTTTGGGGACAACTTATCAATTATATCTGATACAACAATAGCAGCAACAAGAACGCAAGGTTGTGATATGAGAGATAAGTTTAGAATGAATTTTAAAATAGTATTACCAGCTGCAATAATTACAGCAATTATTTTTATGCTTATAACTAGTGGAACTGAATCTATTAATTTAGGTAGTTATGATTATAGTTTAATAAAAATTGTTCCATACATAGGTGTTTTAGTTGCAGCACTTGCAGGGATAAATGTTATATTCGTTTTAGCATCTGGAATAATTTTAGCAGGCATTATAGGAGTTGGAACTGGAAGTTTTGATATTATAGGACTTTTTAAGAGCATGGCAGAAGGAATTAATGGTATGAGCGAATTAATTATAATATCATTACTTATAGCTGGTATGGTAGCTATTATAAAATACAATGGAGGAATTGATTTTATACTTCATAAGGGACTTAAGAACTTCAAAACTAGAAGAGGTGCAGAACTTGGAATTGGAGCTTTAGTAAGCTTAGTTGATATATGTACTGCAAATAATACAATAGCAATAGTTACAGTTGGACCAATTGCTAAAGATATATCAGATGAATTTAATTTAGAACCAAAGAGAGTTGCGGGAATTATGGATATGTTCTCATGTGCTTTCCAAGGAATAATACCTTATGGTGCTCAACTTATATCAGCAGCAGGACTTGCAGCGATATCACCGTTTCAAATAATGCAATATTTATTCTATCCATATCTAATGGGTATATCAGCGATAGTTGCAATAGTATTTTACTGGAGCAGAAGAAAAGAAGAAAATAGAGTAAAATAAAGAAGCCCTTGTATGGGGCTTTTTTATTTTAGTATATTTAATTTATTAGGCATATGCATTGAGATGAGATTCCAAGTCCTTCACCAGTAAATCCAAGACCTTCTTCTGTTGTAGCTTTAACATTTATTTGATTAAATTCTATTTTTAATGCTTCTGCTATATTACGTCTCATCAACTCTATATGAGGAGCCATCCTTGGACTTTGTGCAATTATTGTTGCATCTAGATTACCTATTTTATAACCATGATTCTCTAAAAGTTTTCCAACTTCTTTAAGAAGAGCTAGGCTTGATATCCCTTTATATTTTGGGTCAGTATCAGGGAAATGTGTACCTATATCACCTAATGCTGTAGCACCAAGTAATGAATCCATAATTGCATGAACAAGAACATCGGCATCAGAATGACCTAATAATCCAAGCTCATAAGGAATTGTAACGCCACCTAGAATCAAATCTCTACCTTGAACTAAACGATGTACATCATAACCTAAGCCAATACGCATATATTTCACCTCTCTAATATTTCTTCTATAAGTTTAACATAAAAATATAGTATAAAGAAGTAAATGGTATTAACCTCACGACGCTTATATTTAAAATCAACATAAATAACATTTGATTTCATAAAAAAATCACCGATACAATTAGTGCTTTTTATAATATATTACAAAAGTATTTAATAAATGATTATTAATTTGTAATTTCATTTAAAAAAAACAGGTATTTATGTATAATTAAATATAAGAATAGATATTATTTGACAAAAATAATGTCGCCGTAGGGGGGGCGTATAGATTTGGAGATATTCGATAGAAATAAATATAAATTTTCAGATATACCAAGTTTAGTAGAGATAAGTGATGAGGTAAATAAAGCTAGAGGAGAGCAGATATCTTTGATGGAGAAAGAACTTTATTCATATAAAGTTTTAATACAAGATTTATTTGCTTACTCTCCAAGTGATAGGGAGAGAAATATAATATTAAATATAGCTTTTTACATAATAGGAGAAGTGGAATTATTAGAATTTATACAAAATAAAAAGAAATTACCACCTAATATATTATCAAAGAAAACTATGCAACCAAGAAAGTTTATAGAGGAATGGAATGATTATATAATTACCTATACTATTATATTCTCAAACCCTAATTATAAACTTATACAAGATTATATGAGAATTGAAGAGTTTGAAGAAAAAGTAGAGATCCCAAAGAAAAAACAGCCTAATAAGACTGTGATTAAGAAAGTAATAATAGAGAAAACTAATGAAGAAATTAGTGTAGATAAAGAGAAGAAATATAATAAAGAGGAAGAATCAAATGTAGTTCCAATAGATAAGGATTCAAAGTCAAAGTTAAGGGGAATAATAATAAAATTATTTAAACATAGTGCATGTATACTAACTGGTATGGGTGAATTTAAGAAAATAAAGTTAGAAGATAACATGAGTGTAGGGGAAGAGGTAACAGCTAGAGCAAAAAAAGGAATGAAAGATTATAAGCTTCAAATAGGAATTGTAATAGTAGCAATTATAGTAGCTTGTGGAACATTTTTTTATAAATATTCAGAAATAGATAGAACTATATTGATTAATACAACATCACAGGTAAAGATAGATGTTAATTCATTTAATAAGATAATAAGTTCATATTCTCCAACAAGTAAGGGAGAAGAGATGCTTAAGAACTTAAATTTAAATAATATGAAATTAGATAAAGCTATGGAAGAAATATTAAATTATGCAAATAATAATAAAATGATTCCATCTGGAAAAATATTAATTACTGTAACTGGAGATCCTTTAAAGTATGGGACTTTAGAGAAAACAGGTGAGTTTGCAGCAAGTCATAAGATAAATCTAGTAATAAATAATGCTGGAAACGAACAAAAATTATCTAATCAAAACGTAGAATTAAAAGGAAGATAAGAATGAAAAGAAATTCACATAAGGAAAAGGATAGATTTAAAAATATCAAGAAAAAGAAAAGTAATAAAGATTATAAAAAAACTAATTTAGATAAGAAAAAGAAGGAATTATTAAATAATAAAAATATAATTAATCATAATGATAGAGGCGAAGAAATACGTCTAAATAAATATATTAGTGAGACTGGTATATGTTCTAGAAGAGAAGCTGATAAGCTTATAGAAGCTGGAAAGGTTACTATTGATGGAAAGAAGGTCACAATGGGAAGTAAGGTATCTAAAGGGCAAGTTGTAAAGGTAAATGGAAAGAAGATATCAAAAGAAGAAGAACTTGTTTATATAGTTTTAAATAAGCCTGTTGGTATTACGTGCACTACTGAAAAAAAGGTAAGAGGAAACATAGTTGATTTTGTAGGACATAGTAAGAGGATTTTTCCAATAGGAAGATTAGATAAGGATTCTCAAGGATTAATACTATTAACTAATGATGGAGATATAGTAAATAAGATTTTAAGAGCTGGAAATAATCACGAAAAAGAGTATATAGTAACTGTTGATAAAAAAATAACTGATGAATTTATAAAAAAGATGAGTAGTGGTGTTAAAATACTTGGAACCATTACTAAAGAGTGCTTCGTAAGAAAAGAAAATGATTATACATTTAGAATTATTTTAACTCAAGGTATGAATAGACAAATAAGAAGAATGAGTGAAGCTTTAGGATATGAAGTTAAGAAACTTAAGAGAGTTAGAATAATGAATATTAATTTAGGAGAACTAAAGATAGGTCAGTGGAGGGATTTATCTAGAAAAGAGCTTATAGGGCTAAATGCTTTAATACAGAATTCTAAGAAAACAAAAGAATCTAATTAATAAAAAATGAGTATTTGCAAACGAATAGTATTTGCAAATACTCATTTTTTTATTTATAAATATTAGAAATAAAATTAAATATTTTTCTAATATGTGAAATATTACTAACATAATCCACAAGACCCTGTGGATAAGTTGTTATAAACTTGTTGATATAGCTGTAGATAATTTCTTGTAATTTGAAGAATACTATTAAAAAAGCATATTTTTTAATAAAAAATGTTGGAAAAGGTAGGAATTAATATGGGAAGAAGTAGTATTTTAAAGGGATTAGGCTTGTTGGGGATAACTTTTATTATCGTAAGTTTTGCACATGGGGTGTGGATAAGTACAAAAGAGTATCAGGAAAAAAGTGGACTTACTGAAAATGTGGAGATAAAGCATAAGGATGAGTGTATTGAGATTAATGTTAATTATCCTAAAATAATTGATAAGAAAAGTGAAAAGATAAATCAAGAAATAGTTACATGGACAGATGCTTGGATTAAAGAAGTTGAAGATGTACTTGAAGATTATAAAAAGAGTGGATATATATGCAATATTGCATTTGAATTATTTTCAAATTACTATATAACAAAAGAGAGTAATGATATATTGAGTTTTTATATAGACTACTATCAATTTACTGGTGGTGCACATGGCAGTACAGAGAGAAGAGCTTATGTTATAGATAGAAAGCTTGGTAAGAAATTAGTTGTTAAAGAATTATTTAAAGAAGGATATGATTATAAGACAATTATTGATAAAGAAATAAAAAAGCAAATAAGTGAAGATAAGGAAAGATATTTTGATGAGGGAGCTACATATAAAGGAATAACAGATGATGTTAAATTCTATATAAAGGGAGAAAATTTAGTTGTATATTATGGTCAGTATGAAATAGCACCATATGCATCAGGAATACCTGAATTTAATATACCTTTAAGTAAGTTTAATGGAAATATAGTATATGATAAAATCTAAGTAGATAATTAAAATACTTAGAGGTGATAAAGGATGGGGAATTTAGAAGATATATTAAGAAAGCAAAAAGAATTCTTTGATACTAGAAAAACAAAAGATATTGATTTTAGAATAAGTAATTTAAAAAAATTAAAAGAGGTAATTAAAAAGAATGAGGATAGAATACTTGAAGCACTTAAAGAGGATTTAAATAAATCATACTTTGAAGGGTACTCAACAGAAGTTGGGATTGTATATGAGGAAATAAATATGCAAATAAAGCATTTAAGAAAATGGGCAAAAAAAGAAAGTATATCTAGTTCTATAATATTTTTCCCAAGCAGGGGATATGTTTATAAAGAGCCGTATGGGGTTTCACTTATTATAGGACCTTTCAATTATCCATTTCAATTAGTAGTGGCTCCACTAATTGGCGCAATAGCAGCAGGAAATTGTGTTGTAATGAAACCATCAGAGTATTCAATAAATACTTCGAAGATATTAGAAGAGATTATAAATGGTAATTTTGATGAAGAATATATTACAGTTGTTGAGCCAGAAGGTGGCAGAGAGGCTGTAACAGAGCTACTAACATTAGATTTTGATTATATTTTCTTTACAGGAAGCACTAAGGTCGGAAAAATAATTATGGAGGCTGCTTCTAAAAAACTTATACCTATAACTTTAGAACTTGGTGGCAAGAGCCCATGTATTATTGATAAGGATGCAAATTTGAAGTTAAGTGCAAAGAGAATAGTTTGGGGAAAGCTTTTAAATGCAGGTCAAACTTGTGTAGCACCAGATTATTTAATGGTTCATAAAGATATTAAAGATGAATTTTTGAAGCTATTAGTTCAAGAGATTAAAGATCAATATGGAGAAGATATAAAAAATAATTCTGAGTATCCAAGAATAATCAGAGAGCGTGATGTAGAAAGATTAGGCACTTACCTAAAAGATGGTAATATATACTTTGGTGGTGATTATGATATTAAAGATAGATACATGATGCCAACTATACTTACAGATGTTGATGTAAATAGTGAAGTTATGATAAATGAAATATTTGGACCAATATTACCGATATTGGAATTTGATGATATAGATAAAACTATAAACTTTATTAATAGTAGGCCAAAGCCACTAGCACTATATTATTTTTCAGAAAGTAAAAATAATATAGAGTATATATTAGAAAATACTAGTTCAGGTGGAGTCACAATAAATGATACTATACTTCAAGTTGGATATAAAAATCTTCCTTTTGGAGGAGTTGGTAATAGCGGAATGGGAGAATATCATGGAAAAGCAAGTTTTGATACGTTTACTCACAGAAAGTCTGTTGTTAAAAGAGGCACATATATAGAGTTCCCATTTAGATTTGCGCCTTTTGGAGATAAGATTAATCTAATTAGAAAAGTTATGAAATAATATAAAAAAGCCTCCCAAAATAGGGAGGCTTTTAAACTAAGTTTTTAATTAAGTTTATTAGATTGCAGCTTTATGATTTTCTTCTTGTGAATCTTTTACGAAAGCTTCTTTAAATACTTTAATACCTTGTATTATAACAGTTGGTAAGAAAGCTAATAGATAAATTAAGCCAACTTGAGTTCCTGAAAGTTTAGCAACCTCAAATAATTTTTGTAGTGGTGGTACAAATAAAACTAAGTTTAGAAGTATAGCACCAGTTAAAAATGCATATATTGAATATTTATTAGAACCTAAACCAAGTTTGAATATTGAAGCCTTGCCACGACAGTTAAATCCATGGAACAGTCTTCCAAGACAAAGTGTTGAGAATGCCATTGTACTAGCAACAGCAGCACTAGTTTCAAGTCCAATATGGAAAGCAACTATAGTAAATACTGCAATTATTAAACCTTCAAGAGCAATATCAAAAACAAAGTTCTTAGTTAATATAGATTCCTTACTATCTCTTGGCTTATCTTTTAGAAGATCCTTAGTTGGATTTTCAACACCAATTGCTATAGCAGGTAAACTATCAGTTAAAAGGTTAATAAACAATAAGTGTACTGGCATAAATGGTACAGGTAGTGCCATTATTGAAGCATAAAGTACAGCAAGTATACCAGAAGTATTACCAGAAAGTAAGAATTTAATTGAATTCTTTATATTTGCATAAACATTTCTTCCATTAGTAACAGCTTTTACAATTGTTGCAAAGTTATCATCTGTAAGTATCATTGATGCAGCATCTTTTGATACTTCTGTTCCTGTAATACCCATAGCTATACCTATATCAGCTTGCTTAAGGGCAGGAGCATCATTAACGCCATCACCAGTCATAGCAACAATCTTACCTTTGTTTTGCCATGCACTTACTATTCTAATTTTATGTTCAGGTGAAACTCTAGCATAAACTGATATATGATCAAGCTTTCTCATAAGTTCTTCTTCACTCATCTTATCAAGTTCTAAACCAGTAACAGCCATATCTCCATCTTGAAGAATACCTATTTGTTTAGCAATAGCAGATGCAGTTATTTTATGGTCACCAGTAATCATTATTGGTTTAATTCCAGCAGTTATACAATCTCTAACAGCTTCAGCTGATTCAACTCTTGGTGGATCAATCATTGAAATTAATCCAAGGAAAGTATAGTCAGCTTCATCTTCTAAAGTTAAATCACGAATTTCTGGAAGTTCTTTATAAGCAAAAGCTAATACTCTTAAACCATTTTGAGAAAGTTCCATATTAGTGTCTATAATTCTTTGTTTATCATCTTCAGTTATAGGTCTTACACCATTTGAAGTTTTAATAGAAGTAATTCTATTTAAAAGTACATCAAAAGCACCTTTTGTGAACATTATGTTTTTGCCATCAAGCTGATGAACTGTACTCATAAGCTTTCTATCTGAATCAAAAGGAATTTCTTTTAATCTTTCGAATTCTTTTCTTATGGCATCTTCTTTTAAATTATAAATATGAGCAAGATTTACTAGAGCAACTTCAGTTGGGTCACCAAGTTCTTGTCCATCAACAGAAGTTGAATCATTACATAAAACTGCACTATTTAATAAGTACTGCTGAGTTTCATTAGTTAAATCTAATTTTTCAGAATCTATAAGTTTTCCATCAACATATATTTGTTTAGTTGTCATCTTATTTTGTGTAAGTGTACCAGTTTTATCTGAGCAGATTATTGATACAGAACCTAAACCTTCAACAGCTTTAAGAGATTTAATTATGGCATGTTCTTTTGCCATTTTTTGAGTTCCAATAGCAAGAACAATTGTAACAATAGAGCTTAAAGCTTCAGGAATAGCAGCAACAGCTAAAGCAACAGCAAACATTAATGAATCTAGTATTGGAGTATTTCTATAAACACTTAATCCAAATACAATAGCACAAATTACTAGAATGATTATAGCAAGTTTCTTTGAAAAATCATCTAAACTTATTTGTAGTGGAGTTTTCTTTTCTTGTGTTTGCTCCATAAGTGTAGCAATTTTACCAAGTTCAGTATCCATACCAGTAGCAGTAACAACAACTAGAGCACGTCCATAAGTAACAAGAGAACTAGAAAATACCATATTTTTTTGATCACCTAATGCTATTTCATCTTTAGATATAACATCAGAAGTTTTAGTAACACTTTCAGATTCTCCAGTTAATGCACTTTCATTAACTTGAAGAGAGTAATTTTCAATAATTCTACCGTCAGCAACAACTAAGTCACCAGCTTCAAGAACTAATATATCTCCAGGAACTATATCCTTTGATGGAACTTCAACTTTAATTCCATTTCTTAGTACCTTTGCATTGGGGGCAGAGAGTGCTTTTAAACTGTTTAATGATTGTTCAGCCTTAACGTGTTGAACAGTACCTAGTATTGCATTTAAGATTATAACTGCAAATATTACTATTGTACTTTCAACATTTCCAGTAGCGATAGATACAATACCTGCAATAATAAGGATAATAACTAATAAATCCTTAAATTGTTCTAGGAATACTTGTAGAGTACTTTGTTTTTTCTTTTCGCTTAGTACATTTTCACCATACTTTTCTCTATATAGTGTTACTTCAGCATCTTTAAGACCTTCTTTGGTAGTTCCAAAGTTATGAAGTATATCTTCAGTAGTTTTGTTAAAGAAATTTTTCATTTAATAGGACCCCTTTCATATTTTAATATCTTATATTTTTTAATAAAAAAAGACTCTTAATATAAATTACGGATTAAAAAATCATAATCTATATTAAAAGTCTCGTAACCGCTAGGGTATATAACACCAGACATGAAATCATGCCGAGAATGTTGACGTTATATTTTGAACTACTCCCTCTTAAGTTATTTAGTTGTTAGTACAAGCATATATCTATAAAGCTAGAAAGTCAATAGATAATAATATAATATATTAAGATTTAACATAGAGTGAACATAAATCTTACATAGAATTAAAAATCATACAATCACATCTGTTAAATAATATATTAATTGGATTTCGCATAGAATCATTCAGTTTTAGATTTAAATAATTAGCATATTGCACAAAGTTATAAAATTTAACATAGAATAGACTAAAGTATTACATGGAGTTGAAAAGATGTGATATACGGGCTTATTTTAGCTGGTGGTAAGGGGAGTAGATTGTATCCTTTGTCTAGAGCAGAAAAACCTAAGCAATTTCTAAAAATCATTAATGACAAAAGTTTTTTAGTTAATACTGTAGACAGAATAGCTCCTTTAATAGACAAGAAGAACATCTACGTAGTTACAAACCAAAATTATAGAGAAAAGATACAAGAAGAACTTAGTGACATCGATAAGGATAATATTATTACAGAACCTATGAATAAAGAAACTGCAACATGCATAGGTCTTTCAGCAGTTAGACTTTTAAAGAAAGATAGAGATGCAGTAATGATAGTGCTACCATCAGATCACTATATAGAAAATGAAAATGAATATATAGAAACTCTGGCCCAAGCCGTAGAATTGGCAAATAGGAGAAGATGTATAGTAACCTTAGGGATACATCCTACAAGACCAGAAACTGGTTATGGATATATTGAAATGGGCGACAGGATTAGCGGAAATAGACCAGCTTATAGAGTAGCAAGATTTACTGAGAAACCTAATCTTGAAGTAGCAAAAGATTTCATTTATAAAGGAACTTATTTATGGAATTCAGGCATGTTTGTATTTAGAGCAGATGTAATACTAAGAGAAATTGAAAAATATCTTCCATTAATGCACAAGCCACTTATGGAGATATATAAGCATATAGGTGAAGATGATGAAGAGAAGGTAATAGAAGAAAAATATAAATTAATAGATGGAATATCTATAGATTTTGGAGTAATGCAAAAAACCAGAAAAGCATATGTTATTAAATGTGATTTTTCATGGGATGATATTGGAAGTTTTAGTGCACTTAGTAGGTTTTTAGATAAAAGTAGAAGTAATTCTGTATCTAAAAATGTCTATTTAGAAGAATGCGAAAACTGTTCAGTATTTGGAGGGAAAAATCTTATAATAGGATTAGGGGTTAAGGACCTAGTCATAGTAGATGCAGGAGATGTACTTCTTGTTATGGATAGAGATAAGGATCAAGAAATAAAGCATCTATTAAATGAATTAGATAGGGAAAATGATTACAAAAAATATTTATAATAAAAGTAAATGAAGGCAATACTGTATGTCTTCATTTATTTTTATGTCAATAATTATTATTTTTATAATAAGAACTTTATATAAATATTATGAATATATACAGTTTAAATGTATTAATTTTAAATTACTATTTCAATTTTTTGTAATAAAAGATTTTAAAAGTGATACAATAAGAAGTGGGTTAATATATAATGAATTTTCCCAAAAGAAATAATTACCTTAGTTTGAAATAACGAAAACCTTTCTGAAATAATTAGCAACTTGTCCAGAAGTATAGCATATATTTTATAGGTTAGTCGTAGTAAGATAGTACTAAGATTTAAATTTGATAAGGAAGTGATGTTTGAATGATGATGAACACTCACATGATGATTGCAAATTATATATTAGATAATATTGGAGAAGATAGATTACATTTAATAAATAGAAAAAGATTTGTTTGGGGAAATATAAAGCCAGATTGTGCTTCAAGATATAAGTTTAAAAAACACTATTATACAGAAAGCATAGATAT
The DNA here is from genome assembly GCA_040144665.1 of Clostridium perfringens. Taxonomy (GTDB): domain Bacteria; phylum Bacillota; class Clostridia; order Clostridiales; family Clostridiaceae; genus Clostridium; species Clostridium perfringens_A. The sequence continues at coordinate 18,699 of JBBVGE010000164.1, forward strand.
GATAGTTGATATGATAAATAGATTAGCATCACTATCTATAACTGAAATAAATAATGAAAGTAGCATAGGTAAGTTTAGTGGAGAGTTAGGGGTTATCTGCCACTTCTTAACTGATTATTATTGCTTACCTCATTTTCAAAGGTGGGAATTTAAAAATGCAATAAAACCGCATGTTCTTTATGAAAGAGAGCTTTCAAAAGTTGCAAAAACTTATAAAATAAATGTAATAAAAAATAATAGAGTACAAATAGACAATGTAAGAGATTTTATAGATAAGACTTTAGAGTTATATCAATTAGAAGAAAGTTTTATAAATGATTTAAATTTTGCTTACTATGTATGTAGTAATGTATTCAATATGATTATTGATTCAATAATTGCAAATGAAGAACAAAATAGTGTAGCGATATAAAGTATTTAATATATCTAGAAAATATTTAGTTATATTGAAATTTTACTTGTAATAGGGAATGAAACATAAAAAAACAGTCAAATTGATGATTAAATTGCAAAACGATTCATAAATTTAGATTATATAACTATGATATAATTTAAATATATTTGGAGATGAGTGGAGTGATTTAATGAAATTAGAAGCAAAGCACCTGAGTTGTATGCTACTTTTAGTTTGGTCAGTTTTATTTATAACCATTCCTTTGCTTGTAAATAATGGGAAAAAGATAATTTGGCAAATAGTCATAACTGCAGTTATGTTGGGAATTAGTCTAATTATTAAAAAATTAGAAAAATACAAAATTATATAATCGTAAAATTATATTAGCATAAAATAGTCTTTACTATTTTATGCTTTTTTTTATTTTAATGTTGACCTTTTTAGTAGGAAAGCATATAATGAACATATGAACAATCATTCATATGAAGGAGAGATTTTATGAGTAATAATTCAATAGATAAGTGTAATTGTAATATAATACATCAAGATAAAGTTGACTATGCAAGAGAAAGGTTACCACAAGAAGAAACTTTATATGATTTAGCAGAATTATTTAAGGTGTTTGGGGACACAACAAGAATAAAAATAATATGTGCATTATATGAAAGTGAAATGTGTGTATGTGATATAGCAGCTCTTTTAAACATGACTCAATCAGCGGTATCTCACCAGTTAAGAACATTAAAAAATGCAAGATTAGTTAAGTTTAGAAGACAAGGAAAAGTTGTTTATTACTCACTAGATGATGAGCATATTATGAGAATATTTAATGAAGGATTAAATCACGTAAATGAATAAAGGGAGGAAAATTTTATGGAAAGCAAGAAGTTAAAGCTATCATTAAACGGGTTAGATTGTGCTAACTGTGCTGGTAAGATAGAAAGTATTGTAAGCAAGTTTCCAGAGGCAAAAGAAGTAACTTTAAATTTTTCATTTAAACTTCTAATAATTAAATATGATGCCAATATTGACGAGAAAGATATGATTGATAAGGTTACTAAAGTTGTTAAAGATTTAGAACCAGATGTTGATGTTGAAAAATATACATTAAGATCAAAACCTATAAAAAATAGTGAGTCACATTGTAGTGATGGAGTTTGTTCAGGGCATGAGCATGGTGAACACGGGCATCATGAACATGGACATGCTATTAAAGGTAAAGAAAATGATAAAACTAATGATAGTAAATTTGTAAGTTTTATAAAAGAGAACATTAGACTTATAATTGGTATTTTACTATTTATAGTAGGAATGATATTAAATGAGAATGCAATAATATTAATAGTATCATACTTCTTTGTTGGAGGAGAGGTTCTTTTAAGTGCTTTAAAAAATATACTTAAAGGTAAAGTTTTTGATGAAAACTTCCTTATGAGTATAGCAACTATTGGGGCACTTGCAATTGGTCAATATCCAGAAGGGGTAGCAGTTATGCTATTTTATGAAATAGGAGAACTATTCCAAGGATATGCAGTAAATAGATCAAGAAATTCAATATCAGAACTTATGGATATAAAGGCTGAATATGCTAATCTAGAAAAAGATAATAAAATAATTAAGGTTTCACCTGAAGAAGTTAAGATAGACGATATAATCATAATAAAACCAGGTGAAAGAGTACCGCTAGACGGAATAATAATATCAGGTAATACTTCAATAGATTCATCAGCACTTACTGGGGAATCTATGCCAGTAAGCAAGGCAAGCGGAGATGAAATACTTGCTGGATGTATAAATAGTACTAGCACTATAAAAGTTAAGGTAACAAGTGAGTTTGAAAATTCAACAGTAGCTAGAATTTTAGAGTTAGTTCAAAATGCAAGTAGCAAGAAAGCTTCAACAGAAAAGTTTATAACTAAATTTGCAAGATACTATACACCAATTGTAGTAATATGCGCATTAGCGTTAGCAATATTACCTCCTTTAGTAACAGGTGATGGTAATTGGAGCGAGTGGATATATAGAGCATTAATATTCTTAGTTGTTTCTTGTCCATGTGCATTAGTAGTATCTGTTCCTTTAGGATTATTTGCTGGAATTGGAGGAGCATCTAAGAAAGGTATATTAGTTAAGGGTGGAAATTATCTAGAATCTTTAAAAGATATAGATACAGTAGTATTTGATAAAACAGGAACATTAACTAAAGGTGTATTTAAAGTTAATAAAATAAATAATATTGGTATTTCAAAGAGTGAACTTTTAAAGTATGCAGCCATTTGTGAAAGTTATTCTAATCACCCAATAGCAAAATCAATAGTTGATGAATATAAGGTTTCAACAAATAAAGATTTAAGTGATGTAGTAATTGATAGTAATGAAGAAATATCAGGAAAAGGTGTTGTAGCTAAGGCTTTAGGTAAAGTAATACTTGCAGGAAATGAAAAATTAATGAAAGCTAATAATATAGAAGTTCCTAAGGAAGATAACATAGGAACTATAGTATATATAGCTGTTGATAATAAATATAGAGGTAGCATAATTATATCTGATCAAATCAAAAATGATACAAAAGATGCAATTAGAGAATTAAAAGAAATTGGCGTTAAAAATATAGTTATGTTAACTGGAGATAGCAAAAAGGTTGCAGATTCGGTTGGTAAGGAAATTGGAATAGATAATATATACTCAGAGCTTTTACCAGATAATAAGGTCGAAAAGGTAGAAGAACTTCTAAGTAAAGAGAGAAAAGGTAAGCTTGCATTTGTTGGAGATGGTATAAATGATGCACCAGTGCTTGCAAGAGCAGATGTAGGAGTTGCAATGGGTGGTATCGGATCAGATGCAGCTATAGAGGCAGCAGATGTTGTATTAATGAAAGATGAGCCATCAGCATTAGTAGATGCTATTAAGATAGGTAGAAAAACTAATAAGATACTATGGCAAAATATAATATTCTCATTAGGAATAAAAGTACTAGTATTAATACTAGCTACTATAGGAGATGCGAATATGTGGGAAGCAGTATTTGCAGATGTAGGTGTTACTTTAATTGCTGTTTTAAATTCAATGAGAGCACTTAAAAGTTAAAATATAATATCTTAATGTAATTATTAAGATAAAAAAAGTCCCAAGCAATTGGGACTTTTTTTTATTTTATTTAGTATAAAATTTCATACTAAATAGAAGTTTTATTACATAATTTAAACTTAACAAATATATATGGAGATATAGATACAACCCACATTGTTATTGAGAAGTATTTTAATATTGTAAAATAATTAGATGGTAGTAGCTTTGAGAATATAAGATAAATTATTAGAGCACCACTTATTCCAATTAAGCATTTTATCAAATGATTAATAAAGCTTCCTTTAGGATCAAAATTAATATACTTTCGTTCTATTATCAATGAAACAATAAATCCTATAAATGCTCCAAGTGCTTTACTTAAATCATTACTTGGAACAAAGAATCCTATAATTACAAAAAGTATTAAAGAATAAATCATTAAGCTTGATGATTTATCAAAAGATAAATCGAATATTTTATTTGAGATAAAAACAGATAGTATTCCTATAATTGTTCCTACTAATACATCTTTTGGCCAATGAACACCTAAATATAGTCTAGATAAAGGAACCATAATAAGCATAAATATACCAAGTATCCATACATATATGTTTCTATATTGATTCATTATAAATGAAAAAGTAGTCGCATTTGCTTGAGAGTGACCTGAAGGAAATGAACTTCCAGTTGCAGTAGAAATTTCGTTACTTAGTATGCCATCTTGTCCTATTGGACGAGGTGAGTTAAAGAATCCTTTAAGAATATTATTAAGTGAAAATGAAAATATTATAGCATATAGGAACTTGTAGCCTAGACGTTTATTAACACACCAAAATAATAAAACAGAAAAGGTTATTCCAATTACTGGACCTCCAATATGAGTTATAGTACTAAAAAATAAATCAAGAAATGGATTTGCAAATCCTTGTATATATTGTATTACTTCCATAAGTTAAATCCTCGCTATTCTAAATATTAAAATAAATATCATTATATCCTATGAAAGCCTTATAATACAAGTACTTCCATTGACAAAGGGTATAAAGCTAAGTATAATTTACTACGGTAAATCTTTCAGGCGAAACATAAGGGTAGCATACAGGATAATAATCCTGTTGTAAGGTCATATATAGACTTTATATCTGAAACAAAGTTTATATATAAGTATTAACTTATATATAAACTTTATTTTTTATAAGAAAAAATAGATTATTTTTATTGTTTTTATGATAATATAATATTGTTAGTTAAAAAAATCACTGTGGATTAGAGTTTTTTAAGAAAAAATTGTTAATAATATATATGAACATTGTTAAAAAAAAGATTAATTAAGGAGAATACAGTATGGAAAAAAAGAAAAATATTTCTATGGCTGTTATCAAGAGGTTGCCTAAATATCACAGATATTTAAATGAGTTATTAAATAATGATGTTGATAGAATATCTTCAAAGGAACTTGGAGAAAAAATAGGCTTCACTGCTTCACAAATACGTCAAGACTTAAATTGTTTCGGAGATTTTGGGCAGCAGGGATACGGCTATAACGTAAGAGAACTTACAAATCAAATAAGTACGATACTTGGATTAGATAAGGAGTATAATGCAATAATCATAGGTGCTGGTAATATAGGGCAAGCAATTGCAAATTATACTAGATTTGGAAAGATGAGCTTTAATCTAAAAGCGATATTCGATGCAAATCCTAAACTTTTAGGAATGAAGATAAGAGACGTTGAAATCCAAGATATAGATAATTTAGAGGGCTACTTAATAAATAATAGTGTAGATGTTGGTGTTATATGTGTACCTAGAATAAACGCACAAAAAGTTTGTGATACTTTAGTTGCGGGGGGAGTTAAAGGTATATGGAACTTTGCTCCAGTTGACCTTGCTGTTCCAGATGAGGTAACTGTAGAAAATGTACATCTTAGTGAAAGTTTATTAACATTAATATATCTATTACATGATAAAAATAACGCAAATGAAAATCAAAAATAGTAAATAAAAGGATTTTGTTAAAAATTTTTCATCAATTCACAGAATTATATTGCAAAAAATTTAACAAAGTATTATAATTGTAATTGAAGTTGAAAGGCTTCAATTATTTTTTAATATCATTTGTTATAATATTAACAAACATCAAATTTTTTATTAAATGTATTAAATTTTGACAAAGGTATTTAATGGTATAGGGTATCATTTGAATCGTGAAGTTTAATTTAATTATGAAAATATAAATAACGTAATTATAAAAGGGAGGGCTTTATTAATGGAATTAAAAAATGTGCTTCTTGAGAAAGAAGGAAATTTAGCTATCGTAACAATTAATAGACCAAAAGCATTAAATGCTCTAAATTCAGAAACTTTAAAGGACCTTGACACTGTAGTTGCTGATTTAGAAAAGGATAATAATATAACATGTGTTATCTTAACTGGAGCAGGAGAAAAATCTTTTGTTGCAGGAGCAGATATTTCAGAAATGAAGGATTTAAATGAAGAACAAGGAAGAGAATTTGGAGTTTTAGGAAATAAAGTATTTAGAAGACTAGAAAAATTAGACAAGCCAGTTATAGCTGCAATCTCAGGATTTGCTCTAGGTGGTGGATGTGAACTTTCAATGGCATGTGATATAAGAATAGCTTCAGAAAAAGCTAAATTTGCTCAACCAGAAGCAGGTCTTGGAATAACTCCAGGATTTGGTGGAACTCAAAGACTAGCAAGAATAGTTGGAGAAGGAAAAGCAAAAGAACTTATTTATACATGTGACATGATTAAAGCTGATGAAGCTTTAAGAATAGGATTAGTAAATAAGGTAGTTCCTCTAGAGAACTTAATGGAAGAGGCAAGAGCTATGGCAACTAAGATTATGGCTAATGCACCGATTGCTGTTAAGTTATGTAAGGATGCAATAGGAAGAGGAATGCAAGTTGATATAGATGAAGCAATCATGATAGAAGCAGAAGATTTTGGTAAGTGCTTCAGTACAGAAGACCAAGTTGAAGGAATGACTGCTTTCATGGAAAGAAGAGAAAAGAACTTCCAAAATAAATAAATTTAAATAATAATTATAAATCACTAAAAAGAATCAGGGTGTATTGATTAGGAGGGTAATTTAAATGAATTTCCAATTAACTAGAGAACAAGAATTAGTAAGACAAATGGTTAGAGAATTCGCTATAAACGAAGTAAAACCAATTGCAGCTGAAATTGACGAAACAGAAAGATTCCCAATGGAAAATGTAGAAAAAATGGCTAAGATAGGTATGATGGGAATACCTTTTGCTAAAGAATTCGGTGGAGCTGGCGGAGATGTACTTTCATATATCTTAGCTGTTGAAGAATTATCAAAAGTATGTGGAACAACTGGAGTTATACTTTCAGCTCACACTTCACTTTGTGCTTCATTAATAAATGAATTTGGTAAGCCAGCACAAAAAGAAAAATACTTAATTCCACTTGCTAAGGGAGAAAAAATTGGAGCATTTGGTTTAACTGAGCCAGGAGCAGGAACAGATGCAGCAGGACAACAAACTACTGCAGTTTTAGATGGAGATAACTACATCTTAAATGGTTCAAAAATATTTATAACAAATGGTGGAGTTGCTGAAACTTTCATAATATTTGCTATGACAGATAAGAGCAAGGGAACAAAAGGAATATCAGCATTCATAGTTGAAAAAGATTTCCCAGGATTCTCAATTGGTAAGCTTGAAGATAAGATGGGAATTAGAGCATCATCAACTACTGAGTTAATCATGGAAAACTGTATTGTTCCAAAAGAAAACTTAATTGGACAAGAAGGTAGAGGATTCGGAATAGCTATGAAAACTCTAGATGGTGGTAGAATTGGTATAGCTGCTCAAGCATTAGGTATTGCAGAAGGTGCTTTAGAAGAAGCTGTTAACTACATGAAGGAAAGAAAACAATTTGGTAGACCACTTTCAGCATTCCAAGGATTACAATGGATGATAGCTGAGATGGATACAAAAGTTGAAGCTGCAAGACATTTAGTATATAAAGCAGCATGCTTAAAGCAAGCTGGACTTCCATATTCAGTAGATGCTGCAAGAGCAAAATTATTTGCTGCAGATGTTGCAATGGAAGTTACAACTAAGGCAGTACAAATCTTCGGTGGATATGGATACACTAAAGAATATCCAGTAGAAAGAATGATGAGAGATGCTAAGATAACAGAAATCTACGAAGGAACTTCAGAAGTTCAAAAGATGGTTATCGCAGGAAGCAAGTTAAGATAGGGAGGCCTTTTAAGAATGAATATATTAGTTTGTTTAAAACAAGTTCCAGATACAACAGCGGTTAAAATAGATCCTAAGACAGGTACACTTATAAGAGATGGAGTACCATCAATCATAAATCCAGAAGATAAGCATGCTTTAGAAGCTGCACTTCAAATAAAAGATAAATCAGGAGCAAAGGTTACTGTAATTAGTATGGGACCTCCTCAAGCTCAAAGTGCTTTAAGAGAAGCATTATGCATGGGAGCTGATGAAGCAGTTCTTATAACAGATAGAGCATTTGCTGGAGCAGATACACTTGCTACTTCAAAAGCATTAGCTGGAGCAATCAAGAAATTAGAATATGATATTATATTCGCTGGAAGACAAGCTATCGATGGAGATACAGCTCAAGTTGGACCAGAAATAGCAGAACATTTAAATATCCCTCAAGTAACTTACGTTCAAGATGTTAAAGTTGAAGGTGATAAAGAATTATTAGTAAATAGAGCATTAGAAGATGGATATGAATTAATAAAGGTTCAAACACCATGTCTTTTAACTGCAATTGAAGAGTTAAATCATCCAAGATATATGAATGTTGGATTAATATTCGATACAGTTGATAAAGAAATAACTATATGGTCAGCAGATGATATAGATGTAGATAAGGCTGAACTAGGACTAAAAGGTTCACCTACAAAAGTTAAGAAATCAATGACTAAAGAAGTTAAAGGTGCTGGAGAATTAATCAAAGAAGGTCCTAAAGACTCAGTTAAATATGTTATCGGAAAATTAAAAGAAAAACACTACATCTAAATTTTGGGAGGTAATTTAAAATGAATATAGCAGATTACAATGGCGTATGGGTATTTGCTGAACAAAGAGAAGGCGAATTACAAAAAGTATCATTAGAATTATTAGGCGAAGGTAGAAAAATTGCAGATAAACTAGGAGTTAAGCTTACAGCTTTATTACTAGGTAAAGATATAAAAGGATTAGCTAATACATTAGGGGAACACGGTGCTGATGAAGTTATCGTTGCAGATCATAATGAATTAGAACATTACACAACTGATGGTTACACAAAGGTTATTTGTGACTTAGCTTCAGAAAGAAAGCCAGGAATATTATTCATAGGAGCTACTTTTATAGGAAGAGATTTAGGACCAAGAGTTGCAGCGAGATTATCAACTGGATTAACAGCTGACTGTACTCAATTAGATGTTGTAGTTGAAAATGGAGATCTTTTAGCTACAAGACCTGCATTTGGTGGTAACTTAATGGCAACAATCGCTTGTCCAGATCACAGACCACAAATGGCTACAGTAAGACCTGGAGTTTTCGCAAAAGTTGAAGAAAAGAATGCTAACTTTGAAATAGAAGAAGTAGAAGTTAAATTAACTAGCTCAGATATAAGAACTAAAGTTGTTGAAATAGTAAAAGAAGCTAAAGAAGTAGAAGATATAAGCGAAGCTAACTTCATAGTTGCAGGTGGTAGAGGACTTGGAAGTAAAGAAAACTTCGATAAGCTTTACGAATTAGCAGAAGTTGTAGAAGGATCAGTTGCAGCTTCAAGAGGTGCTATAGATAAAGGATGGATAGAAAGAGATTACCAAGTTGGTCAAACAGGAAAAACTGTAAGACCTAGTATATACATTGCATGTGGTATCTCAGGAGCAATTCAACATGCTGCTGGTATGCAAGATTCAGATATGATCATTGCTATCAATAAGGATGAAACAGCTCCAATCATGAAGATTGCTGACTATGCTATAGTTGGAGATGTAAATAAAGTTTTACCAGAACTTATCGCTCAATTCAAAGAAGCAAAATAAGACTTTCAACTTGAATTTTAGGAGGGTATTAATATGAAAAAGATATTTGTTTTAGGTGCAGGAACTATGGGAGCTGGAATCGTTCAAGCTTTCGCACAAAAAGGTTACGAAGTAATAGTTAGAGATATTAAAGATGAATTTGTTGAAAGAGGAATCGCAGGAATCAACAAAGGTCTTACAAGATTAGTTACTAAAGGAAAAATGACAGAAGAAGTTAAAGAAGAAATCTTAGGAAGAATTTCAGGAACAACTGATATGGCATTAGCTGCAGATTGCGACTTAGTTGTAGAAGCTGCCATAGAAAACATGAAAATCAAAAAAGAAATCTTTGCTGAGTTAGATGAAATCTGTAAGCCAGAAACAATCTTAGCTTCAAATACTTCATCATTATCAATAACAGAAGTTGCATCAGCTACAAAGAGACCAGATAAAGTTATCGGAATGCACTTCTTCAACCCGGCTCCAGTAATGAAGCTAGTTGAAATTATTAGAGGAATAGCTACAAGCCAAGAAACTTTTGATGCTGTTAAAGAATTATCAATAGCAATCGGAAAAGAACCTGTAGAAGTTGCAGAAGCTCCAGGATTTGTAGTAAACAGAATATTAATCCCAATGATCAATGAAGCATCATTCATTCTTCAAGAAGGAATAGCTTCACCAGAAGACATAGATACAGCTATGAAATATGGTGCAAACCACCCAATGGGACCTTTAGCTCTAGGAGATTTAATAGGATTAGATGTTTGCTTAGCAATCATGGATGTTTTATATACTGAAACAGGAGATACTAAGTACAGAGCATCAAACATATTAAGAAAATATGTAAGAGCTGGATGGCTTGGAAGAAAGACTGGAAAAGGATTCTTTGATTACAGTAAATAATTACAATTACTAATACTACACTACACCTATAAAATAGAATTATTTCTGTATTGTAAAAGTGACTTTTTTATAAAATATAAGAAAGTCACTTTTTTCCATATATTTATAGATTATAATTAATATAATAATGCAAAATATTACACAAAAGATAAAGATTAGGGGGATACAAATGAATAAAAAGATTTTAAAGATTTTATCTTGTACTTTACTGACGGGACTTATATGTATTGGATATACTACTAAGGCATATGCTTGGGACGGTAAGGCTGATGGAACAGGGACTCATTCAGTAATCGCAACTCAAGCTATCGAGATGGTTAAACATGATTTAGCAAAGGATGAGCCAGAAGCTATAAGAAAGAATTTAAGTATCTTAGAAGAAAACTTACATAAGTTTCAATTAGGATCAACATTCCCAGATTATGACCCAAATGCTTATGATTTATATCAAGATCATTTCTGGGATCCAGATACTGATCACAATTTTTCACAAGATAATAAATGGTATCTTTCATATGCTGTACCAGACAATGCAGAATCACAAACTAGGAAGTTTGCTACACTTGCAAAGAATGAATGGGCAAAAGGAAACTACGAAAAAGCAACTTGGTATCTTGGACAAGGTATGCATTATTTTGGTGATTTAAATACTCCATATCATGCAGCTAATGTAACAGCTGTTGATAGTCCGGGGCACGTTAAGTTTGAAACATACGTAGAAGAAAGAAAAGATAGATATAAATTAGATACAACAGGACATAATACAGATGATGCTTTCTATAAAGATACATTAAAAAATGATAATTTTAATGAATGGTCAAAAGAATACTGTAAGTATTGGGCAAAACAAGCTAAGAATTTATACTACAGTCACACAACTATGAGTCATAACTGGGATGATTGGGAATATGCAGCTATACATGGTGTAGGAAATGCACAGAAAGGTACTGCAGGATATCTGTATAGATTCCTTAATGATGTATCAAAGAAGAATGTAGTAGATAAAGATTATAACCTTAGTGAATTAGTAGTTATGATAAAGACAGCTGATGAAAAAGATGCTGGAACTGATAATGCTATCTATTTTGGAATTAAAACTAAAGATGGAGTAAAAGAACAATGGGCTTTAGATAACCCAGGAGATGATTTTACAAAAAATCAAGAAGGTACATATACATTAAAATTAAAGAATAAAAATATTAAGTATAGTGATATAAAGAGTATGTGGATAAGAGATGAAAAATTCACAGCTATTACAGATGGATGGAAGGCAAGTTATATAAAAGTTATAGCTGGTGATAAGGTTAGAATTGAAAAAGATATTAATGAATGGATTTCAGCAGATACAACATATTCTTTAAAGTAAAAAAATAAAATATCAATTGAGAGATAACGCTAGTTGTTATCTCTTTTTATATAATCCAACAAGTACATAAATTTTTTAGATATGTATTTTATGTAAGAAAAGTATTATTGAAATTATGAGAAAATAAAATATAAGAATTTTATTTTTTATGATCAAAATTAAAAAATGAAATAGAATATTAACAACTAGGAAAAGATAAAAGGAATGATAAATTATAAAAATATGATATAATTAATGGATAAAAGTAATTAATTGATAATAATTAGTGGGTGAGTAAATGTTAATTGATAGTGCAATAAAATTTTGGGATAAGAAATATGATTTAAATTGTGCAGAGTGCATTTTATATGCTGCAAATGATGAATATGATTTAAATCTATCAAAGGATGCTCTTAAAATAATGGCATCATTTGGTGGCGGAATGAGTATAGAAGGAACATGTGGTGCAGCAACAGGTTCATTAGCTGTAATAGGAGTAATGTTTACGAATGAAAGAGGACACGAAAGTCCAAGAGTTAGAGAGTTATCATCAGAATTTCTTAAAAGATTTGCTGATGAATTAGAAACTTTAAATTGCAATGAACTTAAGAGTAAGTTTAAGAATACTGATAGAAGATGTACTACTATGATTAAGACTGCAGCTTCAGTATTAGGAGAAATTATTGAGAGAGAAAGAAATAATAAACAGTAGAAAAGGTGAGGAGATATATGGATTATAAAAAAGCTATATATGAATGTAATAAAGTTATATTAGAAGGTGTTAAGAATTTTAATATAAAACAAATATTAGAGTGTGGGCAATGCTTTAGATGGGAAAAGAAAGCAGAGCTTGATTACATAGTAATTGCATATGGAAGAGTAATCGAAGTGGTGCAAGAAGATGACAAGGTTACAATTTTAAATTCAAATGAAGAAGATTTTAAAAACATATGGTTTGAATATTTTGATTTAGAAAGAGATTATTCAAAAATTAAAGAAGAGCTTTCAAAGGATGAGATATTAAAGAAATCTGTAGATTATGGATATGGTATAAGAATCCTAAACCAAGAACCATTTGAGCTTGTTATAAGCTTTATAGTATCAGCAAGAAATAGCATACCTTCAATTAAGAAGACAATCAAAAAAATTAGCGAAAGATGGGGTAATGAGATAGAGTATAAAGGTGAAAAGTTCTATACTTTCCCAACTCCAGAAATGCTAAAGGATGCTACTGAAGATGATATAAGAGAAACAGGAGCTTCATTTAGAAGCAAATACATTGTAGATACAGTTGCTAACATAAATAATGATTTAGATAACTTAGAAGGTATATACAACCTTGAAAGAATAACTTCTTTAAGTGATGATGAGTGTCACACAGCACTTCAAGAATTTAAAGGTGTAGGAGCTAAAGTTGCTGATTGTATAATGTTATTCTCAATGAGCAAGTATTCAGCATTTCCAGTTGATGTATGGGTAAAGAGAGCTATGATGCATTTTTATAATGCTGAGGAAGGTTCATTAAACAAAATAAGAATATTTGCTAGAAATGAGTTTAAAGATTTGTCAGGATTTGCGCAACAATATCTTTTCTATTATGCTAGAGAAAATAATATAAAGATAGATTAGTAAAATATAAATATATTAAGATTGTATAATAAAATGAGTTTAATTTAAGTATAGTTAGATACTTAGATTAAGCTCTTTTTTATTGTAGAAATTTAGTAGAAATCTTAGAGTAGAAGATAAAGTTATAGCTATATAGATGAGTTTATTTTATCTATATAGCTAATTAAAAGCTTATTATCTTCTTTTTTTTCTATTCTTGGCCTTTTTTATGGGAATTATAGTTTCTCCAGGCATTTTTACTATAAAATTTAGATACTTCTTTATATTATCATCATTCTTAAGTCTTGCAATCGAAAATAATCTTGCTGCAAGTTCTTTGTTAGTATAAAGAGCGTGAATTTGAGTATGACACATTCTACAAAGCATAGCAGTTGAGTAATCTTTTCCACCTTTTTCTTTAGGTATAAGATGGTGTTCTGTTATTTCAGGAACTTGTCTATCACACAATTGGCATATGTGTTTTTCTGTCAAATAAATTCCCCCTTTTAAGAAATTTACAATAGTATTATATCAATAAATATATTCATAATCAAAAGAATAAATTAGAAGAAATCTCATTTTATACACATAATTAATAGGAAATTAATGTAAAATTAATAGAGTAACGATTGGTGTTTAGGAGGGAATATGTTTCAGTTTGAAACTCAGCTAAATAAATTAAAACATGAAATTTTGACAGAGGTTGCAAGGCTTGCAAAAGAAGATAAATTAACTAAAGAAGAGATAGAAAAGATACCTTATAAAATTATAAAAGGTGACAAAGCACTTTATAGATGTTGTGTATATAAAGAAAGAGCAATAGTTCATGAAAGAGCAAAGCTTGCGTCAGGTTTTCTTTCAAATGGAGATTTAGAAGATGATGATCTTATAGATATAAGACCAGACGAACAGATTATATATGTAATTGAAGCTGCTTGTGATAGATGCCCAATAAACAAATATACAGTAACAGATTCTTGTAGAAATTGTATTGCACATAAATGTCAAGAAGCTTGTAATTTTGGAGCGATTACTAACATAGGTGGAAGGGCATATATAAATCAAGAGATATGTAAAGAGTGTGGTATGTGTAAAAAAGCATGCCCATATGATGCTATATCAGAAGTGATGAGACCGTGTAGGAGAGCATGTCCTACTGGAGCTATAGAATTTGGAGCTGAAGATAGAAGAGCTGTTATAAAAAAGGAGACTTGCGTTAATTGTGGAGCTTGTATGCTTGCATGTCCTTTTGGTGCAATATCAGATAAAAGTTTAATAGTTCCGGTTGCAAAAAGACTGGCTAGACAGAGAAAGATGTATGCAGTGGTTGCCCCTGCAATAACAGGACAATTTGGAATGAAAATTACTTATGGAAAGATAAAAAATGCAATTAAAAAGCTAGGATTCATAGATATGGTTGAAGCTGCCTGTGGTGCTGACGGAGTAACAATGCATGAATGTAAAGAATTTAAAGAAAGAATGGATAATGGAGATAAGTATATGACCAATTCTTGTTGTCCAGCATTTTTAACATATATAGAAAACCTATATGGTGATCAAGTAAAGAATATATCAAATACAGTATCTCCAATGATTGCAACAGGAAGGTTGATAAAAAAGAGAGAACCAGATGCAAGGGTTGTATTCATAGGACCTTGCACAGCTAAAAAGAGTGAAGCTGTTAAAAAAGGTGTAAGTGATGCAATTGATTATGTGCTTACATTTGAAGAATTAACAGCACTTTTTGAAGCTTTCAATATTAATCCATGGGAATGTGAGGATGAAATTGTTAATGATGCTTCTATATTTGGAAGAGGTTTTGGTGCTCATGGAGGATTAACTGCGTCTATTGAAAGCTTTATTAGAGAAAATAATATTGATACAGAATTTAAACCTGTGAAGGTATCTGGTGGAAATGAAATTAAAAAGATTATGGCTATGGCAAAGATAGGAAGGCTAAATGGAAATTTTATTGAAGGAATGATGTGTGAGGGTGGATGTATTAATGGTGCAGGAACTATAGTGCCTGCACTTAGAGCTAAAGCTGTATTTAACAAAATAAATAATCTTGGAGATAAGAAATTAATATCTGAAAATGAAACTCTCGAAGAATTTGAAGATATTAATTTAGATAGAAAATAAAATGCATAGAAAATAGTTATAAATTAAAGATAATTAGAGTAATATAGAAATATATTACTCTAATTTGTTATAAATAATATATTTTGGGTAAAAATATTTTAATAAGTGTTTGAATTTATTGGATAGAAAAGATATTATTATATTATAATTAGCACTCAGATGATGAGAGTGCTAACAAAGAGTTTTAAATAGACATGTTTTAAGGAGGGGTTTTAAAATGGCTATTAAACCATTAGGAGACAGAGTTGTTATTAAAAATTTAGAGGCAGAAGAAAAGACTAAAAGTGGAATACTTTTAACAGGATCAGCTAAAGAAAAGCCACAGGAGGCAGAAGTAGTAGCAGTTGGACCTGGAGCTATTTCAGATGGAAAAAGAATAGATATGGAAGTTAAGGTAGGGGATAAAGTCCTTTACTCAAAATATGCAGGAACAGAAGTTAAAGTAGACGGAGAAGAATATATGATATTAAAGCAAGAAGATATACTTGCAATAGTAGAGTAGGAGGTTTTTTATTATGGCTAAAATGATTAAATTTGGTGAAGATTCAAGAAGATCAATGCAAATAGGTGTTGATAAATTAGCAGATACAGTAAAGGTAACTCTTGGACCTAAAGGAAGAAATGTAGTTTTAGATAAAAAGTTTGGAGCACCTCTTATAACTAATGATGGTGTTTCAATTGCAAGAGAAATAGAACTTGAAGATCCATATGAAAACATGGGAGCACAACTTGTAAAGGAAGTTGCTACAAAAACAAATGATGTTGCAGGAGATGGTACAACAACAGCAACTCTTTTAGCTCAAGCAATTATAAGAGAAGGACTTAAAAATGTAACTGCTGGTGCAAATCCAATGTTAATTAGACAAGGAATAAATATGGCAGTTGAAAAAGCTGTAAGAGAAATAAAAGATATATCAAAGCCTGTAAATGGAAAAGAAGATATAGCAAGAGTTGCTTCAATTTCAGCATCTGATGAAACAATAGGTAAGCTTATTGCAGATGCTATGGAAAAGGTAGGCAATGAAGGGGTTATAACTGTTGAAGAATCAAAATCAATGGGTACAGAACTTAATGTAGTTGAGGGTATGCAATTTGATAGAGGATATGTATCAGCTTATATGGTAACAGATACAGAAAAAATGGAAGCACTTCTTGAAAATCCATATGTATTAATTACAGATAAGAAGATTACTAACATACAAGAAATACTTCCTATATTAGAACAAATAGTTCAAAATGGAAGAAAACTTTTAATCATAGCTGATGATATAGAAGGCGAAGCTATGGCAACATTAGTTGTTAATAAATTAAGAGGAACATTTACTTGTGTTGCAGTTAAGGCTCCAGGATTTGGGGATAGAAGAAAAGAAATGCTTCAAGATATAGCGATTCTTACAGGCGGAGAAGTTGTTTCAGAAGAACTTGGAAGAGATCTTAAAGAAGTAACATTAGATATGCTTGGAGAAGCTGAAAGCATAAAGGTAACAAAAGAAAGCACAACTATAGTAAATGGAAAAGGAAATTCAGATGAAATTCAAGCAAGAATAGGTCAAATTAAAATTCAACTTGAAGAAACATCTTCAGAGTTTGATAAAGAAAAATTACAAGAAAGACTTGCAAAATTAGCAGGTGGAGTAGCTGTAATTAGAGTTGGTGCTGCAACTGAAACAGAACTTAGAGAAAGAAAGCTTAGAATTGAAGATGCTTTAGCTGCTACAAAGGCTGCAGTAGAAGAAGGTATAGTACCAGGTGGTGGAACTGCTTATGTTAATGTATTAAATAAAGTAGCAGAATTAACATCAGATGTATATGATACTAAAGTTGGTATTGATATAATAGTTAGAGCACTTGAAGAACCAATGAGACAAATAGCAACAAATGCTGGTGTTGAAGGTTCTGTAATAATAGAAAAAGTAAGACACAGCGAAGCTGGTGTAGGATATGATGCATTAAGAGGAGAATACAAGAATATGATAAAAGCTGGTATTGTGGATCCAACAAAAGTTACAAGATCAGCACTTCAAAACGCAGCATCAGTTGCATCAACATTCTTAACTACAGAAGCAGCAGTAGTCGATATTCCTAAGAAGGAAGAACCGATGGCAGCTCCAGGTGGAATGGGAATGGATGGAATGTACTAAAAATTAAAGCAATAAAAATAAATCTAAGAAACCTAAATAAATTTATTTAGGTTTCTTTTTTTGTTAATATCCTGATATTAATTTACATTAAATGGTAATACTTAAAAGGTAGATAGGTAATACACTATCTAAAATTAAATATTTTAAGGAGTTTGGTTTATGAAGATATTAAAAAAGAAGAAAAAAGGATTCACATTAATAGAGTTGATAGCCGTTATAGCGATAATAGGAATATTAGCTGCCATATTAGTACCTAAGATTGGTGGATATATGCAGGAAGCGAAAAAAACAAAGGTTATGGATCAATCAAGAAAGGTTCTATTAGCGGTAGAGAGTTATAACATAAAAAATGATAAACCTATTGATATCAACAATACAAACACTGTTGATACTGCACTTGGTAAGGATTCAATTATAGGGTTTATTGAGCCTGGTAAAGATAAAGCTACTATTTTATCAAGTACACTAGATAAATTACCATCAGATATGAAATTGGAAGAATGTAAATTAATTGTTGAAGAGAGAAAAGATTTTACATTAAAAAATGATGATAAAAGTGGTAAAAAGGATGTATTTGATTCAATATTAAATAATTCAGAAGATTAGTAATTAGAAGATCAAATAATATTGAGTAGGATTTAAATGAGTGAAAATGAAGAGATAGAATTTTATTTAAGAAAGTAGTAGGATTTTATTAAAGGATAGAGGAGTGTAATGAATTTAATTATGTGGTTAATAATATTCTTATTTGGATCGATAATAGGAAGTTTTTTAAATGTATGTATATTTAGAATCCAAAAAGAAGAATCAATAGTATTTCCAACATCACATTGTGGAAGTTGTAATACAAAACTTAAAGGAAAGGATTTAGTACCTATAGTAAGCTTTTTTACTTTAAAGGGAAAGTGCAGGTATTGTAATGAGAAGGTATCTATTCAATATCCATTAGTAGAAGTAGCAACTGGAATTCTTTTTGTAATTGTGTATTTAAAGTTTGGATTAAGTATAGATTTTTTAAAATTTGTAACCTTGACATCAGTCCTTTTAGTAATTGGAATTATAGATTATAAAACTCAATATGTATACTCTTCAGTAATAATCACAGGAATAGCTTTTGGGATCATATTTTTAATAATAACTCTTATTACAGGTGAAAAGTTAAACTTAACAAATATAATTATAGGAGCGTTTATACCATCACTAATATTAGCAATAATTGTTTTGACAACTAATGGAATGGGGTGGGGAGACGTAGAGATTATATTTATGATTGGTATATTTTTAGGATTAAAACTAAATTTATTAAATCTATTTATCTCAATAATTTTAGGCGGTGTATATGCAATTTACTTAATTGTCTTTAAGAAAAGAAATGGAAAAGAAGCTATAGCTTTTGGGCCATATATTGTAGCTGCTACATTTATAACTTTCATCTGTGGAAATCAAATTTTAAATTGGTATGTTAGAACCTTTTATTAGCATTAAAGATGAATGATTTATTTCATATACAAAAAAACAGTATAACTATATTATGACTTTTTATTTTATTAATAATTGCAATAATTCATTCAAAAAACATATTGACTTTAATTACGATGTAATTTATAATGAGTTTAATTTTAAAAACGAAATGCACATTTAAAACTCGTATATCCCCTGAATATGGCAGGGAGTATCTACCGGGAACCTTAAATTTCCGACTATGAGTGGATTTAATATACCAAGGGGTCATACAACCCTTATTGCGTGAACACGTATGGCATATTAACTTCACTTAGGAAGTTAATGTGCTTTTTTTATACATAAAATTAGGTGAAAAGTGCAAGAAAACTTGCGTGAAAGATTTTATTATGAAAGTATTAAGTTAAAATAGGGAGGATGTAAAATGGCTAGAATTTTAAAACAAGCATACACTTTTGATGATGTATTATTAGTTCCAAATAAATCAGAGGTATTACCAAATGGAGTATCTTTAAAAACAAACGTAACAAAGAAGATTGCATTAAACATACCTTTAATAAGTGCTAGTATGGATACAGTAACTGAATCAAAAATGGCAATAGCGATGGCTAGAGAAGGTGGTCTTGGAATAATCCATAAGAATATGAGTATAGAAGCACAAGCTAAAGAAGTTGATAAGGTAAAAAGACAAGAAAATGGAGTAATTACAGATCCAATATTCTTATCACCAGAGAATACTCTACAAGATGCAGAAGAATTAATGGGACAATATAGAATATCAGGTGTTCCAATAACAGTTAACGGAAAGCTAGTTGGAATACTTACAAATAGAGATGTAACTTTTGAAGAAGATTACTCAAAAAAGATCTCAGAAGTAATGACAAGTGAAGATTTAATAACAGCACCAGAAGGAACTACTATAGATGAAGCGAAAGAACTTTTAAAGAAGCATAAAATAGAAAAACTTCCTTTAGTGGATGAAAATGGAATGCTAAAAGGACTTATAACAATAAAAGATATAGAGAAAGCTAGAATATTCCCAAATGCAGCTAAAGATAGTAAAGGTAGATTATTATGTGGAGCAGCTGTTGGAGTAACAAAAGATATGATGGAAAGAGTTGATGCTTTAGTTAAAGCTAAAGTTGATATAATAACTATAGATACTGCACATGGTCATTCAAAAGGTGTTTTAGAAGGTGTCAAGAGAGTTAAAGAAAAGTACCCAGAACTTCAAATAATAGCAGGAAATGTTGCAACAGCAGAAGCTACAGAAGACTTAATAAAAGCTGGAGCAGATTGCGTTAAAGTTGGTATAGGACCTGGATCAATCTGTACAACAAGAGTTGTTGCAGGAGTTGGAGTACCTCAACTTACAGCAGTTATGGATTGTGTTGAAATTGGTAAGAAGTATGGAATTCCTGTAATTGCAGATGGAGGAATTAAGTACTCAGGGGATGTAGTTAAAGCATTAGCAGCTGGTGCATGTGCAGCAATGATGGGATCATTATTTGCAGGATGTGAGGAAGCTCCAGGAGAAGTAGAAATATTCCAAGGTAGAAGTTATAAAGTTTACAGAGGAATGGGATCTTTAGGAGCTATGGCTTGTGGATCAAAAGATAGATACTTCCAAGATGGAAATAAGAAGTTAGTTCCAGAAGGTATTGAAGGAAGAATCGCTTATAAAGGATCAGTTTCAGATACAATATTCCAAATGCTTGGAGGAATTAGAGCTGGAATGGGATACTTAGGATCAAAAGATCTAGATACTTTATATAATACATCAACATTTGTTGTTCAAACATCAGCAGGCCTTAGAGAAAGTCATCCTCATGATATTAATATGACAAAAGAAGCACCAAATTATAGTGTAATGAAATAGATTATTATAATTTAAGTATTGGAATAATAAAATAAGTAAACTATAACTATGTATAAAATAAATAACACGGAATTCTTAATAGAAAGTACAAAAAATTACAATAAAACGAAAAATGAAGATAAATATATAAAAAACATTCGTATTATGAGGGATTTTTCTCTCCTAATATGTTATAATTAGTTATCAATAAAATGTAAAAATAGTAATATTTTAATTTAATATATCTAGGAGGAGCACATGAAGAAAGATTTAGTTTTAGTTGTTGACTTCGGTGGACAATATAATCAACTTATAGCAAGAAGAGTAAGAGAATGTGGAGTTTATTGTGAAATAATTCCATACAGCTATACAATAGAAAAAATAAAAGAAAAGAATCCTAAGGGAATAATATTTACAGGTGGACCAAATAGCGTATATGGTGAAGGTGCACCAAGAGTGAACGAAGAGGTATTCAATTTAGGAATTCCTGTACTTGGAATTTGCTATGGAGACCAACTTATGGCTCACACTTTAGGCGGAAAAGTTGCTACAGCTCCAGTTAGAGAATATGGAAAAACTGAAATAAATTTAGATAACTCATCAAGATTATTTAAGGGAATAGACTCAAAAGATATCTGTTGGATGAGTCATACTGATTACATAAGTGAAGCACCAGAAGGCTTCAAAATAATTGCGCATACTGAAGTATGTCCAGTAGCTGCAATGGAAAATGAAGAAAGAAAGCTTTATGGAGTTCAATTTCACCCAGAAGTAGAACATACTCCATTTGGACAAAAAATGATTCAAAACTTCTTACACGAAATTTGTGGGTTAGAAAGTCTTTGGACAATGGCTTCATTTGCTGAAGATAAGATAAAAGAAATTAAAGAATTAGTTGGAGATAGAAAAGTTCTATGTGCATTATCAGGTGGAGTTGATTCATCAGTTGCTGCTATGATAGTTCATAAAGCTATAGGACATAACTTAACTTGTATCTTTGTAGATCATGGTCTTTTAAGAAAAGATGAAGGAGATACTGTTGAAAGAGTATTTAAGAAAGAATTTGACATGAACATTATAAGAGTTAATGCTCAAGATAGATTCTTAGGAAAACTTAAAGGAGTTTCAGATCCAGAAACTAAGAGAAAAATCATTGGAGAAGAATTCATAAGAGTATTTGAAGAAGAAGCTAAGAAGGTTGGAGATATAGATTACTTAGTTCAAGGAACAATCTATCCAGATATCGTTGAAAGTGGAACTGATACATCAGCTGTAATTAAGTCTCACCACAACGTTGGAGGACTTCCAGAAGATATGGAATTTGATCTAATAGAGCCTTTAAGAGAATTATTTAAAGATGAAGTTAGAGCTGTTGGAGAAGAGCTTGGAATACCTCATAAATTAGTATGGAGACAGCCATTCCCAGGTCCAGGACTTGCAATAAGAGTACTTGGAGATATAACAGAAGAAAAGCTTGAAATAGTTAGAGAAGCAGATGCAATTTTCAGAGAAGAAATAGCTAATGCAAATCTTGATGAAACTATATGGCAATACTTCGCTTGTCTTCCAAACATAAAATCAGTTGGAGTTATGGGAGATGAAAGAACTTACTGCCATACAATAGCACTTAGAGCTGTTACTTCAAGCGATGCTATGACTTCAGAGTGGGCAAGAATACCATATGACTTATTAGATTTAGTATCAAGAAGAATAGTAAATGAAGTTCCAGGAGTAAACAGAATTGTTTATGATATAACTTCAAAACCACCAGCAACTATTGAGTGGGAATAAGATTA
Organism: Clostridium perfringens; assembly: GCA_040144665.1. Taxonomy (GTDB): domain Bacteria; phylum Bacillota; class Clostridia; order Clostridiales; family Clostridiaceae; genus Clostridium; species Clostridium perfringens_A. The sequence continues at coordinate 41,468 of JBBVGE010000164.1, forward strand.
AGCACATTTAGGGATAAAAAATAAAGTGATATAAAGCAGGTATAGGTATACTATAGCTGCTTTTTTATCACTTATAAAAAATATCAAAATAATTATTATAGTATTATAATAATATTAATAATTATTGAATAATATAGAAAATAATGCTAACATGTTAATGTAAATGTTTACTAAAATGGAGGGGAGAAATATGAGAAATTTAAAAAAATCAATAGCATTTCTGCTGAGTTTGGTATTTATAATAACATTAATACAAATACCAATAGTGACTAAAGCAGAAAATAAGAGTTCTAATGAGGTCTATATAAAGATAAGGTATGATAGACCAGACAAAAACTATGATGGGTGGAATATTTGGAGCTGGAATAGAGATAATTCTGGAAACGATACCAATACCAAGACTCATCAATTTATAGGAAAGGATGATGAAGGAGAATTTGCAGTTATAAAGACCACTAAGGATGCTGGAAAGTTAGGCTTTATATTACGTAAAAGTGAATCAGGTAATGAGTGGAGTGAAAACTATTTTGGAGAAGATAAATTTATAGATTTATCTAAAGGGGATAAAGAGATTATTATTAATCATACAGACGGTAAGGATAAAACATTTAAGGTTAAAGATTTAAATAGGGACTTTAAGAAGGTAACGTTAAATGTACACTATTATAGATTTGATGAAAATTATAAAGATTGGGATATTTGGTCATGGCTTGATGGAGTTAAAGGGGGAGAAGGATACTCTTTAGAAGGTAAAGATAATTTTGGAAATCTTTCTAAGATAACTTATGAAAATACTAAGAATGCTGATCCAAGAGGAATAGGAATTATAGTTAGAAAACCTGATTGGTCTGATAAAGATATCGAGCATGATAGATTTATAAATTTAGCGTATGCAAATAATAATGGAGAAATAAATGCTTATCTAGTTCAAAGCAATGAAGAGATTGTTTTTAGATCAGAAGATGCGATAAAAAATGCTGCAATTACATCGGCTAAGATAGACACTACAAATGAAATTAGTTTTATGACTAATGTAAAATTACCATCTCAGAATATGAATGGTAAAGTTATATTAAAGGAGAATGGTAAGTCAATAAAGTGCAACGTTATAGTGTCAAATAATTTAATATCAGGTAATGTTACAACTGATAAAAAGATTGATTTAACTAAAGAATATGAACTAGAAATAGAAGAATATAAATCAAAAAAGGTTACACTCGGAAAAATATTTGCATCAAAAGATTTTGAAGATATATATCATTATGATGGAAAGTTAGGTGCTTTATATAATAAAGATAAAACTGATTTTGTATTATGGGCACCAATGGCATCAAGTGTTAAATTAGCTTTATACAATACTGGAGATTACAATAAAGAAAAAGAACCTAAAAAAGTTATAGATATGAAAAAGGGGAACAAAGGTATTTGGATAGCTAAGGTAAAAGGAGATTTAAATGGAACTTATTATGATTATTTAGTAACTAACGATGGGAAAGAAGCTAATGTTACAGATCCTTATGCTAAATCAGTTGGAGTGAATGGTAGACGAGCTATGGTTATAAATTTAAGCTCAACGAATCCAAGTGGATGGGAAAATGATAGTAAACCAAAACTTAAAGACCCAACAGATTCAGTTATTTATGAAATTCACATTAGAGATTTTACAATTGATTCTTCATCAAATGCAAAGATGGAGATAAGGGGTAAGTACGATGGGTTCTGGCAACCGAAGACTACGTTACCTGGAAATAGTGATATCAAAACAGGAATTGATCATCTAAAGGAACTTGGGGTAACTCACGTTCACTTACTTCCAACATTTGATTATAGGTCAGTTGATGAAACTAAATTAGATAAAGAACAGTATAACTGGGGATATGATCCTCAAAATTATAATGTGCCAGAGGGATCATACTCAAAAGATCCATACACAGCAGAAGTGAGAATAAATGAGTTTAAAAAGATGGTTATGGAGCTTCATAAAGCTGGGATAAGAGTTGTAATGGATGTAGTTTATAATCATACAGGAGCTACTACAGATTCACATCTAAATTTAGCAGTTCCAAATTATTATTATAGACAGAATCAAAATGGTAATTTTTCTAATGGTTCAGGTTGTGGAAATGAACTTGCATCTGAAAGATCTATGGTTAGAAAAATGATGGTTGATTCAGTAACTTATTGGGCTAAAGAATATCATATAGATGGATTTAGATTTGATTTAATGGGTTTACATGATATAGATACAATGAAAGAAATTAGAGAAGAGTTAAATAAGATAGATAAAAGCATAATAATGTATGGAGAAGGTTGGACTGGTGGGGATACACCTCTGCCAGAATCACAAAGAGCTGTTAAAAATAATACAGTTAAATACGGTGAAATGCAGATAGCAGCATTTAGTGATGATATGAGAGATGGTGTTAAGGGACATGTCTTTGATGCATCAAAACCTGGTTTTGTAAATGGATATAGTGGCTTAGAAGATGTAGTTAAGTTTGGAATAGTAGGCTCAACTAAACATGAGGGGATTGAATATGGAAAGGCACCAAGTCCTTATGAAGGTTATGGGGTAACTCCATGGGCAAATGAACCATATCAAACTATAAATTATGTTTCAGCACATGACAATTTAACTTTATGGGATAAGCTTCAGACAACTAATAAAGGTGCATCTGAAGAAGAATTAAAAAAAATGAATAAGATGGCTGCAGCTATTGTATTAACGTCACAAGGAATTCCATTCTTCCAAGGTGGTGAGGAACTTTTAAGAACTAAAGTTAAGGAAGATGGTAGTTTTGATCATAATAGCTACAATGCACCTGATACTGTAAACAAAATTGATTGGAATAGAAAAGAGCAATATAACGATGTTTTTAATTATTATAAGGGAATAATAAGTCTTAGAAAGTCTCATAAAGCCTTTAGAATGAATACTACTAGGGATATACAGAATAATTTAACATTCTTAAAAAAAGGAAAGAACTTTAATAAAGATAATGTAGTAGCTTATACTTTGAATGGAAAAAATGTAGGAGATCCATGGGAAAACATGGCTGTTATATTTAATGCCAATAAAGAGTCTGTTAAGGTAACTCTTCCAAGAAAAGGGTGGACAGTAGTAGTTAATAAAGACAATGCAGGAACTAAGAAATTAGATTCAGTAGAAGGAAATATTATAGAAGTTCCAGCGCAATCGTCATATGTATTAGTAGATAATGATAGTTTCAATGGGGAAAATAATAACGGAAATGGCGGAACAGGAGATGGAGAAGAAGGGGAAAAACCTTCAGTAAATAAAAATAAGCCAGTTATAAATGCAAAAGATATAGAGCTAAATATTGGAGATAAATTAGATCCATTAAAAGGAGTAACTGCATCAGATAAAGAAGATGGAGATTTAACAAATAAAATAGAAGTAACTAAAAATAATGCTAATACTTCTAAGGATGGAGAATATGGAATTACTTATGCTGTTAAAGATAGTGATGGAAATAAAACAGAAAAATCAATAAAGGTAACTGTTTTAGATAAACAAGATGAAAGTGGAAAACTTCCAAATACAGGATTTAATACTTTAATTCCATGTGCAATTGGACTAGCTTTAGTAGCTTTAGGAATAGTGATATTTAGAAGAAAAAATTATAGTAAGTAAATTTAATTTAATATAGTGAAGTTAGAGGATATTAAAGAGAAATAAGTACAATTCTATAAAAGCTATATTTTATAGAATGTATTATAATCATGTAAAGTTATAAGAATAGAATAAATATAACTTAAAATATATTAAGAGGAATAAAGAAAAGGTAGCTATAAATTTATAGTTACCTTTTTTATGATTAGAATAGTTTATTATTTAAATGAATTAATAGTCTTTAATCTAGCTTCCATCTTATCACTTGGGGACATTTTAAAGTCATAATTGTATACTGCATTTTCAAAGTCACCGTAAGTTGGGTTTGGAAGCACTATGTACTTAGTTCCAAAGAATTTCTTTTCTTTTTCTACTATGTTACGTCTTTCTTCATTACTTTTATTATCATATCCATTAGGGAAATCACCTAAATTATCTCCACAATACATTGCAAGATTATATTTTTCCTTAATTTTATTCCATCTAGCTTCCTTGTTGCTAGTATCTGTTTTTAGAAGTATATGTTCTTTATCAGAATTTACAAAGCCTAATTTTTTCATATTCTTTATTGTAGCATCAAGCTCTTTTTCTTCACTTCTATTTGATACGTAGAATACCTCAAAGCCTTTACTTTTAGCGTAGTCAGTAAATTCTTTTGCGCCATCAATAGCTTTTGCATCTGCCTTTTGAACCCATTCACCAAAGTTTTCTTTTGAATATAATTCATTATGTTTTATTTCATATCCTGCATGAGGAGAATTATCTATAATGGTCTCATCAATATCTAAAGTAACAGCATAAGGTTTATCAGTTTTTTCTTTAACTAATTTATCTACATAGTCCATACCAGAGTTATAAGCTTCATATCTTAGTGCCTTTACTTCGCCAGAGTTTTGTTGCCATAGAGTAGCTAGAACATTTTGTTGAACTAAAGCTTTAGTATCATTATTTTTGTACTTTGCTTCAACTTGTGCTATCTCATTAGAGTGCCTTTCATTTTCATAGATTAGAGTCCCCCCAGTACCTACACCAATTCCAATGATTAATGATAGGATTATCCCTTGTATTTTCGCCTTATTCATGTAAAACTTCCTCTCTTTTGTAAAGTAATTAAATATTATTGCAAACAATTACAGTTTATTTCTTATTTGTAATTAAATCAATTAACAGGGTATGAACAAAATTTTATGATTAAATGAATAACATAAGTGTTTTATTATATATAATAAAATAATGGTAATATAAGTATAATATTTACTAAAAATATAAAAAATATTTAAAGGTTTTCATGAAACAAATTGTTAATATTCTGCTTTTATAAGAAAAGGATATGTAGTAAAATAAAGAGGGATATCCTTTCCATTAATGAAGTTAAGTAATTTTTTTAATGAAAAGGAACTATCGGTTATAAATATAGTGTGTAGCGCATAATATAAAGTTATGTAAAGAATAACTACGCAAAATTAAGGAGGACGCGATTATGACTAAAGGACTATCATTAGACTTATCTAAAGTAGCTCCATATCTAAACATGGATGAAATTGATTTTATGGGGGATTTAGTACAATCAGCACATAAAAAATTACATGAAGGAACTGGTGCAGGAAATGACTTCTTAGGCTGGATTGACCTACCTGTAAATTATGATAAAGTAGAATTTGGAAGAATTCAAGAAGCTGCAAAGAGAATTCAAGAAACTTCAGATGTTCTTATAGTAATAGGAATAGGTGGATCATACTTAGGAGCTAGAGCGGCAATTGAAATGCTTACAAATAACTTCTACAATGTATTATCAAAAGAAGATAGAAAAGCTCCACAAATATTCTATGTTGGTAACAACATAAGTGCAACATACATGAACCAATTATTAAAGGCTATAGAAGGAAAGGATATTTCAGTTAACGTAATATCAAAATCAGGTACTACAACTGAACCTGCAATAGCATTTAGAATATTTAAAGATCTTCTTGAAAAGAAATACGGAAAAGAAGAAGCTAAGAAGAGAATATATGCAACAACTGATGCTTCAAAGGGAGCTCTTAAAACATTAGCTGATGCAGAAGGATATGAAACATATGTAATTCCTGATAATGTTGGAGGAAGATTCTCAGTTTTAACAGCAGTTGGATTACTACCAATTGCAGCAGCTGGAGTTAATATAGAAGAAATGATGAAGGGTGCAGCAGATGCAAGAGAAACTTACTCAAATCCTTCAGTTAAAGAAAATGATTGTTACAAATATGCAGCAGTAAGAAATGCTTTATATAATAAAGGAAAAACTATTGAAATATTAGTTAATTACGAACCATCACTTCACTACTTTAATGAATGGTGGAAACAATTATACGGAGAATCAGAAGGAAAAGATAATAAGGGAATATTCCCAGCAGCTGTTGATTTCTCAACTGACCTTCACTCAATGGGACAATACATCCAAGAAGGAAGAAGAGATCTTTTCGAGACTGTTATCAATGTAGAAAAGGCTCAAGAATCAGTTATAATAGAAGCTACAGAAGATAATATAGATGGATTAAACTTCTTAGCTGGAAAAGATATGAACTTTGTAAACCAAAAAGCTTTCGAAGGAACTCTATTAGCACATAATGATGGTGGAGTACCAAACATGGTAGTTAATGTACCAGAATTAACTCCATACTACTTCGGACAATTAGTTTACTTCTTCGAAAAAGCATGTGGAATTAGCGGATACCTTTTAGGTGTAAATCCATTCAATCAACCAGGTGTTGAAGCTTACAAGAAGAATATGTTTGCTTTACTTGGAAAACCAGGATTTGAAGATTTAAAATCAGAATTAGAGGCTAAGTTAAAATAATATATATGAAGATTATTATTGATGGAGATGCTTGCCCAAGCATCTCCAAAATTGAAAATTTAGCAAAAGAATATGCAATAGAAGTAAATATTTTTGTTGATATACATCATTTTATTCAAAGTGAGTATTCGAAAGTAATTATTGTAGATAGTGGTTTTCAAAGCGTAGATATGTATGTAGTAAATAATTCTCAAAATGGAGATATAGTAGTTACTCAAGATTATGGAGTTGCAGCTATGTGTCTGCCAAGAGGAGTTAACGTTATAAGTCCTAAGGGAAGTATCTATACAGAAAAAAATATTGATTTATTACTAGAGCAAAGACATATATCGCAAAAGATCAGAAAAGCTGGTGGAAGATTTAAAGGACCTAAAAAGAGAACTCAAGAGGATGAAGAAAGATTATTAAATAACTTAAGAGCTATAATTGAATATAATATTAAAAACTAAGACCTATATAAATGAAGTGTTTTATATAGGTCTTTTTTTAATATTTAAAAATATCTGAATATAAGATAAATATATCCATGATAAAAAATTTCCGATAATTATTAAAGTATTAATTAATAAATGTTCATTGTACATTAAGAAGAATGTTGTATAATAAAATAAGGTAATTATGGAATTTTATTTACAAAAAATGGGTCTGTAGTATAATAAGAGAGTAACGAATGGTTAATACGGGGTGAAATATATGGGTGAAATGAATATTTTATTTGGTAAGAAAAGTCCTCAAGAACCTAGGGAAAATATTGAAATAGGCGTTGAATTTGAGGAAGAAATAGATTTTAAAGTTATAATTGGGAATGATGGGATTTGGAATACAATAAAGAATTTTAATAATAAAAGATCATGTGTTTGGACTCCAAAAAGTGAGGGCGAATACATAGTTATGGTGCAAGGAAGAAGAAAAGGTTCTAATAAACCTTTTGAATTTTTAGCAAAAGAAGAATATATAATAGGAAAGAACTTGGGTGAAGAGAAGTTGATTACGGAAATTTTATTAGATAAAGAAGAATGTTTTACTGGTGAAAAAGTTAATATAGAAGTCGTTTCAAGCAAAGAAGTTTTATTGTATAGATTCTGGAGACGAGGAGAAAATGGTTGGGAGCCTATAAGGGATTATTCAACTGATAATAAATTATCTTATACAGCTGTAAATGAAGGTGTAGAAGAAATTTTAATAGAGTGCAAAAGAACAAATTCTAGAGAAAATGTTGATGAATATAAAACTATAAAATTTAAAGTTAAAGAAAAAAATAAAGTTGAGATAACAGACTTTAGATGTCTAACAGACGAATTATTATTAAACGAAGAACTAGTATTTAAAGTTAAGACTTCTTGTGATGATGCACGTCCATTATTATTTAAATTTGTAAGGGTAGATAAGTATGGAAGATCAGTCTGTATCCAAGACTTTTCATCAAGAAGGATTGTAAGTTTTCAAGAGAATGAGGAAGGAGAATATAAGCTTTTATGCTTAATGAGGGATATATTCTCAAATAAAGAGTATGATGATAGAGCTGTTATGCTATACGAAGTTAGACCATATAATGCTGTAAGAATAAATAGCTTTAAGGCTGATGTTAGGACTCCACAAGTATCAGGAACAGATATAACATTTAAAGCAGATGCTTATGGTGGACGAGAATTGGTATACAGATATATTATAGATGGTCCAATTGCAGAAGATTCATGCTATACAAGAAGTAAAGAATTTTATTGGAATCCTAGAGAAAAGGGATCCTATAAAATAACTTTATATGTAAAAGATATATCTTATGATGGAGATTATGAAGATAAAAAGACAATATTATTTGATATAGACAAAAAGGGAGATAAACCAATTAGAATTGTTGATGTTATCTCAGATCAAAGAAAAGAAGTATTGGTTAATAGACCTATAAATGTTAGAGCAATTGCTGAAGGTGGAACTATACTTTTATATTCATTTATAATTTTTAAAGATGGAAAAGAAATTGATAGAATAGATTACAGTAGAACAAATTGGTTAAACTATACTCCAAAAGAAAAAGGAGATTATGAAATCAGCATAAGAGTTAAGGATAAATACTCTTTAGAAGAGTATGATGTCGATTCAAGTATATTTTTAAAGGTTAAAGACTATTTACCGGGAAATATAGATTATATATTACTTCCTTGCAGGGAGTTATTCTTAGTTGGAGATGAAATAGAACTAGAAGCTGTGGTTCAAAATACAAAAAATATATTAATTAATTTTGTAACTAAGATAAATGGACATGAAGTTGAAGAAACAGGCTTTATGAAGAATAAAAAGCTTGTTGTTAAACCTAAGTGTGCAGGAAAATATACTTTCGAAGTTTATGCAAAAAATGTGAAATGTGAAAGCGGATTTGATACAAAAAGAGATATAACTGTATACGTACATGAGGCTACTCCAGTTACAGGAACTAAGATAAAAATAGATAAAGAACCAATTAAAATTAATACTGAAGTAAATTTCTGGGCTGAAAGTACTGGAGGAAAAGATGTTTGTTATGAGTTTTATCTAATGGAAAGAGGAAACTGGGTAAAGGCTCAAAGTTATAGTAAGAAGAGATATTATACATTTATACCATTCTCAAAAGGTAAATATAGAGTAATGGTACTTGCAAAGAGCTTTTATAAGAGAGTAAATTATGAAGATTATTGTGAGATAGAATTTACTGTATAAAATTTATTATAGATAGTTATGCAAATTATAATAAAAAAGTCCGAATGGACTTTTTTTAATTTAGCAATAATTTTATATTTATAGCAAGGATTCATTAATTGATTTTTGGAGAAATTAATAATACAATAAGATGAAACTTAAGTTAGAGATAAATACTTATATAAATAACAAAATAAAGATAAGAGGTGTTTAGTAAATTGCAAAGATTAGATAAGATAATTTCAAATTTAGGATACGGAAGTAGAAAAGAAATTAAAGGATTAGCAAGAAAGGGATTTATAGAAGTTGATGGAGTGGTAGAGAAAGATAGTAGTAGACTTGTAGATCCAGATAAATCAGTTATAAAACTAAATGGGGAGCAAATATTTTATAGAGAGTTTATTTACCTTATGATGAATAAACCAGATGGAGTAGTATCAGCTACATATGATTCAAGAGAGGAAACTGTAGTAGATCTTTTAGAAGTAGACCATCAAGCATTTGAACCATTCCCAGTTGGAAGATTAGATAAAGATACTGTAGGGCTATTATTGTTAACTAATGATGGAGAATTAAATCATAGATTAATATCTCCTAAATGGAAGGTAGATAAAGTTTATTATGCCAAAATAGATAAAAAAGTTACTGAAGAAGATATTGAAGCATTTAAAAATGGTATAACTTTAGATGACGGATATGTTTGCAAAGAAGCTATTCTTGAAATTATAAAATCAACTGATGAAGGATCAGAAGTAAATATAACAATACAAGAAGGTAAATTCCATCAAGTAAAAAGAATGTTTGAAGCAGTAGGTAAAAGTGTAGTATACCTACAAAGAATAGAATTTGGCGGATTACCTTTAGATGAAGAACTAGAGGAAGGCGAATATAGAGAATTAACAGAAGAAGAAATAAAACATTTAAAAAGCTTTTAACGAATGATGGGAAAACTTGCAAGAAAATCATTCATAAATTTCCATATAATGAATAAAGTTTTTAAAATTACTTGCATTTTATAATCCATTAACATATAATACTATTGCAAGGATAAATAAAAGGAATAAATAGCCCCCTTTTTATTTATTGCTTATTGCTAAAGCGCAACCTGGCCCCAAGGGTTGCGTTTTTTCATGCTCAAAAATATATTTTTTGTAAATATTTACATAGGGAGTTAGTTATACTAAACATATGAAATAATTAAGTAAATAATTTGAATGAAAAAAATCAAAAATTATAAAAATGAAATATTTAATTCATACATAATAAGTCATGAAAGATCATAATCTATCAAATTCTAAAATTTTGCATGATTGAAAAGACATATTTACAATGATATTTAATAAATGTATAATTAAATCATTGGATTAATAAAAATAATGCGGTGAAGAAGAAGAGTATATGAATCTTTATTTTAAAGAGAGCGAAGATATGGTGGAAGCTTCGTAAATAAAATCATAGAAAGAAGCTTTGGAGCATAGTATCGAAATTTAAGAGTAGATAACTGGGTTTTCTCCCCTTATAGAGAATTAAGTGAGTTTAAAGAAGGTTATTCTTTAGCTAATTTAGGTGGTACCGCGTAAAGTTGTAAGTCTTTTCGTCCTAAGTGTTTAGGAGGAGAGGACTTTTTTTTATATGAATTTTAGAAAGGTGATGAAGTAATGAGTAGAGAAACATTAGCAAATTTAATATTTAAAAATGAACTAAAGACTCCAGAATATTATTTAGAAAAATATACTGAAAGAAAGTTAAAAGAAGGAGCTAAAGTTGTAAGATATGCACCAAGTCCAACTGGATTCCAACATATTGGAGGAGTCTATGCAGCTCTTATAAATGAAAGACTTGCACATCAAAGCGAAGGGATTTTCTATTTAAGAATAGAAGATACAGATCAAAAAAGGGAAGTTGAAGGTGCTATAGAAGATACAATAACTACAATGCATAACTTTGGAATGGAATTTGACGAAGGTATGACAGGAGAAGAAACTTCAAAGGGAGAGTATGGTCCATACAGACAAAGTCAAAGAAAAGAAATATACCATACTTTTGCTAAGCAACTACTTGAAAAAGGATTAGCTTATCCTTGCTTCTGTACTCCAGAAGAATTAAATGAAATAAGAGAAAAGCAAATGGCAGAAAAAATTACTCCAGGATACTATGGAGAATATGCTGTTTATAGAAACCTTCCAGTGGAAGAAGCTATAAAGAGAATTGAAAATGGTGAAGAATATATTTTAAGATTAAAGTCACCAGGAAAAGAAGAAAATAGAGTAGAATGTCATGATTTAATAAAGGGAGATGTTTCATTCCCAGAGAATGTTCAAGATATAGTTATAATTAAATCAGATGGACTTCCAACATACCATTTTGCACATGCTATAGATGATGCATTAATGCATACTACAGATGTAATAAGAGGAGAAGAATGGTTGTCATCACTTCCAATACATCTTCAATTATTTGATGTTTTAGGATTTAAGAGACCAAACTATGCTCACGTTCCAACAATAATGAAATCAGAAAATGGATCAAAGAGAAAACTTTCAAAGAGAAAAGATCCAGAAAGTGCTGTAAGTTACTACAGAGAAGAAGGATATCCAGCAGTTTCTGTTATTGAATATCTTTTAAATATTATAAACTCAAGTTTTGAGGATTGGAGAGCTGAAAATCCAGATACAGATTATCATGAGTTCCCTGTAGCTTTAGATAAGATGAGTAAATCAGGAGCTTTATTTGATATAGTAAAATTACATGATGTAAGTAAGAATGTTATATGCAAAATGAAAGCACCAGTTGTTTATGATTACTACACAACTTGGGCAAAAGATTTTGACAAAGAAATGTTTGACCTTGTAACTAGAGACGAAGCTATGATGAAGGAAGTATTCAACATAGATAAAGAAGGTCCAAAGCCAAGAAAAGATTTTGGTAAATGGAATGAAGTTCGTGAAAAAGTATTCTATTTCTTTGATGAATTATTTGATTTAGAAAAAGCAGAAGATGTAGAACTTCCAAAGACTTTAAACTTAGAAGATGCTAAGAGTATTATTGAAAGCTATGCTAAGGCATATAACTTTGATACTGATCAAGAAACTTGGTTTGAAGAACTTAAAGCTTTAGCAGTTGAACTTGGATATGCAACAAACAGAAAAGAATATAAAAAGAATCCAGAAAACTTTAAAGGAATGGTTTCAGATGTTGCAGGTGCAGTAAGAGCAGCACTTACTCACAGAACAAACACACCAGATCTTTATACAATAATGCAAATTATGGGTGAAGAAAAGGTAAGAGAAAGATTTAATAAGTTCATTAACTTATAATTTATAAATTAAAAGACATACTACTTAAAATAGTATGTCTTTTATATTTTATATAATCTTACTTTAATTTAAATGAACTCTTAAGTGGAACTATTCTATTAAAGATTAACTTACCATCTTTAGTGTGATTATCCACTGAGAAGAATCCGTTTCTAACCATTTGGAATTTATCTAATGGTTTAGCTCCATTAATTGCAATTGGTTCAATGAATCCATTAAGAACTTGCATTGAATTTGGATTTATTTGTTCTAAAAAGTTTTTATCAACACTTCCATCTTCAACATCTAAGATTAAAGGCTCATATAATCTAAATTCAGCAGGTACAGCATTTTTTGCATCAACCCAGTGAATTGTTCCTTTAACTTTTCTTCCTGTAAATCCAGAACCACTCTTAGTTTCTGGATCATAAGTACAGTGAAGTTCTATAACATTTCCTTCAGGATCTTTTATTACATCGTTACATTTAATAAAGTATGCTCCCATAAGTCTAACTTCATTACCAGGGAATAATCTAAAGTATTTCTTTACTGGTACTTCCATGAAGTCGTCTCTTTCAACATAGATTTCTCTTGAGAAAGGAACCTCTCTTGTTCCAAGTTCTTCATTCTTTGGATTATTAGAAACTGGTAACATTTCAGTTTTTCCTTCTGGATAGTTTGTTATGATAACCTTAAGAGGATTCATAACAGCCATAGCAGTAGGAGCCTTAGTTTGAAGATCTTCTCTTAAGAAGTAATCAAGCATTTGAGAGTCAACTACTGAATTATTCTTAGCAACACCAATAGCAGTGCAGAAGTTTCTTATAGACTCTGGAGTATATCCTCTTCTTCTAAGTCCTGAAATAGTTGGCATTCTTGGATCATCCCAACCATCGACTATCTTTTCATCAACTAATTGTTTAAGTTTTCTTTTACTCATAACAGTGTTAGTCATATTAAGTCTTGCAAATTCTATTTGTCTTGGAACATTTTCCATTTCACATTCTTTAACTATCCAATCATATAAAGGTCTGTGATCTGCAAATTCTAAAGTGCAAATTGAATGAGTAATTCCTTCAATTGCATCTTCAATTGGATGAGCAAAGTCATACATAGGGTATATGCACCACTTATCACCTGTATTGTGATGTGTAGCATGAGCAATTCTATATATTATAGGGTCTCTCATATTCATATTAGGAGAAGCCATATCTATTTTTGCTCTTAAAACTTTCTCACCATCTTTGAATTCACCTTTTCTCATTTTTTCAAATAATTCTAGGTTTTCATCAACAGTTCTATTTCTATAAGGACTATCTTTTCCAGGTTCAGTTAAGCTTCCTCTAAACTCTTTCGCCTCATCTGGAGTTAAATCACAAACATATGCTAAACCTTTCTTTATTAAAAGGATTGCTCTATTATACATTTCATCAAAATAGTTTGATGCAAAGTGAAGTTCATCCCATTGACATCCAAGCCATTTTACATCCTCTTCAATTGATTGAACATACTCAGTATCTTCTTTAACTGGATTTGTATCATCAAATCTTAAGTTTGTTCTTCCTTTAAATTCAGCACCAAGACCGAAGTTTAAAAGAATTGATTTAGCATGACCTATATGTAGATATCCATTTGGTTCTGGTGGAAATCTAGTTATTATGCTATCATGCTTTCCACTATCTAAGTCTTCAATAATTATATTTCTTATGAAGTTAGATGAATTCATATCATTTGACATAAATATTACCCCTCCTATAATTATATTTCAAATAGGGCTATTAAAAACAACCTCTAATCTATGTCTATATATTATACATTTACCTTTAATTTTAATCTAATATAGAAAAAAAATAAAGTATAACTTTATTTATCCAATTTAAAAAGATAAAAGAATATATAAAAAACTCACCAAAATATTGATGAGTTTTTTATATAAAATTATTTTGATCTATTGAAACGATCAGTAATTACATCCCAATCGATAAGATTAAAAATGTTAGTTACGTAATCAGCACGTCTATTTTGATATTTTAGATAATAAGCATGTTCCCAAACATCAATCGCTAGTAGCGGTGTTTGACCTGATGACATTGGGTTATTTTGATTTAGTGTTGATGTTATTTCAAGTCTGTTGTTTTCATTTAATACAAGCCAGCCCCAACCTGAACCAAATCTATCTAGAGAAGCTTTTTTTAATTGAGCTACAAAGTTTGCATATGATCCAAATGTTGCATCAATAGCTCTTTTTAGTTCTCCTTTTGGAACTCCACCTTTATTAGGACCCATTCCATCCCAATAAAATTCATGATTATACACTCCGCCAGCATTATTTGTAACAGCTTGTTTTATATCCTCAGGAATTTCATCTAGATTTTTAAGTATTTCTTCTAATGAATAGTTAAAAAATTGTGGATACTTCTCAAGAGCTTTATTTAGATTATCAACATATGTTTGTTGATGCTTATCATGATGTATCATGACAGTTCTTTCATCTATAAATGGTTCTAAAGCATCATATGCATAAGGTAGTGGCTTTAAAGTAAATCTTTTTTCCATATTAAATCACCTCTAAATTATTATTTATAATGGTATTTAAAAAATACGTAATAATATTTGATCAATACCTTTAATACCCTTAATATATTTGTATAGTTCAATTATAGAAGATGTTTAAAAGTAAAGATATAGAATTTATGTGAATATTCCTTCTAAGTTAAATGATGGAACAAAATCAGTTGTATTACTTCCGCTTTCCTGTATGAATGCATTTTTAACTCCTATTTCAGCTGCATAGTTTATTAGACTATCATAAAGTTTGGGATTTAATGGTTTTGATAATTCTTTATAGTCAAAAGCATTAAACATAGGAGTATATTGATTCATTATACTAATATATACATTATCACCAAAAAGGTTGTATATAGTATCTATGACTTTTTTTGAATCAAATAAAAGAGTAGGAAGCATAAGATGTCTTATTATCAATCCTTTAATCATTCTTCCTTTTTCATCAAATTTATTAGGACCTACTTGAGAATACATTTCCTTTAAAATAGATACTACATTATCTTTATACCCAGGTGCTTTAGAATATTTGATAGAATATTTATCATCAAAATACTTAAAGTCAGGAAGATATACATCAATATACCCATTTAAAGCTTTAATTGTATCTAAAGAATCATATCCATTTGTGTTATAAAGAATAGGAAGAGTTAATCCATTATTTTTAGCAATCTTTAAAGCTTCAATTATTTGAGGAACATAGTGAGTTGGTGTGACTAAGTTTATGTTATTAGCTCCTTTATCTTGAAGTCTTAAAAATATATTTGATAATTCTTCTATGCTTATAAAAGCACCTTTATCCTCTTGACTTATCTCATGATTTTGACAAAATACACATCTAAAATTACAGTTAGAGAAAAATACTGTACCAGAACCAGTGTCTAATGATATAGGAGGTTCTTCCCACATATGAAGTTCTGCACGAGCTACCTTTATTTTATCTGATGAATTACAAGCACCGATTTTTCCATTCAATCTATCTACATTACATTTTCTTGCACAAAGGTTACAGTTTTTAAGAATATTAGTATAATCCAATAAAATCACCTCTTAAATAATATATAAAGATTATATTACTACAAAGATGGTTAATCAATTATAGTAATAACTTATCTTTTATGACACATATTAAATATTTTCAATATATAATAAATATTGACAGATGATATATAATAAATATAAAATATATATTAATTAAAAAATAAAATGAAAAGTATAACTTAGAGGTGAATTATGAGTGTAGGAGTATCTAAATAAGATTTTTAATTAAATAAATCCAGAAATTTTTAAGGGGAAGTAACCCTTTATTTGTCATGGAATTATTTAAATCTTTGAAGATACTAAAATCTATACGAGGAATAATTATGCCCTAAAGTAAGTGCGTAATATTTAAGTCGTAGAGTATCTTTCTCTACGGCTTTTTTTGTATCTTCATTAAATAATTTATATTTAAAGGAGACTTAAAATGAATAAAGAAACATTTGAAAAATTACAATATAACGAATTGAAAGAAAAGCTTAAAAGCTACTGTGTAAGTGGACTTGGAAGAGAATTAATAGATAAACTAGAACCATCAAGCAATATAAAAGTAGTAAAAAGAAGACTTGAAGAAACTAAAGAAGCAAGAACACTTTTAGATATAACAGGATATGTTCCACTTCAAGGAATTCATAATGTGAATATGTTACTTGATAGTATAGAAAAGGGGATTGTTTTAACAGGAGAAGAACTTATAATAATATCAGATTTTTTAAGAGGCTGTAGAAAAGTTAAAGAGTATATGAAGGACAAAGAAGGATATGCACCTATATTAAATTCATATTCAAGTAACATAGGAGAATTTTTATGGATTGAGGAAGATATAAATTATTCAATCAAAGGAAATAGAGTTGATTCAAACGCTACAAAAGAACTTAAAAAGATTAGAAAATCTATTGCTATATGTGAAGGGAGAATAGAGGAGAAGCTAAATAAATTCCTTAAAAATAGTGAAAATAAAAAGTTTATTCAAGAATTTTTTATAAGTAAAAGAAATGATAGATTTACTATACCAATAAAAGCAGCTTATAAAAATGTTGTTAGTGGAAGTATAGTTGAAGTAAGTAGTAAGGGGTCTACAGTTTTTATTGAACCAAGTACTATAAGTAAATTTACAGTAGAACTTGTGGAGTTAAAATCTGAAGAAGCTATTGAAGAGTATAAAGTTCTATCTAATTTAACAGAGCTTATATATAGCAATTTAAGAGAGATAAAGATAAATTTAGATATAATAAGAGAATATGATTTTATATTTGCAAAAGGTAAATATAGTAGAGAAATAGATGGTATATCACCAAAATTAAATACAGCTGGATTTATAAAAATAGAAAATGGAAAGCATCCTTTATTAGAAGGAAATACAGTTCCCTTAAATTTTGAAGTTGGAAGAAATTATAGAAGTTTAATAATAACAGGACCAAATGCAGGTGGAAAAACTGTAGTATTAAAAACTGTAGGCCTTTTGACATTAGCAGTTCAATCTGGACTTCATATAAGTGCTAGAGAAGGAAGTGAGATTTCAGTATTTAATAAGATATATGTAGATATTGGAGATAATCAAAGTATCGAAAATGCACTTAGTACATTTTCATCTCATGTAAAAAATTTATCAGCAATAATTAGAGAAAGTAGTAAGTCAACCTTACTATTATTTGATGAAATAGGAAGTGGTACAGAACCAAATGAAGGAGCGGCCCTTGCTATAGCTATATTAGAGGAATTATATCTTAAAGGATGTATAACTATTGCTACAACTCACTATGGAGAGATAAAGAATTTTTCACAAAAACATGAGGACTTTGAAAATGCAGCTATGATGTTTAAGAAAGATACTCTAGAGCCTCTTTATAAACTTCAAATTGGAAAATCAGGTGATAGTAATGCACTTTGGATATCAAAGAAGATGGGAATTGATGATAGAATATTAAATAAAGCTAAGAGATATATGGAAGATAAAAATTATAGTGTTGAGAAAGTTAAAGGAAGTAAGATTTCTAAAGATACTATTAATGAAGAGGAAGAAATAAAAGATATATATAATTATTCTATTGGAGATAAGGTTATTTTATTAGATTATAATGATTATGGTATTATATACAAAGAGAAAGACGAGTTTAATAATATAGAAGTGTTTTATAAAAATGAGGTTATAAAGGTTAATGAAAGAAGGATTAAGCTTAGTATAACCGCAGAGGAACTTTATCCAGAGGGGTATGATTTAAATTCAATTTTTATAGAATACTCTAAAAGAAAGCTTGAACATGATATAGAAAGAGGTTCTAAGAAGGCTCTTAGAAAAATTAAAAAGTCAATTAAGTAGATGTACTTTAAAAGGCTAAAGGAGAGATTTAAGATTATGGATGAATTTTTAGAGTGGGATTATGAAGGGGAAGTATTTGATAGAATTCAAAATAGAAATATTGAAATAAAAGATAGAAGTTTTGATGGATGTACATTTAATAGGTGTGATTTTACAGGTGTAAATTTTCTCGAGTCATCATTTGAAGATTGTACATTTAATGAGTGCAATTTATCATTAACTAAATTCTATCATTCCAAAATTAGAGGTGTTAAATTTATAGATTGTAAGATTGTAGGAGTAGATTTTACTAAATGTGATAGATTTATTATGGATTTTGAGTTTAATAAATCTCTTATACAAAGCTGCAGTTTTGCAGGGCTTAAAATTCCAAAAACTAAGTTTATAGAATGTAATGTAGCATCAAGTGATTTTATAGATGCAGATTTAAGAGAATGTAATTTTGCAAAATCAAGCTTAGAAGATAGTATATTTGAAAACACAAATCTTTCAAAAGCAAACTTTAAAGATTCCATAAAATATAGAATTAACCCTCAAAGTAATAATGTAAAGAAGGCTAAGTTTAGTATGCCAGATGTATTAGGACTTTTAGAAGATTTTGATATAGTTATAAAATAGCAAGACTTTAAGGAGTTAAATATGAGTAATTTAGAAAGTATAGTAAATAACACTAAAAAGTTAATAACAAAGAGTTATCTAAAAGATGAGTTTAAAAGAATTGGAATAAAGGAAGGGGATTGCTTGCTTGTACATTCTGCATTAAGTAAGCTTGGATTTGTCTGCGGGGGAGAAGTTGCAGTTGTGGAGGCACTTATTGAAACAGTAGGAAAAGATGGAACAATAGTTATGCCAACTCATAGCGGAGAGTATGTAGATCCAATATTTTGGGGCAACCCTCCTGTGCCAAGTGAATGGTATGAAGAGATAAGAAAAGAAATGCCACCCTTTGATCCTGATAAAACACCTTCTACTGGAATGGGAAGAATAGTTGAATGCTTTAGAAATTTTAAAGGAGTAAAAAGAAGTTACCATCCTACAGTATCCTTTGCTGCTCTTGGTAAACATGCTGGGTTTATTACAAAAGAGCATAGCTTAGAATATTCACTAGGAGAAAACTCTCCATTAGCTAGATTCTATGAATTGGATGGAAAAGTGCTACTTCTTGGAGTTGATTATGATAATAATACATCATTCCATTTATCAGAGTATAGAGCGGGTAATTATGCAAAGGCTGTAAGCGCATCTCCAATTATAGAAAATGGAGAAAAGGTATTTAAGACTTATGAAGATATAGAATTTAAAACAGAGTTATTTATGTTTGCAGGAGAAGGATTTGAAGAAAATTATAAGGTTACTTTAGATAAGATAGGGAATGCAGATATAAAGCTATTTAATCAAAGAGATTGTGTAGATTTTGGAGTTAAATATTTTAAAGAATGTACTCTATATTAAAGCGTATTTAAATTTGATGAAAAAAATTTACAGTTTGGAAATTGTAATATTTAACAAAAATAAGAGATTGAGATGTATTTAAAATAAATAAAAGAAAATATGCTTTATATATTGCTTTAATGATCTATTTGAAAAAATATAGAAAAATATAATAAGATATGAGAAAAATAATTAAAAGAAAAATCCTCTTTATTTGTATAATTTAATTATAGAAATAGTACAAAGGATGGAGGAGAGAATAATGAGCAAGTGGTTATTTATTATCGAAGGGATTTTATTAGCTATAATAGGAGTAATATTCTTTATATATCCAATAGAGTCATTAATGAACTTCACAATGATTTGTGGAATATTTATTTTTGTAGCAGGTATTATGTCAATAATAAAGGCATTTAAAGCAGATAGGAAAGGAATGTATATATTTAATGGTATAGTAGATATATTATTTGGTTTAACACTTTGGTTTTCACCAATATATTCATCAGAAGTAGTAGTAATATTCTTTGGTGTATGGGGATTAATAAGAGGTATATCTTTATTATGTGGTGAATTTCAATATAAGACAGCTGGATTTAATATAAGAACAATATATACAATACTAATAATAATATTAAGTATATTAGTAATTCTTTATCCAATAATAGCATTGGCATTTACACCTATTATAATTGGTGTATATTTAATTCTAATAGCTATATTTGAAATATATTTATGTTTTGAACTTTAATTATTAAAGTATTAAGTAACTTGTAGTAAAGTTTAGTATATACAGAATACAAAAAGAGTCTATGTAACAATAGACTCTTTTTTGTATTACTTATATTTTACTGACCTTGATTTTCTTTAGATAGTTCTCTTATCTTAGGTGAACTGAAATATAATCCACAAACTTTATATTTAGAATTAACTTCTTTAAAGGATATGGATATATTTACAGGCTTGTCTTCTTTGGTAAATTTACTTTTATAAAGTAGACTTACAGAATCTTTATCCTTTTTAGCTTGTATAAACTCTAAAGATCCCTCCTCATAGGTGCCAACAGCTTCTTGAATAGGCATGACTAATTTAATAAAAGCGGCTTTATCAGGAAACATTTCATCCATAGATTCATCAAAATCTTTCCTAAAATTTTCAAAATCTAAATCACTCATTGAATTTAATATATTTTTTGTTATATTATCTGAGTATTTTCTTATATTAGATTCATCATAATTTGATGAACAAGCTACTAGAGAGATAGTAAAAATAGTTACTATTATACCTAGTAGAAACTTTTTAAGCTTCATAATAAAAACCTCCATTTTATTAATAAAAACATTAAGAAAATTATACCACAATTTTACTAATAATCAGACTTTAGGGCAACAATAAAAACATGATGTATGATATAATATTTTAATACTAGGAAGGGAGGATGATGATTTGGATTTAAAATCATTATTAAATAAAGAGCAGTATGAAGGTGCAGTTACTGTTTACGGTCAAGTCCTAATACTAGCAGGTGCAGGTTCAGGTAAGACAAGAGTTTTAACATATAGAATGGCTCATATGATAGAAGATCTAGGAATTAAACCATGGAGTATACTTGCAATAACGTTCACTAATAAAGCTGCAAAAGAAATGAGAGAAAGAGTTGAATCACTTGTTGGGGAAAAAGCTAATGAAATGTGGATATCTACTTTCCACTCAACTTGTGTAAGAATACTTAGAAGAGAAATTGAAAAACTTGGTTATAAATCAAGCTTTACTATATATGATACTTCAGATCAAAAGACACTTTTAAAAGAATGCATGAAAACTTTAAATATAAATGATAAAGATATCACCATTCAAGAAATTATGGGTAAGATAGGAAGAGCTAAGGATAACATGCAAAGTCCTGCAAGTTTTATGAGAGAGTTTGAGGATAACTTTAGAGAGAAGAAGATTGCAGATGTTTATGAAATGTATCAAAAAAGACTAAAAGAAAATAACGCCTTAGATTTCGATGATCTTATTTTTAAAACAGTAGAGTTATTTAGATCAAATGATGAGGTTTTAGAATTCTACCAAAATAAGTTTAAATATATAATGGTAGATGAGTATCAAGATACAAATGGAGCTCAATATGAATTTGTTAAGCTTTTAGCTATGAAATACAAAAATATATGCGTTGTTGGGGATGATGACCAATGTATATATGCATGGAGAGGTGCAGATGTAACTAACATTCTTGATTTTGAAAAAGATTATCCAGATTGTAAGGTTATAAAACTTGAGCAAAACTATAGATCAAAGGGTAATATATTAGATGCTGCAAATGTTGTTATAGTAAATAACTCAAGGAGAAAGAGCAAAGCACTTAGAACAGAACAAGAACCAGGAAGCAAAATAAAAGTATATAGAGCATATTCAGATAAAGAAGAAGGAGATTTTGTAGCTAGACAAATACTTGATACAAAATCTAAAGATGGGTGTGAAAATAAAGATTTTGCAGTTCTTTACAGAACAAATGCACAGTCACGTATTTTTGAAGAAACATTTAGAAGAAGAGCAATTCCTTATAAAATAGTTGGAGGAACAAAGTTCTATGATAGAAAAGAAATTAAAGATATGCTTGCGTATCTTAAAGTTCTTATAAATCCTCAAGATGATATAAGTATAAAGAGAATTATAAACGTTCCAAAGAGAAGTATAGGGGATGCAACAGTTAATAAAGTGCAAGAATTTGCAGATATGTATGAGTTAAATCTTTGGGATGCACTTCAAGAAGTAAGAACTATACCAACTCTTACTCCAAGAAACTGTGCTTCACTTGAAAAGTTTACAGAGCTTATGGATAACTTTATTATAATGGCAGAAACTATGCCAGTTTCTATGCTTATTGAAACTGTATTAAAAGATACTGGATATTTAGAAGAACTTAAAAAGTCTAATGAAATAGAAGATAAGAGTAGAATTGAGAACTTACAAGAATTAGTATCTGATGCTGTTGAATTTGAAAAAAGCAGCGAAGATAAGAGTTTAATGGCATACTTAGAAAAAGTATCATTAGTTCAAGATGTTGAAGATGCAGAAGGTGAAGAAGACAATGCTGTAGTATTAATGACACTTCATAGTGCTAAGGGGTTAGAATTCCCTCATGTATTTATGGTTGGAATGGAAAATGGTCTTTTCCCAAGTATGAGTGATTTTGATAAAGAAGATCAGATGGAAGAAGCAAGAAGACTTTGTTATGTTGGTATAACAAGAGCTAAAGAAACACTACATATGACTTCAGCTGAAGTTAGAAGGGTTTTTGGTAGAACAATGTCTTATAGTCAATCAGACTTTATTGGAGAAATAAGAAGTGACTTAAAAGAGTATGTGAATGAAAGAAGTACTAATGGTACAGCTAGAGAAGGAATGTTTACTACACCTGGAAAACCAAACTTTAATAATCCACATAGTTTAAGAAACTCTATGAGCTCAAATACTCAAAATAGAGCTGTATCATCAGCTGGAGTATCACATACTTCACCAAAAAGCACTAAAGCACCTGCAAGCTCAGGAGAGATTAGCCTTGGAAGAAAAGTAAAACATGATAAGTTTGGAGAAGGTACAGTAGTATCAGTTATGCCAGCGGGAAATGATAAGAAACTTACAATAGCATTTGATAAACAAGGAGTAAAAGTACTACTACTATCAATGGCTAATTTACAACTATTATAATAACAGGAGGAAGTGTAAGCTTATGGATAAAGGAGAAAGAATGAAGTCTCTTGTAGAAGAGTTAAATAGATATGCATATGAATATTACGCTTTAGATAATCCTTCAGTTAGTGATAAGGATTATGATAAGAAATATGATGAGCTTGTAGCTTTAGAAAAAGAACTTAATGAAGTGTTACCATATTCACCAACTGTTAGAGTTGGTGATGTGGTTCTTGAAGGCTTTAAGAAATATACTCATAAAGGTAGACTTTGGAGTTTAGGAAAAGCACAAAGTATTGAAGAAATAATTGAATGGCACAATAGAAATGTTAAATTTGTAAATGAAATGAATGAAAGAGGAGAAAAATTACCACCTCTTAAATATATCGCAACTAAAAAGTTTGATGGATTGACAGTAAACTTAACATATGATGAGAATGGAGTTCTTGTAGTTGGAGCAACTAGAGGAACAGGAACTATTGGAGAAGATGTAACGGCACAAGTAAAGACTATAAAGAGTATACCTCTTAAAGTTAATTGTAATGATGTATTTGAAGTTCATGGAGAAGCTATAATGACTACAGAAGCATTTGAAAAGTATAATTCAGAAGCTGATGTCCCACTTAAGAATTTAAGAAATGGAGCAGCAGGCGCACTTAGAAATTTAAATGTACGTGAAACAGCTAGAAGAAACCTTTCAGCATTTTTTTATGATGTAGGGTATAAGGAAGGAAAGCCTTTTAAAACTTATACTAAGATGATGAATTTTATAAAAGAGATGGGATTCCCAGTAGATGATTACATAAAGGAATGTCATACAATAGAGGATATTCAAAAAGAAATAGATTATATTAGAGATATTAGATTTGATTTAAACTATGATATTGATGGACTTGTACTTGCAATTGACGATATGAGAACTAGAGAACTTCTAGGATATACAGTAAAGTTTCCTAAATGGGCTATTGCATATAAGTTTGAAGCACAAGAGGCTACAACTAAACTTTTAGAGATTGAGTGGAATGTAGGTAGAAGTGGTAGAGTATCACCAACTGCTATTTTAGAACCAGTTGAACTTGCTGGAGTTACAGTAAAGAGAGCTACTTTAAATAATATGGATGATATAAAGAGAAAGGGGGTAAAGATTGGAGCGGAAGTTTTTGTAAGAAGAAGTAACGATGTTATTCCTGAAATAATGGGAGTTGTACCTGAAAGCTTAGAGGATGCAATTGAAATAATACCTCCAACTATATGTCCAGCGTGTGGCAGTCACTTAGTAGAAGAAGGAGCTCATATATTCTGCGAGAATACTCTTTCATGTAAACCACAGCTTGTTAAAACTATAGTCCACTATGGATCAAGAGAAGCTATGAATATTGCAGGTTTTTCAGAGAGAACAGCAGAGCAACTATTTGAAAAGTTAAATATAAAATCAATAGGTGATTTATATAAGTTAAATAAAGATGATTTAGTTACTTTAGATAAATTTGGACCTAAAAAAGCTCAAAACCTATTAGATTCAATAGAAAATAGTAAGAATTGTAAACTTGAAGCGTTTATTTATGCATTAGGAATTAAAAATGTAGGTGCAAAAACTGCGAAAGATATAGTAAATAGATTTAAATCTATTGAAGGACTTAAAAAAGCTACCTTTGAAGAATTAGTTGAGGTACCTGATGTGGGAGATATAGTAGCTAATTGTATTGTTGAATTCTTTGATGAAGAGAAAGTAATAGAAACAATAAATGAACTTTTAGAACTTGGAGTTAATCCTGTATTTGAAGAAAAAGAAATAGTAGAGAGTATATTTGAAGGAAAAACTGTAGTTGTAACAGGAACTATGGAAAAATACTCAAGAAAAGATATAAAGGAAAAGTTAGAAACTCTTGGAGCTAAGGTTTCTGGGAGCGTAAGTAAAAAGACAGATTACGTTATAGCAGGAGCAGAAGCAGGTTCAAAGCTTACTAAAGCAGAAGAATTAGGGGTTAAGGTTATTACAGAAGATGAATTTGAAGAAATGATAGGAGGTTAGATATTTTGAAAAAAGCAATAAATATGTTAAGCATTGCTTCTAGCATTATAGCTTGTATAGTTATAATTTGTACTTTCATAACTTCTTATCAGTTTATTTATGTAGGCCAGATGTTTGATTCATATTTAGCTGTTCAAGTTACTGTAGCAATAACTATGATATTATGGGCTATAAGATTTTGGATTAATGAATACGGAAGAAAGAGATTATTTCATACATTTATTAGCCTGGCAATAGCAGCTGCGTTAGTTTTCTTTATTTTTGGAACTGTAAGATAATAAAATATAAATAAAAAAACTTCTATGATATCATAGAAGTTTTTT
>JBBVGE010000165.1:0-206 GCA_040144665.1 Clostridium perfringens
GCAATGGGTGCTGCTATCCAAGCTGGTGTATTAACTGGTGATGTTAAAGACGTATTATTATTAGATGTTACTCCATTAACATTAGGAATCGAAACTTTAGGAGGAGTTGCAACTCCATTAATCGAAAGAAATACAACTATCCCTGCAAGAAAGAGTCAAATATTCTCAACTGCAGCAGATAACCAAACTTCAGTTGAAATTCACGT
>JBBVGE010000166.1:0-217 GCA_040144665.1 Clostridium perfringens
ATCATCATTTCTATTTCCAAACCATCCATCATCAAGAACAAAAAGTTCCATTCCTAACTTTGAAGCTTCCTTAGCTATTTCCTTTATCTTAACCTCATTAAAGTCAAAATATGTGGCTTCCCAGTTATTTATAAGCACAGGTCTTACCTTATCTCTATAAATTCCTCTACACAATCTCTTTCTATAAAGATTATGATAAATTTGAGACATGCCATTT
>JBBVGE010000167.1:0-35224 GCA_040144665.1 Clostridium perfringens
AGAATTAGAATAATTAATTATTCTAATTCTTTTTTGAAATTTATTGACAGTTGTATTATATTAGAAATAATATATAATTATATATTATTTAATATTTAATGCAATAATTTTATGAGGATGATGAAATGGATATTGAGCTGAAAGAGAAAGTAAGAATTTTTATTGAACTAAACAATGAATTTAAAAAGAATTTAAGGTGGGATGGGAAAGAGTTAAATTGTCTAGCATCTTTAATAGCAAATGGTTCCTACGAAGGAGTTAGTGAAGCTAGAATAAAAGAGATACGGAAGTATATTAGAAAGAACACTAAATTTAATTCTAAATTCAGAGGAGAGTTTAAGAATGTTTTCTCTATTCTTATGAATGGTAGAAAGGACTATAAGGAGGTCTTTTTAAATACCAAATATATAAATTCTTCATTAACAGATAGAGGTTTTAAAGATAATAAAGAAACTCTTTATGCATCATTTTTACTATCTAAAAGATTTAATAGCGAGGAATTAGAAGAAAAATTAAATAGACTATTTGAAATAAAAGAAGTGATCAATGAACATCAGTATGATTTTTTTATGAAAGAAGATTATATAGTATATGTGTATCTGACGGCTATAGATAAAGATATTAATGAAATAGTTCAAGATATAAAAAATATTGATTCAAAGATAAGAAATATAAATTTAAAAGATGTTAAGAGACTTGATTCTTTTTATTTATCATTACTTATTACAAATTTAGATATAGATAAAAAAATTGAAAAAGCACTTAATATTAGGTGTAATCTTATAGATAGCTACAGTTTTATAGAAGAAGATGTATATCCTCTTATAGGACTAGCGTCAAGTTTTGTTAAAGATGACGAGGTTTTTTATAAGGGAGTATGTAATATATATGATATGCTAAATGAAAAAAAGAACTTTAATAGTAAAGGACTATCTGAGAAAAGTATTTTTAAAATATCGTTATGTATTGTGTTAATGAGATATCTAGAATACATTAAAGGTGATATAATAGATGTAGATACTGAGGAAGAAGATGATCTTATATATATTATAGAGGAGTATATAGCCTTTTCAATTATCTTATAAGTCATCAATCTTATCTTAGGGAATGGAGAACGTAAAGATGAGAAATACTAGTACAGAAGTAGCAAAGATTGCTACAAGAATGGCAATTTCAAGTAGAGAAGAAGAAGAAGTTTTAAAATTAAAATATAAGAAAAGTGATTGTTTAGTTACAGCGGTTAATATTGGCGGAAATATTAATGATTCTATTCACAAAATTTTAGAAAGAGCTCTTGTTGCCTCTAAAAGAAATAATTTAATAAGAGAAGAACATATACATGAGGGTGCTATAATAGGAGCTACTAGAGATGCTTTAATGCAAGTTCAAAACAGAGCAAGTGGTCAAAATGTTGGAGGAAAGATTGGTATAGCTAGAAAAGGTGAGCATATATCAGTTTGTATTTTTCTAAGTATAGGATTGCTTCATTTAGATGAGGTTGTTATTGGAATTGGTCATAGAGCTATTTCAATATAAGATTTAAACTCAAGGATATCCTTGAGTTTGTTTATTTATACAATAAAATTTCTTGATTACATAAAGATTATTTGTTAAAGTTTAGTTATCTTAAATTAAAATAGAAAGAAGGAAACATAATGTATATTGTTTTTGGAAATAAAATATTAGACACAAAAGAAATTGGAGAGAACATAGAAGAAAATACAGAATTTAAAGTTCTTAAAGATATGAGTAAAGGAACTAAGAGAGAAGATGTTTGCGCATATAATTTAAGTATCCCAGTAGAATTACTAAATGAAGAGATAGATTCTTTTAATAATATAAAAGAACTTGATGAGGATACTTTATTTGACGAATATATGGCCATTGCAGAAGAATTTGCTATGGAAATAGAAGAGTTTTTACCAGAAGAGAGTAAAGTTAGATTTGTAACATATAAGTGGGATCTTTCAGATAATGATGTTAGAGGAATACTTGTTGTAGGTAATGATGAAATAACTGAAAATAAAATGATGGATGTTTTAAAAAGACTTTTAACTCAAGTAGAATAAAAATAAGCTCTTAAAATTAAGAGCTTATTTTTATATTACAAATTAACCTTCATCGCATAATTCATAATATCTATTTATATTTTTAATTAAATTTTCTACACTAAAGTATCTTGCTTCCCTTATATATTCTTTCCCATCTATGTATAACAGTATTGCAGGAAAGGTAAATATACTAAAGCTTGCTAAAATTTCATCTGTATTAAAAGGTGGTATTTCATAAGCGGATATTTTAGGAAATTCTTTTAAAGCTATTTCAAGTTTTTCCTTTATAGCACCACAAGCACTACAGGTTGGCGATGAAAAATAAAGTAATGTTATTCCCTTCTTTTTTAATAAATCTTCAATAGTTTTTTTATCCTTTACTATAACCATATAAACATCTCCTTTAATTAATATTATCATAATTGTCAATAAAAAATTGATTTATATAAGTTTATATAATAAATATTCCCATAAGTAAATATAAATAAAGATAAGAATAATAAATGTAGGTGGATTATGATTATAAAAGCAATAACTGTACCAACACCAAGTAGAATAAAGAAAAAGATAAAAAAATACTGCACAAAAGAAAGAATAGCTATATATTCCTTAATAGGAGGTGGGGTTTTGACTATATCTCTAACAGATACAGAACTTAAATCACTGCCAATAGGAGGACTTCTGTATTGTGGTTTTACTTACGAAGTAATAGAAAAAACTGATCCTGAGATATTAAACATGATTTATAAGAATCCTGTAAGTGCATATCCTAGATTTTATTAATATATAACTATTAATTATAATCAAAAATATAGCGAATATAGTGAGTTAATTTGCAATGTAAGCTATATAACAATATTAAATAAGTATGATATAATTATTTAATATTAGTTTTAGAAAAGAGTGGAAAGAATGCGTAAACCATTAGCTGAAAAAATAAGACCTAATGAATTAAGTGAAGTATTTGGTCAAAAGCATATACTTGGAGAAAATAAAATTTTAAATAGAATAATTAAGAGTGGAACAATAAATAATATGATTTTTTATGGGCCACCAGGGATAGGGAAGACTACAGTTGCAAATATTATTTCTAATAAAATAAATAAAAGATTTTATAAGTTAAATGCAACGACTGCTTCGCTAAAAGATATACAAGAAATAGGAAAAGAATTAGATACGTTCATGGGCAGAGATGGAGTAGTTCTTTATCTAGATGAGATTCAAAATTTTAATAAAAAACAGCAGCAGTCTCTTCTTGAATACATAGAGGATGGAAGAATAACTTTAATAGCATCTACTACAGAAAACCCATATCATTATATTTTTAAAGCACTTTTAAGTAGATCAACTATATTTGAATTTAAAGCATTAAGCGAAGATGATGTAATTGATGCATTAAAAAGAGCAGTAGCAATTGAAGAAGAAGACTATGAAAATTTAAGAATAATGGTTAGTGATGATGGATACAGATATTTTGCAGCAGCCTCTAATGGTGATGTTAGAAAGGCATTAAACGGACTTGAAGTTGCAATAAATTCTACTAATCCTAATGAAAATGGAGAAATAATAATAGATTTAGATGTGGCTAGAGAAAGTACACAAACAAAGGTTGTAGCTTACGATATGAAAGGTGATAGCCACTATGATATATTAAGTGCATTTCAAAAATCTATAAGAGGAAGCGATCCGGATGCTTCTATTCACTATTTAGCGAGACTTATTAAAGCTGGGGACTTAATATCTATATGTAGAAGACTTCAAGTTATTGCAAGTGAAGATATAGGTCTTGCATATCCACAAGCTGCCATGATAGTAAAATCTTTAGTTGATTCTGCAAGGGAACTTGGATTTCCAGAAGCTAGAATACCTCTTGCTGAAGCAACTATACTTTTAGCCACTAGTCCTAAATCAAATAAAGCATATTTAGCTATAGATTCAGCTTTAAGAGATTTAGAAAATATGAAAGTAGATGATATACCAAATACATTAAAGGATGCTCATTATGGTGGTGCAAAGAATCTTGGAAGGGGAATAGAATATAAATATCCTCATGATTATGAAAATTCTTACGTAAAGCAGCAGTATTTACCTAATAATATAAAAGATAAAAAATATTATATACCAGGAAATAATAAATTTGAAAAGAGTATTGATAACTATTGGAAAAATATAAAAGATAAAAAATAGAATTGATACTTTAAATAAAATACTTTATTTTCCTATTTATATCTAACTATTTTATAATAAAGTTTATTTTAATCAATTATTTTCATAATTTAAGAACTATTTCATATAAAATTTATATTTTGTTTATGTAATAAGTGTTTATATTAATTTATTTAAATGTAGATTATAAATTTAACATTTAATTTTAATAATATAACTAATATTATTTTTCTAAAGTAAAATAGAGTTAAATAGTATTATTAATAAACTATAATCTAGAGGGCGAGTAAAATTCGCCCTTTAATTTTTGGTAAAAGCATATAATTCAGACGCAAATAAGAAATAGTTAGAAGAGAAATATGGCAGATTAATTATAAAAGTAATAACAAATAATTAAAGAATATTTAATAAATTAAGTACTGATAAAAGTAAGATTGGGGTATGAGAATAAAAAATATTAAATATTAAACAGTAATATATAAAGTATATAGGAAAAGATAAATAAGAATCAATTATTAGAGAGATTACACATAAAGATAATAACTCAACAACTAAATCGTAAGTAAATGAAATAATAAATTTAAAGGGAGGTAAAGATGAATTACAAATATGATAAAGAAATAACTGAATTAGATACAAATACTGATTTATTAAATGCAGAGAAAAAGGGAATGTATGAAGCAAGTATTAAAATTGCAAAGCGACTATTAGGAAAGTTAGATATAGAGACAATAGCTGATGTAACAGAATTATCTATAGAAGAAGTGGAAAAGTTGATATAGATAAAATAACATTATATTAAATAAAGTACATGTTATAAGGGAAGAAGAAAATAAATAAAATTTTTCATAAATTATTAACATAACTTTATTGACAATAACCGAGTACTTTGGTAAGATATAAACATAAATCGTAGTAAGTTACTCTACTTTAAGGGGTGAACAAATGAAACTTTCAACAAAAGGTAGATATGGAGTTAAGGCTATGGTTGACTTAGCAGTTAATTATGGTGGAACACCAGTATCTATAAAAACAATTTCAAAAAGACAAAATATATCTGAGTATTATTTAGAACAACTTTTTAGTCCCCTTAGAAAAGCAAAACTTATAAAGAGTATAAGAGGAGCTCAAGGTGGGTATGTACTTAATAAAGAGCCGAAAGATATAAAGGTATCAGATATTATGTATGTCTTAGAAGGTCCTATTGAAGTTGCAGATTGCATAGATGGATCATCATGCAATAATATAGATTGCTGTGCAACTAGGATTCTTTGGAAAAAAATAAAAGATAGTATTGATAGTGTTATGGAATCAATAACACTTCAAGATATAGTTAATGATTATGAAATTATAAAGCAAAAGAATCAAGAATTAAATCTTGTAGATAGAGGTGAATAGAAATGAGATCAGTATATATGGATTATGCTGCAACAACATATGTTAAACCAGAAGTTTTGGAAGAAATGCTTCCATACTTCACTAATAAATTCGGAAACCCATCTTCATTCTATGGAATATCAAGAGAAACAAAGATGGCAGTAGATAAAGCTAGAGGTCAAGTTGCTAAAGCTTTAAATGCTGACATGAGTGAAATATATTTTACTGGTGGTGGATCAGAAGCAGATAACTGGGCAATAAAAGGTGTTTGTGCTGCTTACAAAAACAAGGGAAACCACATCATAACAACTAAAGTAGAACATCATGCAGTATTACATACTTGTCAATATTTAGAAAAACAAGGTTTTGAAGTTACTTATTTAGATGTTGACGAAGAAGGCTTTGTAAGAATAGAAGATCTTAAAAATGCAATTACAGACAAAACAATATTAGTATCTATAATGTTTGCTAACAATGAAATTGGGACAATAGAGCCAGTGAAAGAAATTGGTAAGATTTGTAGAGAAAGAAAGATCTTATTCCATACAGATGCAGTTCAAGCAATTGGAAATGTTGAAATTGACGTTAAAGATATGAATATTGACTTATTATCACTTGCAGGTCATAAGATCTATGGACCAAAGGGAATAGGTGCACTTTATGTAAGAAAAGGTGTTAGAATACATAACCTAATCCATGGTGGTGGTCAAGAAAGAAATAGAAGAGCAGGAACAGAAAATATAGCTGGAATAGTTGGATTTGGTAAAGCGATTGAACTTGCAACAAACAACTTAGAAGATCATGCTAAAAGAATGTCTATTTTAAGAGATAGATTAATAGAAGGTTTATTAAAGGTTCCTTATACAAGATTAAATGGACCAAGAGGAGATAAGAGACTTCCTGGTAACGTAAATGTTTCATTTGAGTTTATAGAAGGAGAATCAATACTACTTTCATTAGATTTTGAAGGAGTATGTGCATCAAGTGGTAGCGCTTGTACATCTGGATCATTAGATCCATCACATGTATTACTTGCTATAGGATTACCTCATGAAAAAGCTCATGGATCATTAAGATTAACATTAGGTGATGGTTCAACAGAAGAAGATGTAGATTATGTTTTAGAAGTTGTGCCACCAATTATAGAAAGACTTAGAAAGATGTCACCATTATGGACTGACTTTATTAAGAAGGGAGAAAATTAATTATGATATATAGTGAAAAGGTAATGGATCACTTTAGAAATCCAAGAAATGTAGGAATTATAGAAGACGCAAATGGTATAGGAGAAGTTGGAAACGCTAAATGCGGAGATATAATGAGAGTATATCTAAAGATAGAAGATAATAAGATATTAGATGCTAAGTTTGAAACATTTGGTTGTGGATCAGCTATAGCTTCATCATCAATGGCTACAGACTTAATTAAAGGAAAAACTGTTGAAGAAGCTTGGGAACTTACAAATAAGGCAGTTGCAGAAGCTTTAGATGGACTTCCACCAGTAAAAATGCACTGTTCAGTTTTAGCTGAAGAAGCAATCCACAAAGCTATAAATGATTATAGAAAAAAAGAAGGTTTAGAAGCTTGGGATTTTGAAGAGCACGGAGACGATTTACACGACCACGTTCACGGAGAAGAATAGGTGATATAATGGAAAAGAAAAAGGTTGTTGTAGGTATGAGCGGCGGAGTTGATAGCTCCGTCGCTGCTTACCTTTTAAAGAAACAAGGTTATGATGTAATAGGTATTACTATGCAAATTTGGCAAGAGGATAAAGAATACGAAGAAAGAGAAGGTGGATGTTGTTCTCTATCAGCTGTAGATGATGCTAGAAGAGTTTGTGAAAAATTAGATATACCTTTTTACGTATTAAACTTTAGAGATTCATTTAAGGAAAATGTAATTAAATACTTTGTTCAAGAGTACATAGAAGGAAAAACACCAAATCCTTGCATTGCTTGTAATAAGCACTTAAAGTTTGATGAACTTTTAAGAAAAGCAAGAGGGATAGGTGCAGAGTATGTTGCTACAGGACACTATGCTAAAATTGAAGAAAGAGATGGTAGGTATCTTTTAATAAGATCTGATGATGATAGAAAAGACCAAACATATGCTTTATATAATTTTACGCAAGATCAATTAGCACATACATTAATGCCATGTGGTGAATTCACTAAAGATAAAATAAGAGAAATTGCAAAAGAGATAGGGCTAGCTGTTCATAATAAAAAAGACAGTGAAGAAATATGTTTTATTCCTGATAATAATCATGGAAGATTTATAAAAGAAGAACGTCCAAATGAAGTTAAGCCAGGTAATTTTGTAGATAGTAAAGGTAATATACTAGGACAACATAAAGGAATAGTATACTATACAATAGGGCAAAGAAAAGGTCTTGGAATAGCTCTTGGAAAGCCTGTATTTGTAACGGATATAAGACCTGAGACAAATGAAGTTGTATTAGGGTCTGAAGAAGCTATCTTTAAGACAGATTTAATAGCTAAGGATGTAAACTTTATTCCCTTTGATGAATTAAAGGGCGATATGAATGTTCAAGCAAAAGTTAGATATTCAGCAAGACCAGCAGATGCTGTGATTTCACCTCTTCCAAATGGAAAGGTTAAAGTATCGTTTAAAGATAAGCAAAGGGCAATAACAAAGGGCCAATCAGTAGTATTTTATGATGGCGAAATTGTTGTTGGTGGTGGAATAATCGAAGGATTAGCATAAATTTTAAGACTAGAGAATTTTCTCTGGTCTTTTTTGTTTCTATATAATTAATGTATTAAATAATATTTTGTTTTTGAGTTTAAAATTGGAAATAATGGGTAAGCTAAGTGTATTAAGCTTAGGAGGTTTAATTATGCTTAGAAGCAAGGATTTCTATATGAAGAGTGTTTATGATGTTAGTGGTAAAAAAATAGGGATTGTAGAAGATCTTTTTATTAATTTCTTTGAAGGGAAAATTATTGGAATTAATATTTCTAATTATTCATTATTCTCAAAAAAGAATTTCATTAAATGTGATGATATTATATCTATAGATAAAGAAATTGTTGTAAGAGAAAGTGTTCAAGGGGATGGGCTTAGGTTAAAAAGTGTCAAAGGTATGGATATAATTGATTTAAATGGAGATATAAAAGGTGTAGTGGAAGATTTGATAATTAAAGAAAGTGATTTTTCAATTAAGGGTATATTAGTTAGTACTGGTGTTATAGATAGACTTTTAAAAGGAAAAGATATTTTGCTTATAAATGAGTGTATTTTAGGCGAAGAATATATATTATATATGGGCAGAAGTAATATAATGTTAAAAGCTATGCCTAGAAAGGGAGAAAAAAATGAAATTTCCAATTAAAAATAAATCATTAATAATAAGAGGAACCATATTAATATTATTAATTTTATCTATAGTTTTATATTTTAATTGGATTGTATTTAGAGATGTCATAAATATTATAGTTATATCAGCAATATTAGCTTATGTTCTAAGGCCATTAAGAGATATACTTTCTAATAAATGTAGAATATCAAAAAGGGCAGCAACACTTGTAGTTATGCTTAGTATATGTTTTTTAATAGTTTTATTATTTTCACTATTAATACCAAAACTTATGAAAGAAATGAATAACTCTGTAACTATAATTGATGAGTTATCAAATTACTTAAATGATATGGGAGAAAAAATAAGAGTAAATGATTCATCAATAGCAAATACAATATATGAAGAATTAGAAGTAAAATTATGGAGAGGTATTATGGCATTATCTCATAATGCTATAAACTGGATTATAAATTTTACAAGTAATATAGTATCTATAGCGATTGTACCAATAGTCGCATATTATTTTTTATCTGATGGAGATAGTGTATCACGTAAAATGTATTTATTAATACCTATGGAAAAAAGAAATATAATTAGAAAAATAGTAAATGATGTAAATTTACTTCTTGAAAGATATATAGTAAGTCAAGTTATGCTTTCATTAGCAACTGGAGTTATGTGTTTAATTTTATTTTTAGCGTTAGATGTTAAGTTTCCGCTTATACTATCTATAATAAATGGAGTATTTAACATTGTACCATATTTTGGAGCGTTTTTTGGAGGAATACCTGCTGTACTTATAGCTTTTGTAGATTCTCCAGGCAAGTGTTTATGGGTTGTAATTGGAATATTAGTAATTCAACAGATAGAAGGAAATATATTAGCTCCAAAAATAACAGCAGATAGTACTAATATACATCCTCTAATAATTATTATATTACTACTAATAGGTGAGAAGGTTGGAGGAGTAACAGGAATGATTTTAGCTGTACCTATAGGTGTTATATTAAAAGTAATATATGATGATTTAAATTATTACTTGTTTTAACTTATGTATATTTGTAGAAAAACAACAAATAATTATTAAAAATATTGACATATTTAAGTATATAAAATATAATTTCCTTAGTAAATTGAATATTTAGCTATGACTGGGATGAGTAGATTTGAATTTGTTTTTTAGAGAGGAAGTGGATGGTGAAAACTTCTAAATAAATCATTTTGAAGCTACCCATGAGCTATAACCATTTAAAGAGATGTAAATTAATTTTACATAATTAGGGTGGTACCGCGGAAGAGTTAGCTTTCGTCCCTTATTATATTCTGGGATGAGGGCTTTTTTTATTGTAATGGAGGTAAGATATATGAAGTATATGGGAACAAATGAGCTTAGAGAAGCTTATTTAAGATTTTTTGAAAGTAAAGATCATCTAAGACTAAAGAGTTTTCCTTTAGTTCCAAAGAATGATAAAAGTTTATTATTAATTAATGCAGGTATGGCACCACTTAAGCCATATTTCACAGGTTTACAAGAACCACCAAAGAAGAGAATCACAACATGTCAAAAATGTATAAGAACAGGAGATATCGAGAATGTAGGTAAGACTTCAAGACATGGTACTTTCTTTGAAATGCTTGGTAACTTCTCTTTTGGAGATTATTTCAAAGAAGAAGTAATTCCATGGGCTTGGGAATTTATAACAGAAGTATTAAAAATGCCAAAAGATAAATTATATGTAACAATATATTTAGATGATGATGAAGCATTTGAAATATGGAAAAACAAAACTGATATAGATACAAGCAGAATATTTAGACTTGGTAAAGAAGATAACTTCTGGGAACATGGTGCAGGTCCATGTGGTCCATGTACAGAAATTCACTTCGATAGAGGTATAGATGTAGAACCAGTTAAAACTGCTGAAGAATTTGTAAAGGCTAGTGATGAAGATAGAGTAATAGAATTCTGGAACTTAGTATTTACACAATTTGATGGAGATGGAAAAGGTAACTACGAAAGATTACAAAATCCTAATATAGATACAGGAATGGGACTTGAAAGACTTGCTACATTAATGCAAGGTGTTGAAAATATATTTGAAATAGATACAGTTAAAAATATATTGGGTAGAGTTTCAGAACTTTCAGGTGTTAAATATGGAGAAGATGCAGCAAAAGATATATCACTTAGAATAATAACAGACCATGTTAAGTCAGTTACTATGATGATTTCAGATGGTGTTCAACCAAGTAATGAAGGAAGAGGATATGTACTTAGAAGACTTCTAAGAAGAGCTGCAAGACATGGAAGAGTTCTTGGAATAAAAGGATTATTTTTAAAGGACATAGTAGAATCAGTAGTTGAAAATTATGGTGCTGAGTATGATGAACTTATTGCTAAAAAAGATTACATCGAAAAAATTGTTACATTAGAAGAAGAAAGATTTAATGAAACAATAGATTCAGGAATGGGAATACTTTTAGGCTATATTGAAGAATTAGAAAAAGAAAATAAGAATGTATTAAGTGGAGAAAAGGCATTTAAGTTATACGATACTTATGGATTCCCTTATGAATTAACAGAAGAAATTTTAGAAGAAAAAAATATTACAATAGATAGAGCTGCTTTTGATAAAGAAATGCAAGAGCAAAGAGAAAGAGCTAGAAGTGCTAGAGGGGAATTCACTTATATGGGAAGTGAAGAATCACCAATAAACTTAGTTGATAGTGAAATAAAATGTGAGTTTGTAGGATACGATAAGGATGAAGCTATTGGAAAGATATTATTCTTAGCAAC
This sequence comes from Clostridium perfringens, assembly GCA_040144665.1. Lineage (GTDB taxonomy): Bacteria > Bacillota > Clostridia > Clostridiales > Clostridiaceae > Clostridium > Clostridium perfringens_A. Next base: position 11,717 of record JBBVGE010000167.1, read on the forward strand.
AGATGAAGCAGTTGTAGATGAATTAAAAGAAGGTCAAAAAGGTTATATTGTTACTGATAAGACACCTTTCTATGCAGAAATGGGAGGTCAAGTAGGTGATAAAGGAACTATAAAGGGACATAACTTTGAAGCTTATGTATATAACACTAAGAATAATGTTGGTGGAAAAACTGTTCATTATGTAAAAATTAATAATGGAATAGTAAAATTAAATGAAGAAGCTGACTTAAAGATAGATGTAAAGAGAAGAAATAATATACGTAAGAATCATACAGCAACTCATATGTTACATGAAGCATTGAAAGAGGTTTTAGGAGATCACGTTAATCAAGCAGGATCATTTGTTGATGATGAAAGATTAAGATTTGACTTTACCCATTTCCAAGGTTTAACTGAAGAAGAGCTTCAAAAAGCAGAAAATCTAGTTAATGAAAAGATAATGGAAGTATATAGTGTTGATACAGATCTTATGACATTAGAAGAAGCAAGAGAAAAAGGCGCTATGGCTTTATTTGATGATAAATATGGTGATAAGGTTAGAGTTGTATCTGTTGGAGATTATTCAATGGAACTTTGTGGGGGAACTCACGTTTTAAACTCAGGAGAAATAGGACTATTTAAAATAGTTAATGAAGCTGGGGTTGCAGCAGGAATCAGAAGAATAGAAGCATTAACAGGGTTTGCTGCAATAAAGTATGTTGAAGAGAAACAAAAAACTCTTAAGGAAGCATGTAATGCATTAAAATGTAATGAAAAAGAAATAATAAATAAGATTTCTACACAAACAGCAGAAATAAAAGAGAAAGAAAAAGAAATTGCAGAGCTAAAATCAAAACTTACAAGTGGTGCTGAAGATGATATATTAAATTCAGCTAAAGATATAAATGGTATTACTGCAATAGCATATGCATTAGAAGATGTTGATGGAAATGCACTAAGAGACTTAGGGGATAAGATAAGAAATAAAGCTCCAAAATCAATAGTTGTATTAATAAGTAAAGTAAATGATAAAGTTAATTTAGTTGCAATGGCAAGCAAGGATGCAGTAGCAGCAGGAATTCATTGTGGTAAGATAATTAAAGAAGTAGCATCAGTAGTAGGAGGCGGTGGAGGTGGAAGACCTGACATGGCCCAAGCTGGAGGAAAGCTTCCAGAAAAAATAAATGAAGCTATCGATAAATCATATTATGTAATTGAAACTTTAGTAAAATAGTGTACTTTTAAAAAGATATGGGTTATAATTATTTTATGAGATATGAATATAAAAGAATAAATATGGAGATTACTATTAATAATATATATAAATTTCCTTTAACAATAAGGTAAGGGGGTGAGCTGCTATAAAAGCAGCATAGAATATGAGTAATAATTTAGAACATACAATGCAATTTGATTTATCAAAAAATAAAGAAGTGCTAACAAAAGCCATTTTAACTGAGGTTTATAATTCGCTTCAAGAGAAGGGGTATAATCCAATTAATCAGCTTGTTGGTTATCTAATATCAGGAGACCCTACTTACATTACAAATTACAACGGAGCAAGAGCTTTAGTAAGAAAACTTGAAAGAGATGAAATTCTTGAAGAAGTTATAAAATCTTATTTAGAGATAAAATAAAAAAAGTGCCCTGTTGAAGGGCACTTTTTGTTTTTAGGGAGATAATATGAGGATATTAGGATTAGATGTTGGGCAAAAAACAGTTGGAGTAGCTATTTCAGATCCTTTAGGATTTACAGCACAAGGAATAACAACTATAAGAAGAACTAAAAAAAGTGAAGATATAGAAGCTGTAAAGAGAATATGTGATGAATATTCTGTAGAAACTATAGTTATTGGATTACCTAAAAATATGGATGGTTCAATTGGATTTGCTGGAGAAAAGATACAAGAATTTAGTGAATTATTAAAGACTATAGTAGATTTAGAAATAGTATTTTGGGATGAGAGACTTACAACTGTAGCAGCGCATAGAGCTATGCTTGAGGCAGATTTATCAAGAGGAAAAAGAAAGAAAATAGTTGATAAAGTAGCAGCAACTTATATTTTACAAGGATATTTAGATAGAATATCTAAACGTTAAATGATTATTAATTGAAAATACTTATTGACAATACTTTAGTATTATAATTAAAATAAAGAAAAAAGGAGATAATAAATATGGAAAAAGATATAGAATACATTGATTTATTAGATGAAGAGGGAAATGAGTTATCATTTAAAGTGATTAGCTTTTTTAAGATAGATGATTTAAATAGTGAATATGTAGTTTTAACTCCAGCTGATGAAGAAGGAGATGAAGCGGTAGTTCTTAAAGTCGAAAAAGATGAAGATGGAAGCGATAACCTTATAAATATAGAGGATGAGGCTGAATTTGCAATGGTAGAAGAAGCTTATAACCTATTAATGCAAGAAGATTAGAACATAGAAAGAGGTGTTGTAAATGGGAAGCTTAATTTCAGTTGATATGCAAGAACTTAAAGAAGATTTAAAGAAAAAAGGATATAAATTAACTCCTCAAAGAAGAGCTATAGTTGATACTATAATAAAAAATGAAGGAAAACATTTAACTGCTGAAGAAATATATGATGAAGTAAAAAAAGATTGTCCTGAAATAGGTTTAGCTACAGTTTATAGAACAGTATTATTACTTGAGGAAGTAAAATTATTATCTAGATTAGATTTAAGTGACGGATGTAGTAGATATGAAATTATTCACCAAGATGAAGAACATAGACATCACCATTTAATTTGTAATCAATGTAACAAAGTTTTTGAAGTTGAAGAAGACTTATTAGATGAATTAGAACAAAGAATAGAAACAAAATATAAATTTAAAATACAAGATCATAGTGTGAAATTCTTTGGAATATGTGAGGAATGTATAGAGAAAAATAAAGAATAATTAAAGGATCCTCTCGAAGATAAAAGAGATGACATCCTTTGTTTATACATATTTTAAATAAGGAGGGGAAATATGAAGAATGAAAGAGCTAAGGTTAAAATTATTCCTTTAGGTGGAATAGATGAAATCGGGAAGAACCTTACAGTTGTAGAATATAAAGATGATATTGTAATTATAGACTGCGGCTTAAAGTTTCCAGATGTAGATATGTATGGAATTGATATAGTTATACCAGATATATCATATCTATTAAAAAATAAAGAAAAAATTAGAGGAATATTTTTAACTCACGGACATGAAGATCATATAGGTGCACTTCCATATGTTTTAAAACAATTGGATATACCTATATATGGAACTAAACTTACTCTAGGAATTGTAGAAACAAAGTTAAGAGAACACGGACTTTTAGCTACTACAAAATTATTTAGAGTAAAACCTAAAGATAAAATAAAATTACAAAATGTAACGGTTGAATTTATTAAGACTAATCACTCAATAGCTGATTCAGTTGCAATAGCAATTCATACTCCACTTGGAGTTGTTCTACACACAGGAGATTTTAAGATAGATCATACTCCAATAGATGGGGCTAGAACAGATTTTGCAAGACTTGCAGAACTTGGAAGAAAAGGTGTGCTTGTAATGATGGCGGATTCTACTAATGTAGAACGTCCAGGTTATACAAAGTCAGAAAGTGTAGTTGGTGAAAGCTTAAAAAGATTATTTGGTAGAGCAAAAGGTAGGATTTTAGTTGCTACTTTTGCATCAAATATTCATAGAATTCAACAAATAATAACTGCAGCAGAAATGTATGATAAGAAGGTTGCAGTATCTGGTAGAAGTATGGAGAATATCGTGCAAGTAGCGATAGATCTTGGATATTTAAAATTACAAAAAGATACTTTGATAACGATTGATGCTACACAAAAATATAAAAACGAAGAGATAGTTATTATAACTACAGGAAGCCAAGGAGAGCCTATGTCAGCTCTTGCTAGAATGGCAGCTTCAGAACACAGAAAGATTACAATAGTTGAAGGGGATACTGTCATAATATCAGCTACTCCAATACCAGGTAATGAAAAATTAGTATCAAAGGTTATAAATCAATTATTTAAAAAAGGTGCAGAAGTTGTATATGGATCTGATGAGAATGTTCACGTTTCAGGGCATGCTTGTCAAGAGGAGTTAAAGCTTATACAAACTATAGTAAGACCAAGGTTCTTTATTCCTGTACATGGTGAATATAGACATTTAAAGCAACATGCAGAACTTGCAGTTAGTGTTGGATTAAATCCAAGAAATTATGTTTTACCAGAAACAGGAGATTTGATTGAAATAACACGTAATTCGATAAAGAAAAATGGATCTGTAACATCAGGTCAAGTGCTTGTTGATGGATTGGGTGTCGGAGATGTTGGGCATATAGTTTTAAGAGACAGAAAGCATCTTTCACAAGATGGTATTTTAACTGTTGTTGTAACACTTGATAGAGAAAGTGCATCGGTTATTGCTGGTCCTGATATAATTTCAAGAGGGTTTGTATACGTAAGAGAATCAGAAGGTCTTATGGATGATGCAAGAGAAATTGTTAAGGAAGTTTTAAACGAATGTGAAAAGTCAAAGATTACTGATTGGGCAACTATAAAGAGTAGAATTAGAGATGAACTTAGAAACTTCTTATATGAGAAGACTAAGAGAAAACCTATGATACTTCCAATAATAATGGAAATTTAATTGAATAAGTGGTTCATTTAGCAATCATTTATATTGACTTTTTAAAAAGTAAAGATTAGAATATAAATTAGTGCGAGAATTGGGTACACAAGTATCCAATTTTCTTTTTGAAAAAAAATATTATAGGTTTACATAGAAAAAACAAAAGTAAAGCTAAAAAGATGGAGGAATATAATGGAATTAATTAAAAGAGAAGATATTAGAAATATAGCTATCATAGCCCACGTTGACCACGGGAAGACTACTTTAGTCGATGCATTATTAAAAGATAGCCATACTTTTAGATCTAATGAAAAAGTACAAGAAAGAGCCATGGATTCAAATGATTTAGAAAAAGAAAGAGGAATCACAATTCTTTCAAAAAATACTGCAGTACATTATAACGGAGTAAAAATTAATATAGTTGATACTCCAGGACATGCTGACTTCGGAGGAGAAGTTGAACGTGTACTTAAAATGGTTGATTCAGTATTATTAGTAGTTGACTCATATGAAGGACCAATGCCTCAAACTAAATTTGTTCTTAAGAAAGCATTAGAATTAGGATTAAGACCAGTAGTTGTTATAAATAAAATAGATAAACCAGATGCTAGACCAGAAGCAGTTATTGATGAAGTATTTGAATTATTCCTAGAATTAGGTGCTGATGACGAACAATTAGATTTCCCAATAATATATGCTTCAGCAAGAGATGGTTTTGCAAGACATAATGTAGAGGATACAAATGAAAATATGACTCCTTTATTTGATACAATTTTAGAACGTGTTCCATCACCAGAAGGATATGCAGATGGACCATTACAAATGCTTGTTACTACATTAGATTCAAACGAATATGTTGGTAGAATTGCAATTGGTAAGATTCATAGAGGAACAGTTAAAAAGAACCAACCAGTAGCTTTAGTAAGACAAGATGGAAGTACATCAAACTATAAAGTTACATCATTATTTGGATATAATGGATTAAAGAGAGAAGAAGTTGAAAGTGCTTCAATTGGAGATATAATAGCTTTAAGTGGTGTAGGTGATGCTAATATTGGAGAAACAATAGCTGATTCACAGAATCCAGAAGCTCTTCCATTTGTAGAAATCGATGAGCCAACACTTAGCATGAACTTTATGGTAAATGATTCACCATTTGCAGGTCAAGAAGGTGATTTCATAACTTCAAGACACTTAAGAGATAGATTAATGAAGGAACTTGAAACTAATGTAAGTTTAAGAGTTAGAGAAATAACTCCAGATTGCTTCGAAGTTTCAGGTAGAGGTGAATTACACCTTTCAGTATTAATAGAAACAATGAGAAGAGAAGGATACGAATTACAAGTATCAAAAGCTAACGTTATCTTCAAGGAAGAAAACGGAAAGAAAGTAGAACCTATGGAATACTTAACTATAGATGTACCTGAAGAGTTCATGGGACCTGTAATGGAAAAGCTTGGACCAAGAAAAGGTGAAATGGTTAATATGACATCAGCAGTAAATGGTTATACTAGATTAGAATTTGTAATACCAGCTAGAGGTCTTATCGGATTTAGAAATGAATTCATGACAGATACAAAGGGTAATGGTATAATGAACCACGTATTCCATGGATATGCGCCATTTAAGGGTGAGATTCCAGGAAGAAGTAGAGGATCAATAGTGTCATTTGAACAAGGAGATGCTATAGCATACGGATTATTTAATGCTCAAGAAAGAGGATCATTATTTATAGATGCTGGTACACCAGTATACCAAGGAATGATCGTTGGAGTATGTGGAAGAGCAGAAGATATAGATATAAATGTATGTAAAGGTAAGAAGCTTACAAATACAAGATCATCAGGTGCTGATGATGCAGTTAAATTAGTACCACCAATAAAGATGACTTTAGAAAAAGCTTTAGAATTCATTAACAGTGATGAATTAGTTGAAGTAACTCCAGAAAATGTAAGAATGAGAAAAACTATCCTAGATAGTGCTGAAAGAAGAAGAAGAACAAGCAGAAGTAAGAAGTAATTACCCTAATTTTATCTTTATAAAGTGAAAAAAAAGTATTATAATAAAGTGAATAGCCGAAATACTGGCTATTTACTTTTATATATAGGGGGATTTTATGAAGAAATCTAAAGGAATCTTAATAGTTTTTGTACTCTTAGTAATTTTATTATGTGGTACTATTTTTATGTATACTAGAACTATAGATCATCCCTTAAAATCGGATAAAGATAGTATAGTAGTTGAGGTTAATGAAGGTGAAGGATTCTATACTTTACTGAATGAACTTAAAGAAAAGAGCTTAATTAAAAATGAATTTTTTATAAAAGTTTATTTGAAATTAAACAAGATTGTTCCTAAGGTATCAAAAGGTACATATACAATTAAAACAGATATAACTCTAGCTGAATTTTTAAAGACGTTAGAAACAGAAAGTACTGTTAAAGTTGTTATTCCAGAGGGGTATACTGTACAGCAAATAGCCGAGGTTCTTCAAAAAGATGAATTATTTTCAAAAGAAGAATTTTTAAAAGCAGTTAACAATTATCCTCTTCCAGATTACATAAAGAAAGATAACAAAAGAAGATATGCATTAGAAGGATTTTTATTCCCAGATACATATTCATTCCCAAAGGGAGTTACGCCAGATAAAGTTATAAAGACTATGCTTGACAAGTTTCAATCTGTAATGAAGGAAGTTGAAAATGAAACAGGGGTGACTGTTCCGACAAATAAAATTGATGAAGTAGTAACTAAAGCGTCATTAATTGAAAGAGAAGCTAGAACAGAAAGAGATAGACCTCTTATAGCTTCGGTTATTAATAATAGAATTAAAAAAGGTATGCCGCTTCAAATAGATGCAACTGTTATTTATGCATTAGGAAAGCATGTAGATAAAGTATTATATAAACATTTAGAAGTTAATTCACCATATAATACATATAAAAATAAAGGATTACCAGTAGGACCTATAGCAAGCCCTGGAAAACCTTCGTTAATTGCAGCGGTTAAACCTGCAAAAACAGATTATTTATATTATCTACTAGATCCTAAAACTGGAGAACACTATTTCACAAGTAGCTATCCAGATTTTGAGAAGAAGAAAGTTGAATTTGGATATTAAATTATCGTGGAGGAACATATGAGTGGAATTACTTATGACTATATGGAAGAATATTTAAGAGGATTAATTGGAGAAAGTAGTGGAAAGCTTAAAGAGTTAGAAGATTTTGCAAAAGAAAATGGAGTTCCTATAGTTCAAAAAGAAGCTGGTAAGTTTTTGGAATTTATGGTTAGCATGAAAAAACCATTGAAGATTTTAGAACTTGGAACTGCAATAGGATACTCTTCTATACTTATGTATGATGCTTCAAAAACAAATCCTGATATTGTTACTATAGAGAGAAGCAAAGAAATGATAGAACTTGCAAAAGAAAATATTAAAAGATTTAATCTTGAAGATAAGATTACAATAAAAGAAGGGGATTGTCTTGAGGTTTTAGAGAATCTTGATGAAGAGTTCGATTTAATATTTATGGATGCAGGAAAAGGACATTATAATCATTTCTTGCCACATTGTTTAAGATTATTAAAAGAAGATGGAATTATAATAGCTGATAATGTATTATTTAGAGGGATGGTTCCATCACAAGATTTAGTAAAAAGAAGAAAAATTACAATAGTAAAGAGAATGAGAACATACTTGGAGATGGTCTCAAATGATGAAAATTTAATAACCTCTGTCATTCCAATGGGAGATGGTATTGCTATAACTAAAAGGAGGTAGTTTTAAAGATGAGAAAACCTGAAATTTTAGCACCTGCTGGAAATTTAGAAAAATTAAAAATTGCTATAGATTTTGGAGCAGATGCTGTATATATAGGTGGAAGCAGATTAAACTTAAGAGCTTTCGCTGGGAATTTTACAAACGAAGAGATAGCTGAAGGAGTTAAGTATTGTCATGAAAGAGGAAGAAAGCTTTATGTGACAATGAACGTATTTCCACGTAATTTTGATTTAAATGGAATGGAAAATTATATAAAAGGATTAGAGGCTTTAGGAATTGATGCTATTATAGTAGCTGACCCTGGAATAATAGCAGTAGCTAAGGAAGTAGCTCCTAACTTAGAAATACACTTAAGTACACAAGCTAACACAGTAAACTGGAGAGCAGCTAAATTCTGGTATGATTTAGGCGTTAAGAGAATAGTACTTGCTAGAGAAATGACATTTAATGAAATACATGGATTTAGAGATAATCTTCCAGAAGGATGTGACTTAGAAGGTTTTGTACATGGTTCAATGTGTATGGCTTATTCAGGAAGATGTTTAATTTCTAATTATATGTTAGGAAGAGATTCTAATAAGGGAACATGTGCTAATGTTTGTAGATATAAGTATTTCTTAGTTGAAGAAACAAGACCAGATGTTTATTTCCCTGTTATAGAAGATGATAAAGGAACATATATAATGAATTCTAAGGATTTATGTATGATTCATCATATACCTGAGTTAGTTCAAAGTGGAATATACTCATTTAAAATTGAAGGAAGAATGAAGAGTGAATTCTACGTTGCTTCAGTAGTTAAAGCATATAGAGAAGCTTTAGATAGTTACTGGGAAGATCCAGATAATTATAAATTTAAACAAGAGTGGATGGATATCTTATTAAAGGTTAGCCATAGACCATATCATACAGGATTCTTCTTTGGTAAAACAGGAGAACAAAATTATGATGATTCATCATATATAAGAGATTATGACATAGTAGGAATAGTAAAGGAATTTGACGAGGAAACTATGACTGCTACTATAATGCAAAAAAATAGAGTGTTTGAGGGAGATAATGTTGATATATTAAGACCTTATACACCTAATTTCTCAATAAAGATGAATTCAATGTATGATGTAGAAAAAGATGTTGAGACTAATGTTGCTAATAGAGCACATATGATCTTTAAGATGAAAGTTGATACACCTCTAAAAGAAAATGATATGTTAATTAGAGGAAAACAAACTTTAGAAATTGGAGATAAATAGGAGGCAAATTAATGAAAAAACCTATACTTATTGGAATAACTGGAGGAACAGGTTCAGGAAAGAGTACTATAGCAGATGAAATATATAATAGCTTTAGTGAAGAATGCATAGCTATGATACAACAAGATGCATATTATAAGGATCAAAGCCATTTAACAATGGAAGAAAGAACAAAAACAAACTATGATCATCCAAAGGCATTTGATAATGATTTATTAATAGAACATCTACATTGCTTAATAAATGGAGAGCCTATTAAAAAGCCTATATACGATTTTACTGTACATAATAGAGCAGAAGAAACTATAAATGTAGAGCCTAGAGATATAATAATCGTTGAAGGTATTCTTGTACTTGAAGATGAAAGAATAAGAGATCTTTTAGACATAAAAGTATACGTAGATACAGATGCCGATATAAGAATATTAAGAAGGCTAGTTAGAGATATAAATGAAAGAGGAAGAGATGTTGATTCTGTAGTAGAACAATATCTTTCAGTAGTTAGACCTATGCATATGCAATTTACTGAACCAACAAAAAGATATGCAGATATAATTGTTCCAGAAGGTGGACACAATAAAGTAGCTATAGATATATTAGTTTCAAAAATTAAAGATACATTAAAATAAGCTGTATAAAACACCTTTTCTTAGTCAAGAATTAGCTAAGGGAGGTGTTTTCCTTTTATGAAGAGAATAGATTTAAAAAGGTGTAAGGCTTTATTAGCTTTTTTGATGCTTATATTTACTCTATTATCCGTTAGATTGTATTTTTTAAGTATTCATCCTACAGAAAGAGTTGAAGCAAATTATAAGAATCATCAAACTGAAAGTATAAGTGATAATAAATATATGTTATTAGATACAAATGGAAAAGATTTGGTAGAATATGAAAAGAAATATGTACTAGTAATAGATTCAAGACCTTTTAGTTTAAATAATTATGGTGAAACTTTAGAAGATTTAATGGCTTTAAATTTTATTATGAAAGGAGAAAATGGTGATTTTAATTATACTGATATAATGAAAAGTCAGGGGAAATTATACTACACTATTTCAGAGGAAACTTATAATAAAATAAATAAATTGGACAATTTAAAAGGAGTATATACATTTATTAGTGATAAAGTAGATAGAAAGGAAGCTTGGTCTGTAAGTGGGATATTCTCAAATATAACTGATAAAAATATAGTACAGGGATCCATAGAAGAAGAGATATATAATAATATAAAAAATAATGAAATTCCTAAAAAGAATTTTTATCTTGATGAAAGAAATGTATATGCAGGTGATGAACTTGTTATAAATAATAATAATAGAAACATAAAACTTACAATAGATAAAGAATTCGATAGTAAAATTAGGGATGTGCTATCAAAAGAAAAATATCAAAGATATAAAAATGTAGGTGTAAGTATTATGGAAAGTGATACAGGAAAAATTAAAGCTTTAGTTCAAAAAAATGAAAGTGAAGCTAACGTAAATTTAGGAATAGAAGGTATGGGGTATGAGCCAGGGTCTATTTATAAACTTATAACTTATGGGGCAGCTTTAGAGGAAGGCTTTGTAACTCCTTATAATACAGTAGTATGTAATGGAAAGATGTGTAATGGAAAAGTTCACGGAACACTTACAATAAATCAAGGATTAGTCAAATCTTGTAATGATGTATTTGGAGCTATAGGACGTAAAGTTGGGTATGATAAGTTAATGGAGTATAGTGAAAAATTAGGACTGTTTAAGAGAGTTATTGGAATACAAGGAGAAGGAAGAAATGAAACTTCTGGAGTAAAACCTACAAATGACGATCCTAAGAATAATAATCTTATGGCTCTTATTCCAATAGGGCAATCAATAAATGTATCACCTATACAAATGCTTGGAGCTATAAATACTTTTATAAATGATGGAGTATTTATAAAACCATATATATTAGAAAGTGTATTAGATAATAATGATAAGGTAGTAAAAAAATATGAGACACAAAAAGAGAGAATATTTACACAAACTACAAGTAAAATAGTTAAAAATGGAATGAAGGAAGCTACTTTAAATGGAACAGGTAAAAGTGCATTTATTCAAGGTATCGACATGGGAGGAAAGACAGGATCATCTTCAAGTAGTAACAACACTACTCATGGATGGTTTGCAGGATACTTTACAATAAATAATAAACAATACACAATGATTGTTTTTGTTCCAGACTTAGTAGAAAAAGAAGATGAAAATATAGGTGGAGGTAATACAGCAGCTCCTATATTTAAAGATATAGTATTACAATTAAATAAGAAGTAATAATAAGGCTACATATTTTAAATGTAGTCTTTTACTATAAAGAAAACTATATTTTTTATAAGATAAAGCAAGTTTTCCTTATAAAAATCATATGATATTAGTAAGCACTATAAGGAGGATGAAAGTGTTAGTAATATCGAATTTTATTGATTTGCTCTGTAACACTGTATTTTTAACTGGATACATCTCTAATAATAACACTTTCCCTACACCTCTTGATGAAAAAGAAGAGGAAAAATATTTAAGGAAATTGAAAGAGGGGGATAAGGGAGCTAAGAGTGTATTAATTGAAAGGAATCTAAGGTTAGTAGCACATATAGTTAAAAAGTATTCTTTTCCAAATAAAGATGTTGATGAATTAATTTCTATTGGAACAGTAGGACTTATTAAAGCAATAGATTCCTTTGATGTTGATAAGGGTACAAGGCTTGCAACATATGCATCAAGGTGTATAGAAAATGAAATACTAATGTTATTTAGAAATAATAAAAAGCAAAAAGGAGAAGTTTATCTGCAAGACCCCATAGGTGTTGATAAAGAAGGAAATGAAATTTGTCTAATTGATGTACTTAGTAGTGATAAGGATTCTGTACTTGAAAAAGTTGAAAATAATCTTCAAGTAAAAGCTTTGTATAAAAAGATGGAAGAGATACTTACAGAGAGAGAACATGATATAATTATTATGAGATATGGTCTTCAAGATGGAAAAAGTAAAACTCAAAGAGAAATTGCTGCAAAATTAAATATATCAAGATCATACGTCTCTAGAATAGAGAAGAAAGCCTTAAAAAAACTCCAAAAGGTTCTATATGGAAAAGGTATGTAAATTTGTTCTAAATTCCTCTATAAAAATAGAGGAATTTAGTTGTTTTTATAGAAATATAGAGAATGTGGGGAAATCAATAGGTTGGAGGAAAGAAAATGTATACTTTAAGAGAATTATTAGGTAAAACAACAGAGTTAAATGCATCAGATTTACATTTAACAGTTGGTATACCACCGACAGTAAGATTAAATGGCAAATTAATGCCTCTTGGGAATGAAAATTTAACTCAAGATTCCATAGAAGGATTTGCCAAAGAAATATTAGGAAACAAATTTGATGAATATAATGATGTAGGAGAAGCTGATACATCATATTCATTACCTGGGACAGGGAGATTTAGAGTTAATGTATTTAAGCAAAGAAATAGTGATGCAATAGCATTAAGAGCTATAAGTTTAAAGATTCCAACTTTAGATGAATTAAAACATCCAAACGTAGTAAGAGATTTAGTGAAAAAACAAAGAGGTCTAGTTCTTGTAACAGGACCAACAGGAAGTGGTAAGAGTACTACTCTTGCAGCTATGATTAATGAAATAAATTCTACAAGAAGCGCTCATATAATTACTTTAGAAGATCCAATAGAGTATCTTCATAAACATAAAAAGTGTATTATAAACCAAAGAGAAATCGGTAAAGATAGTAAAAGCTACCAAAATGCATTAAAAGCAATTTTAAGGGAAGATCCAGATGTTATACTTGTAGGAGAAATGAGAGATTTAGAAACTATTGCTATTGCTATAACAGCAGCTGAAACAGGGCATTTAGTATTCTCGACTCTACATACTATTGGTGCGGCAAAAACAATAGATAGAATAATAGACGTTTTTCCACCACATCAACAACAGCAAATAAGAATACAGCTTGCGGCAGTTTTGCAAGGGATAATATCACAGCAATTAGTTCCTAATATAGATGGAAAAGGAAGAATTGCTGCACTTGAGACAATGGTAGTTACACCGGGAATACAAAATCAAATTAGAGAAGGAAAAACTCATCAGATTGAATCAGCAATACAAACAGGAAGTAAGTATGGGATGAAGACTATGGATATGTCTTTAGCAGAACTTGCAAGAAATGGAAGTATAACTCCGGAAACTGCAATGACATATTCTGTTGATAAAGAAATATTGAAAAGAATGATGATGCTTTAGAATTATAATTATTAAAAAATAAGTATAAATGATCATTAATTAAGAAATTTGATTAATGATCATTTATTTTATTCAAAGGTATTAAGCAAAAATAACGAAAATATTAATATATTATTAAAAGAAAAAAATAAAAAGGAATTTATAAATATATGTTGAATATATAAATGTAAGTAGAAATGACAGGAGGGAAGATAGGGAAAATGCAAGAATTTTTAGTTACAGCAATAGATATAGGGACCCAAAAAATTTCAGCTTCATGTGGACTATCATCAATTGGGAAAGAAGTTGAGATATTAGGAAGTTCTTGTGTTTATTCAAAGGGTGTTGAAAAGGGGAAAATAGCTGATATTGAAAAATGCAAAGAAGCATTTCTTGAAGCTTTAGATAATTTAGAAAAAGATATAAATAGAGAAATTAAAGATATTTACATAGGATTACCATCTATAGATGTTAAAATCCAAGAAAGTAATTTTGAAGACGATATTAATGGTGTAGTATCTCCTAAGACTCTTAGTAATTCATTGAAATATATTAGAGAAAATACTTTTGTAAATGCAGATGAAGAGATATGTGATATTTTTATAAATTATTATAAAGTTGATGATAAACTTAGCTTGAATTTAGCTGAAACCTTAGAAGGAGACAAGCTTTTAATAAATGCTACTGTTGTTATTTGTAAAAAAGATATAATAAAAAAATATATGGATTTGTGTATAGGGACAAGATATAATATTAAAGGTTTTATAGTTAACATAATGTCACTTAAAAAAATCTTTTTCTTTAGGGATCAACTTGGAGAAAGAGTTATGGTAGAAAGTGGAGCAGCACTTACAGAAGTAGCTATATTTAAAGATGGAATAGTTAAAGAATTATTTTCTATTCCTCTAGGTGGTAATAATATAACAAGTGATTTATCAATTTGTGGTGGGCTTTCTAGTGAAGAAGCAGAAGAAATAAAATGTAAATACAGTAGTAACTATGAGACACTTTACAATGAAAAAGATGAAAAAGAACTTGTTTTGAATGAAAAAAGTATTCATAAAGAACTTTTTTATAAAGTTTGTGAAGCTAGAATTGAAGAAATTCTTAATTATGTAAATAATGAATTAAAAAATACTGGTCATTTTGATAATCTATGTAGTATAATTCTATGTAGTGATTCTTTAACAAACTTTGAAAATATAAATAAGCTATCAAAAGAAATTATGAATGATAGAGTTCGTATATTTACAAAAAATGATTTTGGTATGCAAAATTTTTCAAATATTACCTCATTAGCTATTGTTAAAGAGGTACATGATAGGGTAGAATTAATATGTGAAGATTTTACAAAAGATGTTAAAGGTAATACTTTAAGATTTGAAAAAATAAGTGATATAAATAGAAATGAAGAATGTGATATAAAAAAAGATGATCATGTTAAGAAAAAAAGGAATAATAAAGGCATTAGGGGAAAATTAAGAAGTTTACTAGAGGATATTTTCTAAAGGAGGAATTGTTTTGTTAGATTTTGAAGTGGATATGCAAGAATTAACTAATATAAAGGTAATAGGCTGTGGAGGCGGAGGAAGCAACGCTGTAAACAGAATGATAGTTGAAGGATTAAAGAATGTAGAATTTATAGCTATTAATACAGATAAACAAGCACTTATGTTATCACATGCCAATCAAAAAATTCAAATCGGAGAAAAGCTTACAAAAGGACTAGGCGCAGGAGCGAACCCTGAGATAGGTCAAAAAGCAGCTGAAGAAAGTAGAGAAGAAATAACAGCTGCTATTAAAGGAGCGAACATGGTATTTATAACTGCTGGTATGGGCGGTGGAACAGGAACAGGGGCTGCACCAGTAGTTGCAGAAATAGCTAAGTCATTAGAAATACTTACAGTAGGTGTTGTAACTAAGCCTTTCCCATTTGAAGGAAAAAGAAGAATGAGACATGCTGAGATGGGTATAGCTAAATTAAAAGAAAAAGTTGATACATTAGTAATAATACCAAATGAAAGATTATTATTTATGGCTGATAAAAAGACAACTTTACTAGATTCATTTAGATTGGCTGATGATGTTTTAAGACAAGGTGTACAAGCGATTTCTGACCTTATAACTATCCCAGGGGTAGTTAATGCTGACTTTGCTGATATAAAAGCGGTTATGTTAAATAAAGGTTTAGCGCATATGGGAGTTGGACATGGAAATGGTGATAATAGAGCAGCTGATGCTGTTAAAGAGGCAATTGCATCACCATTACTTGAAACTTCAATTGAAGGAGCAACAGGTGTAATTTTAAACTTTACAGGTGGAGCAGACCTTGGAGCACTTGAAGTGTATGAAGCGGCAGATGTTGTAAGAGAAGCAGCAGATGCAGATGCTAATATAATTTTCGGGGCAGTTATAGATGAAACATTACAAGATGAAATTAGAATAACTGTTATTGCAACTGGTTTCGAAGAAGATGCAATAGGAGCTTCTCCAAAGGAAACTGCTAAGGTAGAGGTTAAATCTCAAATAAAACAACAAGTTGAAGAAAAGGTTGAAGAAGCTAAGGAAGAAGTTGCAGCCACAACTTCTGAAGAAACTGTAAGTTCAACTATAACTTATACAGAAGAAGATTTATCTATACCTACATTCTTAAGAAGACCAAGAAGATCAAACTAATAACAGAAATTTTTAAACCTTGGAATTTAATTTCCAAGGTTTTTTTATACAATAAAGTTACAAAAAAGTTAATAATAAATGAAAAAATGGAAAAAATAGATGAATAAATTATTTAATCAGATAAAAGAATATGGTAAAATTAAAGAGAATATTAATAATCGAGAAAAATAATGTTATATATGGGGAGATTAGTATGAATAAGAAAAAAATTACAACTATGCTATTGGTTATAGCAGCAACTACAGGTTCATTTATATTTGATAATACCAAAGCATTTGCAGATACTCATAAAAATAATGTTAATACTTTCGGTCTCAAAAGAACTTCAAATAAAGGAAAAGTAGTAAATGTTGAAACTAATCTAAGAATTAGAAAAGACCCAAGCACTAGGAGTAGTGTCATAGGATATCTTAGAGAGGGACAAACTTTTGAGATACTAGGAAAAGAAGGTTCATGGTATGAGATCAAAAATGGAGGAAGAATTGGATTTGTTCATGAAGATTATGTAGAACAGATAAATAATGAATCAAGATCAGCAGGGTCAAAAGGCAAAGTAATTAATATTACTTCTACTTTAAGGTTAAGGAGTTCTGCTTCCACTAGTAGTAATGTTATAGGATATTTAAAAAATGGAGAAAACTTTGATATATTAGGAAAAGAAGGCGTATGGTATAAAATTAAAGTTGATGGTAAAACGGGATATGTTCATGGTGATTATGTAAAAGTTACAAGCACTGGAAATACTCATAATAATAATAGCAGTAGTAATAGGCTAACAGAGAACATAAAACAAGGAGTAGTAATTAACATAACTTCAAGTTTAAGAATAAGAAAAAGTGCATCAACAAATTCGGAAACACTTGGTTATTTAAAAAACGGAAGTAAGATTGAGATAATTTCAAAATCAGGATCATGGTATAAAATAAAACATGGAAGCGGTTATGGTTATGTACATCAAGATTATGTAAAAATAACTGGTGAAAATAGTAACAATAATAGTAGTAATAACAATAGTAATAATAAGCCACCAGAGAGTATAAAACAAGGGATTGTAATTAATATAACTTCAAGTTTAAGAGTAAGAAAAAGTGCATCAACAAATTCAGAAACACTTGGTTACTTAAAAAATGGAAGTAAGCTTGAGATAATTTCAAAATCAGGATCATGGTATAAGATAAAACATGGAAGTGGTTATGGTTATGTAAGTCAAGATTATGTAAAAATAACTAATGGAAGTAGCAATAATAGTAGTAATAACAACAGTAATAGTAGTAATGATAATAAACCATCAAATAAAGTAGAAGGAACAGGTAAGGTTATAAATATCACAAGTAACTTAAGAGTAAGAAAGGGTCCAGGAACAAATCATGGGATCGTTGGATATTTATTAAATGGAGATACTTTTGATGTTTTAGGGAAAGAAGGATCATGGTATAAGATTAAAAAAGGAAGTTTAAGTGGATATATAAGTCAAGACTATGTAAAATTCTATCCAAATGGAGAAAATTCAAATAACAAACCTGAAAAACCTGAAAAGCCAGAGGTAATGAAAAAGTTTGGAAAAGTACAAGTGAATAGTGAGCTTAGAATAAGAGAAAAAGCAAATACAAGTTCTAAAATAATAGGAAACTTAAGAAATGGTGACATTATTGAAATTTTAGGTGAGGAAAATAATTTCTATAAAATAAAAGATGGTAATATTACTGGATTCTCAGCAAAAGAATTTATAAAAGAAATTTCTAAAGAAGAAGCAGAAAATAATAATAATAATAATAATAAACCAGAGAATGGAACTGATGTAACAACTAATTATCATATGTCTATGGATTCATATATAAAGCTACAACAATCTAGAGTTCCAGCTTATAGTTATAATGAATATGAAAAATATATAAATCCAAATAAAGCAACTAATCAATCACAATTTTTAAGATTAGATGAATTTAGAAATGTTAGTGTAAGTGGATTAAATAATTATTTTAATAGCAAAGATGCTGGTGTTTTAAAGGGACATGCACAGGGATTTGTTAATGCATCAAAGAAATTTGATATTGATCCACTATATTTTGCGGCTCAATCAATACATGAGACAGGCTATGGTAAGAGTAAATTAGCTAAAGGGGTTACTATTACTGAAATAGCTAATCCTGATAAAGGAAAATATAATAGTAAAGGTGAGTTAATAGGGTATGAAATGATCAAACTTGCAAAACCTGTAACTGTTTATAATTTATTTGGAATAGGAGCTTATGATAATTCAGCAGTATTTCCAAATAGAGCTTTAATTCTTGGAACAACATATGCATATAATCATGGATGGACAACTGTTGATAAAGCTATAGAAGGAGCAGCAAGTTTTGTATCAAGTAACTATGTAAATAGTTCAAAATATAAACAAAATACTTTATATAAAATGAGATTTTCACCTAATGTAGATTTAATATGGCATCAATATGCAACAACTCCATGGTATGCTCAAAGTATAGGAGCACAAATAGAAGAGATGAAGTATTTATATTCAGGTAATAATGATTTTGTTTATGATAAACCTAAGTTTACTGAATCTAGGATTGTAAAACCTACTTCATTTATGTCAGTTAAAGAAGGAAAAGAGAGTTTGCCACAAAGTTCAGCACATGTTTCAGTAGATGATGTAAAAGTAAAATAATTAAGGGTAACTAATAGAGACTTATATAAAAAATATAAGTCTCTATTTTTTTTTGAAAAATTATAAAAAAATAGATGAATTATATATGTAAATATCAACAAAAAGTAATAAAAAAACTAAAAGAAGTTTTAGTGTAGTTATATGTAAAAAAAATCAGTTAAAAACTATTATTCTTAACAATTAATATGACAAAATTTTAAAAGATATAGTTATATAATTTTATTAGGAGGGCGATGAAGTGGATATATATGTAGATATATTATTAATTGAAAATTTTTTAGTCAATTTATTTTTGCTAACAATATCTTATAGAGTACTTAGGGAAAAGTATTCATTTAAAAAATGTATATTTGCAGCAGCCTTAGGAGCTTTGTACACCTTAACAATGGTTTTTGAAGAGTTAAATTGGCTATCTAATAATTTCTTTCAAGTTATTGTTTCATTAAGCTTAGCTTATATTCCATTAGGAAATAAAAAGATAGGAAATGCTTTAAAATGTGGGGCAACATTTATAGCGTCAGCATGTGTTTTAAGTGGAATTTGTTTTAAAATAGCTGTTATAACTAATGAATATTCAATAAAAAATGGTATTATGATAAATAATTTTAAGGTAAAGTATTTAATTATTTGTGTAGCTATTCTTTTTGTAGCTCTAGAGAGAATCACAAGTTATATAAGAGAAAAAAATATAATAAGAGATTTCTTCTATGATATTGAGATAACACTTAAAGATAAGGTTATTATGATAAAAGGATTTTTAGATTCTGGAAATGAACTTAGGGAACCAATTACTAATTTACCTTGTATATTAGTTGAAGAAGATTACTTAAATACATTAGATGTAAAAAGTGAAGGAGTGTTTTATATTCCCTATAGCGCTATTGGATACAATGGAAGCTTAAAGGGATTTAAAGTAAACAATATAAAACTTAAAAAAAGTGGAGAGACCTTTAGAGAAATAGATGCAATATTGTGTCCATGTAAAGACACTTTAAGTAGAGATAATGAGTTTAATGCATTATTATCAAGAGGGGTAATATAAGGAGGGTATTATGATAAAAATTCAGATTTTATTAAATAGAATATTAGAAAAGTTAGGTTTATTCAGAAAGAAACTTCATTATGTAGGAGGAAGCGATGCTCTTCCACCTCCCCTTTCTAAAGATGAAGAAGAGGAACTTGTAAATAAATTAAAAGATGGAGATGAAGAGGTTAGGAGCACTTTAATAGAAAGAAATTTAAGACTTGTTGTTTATATAGCTAGAAAATTTGAAAATACAGGGGTATATGTAGAAGATTTAATTTCTGTAGGTACTATTGGACTTATTAAAGCCGTAAATACTTTTAATCCTGAAAAAAAGATAAAGCTTGCAACATATGCATCTAGATGTATTGAAAATGAAATACTTATGCATTTAAGAAGAAATAATAAAATTAAAGCTGAAATATCATTTTATGAACCTTTAAATATTGATTGGGATGGGAATGAACTTCTTTTGTCAGATATTTTAGGTACAGAAAATGATATAATTTATAATCTAATTGAAGATGAGGTAGATAAGCAATTATTATTTATTGCGCTGAAAAATTTAAATGAGAGAGAAAAAGAAATTGTAAAGCTAAGATTTGGTTTAAATGGTACAAATGAAAAGACACAGAAAGAGGTTGCAGACCTTTTAGGCATATCCCAATCTTATATTTCAAGGTTAGAAAAAAAGATAATAAATAGATTGAAAAAAGAAATTAGTAAAATGGTTTAGGTTGTCTTTAGTATAAAACTATTAGCTTGCGGAAATACTTTTTAGTGTGATGATATTACTTCCAAAAGGAGTTGATGATATTGATCATTAATAAAGTTGAAATATGTGGAGTAAATACTGCAAAGCTTCCTATACTTAAAGAAAAAGAAAAAAGAGAGCTTTTATTAAAGATGCAATCTGGAGATAATAGTGCAAGAGAAGCATTTATAAAAGGAAATTTAAGATTAGTATTAAGTGTAATTCAAAGATTTAATAATAGAGGAGAAAATGTTGATGATTTATTTCAAGTTGGATGCATAGGACTTATGAAAGCTATTGATAATTTTGACCTTTCCCAAAATGTTAAGTTTTCAACTTATGCAGTTCCAATGATAATTGGAGAAATTAGAAGATATTTAAGAGATAATAATTCAATAAGAGTTAGTAGGTCATTAAGAGATATAGCATATAAAGCATTGTTAGTAAGAGATAGATTGGTTAAGGATAATAATAAGGAACCAAATATCTCACAAATAGCAAAAGAATTAGAGATACCTAGAGAAGATGTTGTATTTGCACTAGATGCTATACAAGATCCTGTATCTTTATTTGAACCAATATATCATGATGGCGGAGATGCAATATATGTTATGGATCAAATTAGTGATTCTAAAAATACTGATGAAAATTGGTTGGAAAATATCTCAATAAATGAAGCTATGAAGAGATTAACGGATAGAGAAAAGTTAATATTAAATCTTAGATTTTTCAGAGGAAGAACGCAGATGGAAGTAGCAGATGAGATAGGTATATCTCAGGCACAAGTTTCAAGACTAGAAAAGACAGCACTTAAACATATGAGGAAGTATATTTAGAAAAAGAACTCTTAAGGAGTTCTTTTTCTTTAGATAAATATAATAAATGACTATACTTTTGAATATAAATGTAAAATGTAAAGGGGGAGTTTAAATGGAAGAAAATTTACATTCAATTAATGCTATGAGAAATATGGAGATAATAGATATAAATACAGGAAGAAAGCTTGGATATATAAGCGATATAAAATTAGATTGTGAAGATGATAAAGTACAATCATTGATTCTACCTGGAGAAAGTAAAGGATGGTTTGGAAAGGGAGAGGAAATAGAGATTCCGTGGGATAATATAGAAAAAATAGGTATAGATGTTATTTTGGTATCAGTCGATGATTTAAATATTATTTCAAGAGATGATAATATTTACAGATAGCATCTAGTCAGGAAAGGAAAAAATATGTATAATAACGGTATAGAATAAGTAATTTAATGTACAGAAAGGTGGGAGCTATCTATGAAGTGCCCTTTTTGTTCTTTTCAAGAAAGTAAGGTAGTTGATTCAAGATCAACAGATGATAATACCACAATAAGAAGAAGAAGAGAATGTTCAAATTGCAATAAAAGATATACAACATACGAAAAGGTAGAAGATATTCCAATTTTAGTTATTAAGAAAGATTCAACTAGAGAGAATTTCAATAAAGAAAAGATTGTGAATGGATTAATTATAGCATGTCAAAAGAGACCTATTTCTAGAAAACAAATAGAAGAAATTGCAGAAGATATTGAAAAGACAATATCAAATAAGATGATGACCGAAGTCCAATCGAACTACATAGGTGAAATGGTTATGGAGAGACTTAAAGAAATCGATGAGGTTTCATATGTAAGATTTGCTTCTGTGTATAGGCAATTCAAAGATATTAATACCTTTATGGAAGAAATAAATAGATTAATGAGATAAGTAAAAAGCATTTCAATTCTAAATCTAGGATTGAAATGCTTTTTAGTTTAATTAGAAATATTTTGAAGTACTTTAAGATATATATAAATACTAAATTCACATATTCTTAAATAAAATACTAGTAAATGATAATAAAATATAAAACAATAAAAAATATAAAATTATTTAACATCAAATTCTATTAATAATATAATTAATTTATAGATCTTTAATGTAGTGTATTATTTATACATATAATTTAAAAAATTCTATGATTATAAAAGTAGTACAATAAACTGCTATTACCTATGCTATAATATCAATGTTTCATACGAAATTTTCTAAGGAAGATTAGATGGTATGACTGAGAAAGAGAAGATGTTAAATGGAGAGTTATATGAGATTAGTTAGATCGAGAATTGGAGGAACAAAGAAAAGTTGCTAGGCACGCTTCAAGTGGATTCAATAGAACGGATGAAGATGGAAAAAGATATATATTAGAGTATTGTAAGTCAATTATAGGAGAAGATAATGTTTGTTTTGCTGGAGGAGTTATAGTTAATCATGGAGTGATTATAGGGTATGATTCTGTTATTGGATCGGAAGTGTTGTACCAAGGGATAGTCTATTAGGTGTATTAGTAGTTGGAAATATATGCAAGGTAATTAGACAAATTGATAAATTAGATAGAATTAAAATTAATAAATAAATTATATGATTGCAGAGCATTTTAATCCTAAATTTAGGATTAAAATGC
>JBBVGE010000169.1:0-228 GCA_040144665.1 Clostridium perfringens
AGATAACAGGGGTACCAGATGCTTCTATAGATTTTGGATACATTGGAAATATAGCAATGATTTTAGTAGCTCTATACTTAGTAAGTTCATTATTTGGGATTATACAATCTTTTATAATGTCAGGAGTTGCTCAAAAGGTTTCTTATAATTTAAGAAAACAAATATCAGAAAAAATGGATACTTTACCTCTTAATTATTTTGATACAAGAACAAATGGAGAAGTTTTAT
>JBBVGE010000170.1:0-232 GCA_040144665.1 Clostridium perfringens
GTAAAAATCTCTTATTTTCATCTATATTTTCAAGGCCTTCAGCTGCTGCTCTTGTCATATTAAATCCAAAAAGGTTATGAACCTTGTCATGTCTTATTTTTTCATTTCCTACTCTATGATAGAAACTTTGATAATCTTCCATACTATTTTGAAGTCTTGGGAATGTATCCTTAACATCAAAATAATCATATATACCTAAATTCTTTCCTTTAGCCTATGATATTTTTTCAAA
>JBBVGE010000171.1:0-252 GCA_040144665.1 Clostridium perfringens
TAGTAGAAGTTGGAGAAGGAAAAGACTTAGTTTACAAAGCTAAAGTTACTACTTACCCAGAAGTTACTTTAGGAGATTACAAAGGATTAGAAGTTGAAGAAGTATCTTACGAAGTAAAAGAAGAAGACATAGAAAAACAATTAGCTGATATGCAAGCAAGAAATGCTAGAGTTGAAACTAAAGAAGAAGGAACAGTTGAAAATGGAAACATAGCTGTTATAGACTTCAAAGGATTCATAGATGACGTAGCAT
>JBBVGE010000172.1:0-242 GCA_040144665.1 Clostridium perfringens
TTTATAAAGTCTCTAAATTGCAATATCAAATTGAACTAGTCCTTAATTATGATTTAAGAACTAATTAATATAATGAATATATTTCATCTAAGTGTATTTCAAATAACTCTTCTGGAGTCTTGTAATCAAGAAGCTTTCTAGGAAGAGTATTCATCCAATTTTCTATGAAAGATATAGTTTCAAGTGAGTAATCTGAAATTCGTTTTCCTTTCGGGATAAAACGCCTAATCAGTCCATTATGA
>JBBVGE010000173.1:0-306 GCA_040144665.1 Clostridium perfringens
GAAGGCAATGAAATCAAGGATGTTAATATAAGTCCTAATAAAGTAGATGTATCCTTTGGAGTTAAGAAATCTAAGGAAGTACCAGTTAGTGTAATTACAACTGGCACTCCTAAGGAAGGGCTAGCACTAAAATCAATAACACCAAGTATTGCAAAGGTGACTTTACTTGGATCAGAGGATGCTTTAAGTAAGATTAGCTCTATTGAGACATCACCAATAGATGTTTCACAGTATGGAGATGATTCAGAGGTATCAACAGTACTAAAAATTCCAGATGGAGTAAGTTTAGCCTCTAATGATCAAGCT
>JBBVGE010000174.1:0-214 GCA_040144665.1 Clostridium perfringens
TAATGCAAAGATAGGTATTATCACTTGCAATGGCATAGATAATACTATAAAAGATGAGAACCAATACAAGGACATGATTTCTCAAGGAGAAAAGGAAGCTTTAAATCACTTACCTAATGAAGAATTTAGCAGCAATGAAGTTATTAAGGTATGGAGAGATGCATTTAAGAAGTTTAAGACTAAAAAAGGAGCTAGATCATCAATTGAAGCTTTG
>JBBVGE010000175.1:0-323 GCA_040144665.1 Clostridium perfringens
CAATAACTTCTGCTGCTACAACTTGTTTCTGGAAAGGTTATGAATTAAACATAATCGATACTCCAGGACACGTAGACTTCACAGTTGAGGTTGAAAGATCATTAAGAGTTCTTGATGGAGCTGTTACTGTTCTTGATGCTAAGAGTGGAGTTGAACCACAAACTGAAACTGTTTGGAGACAGGCAGACAAGTACGGCGTTCCAAGAATGATATACGTAAACAAAATGGATGCTACAGGAGCAGACTACTACAACTGTATAAACACAGTTAGAGAAAGATTACAAGCTAATGCTGTTGCAATCCAAATTCCAATAGGTCAAGAA
>JBBVGE010000176.1:0-211 GCA_040144665.1 Clostridium perfringens
CACCAGCAGCGCTGATCCAAGGGATATTTAATAAGTCTTTATCTCCAAGTCTTAATAATAATCCTAAAGCTGGCATTACTGCTATAGGAACCATTAAAGATTTACCTATTCTTTGAAGAAAGCCTAAAACTTTTGAACCTTTTTTACTCATTTGTTCATTCCTCCTTATAAGTTTTTTTCATTTAGTTTAAGTTTGTATAATGCTTTAAAA
>JBBVGE010000177.1:0-217 GCA_040144665.1 Clostridium perfringens
GATATAATTGCTATAACTAAAACAATTATTGCTAGTATTTTTTCTTTTCCTACAAATACTTCTGCATCTTTATTATTCTGTTTCTTACCAATGTAGAAGAATATAATTCCTACTGCATATAATATGAAACATAATAATAAATATTTAAGTCCTGCTGCATAGCATAGCCATATAGCGTAAACGGTTGCTATTCCACCAAAAATTTTATCTCTAGTTC
>JBBVGE010000178.1:0-331 GCA_040144665.1 Clostridium perfringens
ACCTTACAAAGTTGAACTTATAAATGATCTTCCAGAAGGTGAAGTAATTTCATTCTACCAAATAGGTGATTTTGTTGACCTTTGTGCAGGACCACATTTAATGGCTGTTAAACCAATAAAAGCAGTTAAATTATTAAGATCTACTGGTGCTTACTGGAAAGGTGACGAAAAGAACAAAATGCTTTCAAGAGTATATGGAACTGCTTTCCCTAAGAAATCAGAATTAGATGCTTATTTAGAAGCTTTAGAAGAAGCTAAGAAAAGAGACCATAATAAATTAGGTAGAGAGCTTGGAATCTTTACTACTGATGAAAATGTAGGTCAAGGTCTT
>JBBVGE010000179.1:0-3998 GCA_040144665.1 Clostridium perfringens
TATTCTGTTCAATTTTCAAAGACCATTTTATCTCATCGCCTTCAAGCGACTTGATTATCTTATCACCTAGGAGTTATTGTGTCAACACCTTTTTAAAACTTTTTTTCAAAGCTTAAAGTGTTGCTACCGCTCCTTTGCGACGTTTTTTATCTTATCATCTAGCGATTTACTTGTCAACAATTTTTTTCTAATAAGTAAACTGTCGAAATTTGTTCACCGCATCAGTGACGTGTTTTATCTTATCATAATTTTGCCCTCCCCCTATCCACTATTTCTTCATATAATTTTATTATCTTCAATATTCTTTAAATTATTCATTTTTTCTATATTTTTTTTATATCGACACTCTTGGTTGTGTTTTTCTTATTTTTCGTAATATTTTGAATAATTTCAAATAAAAATCCCCCTCTTTTATGTTTTTTTCATATGCTATACTTTAACTAAGGAGGTGATTATTATGGCAAACATCTTAAAAAATGACTGGAGTAATTTATTAAAAGATGAGTTTAATAAAGAATACTACAGAAAGATACATAACTTTCTTGTAAATCAATATAGTACAAAAAAAATATATCCTGATAAATATGATATATTTAACGCACTTCATTTTACCCCTTATAAAGATGTGAAAGTTGTTATACTCGGTCAAGATCCATACCATGGACCAAATCAGGCTCATGGTCTTAGTTTTTCAGTTAAATCTGGAAATAAAATTCCACCATCATTAGTTAATATATATAAAGAACTTCATGATGATTTAGGTTGCTACATTCCTAATAATGGATACCTAAAAAAATGGTCTGATCAAGGAGTACTTTTATTAAATACAACACTTACTGTTGAAGCTGGAAAAGCAAATTCACATCAGAAAATAGGTTGGTCTATATTTACTGATAAAATTATTTCTTTATTAAATGAAAAAGAAGATCCAATAGTATTTATACTTTGGGGAAATAATGCTATTAAAAAGAAATCTTTGATTACTAATCCTGTACATCACGTAATTCAATCGGTTCATCCAAGTCCACTATCAGCTTCAAGAGGTTTCTTTGGAAGTAAACCTTTTTCTAAAACTAATAAATTTTTAGAAAGTGTTAATAAAAGTCCAATTGATTGGCAAATTGAAAATATCTAATTTTTAATATTTCTTATAAAATAAAGATGATTAATGAGAATCACTTCTCATTAATCATCTAATACTTTAAACCTATATATTCTTCCTATTAAATTTCTATTGTACAACTTAGAATTCTTTAAATAGTTTAATACAATCTTTACATGATCAAAATTATCATTTACTCCAGTTATAATTTTTGATTTTGGTATTAATGTTATTACATAAATCATACCAGTAACAAGGAATGTTGCTCCTATTCCACTTATAATGGCATTAATAACTGGATGAACAACTCCTATACTCCTTAATGGAAATATTATCTTATTTAGTGCATAAATGTGGAGCATATAACCTGCATATGAATGCTTAGATATAAATTCCATTACACTTGATAATATCTTCTTCTTTAAAATATACTCTCCAACTATATAAAACATGAGAATATTTGATGTTCTATAAACAATATCAAATAACAAGTTATATTCTACAAAATCAAACTGTCTTGAGAATTTATAATAAAATGCTAATATAAATATTCCATATACAACATACCTATATTTAAGAATAAGTCTCTTAAATGTACCATAATTAAATGCTGCATACATCCCAAAAATAACGTATATGCTCCAAAATAATATTGATATATTTACGAATCTCATCTGTAACTCTGTAGGTTGTCCAAATATAAAATTCGCAGCACCTTCCTTTATTCCACCTTGATGTATTGATACATACATATATCCTCTTAACAAAGCAAGAAATACAACTATTCTAATTACAATGTTTCTCTTATGTAACCATCTACCTATATACACCAGAATTGGGAATATAAGAACTAACCTTATGAACATCCCCATATACCAAAGATGGAATCCACCATTTCCAGCTAAAGTTTGTCCTAAAAAATTAGATATTCTATCCGGATTATATAAAAGCATATTTATATATGAAAATATAAAGTACGGTATTATTAGATATAAAAGTCTATTTTTATAATATCTTTTTATATCCATATTATCTTTATAGCTGTAGGCAGTAGTCAACCCACTTATAAATAAAAATATTGCAACACCTGGTTCTGCAATAACCATAAGAACATTAGCTATAGTTATCCCCCCTGCTGACATCGAAAAATCTGACGGTGCACTGCCTAACGCATGCTGCATTATTACAAAAAAGAAAGCAATCGTCCTTAGCATTTCTATTTCTTTTAATCTTTGTCTTTTCATAATTCCTCCCCCTCTTTATAAACTAGATTATACAATATAATCATTCTATAAAATATATAAATTAAAATTTTCCAAAATATAAAGGTATGCCTTATATAAAATAAAGTACATACCTAATAAGATTCAATCTATATGTTTTGTTTTACTGTACTGATCATTTCTTTATATTGTTCATCTGTTATTAACTCATATCTTCTCATTATGATTAGGGTTTCTTCATCGTAAAGAGGCTTATCAAAGTTCTTGTCATCTTTACTTATTGAAATAGACTTTCTTCCTACTACTAAAGCTATAAATGCTAGGATCGCTAATGTTAATACAAATTCCATTTCCATCTTCCCCGATAAAACATTATCTTTCTATAATGTTATGCTTTGATAAATTTTATGATACTAATTTATTTAAAATTTTTAAATCTTTTATAGAATGTATATGTTAAAGTGGATATTATTCCAAGCACTCCTCCTAATGAAAAGAATAAGATTACTTCTCCTATTAAAGTCCCAATTAAAATTCCAATTCCTACTCCGAATGCTATTCCCTTTGCAACCAATTCATATTCACATTCAGTTAAATTAGCCTTTTCAAACACCATCATCACTCCCAAACCCATAATCTTACTTTTATTATAAAATATAGTTCTTAATATTTTCTTAAGCAAAGCTTAAATAACGCTTATATAAAAAGAAACTATTTCATAATAATATTATAATATCTCTTATAACTTGCTTTATATCAATTCAAATTCCTTATTATATTATATACTGTTTAAAAAGTTATTATTTACGATTTAGTTACAATTTTGGTATATTAAGGTTAAGTAAATGCAAAATAAAGGATAGACTGCCTTTAGCATCTACCCTATCTTATTTCTGATTATACTATTTTACTTCCATGTAATTCTTTTGCATTGGTCACATTGTGTATATACTCTCTATTATCAGCATTTACACCACCACCAGGCATTATAATTATTCTATCACCAGCATATTCAACTAATTCTTTTAATCTTGCTAAATTATTTGGAGCGTTACTCGATCCACCTTTTGTAAGTATTCTATCTATTCCAAGATTAGCTAATATATCTATAGCAGAATTTTTATCCTCAATTTCATCAAATGCCATATGAAAAGTTGTACTTAAATTTCCAGCCTCTTCTTTTAATATTCTATTTCTTTCTATATCTATAGTATTATCATCATTTAATACACCAAAAACTACACCATTTACTCCAAGCTCTTTGCATATTCTGATATCTTCTTTCATTATTTCAAACTCTTCATCTGAATAATTAAAATCTCCACCTCTAGGTCTTATTATTACGTTTATAGGTATTTTTATATCAGAAATAGATTTTTTTATTGTTCCATAGCTAGGAGTTGTTCCTCCTTCTTGAAGGTTATCACAAAGTTCTATTCTATCTCCTCCATTTTTAAACGCAGCTATAGCTTCACTATAATTTCCCACACATACCTCTAAATTCATATCCCTTCACCTCTTATAAAAAATAAAAAAGCACTAACAAAAAGTTAGTGCTTTCTGGTGGCTCGAGTAGGAATCGAACCTACGACACGCGGATCTTCAATCCGCTGCTCTACCAACTGAGCTATCGAGCCACACTTACCTGGCAACGTCCTACTCTCCCACACAGT
>JBBVGE010000180.1:0-224 GCA_040144665.1 Clostridium perfringens
TATAGAAGTTTCCACTTTCTCCTGTAATAGTTATTCTTGCATTTCTTCCTAGAGAACCTATAACACTTGTTCTAGTTGATGCTCCACTTCTTACATTTAAAGAATTGTGTACTCTAACTATACCAGTTCTAGTATTATTGTTATCTTTTTGCTTTGAAGCATTATTATTTGATACACTAGTTGTTTTATAACTTACTGATACATAATCCTTTGATACATAGGCA
>JBBVGE010000181.1:0-270 GCA_040144665.1 Clostridium perfringens
TTATAATATTGACCTATAATTTGGCTAGCTGATCTTGAGAAGTTAATTGCCATTGTTGGTATTTTTCCTCCTAAGTAGCTTACGTCAAATACTAATTCTTGTGGTAAGTATTCTTTATCTCTCCATAATACCCAACCTATACCAGGATAAACTAGTCCATATTTATGACCTGATGTACTTATTGAAACAACGTTTTTAAGTCTGAAGTCCCACTCTAGTTCTGGTTCTATAAATGGAGCAAACATACCACCTGAAGCAGCATCTATATGC
>JBBVGE010000182.1:0-72439 GCA_040144665.1 Clostridium perfringens
ATTAGCTAACAAGAGACAAGGAACTCAATCAGCTAAAACAAGAGCTGAAGTTAGAGGAGGCGGAATCAAGCCTTGGAGACAAAAGGGAACTGGTAGAGCAAGACAAGGTTCAATCAGAGCTCCACAATGGATCAAAGGTGGTATTGTGTTCGCACCAAAGCCAAGAGATTACAGAATGGCTATACCAAAGAGCATGAAGAGAGTTGCTATGATGTCAGCATTATCAACTAAAGTTCAAGACGGACAAATGGTTGTTGTTGAAGATTTAGCATTCGATTCAATCAAAACTAAGAATGTAGTTAACATGCTAAACGCAATGGAAGCTAAGAAGACTTTAATCGTAACAGCTGAGTCAAATGAAGTTGTTTATAAGTCAGCTAGAAACATTGAAGGTGTAGCAGTTATACCTGCAAACAACATCAATGTTTATGACTTACTTAAGTTTGAAAAAGTAGTTATGACTAAAGATGCTGTATCAAAGATTGAGGAGGTGTACGCATAATGAATTTAACAAGCCATGATATAATAAGAAAGCCTGTTATTACTGAAAAGAGTATGGCAGCAATGGCAGAAAATAAGTACACTTTCATAGTTCACATAAGTGCTAACAAATCTCAAATAAAGAGAGCGGTTGAAGAAGTTTTCAACGTTAAAGTTGCAGATGTAAAGACTAGCAGAACTATGGGAAAAACTAAGAGAATGGGCGTACATGTAGGAAAGAGAGCTGACTACAAGAAAGCTATCGTTACATTAGCTGAAGGCAGCACTATTGAATTCTTCGAAGGAATGCAATAGACGTCAATAAGGTGATTTATTGGTGATTATTCACCAGATAAGCTGAAAGAAGGAGGGAAATTAAATGGCAGTTAAAACATTTAGACCTATGACACCATCAAGAAGAAATATGACTATGCCTACATTTGAAGAAATAACTACAAATGTTCCTGAGAAGTCATTATTAGTTTCTTTAAAGAAAACTGGTGGTAGAAATGCACAAGGTAAAATAACTGTAAGACACCACGGTGGTGGCGCTAAGAGAAAATACAGAATAATTGATTTCAAGAGAAATAAGGATGGTATTCCAGCAACAGTTGCTACAATAGAATACGATCCAAATAGATCAGCATATATCGCATTAGTTGTATACGCAGATGGAGATAAGAGATACATAATCGCTCCAGCAGGATTAAAAGTTGGAGATAAGGTTGTATCAGGAGCAGATGCGGATATCAAACCAGGTAATGCATTACCATTATTAAATATCCCAGTAGGTACATTCATACACAATATTGAATTACAAGCTGGAAAAGGTGGTCAATTAGTAAGAGCTGCTGGTTTATCAGCACAATTAATGGCTAAAGAAGGTAAGTATGCTACATTAAGATTACCTTCAGGAGAAATGAGATATGTTAGAATAGAGTGTAGAGCTACAATTGGTGTTGTTTCAAACTCAACTAACGACATCGTTAAGATAGGTAAAGCTGGAAGAAAGAGACACATGGGTATAAGACCTACAGTTAGAGGTTCAGTAATGAATCCTAATGATCACCCTCACGGTGGTGGAGAAGGTAAATCTCCAGTAGGTAGACCAAGTCCAATGACTCCATGGGGTAAACCAGCACTTGGATACAAGACTAGAAAGAATAAGAAATACTCAGATAAATTAATTATCAAGGGTAGAAATAAAAAATAGTTTGAAGAGAATATCCATTCTCTTCAAGGCTAGAGCCTAAGAAATGAAGGGAGGCAAATATAGTGAGTAGATCAATTAAAAAAGGACCTTTCGTCCATGCAGGACTTTTAAAGAAAATAGAAGAAATGAATGCTAATGGTGAGAAAAAAGTTGTTAAAACTTGGTCAAGAAGTTCAACAATTTTCCCTCAAATGATAGGACACACAATAGCTGTTCATGACGGAAGAAAGCATATTCCAGTTTACATTTCAGAGGATATGGTAGGACACAAATTAGGTGAATTTTCACTAACTAGAACATACAGAGGACACGACGACAAGTCATCAAAAAGAAAGTAGTAGAGCCTGGAAAGGAGGATCATAAATGGAAGCTAGAGCTATAGCTAAATATGTAAGAATGTCTCCAATAAAGGTAGGAGCTGTTCTTGATTTAATAAGAGGAAAAGATGTAAGAGAAGCAAGTGCTATTTTACAATACACTC
The DNA here is from genome assembly GCA_040144665.1 of Clostridium perfringens. Taxonomy (GTDB): domain Bacteria; phylum Bacillota; class Clostridia; order Clostridiales; family Clostridiaceae; genus Clostridium; species Clostridium perfringens_A. The sequence continues at coordinate 2,175 of JBBVGE010000182.1, forward strand.
CAAGAGAAGCTGCAGTTGCTATCAACAAAGTGTTAAAGTCAGCTGTTGCAAATGCTGAAAACAATCATGGATTAGAAGCTGATAGATTATTTGTATCAGAAGCATACGTAGGTCAAGGTCCAACATTAAAGAGATTCAGACCAATGGATCATGGTAAAGCATTCAGAATAAATAAGAGAACAAGTCACATAACACTAGTTGTTAAAGAAAGATAGAAGAAGGAGGGAAATCGAAGTGGGTCAAAAAGTACATCCTCACGGACTTAGAGTAGGTGTTATCAAGGGATGGGATGCAAAATGGTATGCAAACAAGAAAGATTTTGCTGACAATCTAATAGAAGATAACAAAATAAGAGAATTCGTTAAAAAAGAACTTTTCTCAGCTGGAATCTCAAAGATAGAAATCGAAAGAGCAGCTAAGAGAGTTAAGTTAAATATATACACTGCTAAACCAGGTGTTGTCATCGGAAAAGGCGGTTCAGGTATAGAAGCTTTAAAGAAAAAGTTAACAAACTTTGTAGCAGGAAAGAACGTTCTTATAAACATAGTTGAAGTTAAGAATGTTGAATCAGATGCTCAATTAATGGCTGAAAATATAGCAGCACAATTAGAAAAGAGAATATCATTCAGAAGAGCTATGAAGCAAGTTATCCAAAGAGGAATGAAGCAAGGAGTTAAAGGTGTTAAAACTGCTTGTTCAGGAAGACTAGGTGGAGCTGAAATAGCTAGAACTGAGCAATATCATGAAGGTACAATTCCACTACAAACTTTAAGAGCAGATATCGATTACGGATTTGCTGAAGCAGATACAACTTACGGTAAAATCGGAGTTAAAGTTTGGGTTTATAATGGAGAAGTTCTTCCAACTAAAAAAGTTGAAAAGGAAGAAGCTAACGCATAAGCATAAGAAAGGAGGAATAAATCATGTTAATGCCTAAAAGAGTAAAGCATCGTAAGGTACAACGTGGTAGAATGAAAGGTAAAGCAACAAGAGGAAATTTCCTAGCTTATGGAGATTTCGGTATTCAAGCTACTACTTGTGGATGGATCACAAGTAACCAAATAGAAGCTGCCAGAATTGCTATAAATAGATATATAAAAAGAGGAGGAAAACTTTGGATAAAGATTTTCCCAGATAAACCAGTTACTGAAAAGCCAGCTGAAACAAGAATGGGTTCAGGTAAAGGATCACCAGAGTACTGGGTTGCAGTAGTTAAACCAGGTAGAGTACTATTCGAATTATCTGGAGTTACTGAAGAAGTTGCAAGAGAAGCTATGAGACTTGCATCACACAAACTTCCTGTAAAAACTAAGTTTGTTACAAGAAGAGATTTTGAGGAAATGGGTGGTGAAGAATAATGAAGGCTAGAGAATTAAAAGAATTAAGAGCAAGTAATCCTCAAGATTTAAAAGCTAAATTAGGAGAACTTAAAGCTGAGTTATTCAACTTAAGATTCCAATTAGCTACAGGACAATTAGAAAATCCTATGAGAATAAGAGAAGTAAAGAAATCTATAGCCCAAATAAAAACCATCTTAAGACAAGAAGAGTTAAGGGTTGTTGAACAGTAATCTGGAAGGAGGTAAGCCTTAATGGAAAGAGGACTAAGAAAAAAGAAGATCGGAAGAGTTGTTTCTGATAAAATGGATAAAACTATCGTAGTTGCTATTGAAACTAAAGTAAGACATCCACTATACGGAAAAACTGTTAACAGAACTACTAAGTTCAAAGCTCATGATGAAAAGAATGAAGCTCAAGTTAATGATAGAGTATTAATAATGGAAACAAGACCTTTATCAAAGGATAAGAGATGGAGACTTGTTGAAATAGTTGAAAAAGCTAAATAATATGGCTTAAAGACCGAAAGGAGGGTAATCTAATGATACAACAACAAACTAGATTAAAAGTTGCTGACAACTCAGGAGCTAAAGAGATAATGTGCATCAGAGTATTAGGCGGATCTAAGAGAAAGTACGGTAACATTGGAGACATAATAGTTGCCAGCGTTAAAAGTGCAACACCAGGCGGAGTTGTTAAAAAAGGTGACGTTGTAAAAGCTGTTATTGTTAGATCAGTAAAAGGAATAAGAAGAGCAGACGGTTCATACGTGAGATTTGATGAAAACGCTGCTGTTATAATAAAAGACGATAAGCAACCAAGAGGAACACGTATCTTTGGACCTGTTGCTAGGGAGCTAAGAGATAAAGAATTTAATAAAATATTATCATTAGCACCAGAAGTTCTATAAAGAGGAGGTGGCTAACTTGAAAATACATGTAAGAAAGAACGACACAGTTGTAGTTATATCAGGAAAAGATAAAGGTAAAACAGGTGAAGTTTTAAAAGTATCCCCAAAAACTGGTAAAGTACTAGTTCAAGGAGTTAACATAGTAAAGAAGCACCAAAAGGCAGGTAGAACTCAAGCTGAAAGTGCTATAATAGAAAAAGAAGCTGCAATAAACAGCTCAAAGGTAATGTTATATTGTACAAAGTGCAAAAAAGCTACTAGAATTAGCAACAGAATATTAGAAGATGGTGCTAAGGTTAGAGTGTGCAAGAAGTGCGGAGAAACATTCTAGAAATCGAAAGGAGGTTAACAATATGACAAGACTTCAAGATAAATATGAAAAAGAAATAATTCCGGCTATGATGGAAAAGTTCGGATATGAAAATATAATGCAAGTACCAAGACTTGAAAAGATAGTAATCAACATGGGTGTTGGTGAAGCTAAAGATAATCAAAAAGTTTTAGAATCAGCTGTTAGCGATTTAACTATAATAACTGGTCAAAAGCCAATATTAACAAGAGCTAAGAAATCAGTTGCTAACTTCAAGATTAGAGAAAACATGGCATTAGGATGTAAAGTTACATTAAGAAAGGCAAAGATGTATGAATTTGCTGATAAGTTAATGTCAATTGCTTTACCAAGAGTTAGAGACTTTAGAGGGATTTCAGCTAAATCATTCGATGGTAGAGGAAATTACTCACTAGGAATTAAAGAGCAATTAATATTCCCAGAAATAGAGTACGATAAGATCGACAAAGTAAGAGGAATGGATATAATCTTCGTTACAACTGCAAACACTGACGAAGAAGCAAGAGAATTATTAAGATTCCTTGGTATGCCATTTGCTCAACAATAAGGAGGGGTATCTATGGCACGTAAAGCGATGATAGAAAAGTGGAGTAAAGCACCTAAGTATAAGACTAGAGCTTATACTAGATGTAGAATATGTGGAAGACCACATTCTGTATTAAAGAAATTCGGTATATGCCGTATCTGTTTCAGAGAACTTGCATACAAAGGCCAAATCCCTGGTTGTAAAAAAGCAAGCTGGTAATACTGAAGATATAGCGAAAGGAGGCACATTAAATGGTTATGACAGATCCTATAGCAGATTTGCTAACTCGTATAAGAAACGCAAATGCTGTTAAACATGAAGTAGTAGAGGTACCTTCTTCTAACGTAAAGAAGGCCGTTTCAAATATATTATTACAAGAAGGATACATCAAGGAAATTGATGAATACAATGATGGAGTAGTTCCAATGTTAAGAATAACTCTTAAATATGGAGCTAACAACGAAAGAGTAATAACTGGATTAAAGAGAATATCAAAGCCAGGATTAAGAGTATACTGCAAAAAAGACGAAACTCCTAGAGTTCTTAATGGTTTAGGAATCGCTGTTATTTCAACTTCAAAAGGAATAATGGTAGATAGAGAAGCTAGAAAGAACAACATAGGTGGAGAAGTTCTTTGCTACGTATGGTAGTAATTAAATAGTAATTAATAGATGAATATATGCATGTAGAGAAAAACAGGAGGTGCAATTATGTCAAGAGTAGGTAGATTACCAATAGCTATACCTGCTGGCGTAACTGTTACAGTAACACCAGAAAATGTTGTTACTGTAAAAGGCCCAATGGGTGAGCTAGTAGAAGCTATGCACAAAGACATTAATATCGCGGTTGAAAACAACGAAGTAGTTGTAACTAGACCTAGTGACGTTAAAGAGCATAGAGCTCTTCACGGATTAACAAGAGCACTTGTAAACAACATGGTTGAAGGAGTTACTAAAGGATTCCAAAAAACTTTAATCTTAAACGGTGTTGGTTATAGAGCTCAAAAGCAAGGAAAGAAACTTGTAATGAACCTTGGATATTCACATCCAGTTGAAATAGAAGCTATCGAAGGTGTTGAATTCGAAACACCTGAAGCTACAAAAGTAGTTGTAAAAGGAATCAACAAGCAAAAAGTTGGAGAAGCAGCTGCTAAGATCAGATCATGGAGAAAGCCTGAACCATACAAGGGTAAAGGAATAAGATACGAAAACGAAGTGATCAGACGTAAAGAAGGTAAAACTGGTAAGTAATAAAAGAAAGGAGTGAGCTTTATATGTTCAAGAAAGCAGACAGAAAAGCTAGCAGAAAGAGACGTCACCTTAGAGTACGTAAGAAAGTTTTCGGTACTCCTGAAAGACCAAGACTTTCAGTATACAGAAGTGAAAAAAATATTTACGCACAAATAATTGATGATATAAATGCTGTAACACTTGTTGCTGCTTCAAGCTTAGAAAAAGATTTCTCAGCTAAAGGTGGAAACAAAGAAGGCGCTAAATTAGTAGGCGAATTAGTTGGTAAGAAAGCTGCCGATAAGGGAATAACAGAAGTTGTTTTCGATAGAGGTGGATTCGTATATCACGGAAGAATTCAATCATTAGCTGAAGGTGCTAGAGAAGCAGGCTTAAAATTCTAAGAAACGAGGAGGGAAATAAATGAGAATCGATCCTAGTACACTAGACCTTAAAGAAAAGGTTGTTAACATAAATAGAGTTACTAAGGTTGTTAAGGGTGGTAGAAACTTCAGATTCGCAGCTCTAGTTGTTGTCGGAGACGAGAACGGACACGTTGGAGTTGGAATGGGAAAATCTATCGAAATACCTGAAGCAATCAAAAAAGGAATAGAAGATGCTAAGAAGAACTTAGTATCAGTTTCAATGGTTGAAACTACAATTCCTCATGAAATACACGGTAAATTTGGAACAGGAGATGTTCTTATAATGCCAGCTAAAGAAGGTACAGGAGTTATCGCTGGAGGTCCAGCTAGAATAGTACTTGAATTAGCAGGAATCAAGGATGTTAGAGCTAAGTCATTAGGTTCAAACAATCCTAATAACATGGTTAAAGCAACAATCAATGGATTAGCAAGCTTAAGAACAGCTGAAGAAATAGCTAAATTAAGAGGAAAATCTGTTGAGGAAATATTAGGTTAGGAGGGAAATTGCATGGCTAAGTTAAGAATTACATTAGTAAAGAGCTTAATCGGTAGAAAGAAAGACCATATCGCTACTGCAAATGCCCTTGGACTTAAGAAAATAGGTAAAACAGTAGAGCATGAGGGAACTCCTCAAATAAACGGTATGGTTAAAAAGATAAGCTACATGTTAAATGTAGAAGAAGTATAAAAAGAGGAGGTGCACTGAGTATGAAACTTCATGAATTAAAGCCAGCAGCTGGAAGCAGAAAGGCTCCTAAGAGAGTTGGAAGAGGAACTGGTTCAGGTTTAGGAAGAAACGCTGGTAAAGGTGAAAAAGGACAAAACGCTAGATCAGGCGGTGGAGTTAGACCAGGATTCGAAGGGGGTCAAATGCCATTATACAGAAGACTTCCTAAGAGAGGATTCACTAATATCTTCGCTAAAAAGATCGTTAGCATAAACATAGATAGATTAAACATTTTTGAAAATGGAACAGAAGTTACTCCAGAATTATTATTAGAAACAAGAGTTATTTCAAAAGTAATGGACGGAGTTAAGATTCTTGGAAACGGAAACTTAGAAAAGAACTTAACTGTAAAAGGATGCAAGTTCTCAAAATCTGCTATCGAAAAGATCGAAGCAGCTGGAGGAAAAGTTGAGGTGAAATAAGAATGCTATCAACCCTACGTAACGCCTGGAAGGTACCTGAATTGAGAAAGAGATTTTACTGGACAATATTTTTAGTGGCAATCTTTAGGATGGGAAGTCATATTCCTGTTCCTGGGATTAGCGCTGATTATTTGAAAGGAATGACTCAATCAGGAAACTTAATGGGTTTCTATGATTTAATATCAGGTGGAGCCTTTAGTAGATTTAGTATTTTTGCTCTTGGTGTAATGCCATACATCAATGCATCTATTATAACTCAGCTATTAACAATAGCTATACCATCATTAGAACAACTTTCAAAAGAGGGTGAAGATGGTAGAAGAAAGATTCAAAATGCCACAAGGTATTTATCAATCTTTATAGCAGTTATTCTTGCATTTGGGATGTATGCAACAATTTCTCAAATGGGAGCAACAATAGGTATGAAAACTGTACAAATGATAGTAGTCATACTAGCTTTAGTTGTCGGGTCAACATTCTGTATGTGGTTAGGAGACCAAATCACTGTTAAAGGTTTCGGAAATGGTGTTTCAATCCTAATATTTGTAAATATAGTTTCAAGATTACCAATGACAATTAGATCTATGTTGATGTTAGAAAACTCAGGAGATATAAGTATTGTTGAAGTAGTATTATTCTTAGTATTTGCTTTATTAGCACTTGCTGGAGTAGTATACTTTTCACTTGCAGAAAGAAGAATTCCTGTTCAGTATGCAGGAAAAGCAGTTGGAAACAAGGTGATGAGAGGTCAATCAACTCACATTCCTTTAAGTATAGTTGGATCTGCTGTTATAGCGATTATATTCTCTATGTCAGTAATGCAATTTTTACCAACAATTGCAGGCTTCTTTTCAAATCATGAATGGGCAAAATGGGTTACAAGTAGCCCAATGAGTATTTTTAATAGTAAGACTTGGATGTATCCAGTTGTTTATTCACTATTAACTATATTCTTTACTTGGTTCTACACTCAAGTAACATTTAAACCAGATGAAATGTCAGAAAATCTGCATAAATCTGCTGGATTTATACCAGGTGTTAGACCAGGAGAGCCTACAACACAATACTTTGAAAGTATTCTTAATAGAATTTCTTTCATCGGAGGAATATTTGCAGCACTACTTGCTGTAACACCAATAGTTATAGATAACTATACTGCATTCAAAGGAATACAATTTGGGGGAACAGCACTTCTTATTGTAGTGAGTGTTGCTCTAGATTTCACAAGAAAGCTAGAATCACAAATGATAATGAGACACTACAAAGGATTTCTTAAATAAGATTAAATAATGGAGATGATGCCCGTGAAGATTATTTTACTAGGTCCTCCTGGAGCAGGAAAAGGAACACAGGCAAAATCAATTAGTAATAGATATTCAATTCCTCATATTTCAACAGGAGATATTTTCAGAAAGAATATTTCAGAAAATACTCCCTTAGGAATTGAGGCAAAAAAATATATGGATAACGGACAATTAGTTCCGGATTCAGTTACTATAGATATGGTTAAAGATAGACTTCAAGATGATGACTGTAAGAATGGATACCTACTTGATGGGTTCCCAAGAACAGTTGCTCAAGCTGAAGCCTTACAAGAATTCTTAGATAGTAGAAACGAGAAATTAGATACAGCTTTATGTATCGAAGTTCCAAGTGAGTTCATACTTGAAAGAATGACTGGTAGAAGAGTTTGTCCATCATGTGGAGCAAGTTACCACATCAAGTTTAACCCACCAGCGGTTGAAGGAAAATGTGATCTTTGCGGAAGTGACATAGTACAAAGAAAAGACGATACAGAAGAAACTGTAAAAGAAAGACTTGACGTGTACGAAAGACAAACACAACCACTAATTGATTTTTATAAAGATAAAAACTTACTTTCAACAGTTGATGGTACTCAAGCAATCAACGAAGTATTTGAAAGTATCTGCAAAATTTTAGGGAGTGCTAAATAATGATCTTAATTAAAGATGATTTGGCCCTTGACCTGATGAGAAAAGCAGGAAGAATAGTAGGTGAAACATTACTACTATTAGAAAATAAAATTAAACCAGGTATAAGTACTAAAGAATTGGATAGAATAGCAGAAGAATTCATAAGAGGGCAAGGAGCTATACCTTCTTTCAAAGGATTGTATGGATTTCCAGCTTCGTTATGTATCTCTGTAAATGATCAGGTAGTTCATGGTATTCCCGGAGGCTACGTCCTTAAAGATGGTGATATAGTCAGCATAGATTGTGGAGCTTATCTTGACGGATTCCATGGAGATGCAGCAAGAACTTTTCCAGTAGGAAATGTTTCAGAAGATGCAAAAAGACTTATACAGGTAACAAGAGATTGTTTCTTTGAGGGAATTAAGTTCGCTCAAATTGGTAATAGATTAACAGATATATCACATGCGATACAAAGACATATTGAAGCAAACGGATTTTCCGTTGTGAAAAGTTTTGTAGGACACGGGATAGGCAGAGATCTACATGAAGATCCTGAAGTACCAAACTTCGGTAGACCAGGTAGAGGTCCAATACTTACAAAGGGCATGGTTCTAGCTATAGAGCCAATGGTTAATGAAGGATCCTTTAGAGTAAGAACTTTAAAAGATAATTGGACGGTTGTAACAAGTGATGGAAGCCTATCAGCACATTACGAAAATACAGTTGCGATTTTACCAGATGGTCCCGAAATACTAACACTAGTTAAATAAAAGTGTTGCTTAGTTATAAATTTGCAAAGTAATATTACGGTGCTTATTTATTTCTAAGGTAATCATCGAGGTGAAAAATTTGCAAAACAATGACTTGATTGGGAAAGTTGTACTTTCTTTAGCTGGTAGAGATAAAGATCATTTATATGTAGTAACAGATGTAATTGATAAAAATTATGTATTACTTGCAAATGGTGATACTAAAAAGATCAAGGAACCTAAGAAAAAAAAGGTTAAGCATTTAGAACTTTTAGAAAATATAGATGAAGAAATAAGAGCAGCCATAATCAGTGAGAGAAAAGATACTGACTTAAAAATTAAGAGATTTTTAAAATTAAGAGGCATTGTTAAGGAGGGTTGATTACCTTATGTCAAAAGATGATGTTATAGAAATGCAAGGAGTCGTTGTAGAATCCTTACCAAACGCTAACTTCCAAGTTGAACTTGAAAGTGGGCATACAATTCTAGCACATATATCAGGAAAATTAAGAATGAACTTCATAAGAATTTTACCTGGAGATAAAGTTACAGTGGAGCTTTCTCCATATGACTTAACAAGAGGTAGAATTACTTGGAGAGCAAAATAAGATAGAAATATCTATCAAATATTACAAGGAGGGTTAGCGATGAAAGTAAGACCATCAGTTAAGCCTATTTGCGAAAAGTGCAAAGTAATTAGAAGAAAAGGAAGAGTAATGGTAATCTGTGAAAATCCAAAGCACAAGCAAAAACAAGGCTAATATAAATAAATATTAGACAAAAAATACAAATTAGGTATTTAAAATTTATTGACTTTTTTGTCAAAGTCACATATCATTATATAGGCATTTAATTAAATAATTAGATTTTAGGAGCGGCTGATAATAGAGAAAAAATTCTCTATTAACCTAAAATTTTATTATATATATATTATATTTTTGATAATCAAAAATAATAAACTTTTAGGCATTTCAATTACCAGGAGGTGTAAATTTTAATGGCAAGAATAGCAGGTGTTGACCTACCAAGAGAAAAAAGAGTTGAAATAGGTTTAACTTATATTTATGGAATAGGATTACCTACTTCACATAAGATATTAGAAGCTACAGGAATAAACCTTGACACAAGAGTTAAGGATTTAACTGAAGATGAAGTAAACGCGCTAAGAACTTATATTAAGGAACTTACAATCGAAGGTGACTTAAGAAGAGAAGTAGCATTAAACATCAAGAGATTAGTAGAAATCGGATGTTATAGAGGAATTAGACATAGAAAAGGTCTTCCAGTAAGAGGACAAAAAACTAAGACTAATGCGAGAACAAGAAAAGGTCCTAAGAAGACTATCGCAAACAAGAAGAAGTAGTTAGGAGGGAAAGCAATGGCAAAGGTTAAAAAGACTAGAAGAAAAAGAGACAGAAAAAACGTTGAGCATGGTGCTGCACACATCAAGTCAACTTTCAACAACTCAATAGTTACTTTAACAGACGCACAAGGAAATGCGTTATCATGGTCAAGTGCTGGAGCTCTAGGTTTCAGAGGATCAAGAAAAAGTACTCCATTCGCAGCTCAAATGGCAGCAGAAACTGCAAGTAAAGCAGCAATGGAACACGGTTTAAAGAGCATTGAAGTTTATGTAAAGGGACCAGGAGCTGGAAGAGAAGCAGCTATAAGATCTTTACAAGCAGCAGGATTAGAAGTAACTTTAATCAAAGATGTTACTCCAATCCCACACAATGGATGTAGACCACCAAAAAGAAGAAGAGTCTAGTATTTGATTCATACAGGAGGTGTAATTAATGGCAAGATATACTGGAGCTACATGTAGATTATGTAGAAGAGAAGGCATGAAGTTATTCCTTAAAGGGGATAGATGTTATACAGATAAATGTGCTTTCACAAGAAGAAGTTATGCACCAGGACAACACGGAGCAGCTAGAAAGAAATTATCTAACTACGGTGTACAACTTAGAGAAAAACAAAAAGCTAGAAGAATATACGGAGTGTTAGAAGGTCAATTCAGATCATACTATGAAAAGGCTGAACACATGAAGGGTATCACTGGTGAAAATTTATTAATGTTATTAGAATTAAGATTAGATAACGTTGTTTATAGATTAGGATATGGTGCTTCAAGAAATGAAGCAAGACAATTAGTTAACCACGGACATTTCTTAGTAAATGGTAAGAGAGTTGACATTCCTTCATTCAAAGTATCAGTTAACGATGTAATAACTGTTGCTGAAAAGAGCAGAGGAAGCGAAAAGTTCAAGACTTTCGTTGAAAATCCAAAGACTTTACCAAAATGGTTAGAAGCTAACGTTGAAAACTACGAAGGCAAAGTAGTTGCTGTACCAGTAAGAGAAGATATTGACGTACCAGTTAATGAAACTCTTATCGTTGAGTTATACAGCAAATAATTGTAATATTTGTTAAAGCAACAAACTTAAAGCAAATATAGAATCAGTTGCCCTCAGAATAAGGTTGCCATTTTAAAAATAAGGAGGGTTCGTATGTTAGAAATCGAAAAGCCAATAATTGAATGTGTAGAGGCAAATGAAGACGGTACTTATGGTAAGTACGTTGTAGAGCCATTAGAAAGAGGATATGGTATAACTTTAGGAAATGCCCTAAGAAGAATACTATTATCATCATTACCTGGAGTTGCAACTACTTCAGTTAAAATTGATGGTGTACTTCATGAGTTTTCTACAATACAAGGAGTTAAAGAAGATGTTACTGAAATAATCCTTAACATCAAAGCTTTAGCTTTAAGAATGAATGGTGAAGGTCCAAAGACTATATATATAGATGCAAAGGGGCCTGGTGTTGTTACAGCAGCAGATATAAAGACTGACGGAGATGTTGAAGTTGTGAATAAAGACTTACATATCGCGACTTTAGATAACGATGGAAGACTTTATATGGAGTTAACTGTAAATAGAGGTAGAGGATATGTTACTCAAAATAAAAATAAGAGTGATGACCTACCAATATCAGCAATAGCTGTTGATTCAATATATACACCAGTTAAGAGAGTTAACTTTAAGGTTGAAAATACTAGAGTTGGTCAAATTACTGACTACGACAAGTTAACACTTGAAATTTGGACTAATGGAACTATTAAGATAGATGAAGCTATAAGCTTATCATCAAAGATCTTAATAGAACATTTCAAATTATTCATGTCATTAACAGATGAGACTAATGATGTTGAAATAATGATTGAAAAAGAAGAAGATAAAAAGGAAAAAGTACTAGAAATGACTGTAGAAGAGCTAGATTTATCAGTTAGATCATATAACTGTTTAAAGAGAGCTGGTATAAATACAGTTCAAGAACTTGCTAATAGATCAATGGATGATATGATGAAAGTAAGAAATCTAGGAAAGAAATCCTTAGAAGAAGTTGAAAAGAAGCTTAAAGAGTTAGGCTTGAGCTTAAAGTTAAGCGACGAGTAAGGAGGTAAATCCATGGCAGTTAATCGTAAGTTAGGTCTTTCATCAGACCAAAGAAGAGCTATGCTTAGAAACCTAGTAACTAGTTTCTTAAAGCATGGTAAGATTGAAACAACTGAAACTAGAGCTAAAGAAACTAGAAGTTTAGCTGAAAAGATGATCACTCTTGCTAAAAGAGGAGATCTTCATGCTAGAAGACAAGTTTTATCTTTCGTACAAGAAGAAGCTGTAGTTAAGCATTTATTTGATAATATAGCTCCACAATACACTGAAAGAAACGGTGGATATACAAGAATGTATAAAAAAGGTCCTAGAAGAGGGGACGGAGCTGAAATAGTTATACTTGAATTAGTTTAATTATTTGAGGGGGATTAAGAGTAATCTTAGTCCCCATTTTGTTATATTTAAAAGTATTTTATATAGAGAAGTAATGATTTAAATATTCTGAATAAGCTTGAAAGTTGAAATTAATGTTATATAATAATGATAAGTGTATATACAGTAATTATTAAATTTGTATATAGAATATTATTTAAATAGAAATATAATAGTGAATGAGTTGTAAATATGGAGGACCAGATGAGTCAAGAAATGATTAAATGTGAGAATTTAGTTTTTAAATACACATCACATGAAGATGGTATGGAAAGGTACGCTATTAATGGTGTAGATTTAACAGTTGAAAAGGGAGAATTCTTAGTTGTATTAGGTCATAATGGGTCAGGCAAATCAACATTAGCTAAACAGATGAATGCACTACTTTTACCTACTGATGGAATTGTATATGTTGATGGACTTAACACTAAGGATGAAGATAATGTATGGGATGTTAGGGCAAAAGCTGGAATGGTATTTCAAAACCCGGACAATCAAATGGTTGCAACAATTGTTGAGGAAGATGTAGCTTTTGGACCTGAGAACTTAGGAGTAGATCCTAAAGAGATAAGAAAACGTGTAGATGATAGTTTAGAGAAGGTTGGAATGAGTGAATATAAAAGACACGCTCCGCACCTTTTATCAGGGGGACAAAAGCAGAGAGTAGCTATAGCAGGCATTCTTGCAATGCAACCTGAATGTATAATATTTGATGAGCCAACTGCAATGTTAGATCCATCAGGAAGAAAAGAAGTAATAAATAATATTAAAGAAATTAATAAAGAATATGGAATTACAATAATTCTTATAACACATTACATGGATGAAGCTGCTGAAGCTGATAGAATTGTTGTTATGGATGATGGTAAATTAATAATGGGAGGCACTCCTAAGGAAGTATTTTCACAAGTAGAGCTTATGAAAAAAATAGGATTAGATGTGCCACAGGTAACTGAACTTAGTTATGAGTTAAACAAAGAGGGAATAAAGTTAGATGATAAAATAATAAATGTAGATGAGATGGTGGAAGCGTTATGTCAATTAAAATAGAGAATTTAACACATATATATATGCCTAATGGTCCTTTTGAGAAAAAAGCATTAGATGACATAAACATAGATATAAAAGATGGAGAATTTATTGCTTTGATAGGACATACAGGATCAGGTAAATCAACTTTAATACAACACATGAATGGATTATTAGAAGCCACATCAGGAAAAATAATTGTTGATGGAGAAGATATAACAGCTAAAGGGGTTAAGCTTTCTGATGTAAGAAAAAAAGTAGGATTAGTATTTCAATATCCTGAATATCAACTTTTTGAAGAAACAATAGAAAAAGATATATCTTATGGTCCAACAAACCTTGGGTTAGATGAAGAAGAGATACATAAACGTGTAATGAAATCAATGGAGATGGTGGGTCTTGATTATGAAACTTATAAGGATAAATCTCCTTTTGATTTAAGTGGAGGGCAAAAGAGAAGAGTAGCTATAGCTGGTGTTATTGCTATGGAACCAAAAACTCTTATATTAGATGAACCTACAGCTGGACTTGACCCTAAAGGAAGAGATGATATATTAGCTCAAATAAAACTTCTGCATACGAAATATAAAATGACAATAATACTGGTTAGTCACAGTATGGAAGATGTAGCTAAACTTGCAGAACGAGTTATTGTTATGAATAAAGGTACTGTAGTATTGCAAGGAACACCATCTGAGGTGTTTAAAGAAGTTGATACATTAGAGAAAATAGGACTTGGTGTACCACAGGTTACTTATCTTATGAGAGAACTTAGAAGAAAAGGATTTAAGGTAAGTGATGAGGTTTATACCATAGAACAATGTAAAGAAGAATTAAAAAGAATATTTGGAAATAAGCTAGAGAGTCAGGGGGATGAATAGGTGATAAAGGATATAACTATAGGGCAATATATACCAGGAAACTCATTTACTCATAAATTAGATCCTAGAACAAAGATATTGATATCTCTGTTATTTATTGTTTCTCTATTTTTAATAGATAAATTTGCAGGATATATTTTAGTTGTTTTATTTATAGGCGCAGTAATAATTAATTCTAAAGTACCACTAAGATTTATATTAAAAGGACTAAAACCTATTATATTCTTAGTATTATTTACTTCAATATTAAATATCTTTATGATAAAGGGAAGTCCTGATACATTATTATTCCATTTTGGATTTTTAAAAATATATGCTGAAGGTATTAGAACAGCATTATTTATGGCATTAAGATTAATATTCTTAGTAGTTGGTACATCATTATTAACTCTAACAACATCTCCTATAGAACTTACAGATGGAATTGAGATTCTTCTTAGACCTATAGGTAAAGAAATAGCGCATGAACTTGCAATGATGATGACTATAGCACTACGATTTATACCAACTCTTATGGATGAAACTGATAAGATTATGAAGGCGCAAAAAGCAAGAGGTGCTGATTTTGAATCAGGCGGAATTATTCAAAAAGCAAAGAGTTTAGTACCACTTTTAGTACCATTATTTATAAGTTCATTTAGAAGAGCAGATGAACTTGCAATGGCAATGGAAGCTAGATGCTACAGAGGTGGATCTGGAAGAACTAGAATGAAACAATTAAAGTTTTCTAAAGATGATGCTATAGCATGGGGAATATTCGGAATATTATTTGTAGCGAGTATAGTAATTAGAATACTTTAGGTTTTAGGTGAGATTATGAAAAATATAAAATTAACAATTGAATATGATGGAACTAATTATCTAGGATGGCAAAAGCAAAAAAGTAGTAAGAATACAATTCAAGAAACTATAGAAATAGCAATTTCAAAGATAGTCAAAAAGGAAGTATCTATTACAGGAAGTTCTAGAACGGATTCAGGAGTACATGCTAAAGGTATGGTAGCAAACTTCTATACAGATAGTAATGTGCCACCTGAAAGGTTTAGAGAAGCTATAAATACAAAGCTACCAGATGATATTGCTATTATAAAATCAGAAGAAGTTCCAGAAGAGTTTCATTCAAGATATGATAGTAAAGGAAAGACATATTGTTACACTTTATTAAATAGAGAAGAGAAGGTAGCTTTATATAAAAACTTTTCTTATCATGTTAGAGAAACTCTAAATATAGATGATATGAAAAAGGCTTGTGAATATTTTATAGGTAAACATGACTTTAAAGCTTTTAAGACAGCTGGGAGTTCGGTAAAGACATCTACTAGAACAGTAAGTGACTTACATATAGAACAAGAAGGTAATTTTATAAAAATTTTCATTACTGCTGATGGGTTTTTGTATAATATGGTAAGAATAATAGTAGGAACTTTAATTGAAGTAGGACTTGGAAAAATCAAGGCTGAGAGTATTGAAAATATAATAAAAGAAGGCAAAAGAGAGGAAGCGGGGTACTGTGTTCCACCAAATGGTCTTGTTTTAGAAAAAGTTTATTATTAATACAAAAAAATACCGAAAATTTGTTGACACGCCCGTAAGCGTGTATTATAATAATACATGTTTGTTAGAATATTTATGTATATAAGATTTAGTAAACTAACATCTTAACATAAATGCAATATGTAGATATTGCGAATCGTAAGTTCAAGGAGGGAAACAGAGATGAAATCATACATTGCAAAAGCACAAGAAGTTGAAAGAAAATGGTATGTTGTTGATGCTGCTGGTAAGCCACTAGGAAGAGTTGCTAGCCAAGTTGCTTCAATCTTAAGAGGAAAAAATAAGCCAACATTTACACCAAATGTTGACTGCGGAGATTTCGTTATCGTAATCAATGCTGAGAAAGTTGTTTTAACTGGTAAGAAGTTAGATCAAAAAATGATGAGAAAGCACAGCTTATACGTTGGTGGATTAAAAGAAATCCCATACAGAGAAGTTCTTGACAAGAAGCCTGAATTCGCATTTGAAGAAGCAGTAAGAAGAATGCTTCCAAGTGGTGTTTTAGGAAGAAAAATGTTAAAGAAATTAAAAGTAAACAGAGGTTCAGAGCACGAACATCAAGCTCAAAACCCTGAAGTACTTGAATTAAAGTACTAATAACCGAAACTCGGGAGGAGGATTTAAAATGGCAAAAGTTCAATACATGGGAACTGGTAGAAGAAAAAAATCAGTTGCAAGAGTAAGACTAGTACCAGGAAATGGTAAAGTAGTTATAAATAAGAGAGAAATCGAAAACTATTTCGGTTTAGAAACTTTAAGAGTTATCGTTAACCAACCTTTAGTTTTAACAGGAACTAAAGATAAGTTTGACTTATTAGTTAACGTTCATGGTGGAGGATTCACAGGTCAAGCTGGAGCAATCAGACACGGTGTAGCAAGAGCATTAGTTAAATCAGACGAAGCTTTAAAGTCAGAATTAAAGAAAGCTGGATTCTTAACTAGAGACCCAAGAATGGTTGAAAGAAAGAAATACGGTCTTAAGAAAGCAAGAAGAGCTCCACAATTCTCAAAGAGATAATATTTGGAGTACGGAATATGGAAGAGAAGAGTTTTATACTCTTCTCTTTTTTTGTAGAAATTTATAATATTATGAAGGCTATATTTGATATATAATTAGTTTTTTGTACATATAATTAATTTAAAATACATTAAATTATAATAAAAAAAGGTGATTTACAAAGAAAAATGTAAATAAAAGTAATCTTATATTAAATCTAGGTTAAAAAATAAGAATAAATATTAACAAATGTTAAGAAATAATGTACACTTAGAATGTAAAATTTAGAATATAAATAGTAATTTAATTAAATAAATTTCTTTTGGGATGGAGGATAAAAATTTGAATTCTATAGTGATGACAATTATAAGCTTAATGGGTGGTCTAGGGCTATTCCTTTATGGAATGAAGCTAATGGGAGATGGACTAGAAAATGCAGCTGGAGAAGGATTAAAGAAAATCCTTGAGAAGGTTACATCAAACCCTATAATTGCAGTATTAGTTGGGGCAGCTGTTACTGCTGTAATCCAAAGTAGTAGTGCAACTACAGTAATGGTTGTTGGTTTCGTTAATGCAGGACTTATGAATTTAGCACAAGCTGCTGGAGTTATAATGGGTGCAAATATAGGTACAACAATAACAGCTCAATTAGTTGCCTTTAAGCTTGATCAGATAGCACCATTATTCGTATTTGTTGGTGCAGCTATGGTTATGCTTGCTAAAGCAAAAAAGAGAAGAGATATTGGTAACATAATATTAGGATTCGGTATACTATTTACTGGTATGGGAATGATGAGTGGAGCTATGAAACCACTTGCATCATCACCAATGTTTGAACACTTAGTAATTGCTATAAGTGATAATATGTTTATAGGTATAATAGCTGGTGCGGCGCTGACAGCTATACTACAAAGTTCATCAGCAACAACAGGTATACTTATTGCTCTTGCAACAGCAGGTGCAATTGATATAAGAGCTGCTCTTCCAATATTATTTGGATGTAATATTGGTACATGTATAACAGCTATGCTTGCAAGTGTTGGTACAAATAAAACAGCTCATAAAGCAGCATTTCTACATCTGATATTTAATGTAGGTGGTACAATATTATTTATACCATTTATACATATGCTTGGAACATTAGTTATGAATATGAGCCCTGGAGATGTTGAAAGACAAATAGCAAATTCACATACAGTATTTAATATTGCAAATACAATAGTATTATTGCCTCTTAGAAAATACTTAATTTTAATTGTCAATAAATTAGTTCCAGGAGAGGATGAAATAGAAAAAGTTGGTCCTAAGTATATAGATGACAGATTACTTGAAACTCCAGTTATTGCAGCTGGACAGGTTATAAAAGAAACTATAAGAATGGCTAACAAAGCAAAACAAAATCTTGAGTTATCAATGGAAGCATTCATGAAAGAAGATGAAGAGCTTATAAAGAAGGTTTATGATAATGAAGAGATAATAAATGTATTAGAAGAGTCAATAACAACTTATCTAGTTAAATTAGCAAAATGTGAGCTATCAGATAAGGAAACTGGAATTGTTGCTTCAACATTCCACATAATAAATGATATAGAAAGAATAGGAGATCATGCTGAAAATGTAGCAGATCTTGCAGCACAAAGATCAAATAAAAAATTACAATATAGCCAAGATGCTATAGATGAATTATATGAAATATATAATTACACAACAACAGCACTACAACTTGCAATAGATAGTTACGAAAATAGAGATGTTAAAAAAGCTAGTGGAATAGATAGCATTGAAGAAAGAATTAACTCATCTCAAAAAAGTTATAGAGACAAGCATATTAAGAGATTATATGATGGAAAATGTAATGCCTATGCTGGAGCTATATTCCTAGATTTAATTTCAAACTTTGAAAGAATCGGAGATCATGCAAAAAATATTGCTGAAAGTGTAATAGAAAATAATGCAGTATAATTAGAAATTAGAGAAGTCAGATTTAAATCTGACTTCTTTTTTATATATTTATTTTTAAAAGTTTTGGATATAATTTCAAAATGATATGTATTATAAAAGTAGGCTTTTTCTCACATAATAAAACTATAAGTTTTTAGGAGGATAAGCTATATGAAAATTTTTAAGAATATATGCATAGCCTTAATGCTATTATTAGTAGGCATAATGCCAATAGAAGCAAATGCAATACAATTAGAGTTAAAAGAGTCAACTAAAGATTATAAAATATTAATTGATCCAGGCCATGGAGATTGGGATGGAGGAGCAAAAACTAAAAATGGAACAATAGAAAAGGATATAAATCTTCAGATAAGCTTAAAGTTAAGAGACGCACTTAAGAAGGAAGGATTTAATGTCTATATGACAAGAGAAGATGATACATCTCTATCAAATAAAAAGAAGGATGATCTTCAATTAAGATGTGAAAAAAAGAAAGAAACAAAATGTGATATGTTTATATCTATTCATCAAAATATGTTTACAAGTGGAAACTGTAAGGGTACACAAGTTTGGTATTCAAGTAATGAAATGAGTAAGAGGCTTGCAGATGGTATTCAAGATGCGGTAAAGGAAACACTTCAGCCAGCTAATCATAGAGTTGCTAAGGATGCTAAAAAGTCATATAAGATACTTAGAGATGGGTATGAAGGCGCAAATGTTATAGTTGAATGCGGATTTTTATCAAATAGTGATGATGAAAAAAGCTTAAAGGACGATTCGTATCAAAGTAAGTTAGTTGATTCAATAGTTAAAGGAATAAACAAATATATTGAAGAAAAGCCATCAAAGCCAATATTAGAATAATTTAATATATTTCCGAGGAAATTAGGGACTAATAAAAAATATTAGTCCTTTTTGTAGTATTATGAAAAAATTGTACACTACTATTCAAATGACTTGTAAAAATAGTAAAAAATTAATAAACTAGGAAAGAGAGGAGTTGGATTTTATGAGAGAGATTAGTGTAAACAAAATTAGAGATAGTGTAAAGAATTTATGTATTAGTGCTAATTATTACATAGGAAATGATGTGAAGGATAGTTTGATTAGTTATAGGGATAGAGAAGAATACCCTATTGCAAAAGAAGTATTAGGAAAAATTGTTGAGAATGTAGATATTTCAAAGGATGAGAATATGCCAATATGTCAAGATACCGGAATGGCCTGTGTATTCTTAGAGGTTGGGCAAGATGTTCATTTCATTGATGGTGATATAGAGGATGCTATAAATGAAGGTGTTAGAAGAGGATATGAAGAAGGATACTTAAGAAAATCAGTAGTTAAAGATCCTATAGACAGGGTTAATACTAAGGATAATACTCCAGCAGTTATTTATTATAATTTAGTAAAGGGTGATAAAGTAAAGATAACTGTTGCACCTAAAGGATTTGGTTCAGAGAATATGAGTAAAATTGCTATGCTTAAACCATCTGATGGTTTAGAAGGAGTTAAAAAATTCATTTTGAAGACAGTTGAAGAATCTGGTCCTAATCCATGCCCGCCTATGATTGTTGGGGTAGGAATTGGAGGAACATTTGATAAAGCTGCATATCTTTCAAAGAAGGCTTTATTAAGACCTATAGATAAAGAAAATAAAGATGAATTTTATGCACAGCTTGAGAAAGAATTACTTAAAGATATCAACAGTTTGGGAATTGGTCCACAAGGATTTGGTGGATTAACAACAGCATTGGGGATAAATATTGAAGTTTATCCAACTCATATTGCAGGATTACCTGTTGCGGTAAACATTAGTTGTCACGCAACAAGACATAAAGAAGAGATAATATAAAGGAAGGGTTAGGATATATGGTTAAAAAGATTACAACACCTTTAACAGATGAGAAAGTTAAAGAGTTAAAATGTGGGGATTCAGTACTTTTATCTGGTACTATATATACAGCTAGAGATGCTGCACATAAAAGATTAATTGAACTTTTAGATAAAGGTGAGGATCTACCTATAAATATAAAAGATGAGATTATATACTATGTAGGACCAACTCCTGCTAAAGAAGGACAAGTTATAGGTTCTGCTGGACCAACAACAAGTTATAGAATGGATGCTTACTCATCGAAGCTTTTAGATCTAGGATTAAAAGGAATGATAGGTAAGGGATTAAGAAATGATGAAGTAATAGATGCAATAAAGAGAAATAATGCAGTTTACTTTGGAGCAATTGGAGGGGCAGCAGCTCTTATAGCCAAAAGTATAGAATCATCTGAGGTAATATTATATGAGGACTTAGGTGCAGAAGCTATAAGAAGATTAGAGGTCAAAGATTTTCCTATAATAGTAGTTATAGATTCAGAAGGAAATAATCTTTATATAGAAGGAAGAAAAGATTATAAAAGAACGCTTAAATAAATATATAGAGAAATAAATATTAAGATATAAAAAGATAAGGTAGAAATTCATTAAGAATTTCTACCTTATCTAATATGACTATACACTCTTAAAGCCCTTACCTTTGACTTCAGATGTATCCATTATTGTTATAAATGCCATAGGGTCTACTGCATAAATTTCATTCTTTAATGCTAGCATTTCACGTGTTGTAACTATACAGTAAAGCATTTTAGCTTTTTTATGAGTATATTCACCTTCTATTGGAATTGATGTCACACCTCTATGCATATCTTTAATTACAAAATTGATTATAGCTTGACTTTCATTTGTAATTATGAGCATAAGTTTTCTACTATTAAGACCTCTTAAAACTCTATCTAGTACTACACCTTGAACAAATATAGATAACAGAGTATAAAGTGCCTTTGGTATACCAAAGATAATAGCACCAGCTATAACTATTATGCAATTTAATATAAATCCAAGTTTACCAATTTCAAAGCTTGAATATTTTTTTCTAATAAGCATAGTTATAATATCCGTACCGCCTGTTGAACCATTTCTTAAAAACACAAGTCCGTAACCTGCACCACAAAGTACACCACCATATATACAATAAAGTAATATATCATCTACTTTAACTAATGCAGAAAGAGGTTTAGTTATAATAAGTGCAAGTGAAAGTGAAACCATACCTATTGCAGAATAAAGGGTAAATGATTTACTAAGCTCTTTATAACTTATTAAGAATAAAGGTAAATTAATAATAAATACAACAATACCAGCTTGTACGCCAGTTAAATATTGAAATATAAGTGCTACCCCTGTTGCACCACCACTTAATAATTTTGCGTGAGTTAAGAATAAATTAACTCCAAGTGAAGCTACAACACAGCCAATAAAAATAAGAATTACATCCAGTATAAAGGTTTTACTTTTTAGTAGTTTAATCATGATATTCTCCTAAGTATATGTAAAAATTTATATAATACCTTCGTTTATTATATATAAAATATTAAATAAAGTTAATGCCTAAAAAATAGGGGTTTTAGCTAGATTCAAGTGAATTTCATGAATATAACAAATAAAATCATTAAATTTATTAATACCTCTAAATATATAGAAATAGCTATACTAA
Source organism: Clostridium perfringens (assembly GCA_040144665.1). GTDB lineage: Bacteria > Bacillota > Clostridia > Clostridiales > Clostridiaceae > Clostridium > Clostridium perfringens_A. The sequence continues at coordinate 24,562 of JBBVGE010000182.1, forward strand.
GTAATTATATTTTATAGACATTCGTAATAGTATGAAGGATAATTAGAGTATAAAGAAGAAAAAAGGGAGAAAATAATTATGTTTAGAGTAAATCTGCCAGGAAATCTAAAGACAAAAAAGATAATATTAGCTGTATTTATAGTAATATGTATAGGAATTTTAATAAAGATTTCGATAGATAATAAAAAAGATAGTAATAGCATAAATACAAATGTAGAAACAAGATTAGAAAGCAAATAATAAAAGTGTAATAAATCAAGTATTATCTAAAAATTTATTACACTCTCACTATAGACTAAACCTTTAAGATTAAGCTTTATATAAAAGGTTTAATATTAAGTTTTATATATTTTTATATAGTTTTAAGATTAAGTTTTAATAAAAATATAAAGATTCTAAAATTAATTTTTATATTTAAAGCTCTATAGTATCAAATATGCCCTTAGAGAGATTCATTAATATAATTGAAGCTATTATATTATATATGATAACACCAATATATATTGCATAATGTCCTAAGAAGTTAAGTTTTATTCCTATAAAAGCACCTATCAATATCGCAGGAGCTATATATAAAAATATGCTAAGTAACATTACTATAGATTTAGTGATCTGATTGGAAACTCTATCAAATAATTTATAATTGAATACTCCGCCATATATAGCTAGGAATCCAAAGGATACATAAGTTATTATGCATAATAAAATTTCTATAGGATTTACTTTAAGTAGTATTCCAACTAGTGAGAAGACTATAATTCCGTCTACAAAAATTTTAATAATAGATGTTAGGGTAGAATAGAACATTTTTCTTTTACTACTATCAGGTATTAAATATATAATAGGAGTATTAAATTCTAATGACCATTTAGATGCAGAAGAAGATAATACAAGAATATAAACTATTATACAAAGAAATATAAATATATCCCCCTTAACTACCTTTGCAAAAAATATTGCACCCAATACTAAAATTAAAGTCATTGTATTTAAAAAATAAAATCCAGTCTTCTTGTATTCAAGTAATTGCCTTCTAAAAATTGCTTTAGAAAATTCAGAAGAATAATTATCAGTTATGTTTTTTCTAGTCCATGGTTTATACTTAAATTTGCTATAGTCTAATTGTTTAATATCGTATCCACTATTTTTATAGCTCATTGCAGCTTCGCGTGTTTCAGCAGAAGATAATACATCTTCATAGAAATCTAAATTAAGTTTACATAATACAATTATAAAAAGAGCAGAAGAGGCAATTAATCCTACAATAGATAATAGTGATTGAATTGAAAAACCAGTAAAGATAGATTCACCAATCATCTTGCAGAAGCCTACTAAGGGAACAAAGTTCCAAAAGTTATCATTAAATAAACTTAAGAATGAATTGAATAAATTTTCTCTTTGATTATAGAAATTTAAAACAAAGTAAATAGAAATTAAAATTGAAATACATATAAATATATTTTTAGCTAGTCGTTTTCCTTTAGGGAAATGAGTAAATATTCCATAGATCATAAGTGATAATGCACTGGTGCTAATAGAAATTAGTATAATTAGCATAAATAATATAAAAATGCCTTGTATTGTAAATCCAAACTTATCTATTAACATAGGAACTTGAAAAATTAAGAAAAGTCCAAATACAAATACGTATCCAATTTCTTTTAAAAAGCCATAAAGTAAAACTTTAGTTGGACTAATTTCAGAAGTGAATACTAAGTTTACATCAGCCATAGAATAAGAAAAACTTTTTCTAGTTATCCCAGAGTAGATAGAAATTAAAAAGAATAATAAGGAAACTATAGTAACTATTCCAGTAAATATTTTAGGGTCGGCTAAAATGGTACTTTTTTCTCCAAAAAATACAGATGAAAAAGAAAATCCTAAAATAATTATAAAAAATATATATGGAATTGCTTTTGATGGCTTGGACTTAAAACTCTTAAAATAGTTTATAAAATTTCGTTTAGCAAGATATAAAAATGGACTCATTAAATATCACCTTCTATGTTAACAGTTTCTTTTTTAGATTCAGTATATTTGAAGAATATATCCTCTAAGCTTTCACCACTTTCCATAAGCTCCTCTTCCAGTTCAGTTTTAGTTTTATCCAAAACAATTTCCCCAAGCTTCATAAGAAGAACTCTATCCCATAATTCTTCAACAGATGAAAGAAGATGAGTACTTATTAAGATAGTAGTTCCATTTTCTTTTAATTTTAATATAAGATTTTTAAGCTCTTTAATAGCCTTAGGATCTAATCCTATCATAGGTTCATCAAATAATATAAGCTTTGGATTAGTTATAAGAGCAGTACAAAGGCTAACTTTTTGTTGCATACCTTTTGATAACTCAGAACCTAGTTTATCTAACTTATCCTCAAGATCAAAAAGATTAAATAAATAATTTGCATAGTTTTCGTAATCTTTAATACCATATGCTCGTGCTATAAAGTGGATATGTTCTTTTATTGTTAGAAGAGGATATAGTCCAGGAAGTTCTGGAACATAGGAAAAGTATTTTTTACCTTTAGAGCTTTTATTAAGCTCACCATTTATAAGAATCTCACCATCATATCTTAAGAGTCCAGCAATAGATTTTATGGTAGTTGACTTACCTGCCCCATTTGGACCTGCAAGGACACATACTTCACCAGATTTAAGATTAAAACTTATATTTTTTATTGCAGGAACCTTTTTAAAAGTCTTTGTTAAATCATTAATTTTAAGCATTAATTTCCCCCCTTTTTATAAAATTGATATAATTATATAATATAGTATTTATAGTTTCCTGTAAATTCATTAATAGTATAATTAAGTTAACTACAAGTTTAATAATTTCGTAACAAAGGTAGATGTTTTTTCTACTGATTTACGATAATATAATTATAAGGAAAGGAGTGTCTAGTATTATGTTTAATATTTTAGTCGTAGATGACGAAAAAGAAATAAGAGACGCGATAAATATTTACTTAAGAGGTGAGAACTTAAGGGTATTCAGTGCAAGTAATGGAATCGAAGCTCTAGAGATATTAGAAGAAAAAAATATTCATCTTATAGTGCTTGATATAATGATGCCAAAGATGGATGGAATTAAAACATGTCTAAAAGTTAGAGAAACTAATAATATCCCTATAATAATGCTTTCAGCAAAGGGAGAAGATTCAGATAAAATTCTAGGATTAAATGTAGGTGCAGATGATTATATAACAAAACCATTTAATCATTTAGAGCTTGTAGCAAGAGTTAAATCACAGCTTAGAAGATATGAAAGTCCATTATCTATGGAAAATAAAGATTTTATAAAGGTAAAAGATTTAGAAATAGATACAGTAGCAAAAAGTGTTAAAGTTAGAGATGAAGAAATAAAGGTTACAGCAACAGAATATAAAATACTTGTACTTTTAGCATCAAATCTTGGAAGAGTATTTTCAATTAAAGAAATATACGAAAAGGTTTGGGAAGAGCCATTTTATAAGAGTGAAAACACAGTAACTGTCCATATAAGAAGAATAAGAGAAAAAATTGAGATTAATACTAAAGAGCCTGAATATATAAAGGTGGTATGGGGAATTGGATATAAGATTGAAAAATAAGATGAAAAAATATTTCAATAATATTTGGCTTATGGAAATAGTAATAGTTGTTGTAATAACAATGTTATGTATAGATATATCAGTGAAGTATATAAACAGCCCAGAAGTCAAAGATGGTACAGGAGTAATGGAAGCTGTCTTTGATAAGGAAGCCTTTTATAAGAACTCATTAAAAAATGATAGTAAATTATTAAGTGCAGATATTTATAAGAGAACTAATGGTCTAAACAAATTTTTATATTCAACAGAAAATGAAAAAGATGCACTTAGGAATAATATTTATGATAATAGTTTTTATTCAAAAAAAGGGACTGATATAGATAAAGGTGGATTACCTTCAGATATATATTTTATAATAAGAAATAAATTTAATGATGATATATTCACTAATGACCCATTCTTCCAAGGAGTAAAGAAGATACAGGGAGAAAATCTCTATAAAGTAATTAATGAAAAATATAAGGGTGAAAATATTGTTACATATAGCTGTAATAATGTAAACATATATAATAAAGTTGTAGAGGATTCAAAAGCAACTGATAATAAGAATAATATAACATACTCAGAAAAAGTATTGAAAAATTTTGAGGAAATATATTATACACCACAGGCTAGTTATGCAGACACCTTAAATGCAGATGTTAAAGAATTCTATCTATTTATATTTATTATGATAATAGATTTATTCTTAATATGTAAGATTATTTATGTATTCTTAAGTAAAAAAGGAAGAGTAGAATTAAGAGGTAATTTAATAAGAGATATAATATATATATTTAAACATGTATTTAAGTATAAAGGGCCACGAAGAGTAATGATAGCAGCTATAATAGTTAGTATTATATTTTATATAGTATATTTATATCTTTTAGCTCAAGGTGGAGATAAAAACAATATAATAGTAAACTTCTTTGGAGCTTATCCATTTAAGGGAAGTTTTCTTATAGTAGCATTACCTATGATAGGAGTAATGTATTCAATAAAAAGAAATATTGAAATAGGAATGGTTAAAGATGATGTAAAGATAATAAACGATGGTAATTTTGATCATTCTGTAAAAGAAATTGGTGGAATTGAAATTAGAGGACTTATAGAGAATATAAATAAGATGAAAGAAGGATATAATGTAGCTGTAGAGGAAGCTCTCCATAATGAGAAGCTAAAAGCAGAGCTTATATCTAATGTATCTCATGATTTAAAGACGCCCCTTACATCAATAATAAATTATGTAAATATACTTCAAGATCCTAGAATATCAGAAGAAGAGAGAATAGATTACTTAAAAATATTAGAACAAAAATCTAATAAATTAAAGACACTTATTGAAGATTTATTTGAAGTATCTAAAATAAATTCTGGAAAACTTCAATTAAATAAAGAGAAAATTGATATTGTATCTCTTATATATCAAGTAATTGGGGAGTACTCATCTCTTTATGAAGATAAATGCATAGAGTTTAAAGTAGATTGTGATGAAGATGAAATTATTATGGATTTAGATGGAATAATGATATCTAGAGTTATAGAGAATATAGTAATAAATTCTCTAAAATATTCTCTTGAGGATACAAGGGTTTATGCAAAGATAATTAAAGAGAGTAATGGAGTGTTAGTTTCTTTTAAAAATGTTGCAAACTATGAAATGGACTTTAATGAGACAGAAATGTTTGAAAGATTTGCAAGAGGAGATAAATCAAGAACATCAGCTGTAGAAGGATCAGGACTTGGTCTTGCTATTACAAAGAGTATAGTTGAACTTCATGGAGGAACAACAAGGATAAAAAGAGATGGAGATCTATTTAAGATATATGTATTCCTTCCTTTTAATGATGAGAATGCTAATGCAGATGAAAACAATAAAGAGGTATGATATAATTAATAATATATATTAATTAAGAATTACTAAAGGAGAGAATATATGAGTTATTTATTTGTTGAATACCCAAAATGTACAACATGCAAAAGAGCAAAGAAATGGTTAGAAGAAAATAATGTAGATTTTATAGATAGAGATATAAAGCTAGAAAATCCAAATAAAGAAGAATTAAAAACATGGCTTAATAAAAGTGGATTAGAAATAAAGAAGTTCTTTAATACTAGTGGAGTTCTTTATAGAGAGCAAGGTATGAAAGACAAGGTTAAGACTTTATCACAAGATGAACTTTTAGAAATATTAGCTTCTGATGGAATGATGGTTAAAAGACCGATTATAATAGGTGAAGATAAAGTTCTTGTTGGTTTTAAAGAAGCTGAGTGGGAAAGTAATTTAAAGTAGAAATAGTAGAAGCCCGTCAATACGGGTTTCTTTTTTTTATAATTATAATAGAGAAAAGGTATAAATAAACACACTAAAATCTGTATAGGAAATACATATTTTTACATATAATAAAGATAAGGTTTAATGATTTTATAGGAGATGGTTCTATGAATACAAGAACTGTAAAAATGATTATGAGTATAACAATTATAATTGTAGGATTATTACTTTTAATAATCCATAACCAAAGAATAACATTTTTATTTGCAGGAATGATAATATCATTAGGGGCTGGATGTTTATATATAGAGAGTGATGAATGGAAAGAATAAACTATAAAATTTACCAGATAAAGTGGTGTTATATGTAAATAATAAATATCTTATAGTTTAGGTTGTCAAAGGATAAAAGTTATTAAAAAAGAGAGATATTTAAAGCTTATTAGACCAAATTAAGTAATAAGATACAATAGCAAGCTTTATAAAATTTTACACATTACTTTATAAAAACTATAATATATTAAGTCAATATATTGTGTTGCTTTGTTAAAAACACAATGTTAATATACTACATATTGTTGGAGGGGACTTTGGTGGATAAAATACAGGAGCTTTGCGCGTTAGGGCTGGAATCAATTAATGATGAATCCGGAACGTACACTATAGATAGATTAAAAGAAAAGTTGGATTTAATAATAAGACCTGGAATGGATCATTTTGAGATAAGAGATTCATTAATTCAGGTTTCGTTAGAACTTACTACAGATATGGAGCCAGATTGGCAATATGTAGCTTCTAAGTTACATGTATATAAGCTTTATGATGAAGTAAGAAATAATAGAGGGTTAGAGAGTAACGAAGATCCATATAAGGATTTATATGGATTTATAGAAAGCTTAACAGAACAAAAGTTATATGGAAAATATATATTAGAGAATTACTCAAAAGAGGATATATATGAACTAGAAAGAGAACTAAAGCCGGAGAGAGATTTTTTATTCACATATAGCGGCATAAAACTATTAAGTGGAAGATATTTGGTTGAAGATTTTAATAGAAAAGTTTTAGAGTTACCTCAACAAATGTTTATGGGAATAGCGATGCACTTAGCTATACCTGAAAAGCCAGAGAGAAGAATATACTGGACAAAGAGATTCTACGATGTTTTAAGTTCACTTAAAGCAACAATGGCAACTCCTACAATGGCTAATGCAAGAAAGCCTTTCTATCAATTAAGTTCATGTTTTATAGATACGGTAAATGATAGCTTAAAAGGAATATACAAATCACTTGATAATTTCTCAGAAGTATCAAAATTTGGTGGTGGAATGGGTATATACATAGGAAAGATAAGAGCACTTGGATCACCTATAAGAGGATTTAAAGGAGCATCAGGTGGAGTAATACCATGGGTTAAGCTATTTAATGATACAGCTATAGCTGTTGATCAATTAGGAGTTAGAAATGGTTCAGTAGCTATATGGCTTGATGCTTGGCACAAAGATATACCAGAATTTCTTCAAATAAGAACAAATAATGGTGATGATAGAAAGAAAGCACATGATGTATTCCCAGGTTTATGTTACCCAAATCTTTTCTGGAAGATGGCAGAGGAAGATATAGATGGTAATTGGTATATGATGTGTCCACATGAAATAAGACAGGTTAAAGGATATTCATTAGAAGACTTTTACGGGGATGAATGGGAAAAAAGATATTATGACTGTGTAAATGATGAAAGAATAGATAAGCGTGTTATGAAGATAAAGGATATAGTACGTCTTATAATTAAGAGTGCAGCAGAAACTGGAACACCATTTGCATTCTATAGAGATGCTGCAAATAAAATGAATCCTAACAAACATACTGGAACTATATACTCATCAAATCTTTGTACAGAGATAATGCAAAATATGAGTCCAATGGATATACAAAAATCAGAGATAATAGATGAAGATGGGCAAAAGGTTGTTGTTGAAAAGACTAAAGCCGGAGATTTTGTTGTATGTAATCTTTCATCAGTTGTCCTTGGAAATGTTGATGTGACAAGAGAAGAAGAGATTGAATATGTAGTTGAAACTCAAATAAGAGCTATGGATAATGTTATTGATTTAAATTACTATTCAGTACCATATGCAGAAGTAACTAACAAGAAGTATAGAGGTGTAGGTCTTGGTACATCTGGATATCACCATATGCTTGCAAACAATAGAGTTCATTTTACAGCAGAAGAACATAAGGAATTTGCAGATAAGGTATATGAAAATATAAATTATTATGCAATAAAAGCAAGTATGAAAATTGCAAAAGAAAAGGGAAGTTATAGAGAGTTTGAAGGATCAGATTGGGAAAATGGAGATTACTTCAAACTAAGAGATTATAACTCAGATAGATGGAATGAGCTTAAAGCTGAAGTTAAAAAGTACGGTATGAGAAATGGATATCTTATGGCAATTGCTCCAAATGGATCAACTGCAACTCTAGCTGGAACTTCAGAAGGCGTAGATCCTGTAATATCAAGATTCTGGCTTGAAGAGAAGAAAGGAAGTATAGTTCCAAAAACTGCTCCTAATCTTTCAGAAGAGACGTACTGGTATTATAATTCTGCTTATAATATAGATCAAGAGTGGTGTATAAAGATGAATGGAGTAAGACAAAGACACATTGATCAAGGTCAATCATTTAATCTTTATATAACAACAAATTATACAATGAGAGCAATAATGAATCTTTATATAGAAGCATGCAAATCAGGAGTTAAATCAATATATTATGTTAGAAGTAAATCACTTGAAGTTGGTGATTGTGAGAGCTGCTCTGCTTAGAATTTAGGAGGTACTACTACATGTTTGATATAAATAAAAAGCCACTTTTTAACGAGTTTGGAGATACAGAAACTTCAAAAAAGAGAATGATAAATGGTAACACTACAAATCTTAATGATTTTAATAATATGAAATATACTTGGGTATCAGATTGGTACAGACAAGGAATGAATAATTTCTGGATACCAGAAGAGATAAACTTATCACAAGACTTAAAGGATTATAAGAAATTAACAGAAGAAGAGAGAACAGCTTATGATAAGATTCTTTCATTCTTAATATTCTTAGATTCAATACAAACAGCTAACCTTGGAAACATAAACAATTATATAACAGCAAGTGAAGTTAATCTTTGTTTAACAATACAAGCGTTCCAGGAAGCTGTTCATTCACAAAGTTATAGCTATATGCTAGATACAATATGTTCACCAGAAAAAAGAAACGAAATTCTTTATCAATGGAAGGATGATAAAATACTTCTTGAAAGAAATAAGTTTATAGGTGATCAATACAATACATTTGTAAATGAGCCAACAAGACATAACTTAATGAAAACAATAATGGCTAACTATATATTAGAAGGAATTTATTTCTATTCAGGATTTATGTTCTTCTATAATTTAGAGAGAAATGGTAAGATGCCAGGTTCAGCACAAGAAATAAGATATATAAATAGAGATGAAAACACTCATCTTTGGTTATTTAGAAGTATAATAAGAGAACTTCAAAAAGAAGAGCCAGGTATGTTTACTGAAGAACTTAAATCAGAATTAAGAGAAATGATGAAAACTGGAGTAGAAAACGAAGTTGCATGGGGTCACTATGTAATAGGAGATAGTATACAAGGAATAAATAAAAAACTTATTGAAGATTATATAAAGTACTTAGGTAATATGAGATTAAAAGCTATAGGCTTAGATCCTTTATATGATGGATATGATACAAATCCAGCAGAATGGGTTGACAGACAAGCAAATGCAAATTCAGTTAAGACAGATTTCTTTGAAGCTAAATCAACTGCATATGCAAAAGCAGCAACTTTGATAGATGATCTATAAGAAGAAATATAACTATCTTAAAATAGGTTCTTTATAACAAGATAAATGAGTAAAATACACATAATAGTCAAATCTATTATGTGTATTTTTTATTAGAAAAAGCTTCTTTTTAATAAAGGAATGTACTTATTATATATATTGTGTAAAAAGTATATTTAAATAGGTACTCTTATCTCAAAACGATGAAATTATAAATTTAAAATGATAAAATTATTAAAATGAAAAATATATCATTTATATAAAGGAGTATGAGAATATGAGTCAGTTAAATTACAGGGAGACTTTAAGTAAAGAATTTAAAAGTTATAAAGGTGGACTTAGAACATATAGAGATTATATTGTAAGTGATAATAGTGTGGAAGTATATTTCTCATCAGTTAAGCTGGAGATAATCTATTTTAATGATTCTATAGTAAAGGTTTTCTTAGGGGAGAAAAATGAGAAATCAATAGAAACTAATGCAGTTATACTAAGTTCCAATAACACTAGTATTAACTTAGATGTAGAAGAAGTAGAAAATGATATTGTAATAAAGGGTAGAAAGATAGTTACTATAATAAATAAATTAACTACTGAAGTTAAGTTTGAAGATATAGAAGGAAATATGATTTGCGAGGACTTTGAGCCTTCTTTTAAAGAGGATGATGGAACTATATATATATCAAAAATAAATGATTGTAATGCTTACTATGGATTAGGAGAAAAAGGTGGAGATTTAAATAAGAAAGGGAGCTATACAGAAAATTATAATACAGATGATCCTGAAACAGATGATAACTCAACTATGTACTATAAGACAATACCTTTCTATGTTGGTTTAAAGGAAGATAACTGTTATGGAGTATTTTTTGATAATAGTTTTAGAAGTTTCTTTGATATGGGAAAACAGTATGGAGATAGAATATTTTTTGGAGCAAATGGTGGACAAATTCAATACTACTTTATTCTAGGGGACGATATAAAAGAGGTTGTACAAGAGTATTCGAATTTAACAGGAAAAATGGATATGCCTCCTTTATGGAGCTTAGGTTATCAACAAAATAGGTTTAGTTATTTTACTCAAGAGGAAGTCCATGAATTAGTAAAGACTTTTGAAGAAAAGCAGATACCACTAGATGTAGTTTATTTAGATATAGATTATATGGATGGCTTTAGGGTAATGACATTTAAGGCACCACATTTTGATGATGCGGCTGGTCTTATAAGCAAATTAAAAGAAAAAGGAATAAAGACAATAACTATATTAGATCCAGGAGTTAAAGTAGATGAAGATTACGAGGTGTATAAGAGAGGAAAAGAATTAGGCCACTTTACTAAAAAGTTAGATGGAGAAATATTTGTTGGGGCAGTATGGCCAGGTGATAGTGCTTTTCCAGATTTCTCTAATGCGGAATGTAGAAAGTGGTGGAAGTCAGAGTTAAAGTCATTTATATCTAAATATAATATAGATGGAATATGGAACGATATGAATGAACCTTGTGTATTTAATAATGATCATAAGACTATGCTAGAGTCATGTATTCATAATAGTGACTATGGAGCAATTGAACATAAAGAATTCCATAATAGATATGGACTTGAAATGAGTAGATGTTCCCATGAAGCACAAAAAGAATTAGATGAAAATAAAAGAGAATTCTCGATGACAAGAGCAACATATGCAGGTGGACAAAGATATTCATCAGTATGGACAGGGGATAATATGAGTCTTTGGAGTCAAATGAGAATGTCTATATCAATGAATGCTAATTTAGGTATAAGTGGATTCTCATTTGTAGGAAATGATGTAGGTGGATTTGGATTAGATGTAACAGAAGAGTTATTTATAAGATGGATGCAACTTGGAACATTCTTACCTATATTTAGAAATCATTCAAATATGTATACAAGAAGGCAAGAGCCTTGGGCATTTGGACAAAAAACAGAAGATATATCAAAGGCTGCAATAAAGTTAAGATATGAATTATTACCATATATATATGATTTATTCTATGAATCACATAAGAATGGACTACCGGTATTCAGACCACTAGTTATGGAGTATCCAAAGGATAAGAATGTTCAAAATATGAAAGAAGAGTTTATGCTTGGAGATAAGATGCTTATTGCTCCAGTGCTTTGCGAAGGTGAGAGAAGTAAGGTTGTATACTTACCAGAAGGAAATTGGTATAACTATCATACAAATAAAAAGTATGAAGGAAATAGAAGATATAAATTAGATTGTGAATTAGAAAATATATTAGTGTTCATAAAAGAAGGAAGTATAATACCTACTTACACAGAGAGTTACATGAATGTAGAAAATAGACCAGATAAGGTTAAGTTTAAAGTATATGGCGAAGAAGCTAGTACATTACATTACTTTGATGATGGAAATACTATGGAATATAAAGAAGGCAAATATAATTTATCTAAGGTAAAATTCAGCAAAGAAGGCACAAGTATAGACTATATACATCAAGGTATAGAAGAAGAGAAGGTTGAATTTGCTTTTATAAAATAATATAGAAAATAAGGAGAAGCCATGAGAAATAATTTTATGACCTTTAACTTAAAGTATGATTTTATAGATAGTGGTATAAATGATTGGGATATTAGATTAAAAAGGATAACTAAGATAATAAAAGATAATAATCCTATATGTATTGGAACTCAAGAAGGTCTAATTCATATGCTTAATGATATGTATAAGGAATTAGAAGAATATTCTTTTGTTGGAGAAGGGCGTGATGGCTTTGATAAAGGAGAATATAATGCAATATTTTATAAAAAAGATGAGTTAGAACTGATTAAATGGAATCAATTCTGGTTATCCGAAGCACCATTAGTAAGAGGAAGTAAAAGCTTTAATAGTGCTTGTACAAGAATTTGTACATGGGCAAAATTTAAAGAAAAGAAATCAGGAAAAGAATTTATAATTTATAATACTCATCTAGACCATGAAAGCAAGGTAGCTAGAGAAGAGGGGATAAAAATAATATTGCATTTTGCTAGGTTAGAATTTAAATCTAGTAAGGTACCATTTATTATAATGGGAGATTTTAATTGTTATTTAAGTGATAAAGTTTTTGATATTATAAAGGAATTTAAGATAGGTAATTCTTACTTAAGAAATGTCTATGATGAAGTAAGTCATAGTATAAAAGGTACTTTTCATGATTTCAAAGGAGGATATGATGGAGGGATAATAGACTTTATACTAATCTCGAGTGGAATCACTTGTAACAAATTATATATAGATGATAGAACAATATATAATGGATATCCATCAGATCATTATCCGGTAATTGCAGGGCTTGAGATAAATTAAAAGAATAGGATTATAAAATTTATAGTTAGATATATAATTTAGCTCATTATTAAAGTTATAAATCTATGTAATTTAAAATAGTAAGTGTAATTTATATAAAATTTAATTTAAGTATGGAAAGGCAAAATAAAATATAAAAAAATTAAATTTATAAAATAATCTGAAAAGAGGAATATATATGAAGCAAGTAAACTTAAATAGAAAATGGGAAGTATTACTTATACATCATTCACATACAGATATAGGATATACACAAAGCCAAGAAACTATAGAGTTATATCATATAAATTTCATTAAACAAGCTATTGAGATAAGCGAAAAGTTAAGGAAAGTAGGAAAAGAAGGGAAGTTCATTTGGACTTGCGAAAGCTTTTGGGGTGTTGAGAGCTTCTTAAAGTACGTAGATAATGAATGGAAAAATCGTTTTGAAACTTGTGTTAAAAATGGAAGTATAGAGATTACAGGGAACTATCTGAATTTTAATGAGCTTATAGATTACGATAATTTGAAAAATCAAATTTTAAAGGGAGTTAATTACTGCAAGAGTATAGGAATAGATATAAATAGTGCAATGACGGCTGATATTAATGGATATAGCTGGGGATACTCAGATGCACTATATGATTGTGGAATAAAGAATCTATTTTCTTGTGTTCATACACATCATGGAATGTATCCATTATTTAAGAAACAAACTCCATTTTATTGGGAAACTCCAAAAGGAAAGAAAATATTAGTATGGAATGGAGAACATTATCATTTTGGAAATGAATTTGGAATAGTAGGTACTGCTACAGGTTCGTATATAAATAGAGATGAATTAGGATCTACATTTACTAGGGATAAATTAAAAGAGTATGGAACAATTAGAATGTTTAGATATTTAAAAGGTCTTGAAAAGCAAGATTATGAATATAATTTTGTCCCAATTACTATTCATGGATTACCAACGGACAATGGTTCTCCTAATATAGAAGTATTAGAATTTATTAATTGGTGGAATAAAGAGTTTGGAGAAGAAATAACTATAAAGATGACAACATTAGATGGTTTCTTTAAAAATGTAGAAAAAACTAATGTTAAAATACCTACGTATAGAGGGGATTGGCCAGACTGGTGGGCGTTTGGTATAGGAAGTACTCCACATGTAAATAAAATATTTAAAGAATCACAAAGGTTATTAAAAACTACTAAATTATTAGATGAAGATTTAAGATTAAGTAATAAAGAACTTATAAATAGATGTGAGGATATGCTAGCACTTTATGCAGAGCATACTTGGGGACATTCTTCATCAATAACAAATCCATGGAACAGCTTTGTAAATCTTTTAGATTATAAAAATGCATCATATGCTATAAATGCTCATGAAGCTGCAATAAGAAATTATAACTTTGTATTAGAAAATAAAGGAATGAGTAGTTTAAAGCCTAATAGAGAGCCAAAATTTAAAATAATTAATCCTCATAATATAAAAGTAACTGAATGTGTTAAGTTATCGCTAGATTACTGGGAAACATCAGATTTAGAAGAGGTTATAGAGGATGATTTAGGGAATAAATATTTAACTCAAAGTGAGCAACATCCAAGAGGTAAGTACATTAATTTTATAATTACCTTAAATCCTAAAGAAGAGAGAACCTTACTAGTTAAAAGGCTAAAAAGTGAAGAACCATATGTAAAAATAAAAAATGAAAGTAAGTGTTGTCAAGAAATAGATGATATATATGTGTACGAAGAAGAGAATGATATTAAAAAGTACGGACAAACTTATGAAAATAGACACTTAAAAATAGAGTGGGATTATAGCAGAGGAATAATAAGTTGGTTTGATAAAATAAATAACGTGGAACTTATAGATAATAATGCAAAAACAGGAGCATTTATGCCTATATATGAATTAACTAGGAGTGAAGGACAAACTGCGGAGGCGCAATATAAAGTTAGACAAGTGTTAGGGCGTAATATGAGAGGGAAAAATGCAAAAGTTTATTATCCAACTATAGAGTCAATAGAAGTATCTGAAATAGGAAAGATATTTGGTAAAATACATTTAAAATTAAGCCTTAAAGGAACAAGTTTATTAGAAGTAATAATTAAGGTTTACAATTATAATAAGAGAGCAGATATAAATGTGATAGTTAATAAAGAGAGCGTATGGGATCCTGAAAGCTTATATATTGCAATGCCATTTGCATTTAATAATAAAAAGATGAATTTATATTGCGAAAAAACTGGATGCACAATTCAAATTAAGAAAGATCAATTACCAGGAACAAATTGTGATTTCTATCTAGTACAAGATGGAATTGCTTTAAAGGAAGAGGATTATGGAATTAGTATATCAATGCCTGATACATCATTAATATATACATCAAAGCTTGAATATGAAAATTCCAAAAAATTATTTCATGAAGAATATACAAAGCATAATGAGTATGAGTTATATTCATGGGTCATGAATAATATTTGGGAAACTAATTTTAAAGCATCATTAGGAGGGTTTATAGAATTTAATTACTCTATGAATTGGTCAGAAAATATTTTAGATGTTAAAGAATTAATAGAGAAAAATAGAAGCATGAATATAGGGTTTGTAAATTATAGAATTGATTAGTTAAATAAAAAGTGGCTACCTTGAAAATTTTAAGGTAGCCACTATTATTTAAAGGTGTATTTGGTTTTTAACTATTGTTTCATAAATAAAATGTGCAAATAGGGAGTTTGACCAAGCAAACCAATCTCTAGTAAATTGCTTTGAATCATTACAGTAGAAACCTTCATGCATAAAGCCTGTACCAGCATCAGTTGAAATTAAAGTTTTGATTAAGTCTTTAATTTCATCATCATTATTAGTAGTAAGCCCTTGCATTGAAAGTGCTATATGCCATATATATTCAGGTGGAGTATGAGGGCTTCCTATACCGCAAGCTTCAGTTCCGGCGTAGTAGAATGGATTATTTTTGCTTAGTATAAATCTTCTTGTATTTTGATATATTTCATCATCAATTCCTCTAAATTCAAGATAAGGTATTGATAGAAGACTAGGAACATTTGCATCATCCATAAAGTTATAATTTCCAAGACCATCTACTTCATAGGCATAAATGTCACCGAATTCTTCGTCATGAACGATACCGAATTTTTCTATACCAGCTTCAATTTCACATCTTAAACTTCTTGCTTTTTCCTTAAGCTCATCATCTTTATATATAGTTTCAGCAATTTCTTCAATATAACCTAAAGCTACACTTGCAAACATATTAGCAGGCACTAGGTATCCGTATTGACAAGCGTCATCACTAGGTCTAAACCCTGACCAAGTCATACCTGTAAATCCTACTGGATTTCCAAGACCATTATTACATAGTGTATCTGTAGGTGAGCAATTTAATCTTTGGAAAGAGTAATCTGACTTTTCAAAGTGATATTGCTCTGTTCTCCATAAGTCAATTATTATATTAAATACATTTCTGATTTCTTCATCAAAGAAAGATGTATCGTTAGTTTCTTTAAAATATTTATACATTAGACGTACAGGATAACAAAGAGAATCTATTTCATATTTTCTCTCCCATACCCAAGGACTATCTTTAGTTATATCGTTGTCCCACTTTTGACCATTAGCTTCTTTATTAAAAGCATTAGCATAAGGATCTATTAAAATACATTTCATTTGTCTTTTAATAAGACCAGTAAATATATCTTTTAAGCATTCATTTTCCTTAACAAATGGTAAGTAGTGTTCTATCTGTGATGTTGAATCTCTAAGCCACATAGCAGGTATATCTCCTGTTATTACAAAAGCATCATTTTCTGATACATCAACAGTAGTCTCTATTGTATTTATAAAACAGTTATAAAATAATTTTTTTAATTTTTCATCAGATATTTTATTTGATAAATCAGCTCCTATTTCTCGTACAGTATCTTTAATAATATCTAGTTTATTAATTGTAGTAGTGTTCATAAAATTTCCTCCAAAATATTATAATTAAGAATTATTTTTTGATGCTTGTTCAAGTTCTAGTAATAGTGCTTTATTCGTAAATATAAGCGAAAAAGCAAGTATACTAGCTATGAATAATGCCATTGTTCCAGGTGCTATTTCAAATAATACAAGTGAAACAATTAGAATTAACAGATTAGTTATAGTAATTATTGGTCTTGTAAAAGTTAATATAAAAGAAGTCTTTAGAAGATCGAAATTCTTCATTGAAAATCTACTCATCAATATATATAAATGAGGTGTTACTGCAGCCACAAGTATAAGCAGTGATGCAAATAAACAAGTAAGTAACATATTATGATTAACAGTAGAGAAGAATTTAACATTAGAATATAAAGCTAATATTATAAGAAGCTCTGGAATCCATAGAGATAACGCTTGAAGAAAATTTAGCTTAACTCCTCTAATAAAATCTTTAATTATATCTAAACTTTTGTTGCGTATAAGTTTTCCCATGCAGTATAAAAGCACTGTAAAAGCGGGCACTGTAGGAATTAAACATACTAGGAATAATGGAAAGTATGTAAATACATTACTTATGCCAACAAATAAAAAGAACAAAATAACTGGAATATTAAATATCATAAAGAAAATATTTAATAAAAAGAACCAAAAAATATAATTGAAAGTATCAAATATTTTGTCTAAATTAAAAATTTCTTGCATAATAAACTCTCCTTTGAAAATGTTTACTTGAATAGCTATAGTATAATTTAATCAATGAGTAGATTCAAATAAATATGTATTTTTTATACAAAAACATAGAAAAATTACACTAAAAATATAATATATTACATAAAAAAATCTTTTAATGAAATGGTTAGTATGGTTAAATATATTTAAGACAAGTAAAATTTAGAGGTGTTAAATATGCATGCTAGAAAATCAATGATATATAAAAGGCTATTTATTGTGTATATTTCTGTAATAGTTCTTTTAATAACAGTTTTGGATATGTACTTTATTAATCGTGTATCCCGTGAGTCTGTTGATAACAATATGTATGTAAACGAAAAGGTCGCTTATGATGTAAACGATGACTTAAATAAAATAACTGCTTCTAGTAACTCAATAGTTAAAACAATGTATAATGATGTGTACGTTGTAGAGGATATTATACATTTTTTAAATACAGATAATGTAGCATATTTGAAAAATAAGTTAGATAAGTTTTCAAGTAGCAGCGAATATTATTATAGAGGGGTAGAAAATTTTACAAAGAATGCATTTATATCAAATGAAAATCTTATAGATATATCATTTGTTAGCTATGATAGAGGAGAAACAAGGTCTTTTAATAGAACTAATCAAATTGCAGTAGAAAAAGTAGACAAGTCATACATATATAATAATAATTTTTCTAATGTAATATGTGGTAAGAATACTATAAGTTTTGTTAAAGAGATTAGAAATCCAACAAGCTTAAAAAGTGAAGGGGTAATAGTACTTACATATAATCTAAGTAATATTTCAAATATAGTAAAAAAATATAATAGTGGATATGAGGTTATGGTATTAGATGAAAATGGATTTATAGTTTATGATTCGAATAAAGACTTTGAGTATAAATATTATGAGGATTTTAAAAAGTTAGAAAATGCAAACGGATTAATAGAACTTAATAATGAGGATTATTATGTTTATAAAATAACTAGTAAATCTAATTTGACAACAGTAACTAAATTTAATAAAAAGAGTATAAGTAGTTTACCAAAAGGTTTCTTAAATTCATTAATAGCTGTTGATATAGCATTATTTATAATAGCATTGGCTATATTAACTGTTAAGCTTAAGAGGTTTAGTGATAGAACAGATAACATATTAATAGCTATGGAAAAAGTTAAAAATGGTGATTTAGACGTTTCTATTCCTATAAATGAGAAAAAAGATGAAAATGATGAGATTAGATATATATCAGAAAACTTTAATGATATGTGTAGAGAGCTAAATAAGTATATTGAGAAAAGCTATTTAGCAGAATTGGATCAAAAGAAAGCTGAAATGATAGCACTTCAAAATCAAATAAATCCACATTTTTTATACAATACATTAGAATGCATAAGAATGACAGCTATTTGTAATGGGGATAAAGAAGTTGGAAAGATGTTATATACATTAGCATTTTTATTTAGAAAACAAGTAAAAGATAAAGATGTAATAACAATAAAAGATGAACTTGAATATTGTACTAAATATATAGAAATATTTAAGTTTAGGTATGATGAAAAATTTAATTTTAAAATTAATTGTGATGAAGATTTATTAAATAAAGAAATAATAAAATTTACATTGCAGCCTATAATAGAAAATTATTTTGTTCATGGTATAAGGCTTGATGATTTTGATAACTACTTAGAAATAGATATAATAAAAGAGAATACTGATATATTAATAACAGTAAAAGATAATGGTTATGGGGCAACTAAAGAGAAAATAGATAATTTAAATAATAGTCTAAAAAATAGAGAGTATGAAGGAAAGTCCATAGGAGTTACTAACGCTCATGAGAGAATTGTAATTGCTTATGGTGATAACTATGGTATTAAACTAAAACTAAATGAGGATAAAGGAGTAGTGGTTGTTATAAAACTACCATCAAGAGAGGAGTAATTTTATGTATAAAGTTATGTTGGTCGATGACGAAAAACTTATTACCCAAGGCCTATTAAATTTAATTGAGTGGGAAAAATTAAATTTAGAGGTTATAGAAACTGCGCAAAATGGTGAAGAAGCCATTGGAAAATTTAAAGAAAATCCTGTTAATATAGTGATAACAGATATAAATATGCCTAAGATGAATGGACTTGATTTAATAAAAGGAATTAAGAGTATAGATGAAAATGTTAATTTCATAATATTAAGTGGCTATGATGAATTTGCATATGCAAAAAAAGCAATAGCTTATGGGGTAGAAAGCTATATATTAAAGCCTATTAATGAGGATGAACTTGAAGAGTCTCTAGTAAAAATAGTAGATTCTATCAAATTAAAAAAGAAGAGTAGAAAAAACATTCTAGATAAAAATAGAATATTAATTGAATTTATAAATGGAAAAATAAACAAAGAAGAAATATATAAAATAAAAGATGATATAACTCTAGGATTAAATGAAAAATATTATACAGTAGCTAGTATTATGATAAGTAAAAAATGTGAAGATGGTAAATATATAAACATAGAGGATATTATAGAAGAAAATACACTTGGAAATCATGAAGTAATTCATAAGTTTGATGGACAAACCATACTTGTGAATTCATGGAATGAAGATTGCAGTAAAAAAGAGATTATGGAATATTATAATAGAATAAAAGATAAGTTAATTGAAAGCCTAGGTGCAGATATATTTATAGCCATAGGAGATAAGGTAGATTCAATAGCTGAATTAAAAGACAGCTATAAGGTTGCATATAGCTTAAAGAAGTATATGCTTACAGAAGGAACTAATATATGTTTAGATAAAGATAAAATCTCTAATATAAAGGAATGTAAAATGAACTTTGTATCAGAGATAGATAAATTAAATAAGTTTATAATAGAGAAAAATACAAATAAGACTAAAGAGTATTTAACAGAAATATTTGATAATACTAATTTAACTCCAAAGAATATATATGACTTATCAATTAAGATAATAATTCTTATAGATAAAATATCTGAAGAATTTAAGCTTGATAAAAAATACGTTAGAGATAGCTTAAGTTCAACTATAGTGGAATTATGTAATGAAAGTACTAGAGATAGTGTAAAGGCATTTATTATTAGTGAAGCAGAGGAACTTATAAATGCTATGTATTCAAATACTATAAAATATAGCCCTGTAGTTCAGCAGATTATAAATAATATTAATGATAGATACTATGAAGAATTAAGTTTAAAAACACTTGCACAGCAATATAATATAAATAGTTCATATCTTGGAAGAATATTTTCAAAAGAGGTTGGAATATCATTTTCAGAGTATTTAAATAAGACAAAAAATATAAAAGCAAAGGATCTTATACTAGAAACAAACATGAAGATAAATGATATTGCTAAGGCTATAGGATACACAGATACTAGTTATTTCTATAGAAAATTTAAAAAGTATTATGGAGTTTGTCCATCTACATTAAGAGAAATGAAAAACTATTAATACAATATAGAATCCCTTTAATTGATTACAAATTTTAAAATTTGATCAATTAAAGGGGTTTTTTATGGATTAAAATAAGTGAAAAATATATACATCTAATTTCTACACTAAATCTAGATTATTTCAACTTTAAAGATAAATGGTATATATGATATATTTTAAGTAACTTAGGGAACGTTTACAAAAAAGAGGGGAGATGGGTAAATGTCTAAAGTGGCTAATCTAAATAAAGTAGAAGAAATACAAAAAGTAGACAAAACAAATAAAGTTGAAAAAACACAAAAATTAGACAAAGTAAATAAAGTTGAAGAATTGAAAAAAGTAGACGGGGTAAATAAAAAGAAAAAAGAGTCAAGATTTAAAAGACTAAAGGCTAATAAGGAATTATTACTTTTAACTGTACCAGGAACTATATGGTTTCTAGTATTTGCATATTTACCGATGTTTGGAGTTATTATAGCCTTTAAGGATTGGAAAATACATGGTGGGTTCCTTGAAAGTCTATTCAAAAGTGAATGGGTAGGACTTAAAAACTTTGAATTCTTATTCCAAAGTAGTGATGCTTGGTTAATAACAAGAAATACAGTTTTATATAATTTGGTATTTATAATTCTTGGAATAGTTCTTCCAGTAACATTTGCAATACTTTTAAAAGAACTTTTAAATAAGAAATTATCAAAGTTCTATCAAAGCTCAATGTTTTTACCATACTTCTTATCATGGGTTATAGTAAGTTACTGTTTATTCGCATTCTTAAGCCCAGAAAAAGGATATGTAAATGGAATTTTAAATATGCTTGGAATGGATAGTGTATCTTGGTATACAGAACCTAGATATTGGACATTTATAATAATTTTCATGAGTCAATGGAAAGGTGTAGGTTATGGAACAGTTGTTTATCTAGCATCAATATGCGGTATAGATAAATCATACTTTGAAGCAGCAATGATAGATGGAGCTAGCAAATGGCAACAAATAAGATATATTACAATTCCATTATTAAAGCCAGTATTAATTATAATGTTTATAACAGCAGTTGGAGGAATGTTTAGAGCTGACTTTGGATTATTCTATCAATTACCAAAGAACTCAGGTGCATTATACTCAGTAACAAATGTTATAGATACTTATGTTTATAGAGGACTTACTAACCTTGGAAATATAGGAATGAGTTCAGCAGCAGCATTATATCAATCATTTGTAGGATTAATATTAATACTAGTTACAAATGGAATCGTTAGAAAAGTAGATAACGAAAATGCATTCTTCTAGGAGAAAAGGTGGTGTAGATTATGATAAGTAAGATAAAAAATAAAATATTCAGTAAAGATAAAGAAGAAGTAGATGGAATAAATAAATTTAACTCTATATCAAAACCTACAAATGTTGCATTTAATATATTCTTTGCTATATTAGCAGCACTTTGTATAGTACCATTTATATTTGTTGTAATTATATCATTTACTAGTGAACAATCACTTCAAATGAATGGATATAGATTTTGGCCAGAAGAGTGGAGTTTAGAAGCATATAAGTTCATATTCTCAGGTGGAGAAATAATGAGATCATATGGAATAACTATATTTGTAACTGTAGCAGGTACAATATTAGGACTTGTAATAATGACAACTTATGCATATGCATTATCAAGAAAAAACTTTGCATATAAAAAGTTCTTTACAAAGTTAATATTTATACCAATGTTATTCTCAGGTGGTATGGTTGCATCATATATGGTTGTAACAAGATTCTTAGGACTTAAAAACAACTTACTTGCATTAATACTTCCGATATGTGTAAGTTCATTCCACATTATAATACTTAGAACATTCTTTAAAACAACAGTACCAGATGCAGTTGTAGAATCAGCTAAGATAGATGGTGCATCAGAATGGAAATTATTCTTAAAGATAGTTCTTCCAATATCACTTCCAGCAATAGCAACTATAGCGTTATTCTTAACACTTGGATTCTGGAATGATTGGTTTAATGCAATGTTATATATTGACAAAAATAGTTTAGTACCACTACAGTACTTGCTTATTAGGTTGGAAACCTCAATGGAATTCTTAGCAAACAATTCAGCTGCCCTTGGAACAAATGCAGTAGAAGCTGCTGCAAGCATGCCAAAGGACACAGCAAAGATGGCGATAGTTGTTATAACTACACTTCCTATCATATTTGCATATCCATTCTTCCAAAAGTATTTCGTAAGTGGACTAACAGTTGGAGCAGTAAAAGAGTAAAAATTAAATTAATAAATATAAATTAATCATAAAAAATACTAGAGTATAAAAGTTAGAGAGGGATATATTATGTATTATTTATTAGAAAGAATTGATAAAATTTGTGGAGAAATTTCAAAGCACGTATATAGAGATCAAATTAATCTTGAGAACTATATGTATATAGATGGAAACTATCATAATATTGATTTAATAAAAGAAGCTCCAGAAGACGGCTGGAGAGAATTTAAAACAGGAGATCTATGGGGAGGAAGAGACTGTCATGGGTGGTTTAAATGTTCAGTTGAAGTTCCAGAAAGTTTTGCTGGGCAAACTATAGCTTTAAACTTCCATACATTCGAAGAAGGTTGGGATGCAACAAATCCTCAATTCATCCTATATGTTAATGGAGAACAAATTCAAGGTGTTGATATAAATCATAGAGAAATTATACTAACTCATGATGCCGTTGCAGGTCAAAAGTATGAAATAGACTTACATGCATATGCAGGAATGCTTGCTGATAAAAAAGCTACGTTACATGGTAAGTTAGTAGTAATTGATATGGCTGCAAGAGAATTATATTGGAACTTAAAAGTACCAGTAGACGTTTGTAAAGAGCTAGATAAAGAAGATAAAAACAGAATAGATATGATAACTGTTTTAAATGATGCAGTTAATTTAATTGATTTAAGAAGACCAAAGACAGAATTATATGATGAGAGCGTAAAGAAGGCAAATGAATTCTTAAATGATAAATTCTACGGAGAGTTATGTGGACATGAAGATGTAATTGCAACATGTGTTGGACATACTCATATAGATGTTGCATGGCTTTGGACAGTTGCACAAACTAGAGAAAAGGTTGCAAGAAGTTTCTCAACAGTATTAAAGCTTATGGAAGAATATCCAGAATATATATTTATGTCAAGTCAACCTCAATTATATAAATTCCTAAAGGAAGACCATCCAGGAATTTATGCAAAAGTTAAGGAAAAGATTGAAGAAGGTGTTTGGGAACCAGAAGGTGCAATGTGGCTTGAAGCTGACTGTAATGTTACATCAGGAGAATCATTAGTAAGACAAATCTTACATGGAAAGAGATTCTTTAAAGAAGAATTTAATGTTGATAATAAAATATTATGGCTTCCAGATGTATTTGGATATTCAGCAGCTATCCCTCAAATATTAAAGAAATCAGATGTTGACTACTTTATGACAACTAAGATTGCATGGAATCAATTTAATAAAATTCCAAATGATACATTTATGTGGCAAGGTATAGATGGATCAGAAGTATTAACACACTTTATAACAACAACTGGACCAGGACAAGAAAGAGAATCACATTTTACAACTTATAATGGTCATATTCAACCAGATGCAATAATGGGTGCATGGAGAAGATACCAAAATAAGAATTTAAATAATGATGTTTTAGTTTCCTTTGGATGGGGAGATGGTGGTGGTGGTGCCACTCTAGAAATGCTTGAAAATGGAAGAAGATTAGCTAAGGGTATACCAGGAGCTCCAAGAGTTAAAATGGGTACATCATTAGATTACTTCAAGAGATTAGAAGAGCAAGTTTCAGGAAACAAGAAGTTACCAAAGTGGGTTGGAGAATTATATCTTGAATACCATAGAGGAACGTACACTTCAATGGCTAGAAACAAGAGAGATAACAGAATCTGCGAAAATATGTACACAGCAGCAGAGAAGTTAAACTCAATGTCAATGTTATTTGGAAATAACTATCCATATAGAAGTATAACTGATTCATGGGAAACAGTATTATTAAATCAATTCCACGATATTATACCAGGTTCATCAATAAAGGAAGTTTATGATGTAACAGATGTTGAATACAAGGCACTAATACAAAATGGTAAAGAATTAATAGGAGAAGGTTTATCAAATATTACTTCAAATATTAACTTAAAAGATAGAAGTGTTGTTGTATCAAATACTTTAGGATTTGAAAGAAGCGATATAGCTACATTTGATATTCCAGAGGATATAACTAATCCTGCTGTTTTAGATAACAATGGTGAAGAATTAGTATGTCAAAAGATAGATGGAAATAAAGCAATATTCTTTGCAGAAAATATTCCTGCAAATGGACATAAGTCATTTAAGATAGTCGAAGCAACTAAAGTATGTAATGATGTTGTAGAAGTTTCAGAAAATGGAGCAGAAAATAAATTCTTCAAGATAGAGCTTGATGATAAGGGACAAATTGTATCATTTATAAATAAAGCAGCTAATAGAGAGATATTAAAAGATGGTGCTATAGGAAATGAAATACAAGCATTTGAAGATAAGCCAATGTGCTTTGATAACTGGGATATAGATATCTACTACAAAGAAAAGATGTGGAAGATAGATGATATTCAAAACATCGAAGTAATAGAAAGAGGACCAGTAAGAAGTACACTAAAGATAGAAAGAAGGTTCTTAGAATCAACAATAGTGCAAAAGGTATATGTATACAATGACTTAGAAAGAGTTGACTTTGACACATATGTAGATTGGAAAGAAAGAGATGTAGTTGTTAAGGCAGCATTCCCAATTGATATAAATACTAAAGAAGCAACTTACGAAATTCAATATGGAAATGTTACAAGACCTACACATAACAATACTTCATGGGATGTTGCAAGTTTTGAAGTATGTGGACATAAATGGGCAGATTTATCAGAAGGAGACTTTGGGGTATCATTACTTAATAACTCAAAGTATGGACATGATATCAAAGATGGAAATATGAGATTAACTCTATTAAAATCATCTTGCGATCCAAATCCAGATGCAGATAAGGAAGAACACTTCTTCACATATTCAATCTATAGCCATGAAGGAGATTGGAAGAATGCAAAAACTGCAAATGAAGCTTATAAGTTAAATACTCCACTATATGCTAAAGTTGAGGAAGCACATGATGGAGAATTAAAAGATGAATTAAGCTTAGTTAAGGTAAATAAGGAAAACATCATGATTGAGGTTATTAAGAAGGCTGAAGATACAGACCACTTAGTAGTTAGAATGTATGAGTTCCATAATAAGAGAACAAATGCTACTTTAGAATTCTTTAGAGATATAGAAGAAATATGTGAATGTAATTTAATGGAGAGAGATTTAGAAGTACTTAATGCAGATGAAAATAAAGTTAACTTTACAATTAAACCATTTGAAATAAAAACATTCAAATTTAAATTAAAATAGTGGATTAAACAGTAATATAGAAGTATTTACGAATTAAATAAAATGAGTAAATACTTCTATTTATATATCTAAAAAGTTAATGAAACTAATATAAGAGTTATTAGCAGGAGGCATAAATATGAAGGAAAAGGATGGGGCTCCTACAATCGTAAATATTTATAATTTTATAAGAAAAACAGTTTATCCTAGTGGAGAGTTTGTAAAAGATGATTTTGATACTGTTTTGTATCAAATGGAAATATTAAAACGATATAATCTACCAGCAACATATGCATTAAAATATGATGCACTTATGGATGAGAGATACTCTAATCTTATTAAAGAAAATATAGATGAGTATGATGAAATTGCAGTATGGTGGGAGATTGATGAAACACTTGCAAGAAAGGCTAATGTAAAGTGGAAAGGAAAAACTCCAGTAGATGATCATGTAAATGTAGGATATTCATTAGGATATAAGCCTGAAGATAGGGTGAAAATGGTTGACGTTTATATGGAGGATTTTAAAAATATCTTTGGATATTATCCAAAAACTGTTGGTTCATGGGTTATAGATATAATTACACTTAACCATTTTAAAGAAAAGTATGGAGTAGTAGCAGCAGCTTTATGTAGAGATCAAATAGGGACAGATGGATTTACACTATGGGGTGGATATTTTAATCAGGGATATTATCCAAGTAAATTTAATGAATACATTCCAGCACAAAGCACAGATATGCAGGTAGATGTCCCTATATTCAGAATGCTTGGACCAGATCCTATATACAGCTTTGAAGATGGACTTAGAAAATCGGTTGCTGGGGTATATACTTTAGAGCCAGCTTCTGTAATTGGACAAACAGAAGAATGGATAAAGTGGTTGTTTGATAGATTTACAGAAGAGGAAGTCTTAGGATTTTCACATGTTCAAGTTGGTCAGGAGAATACATTTTTATGGAATACTATGAGAAAAGGGTATGAATTTCAGATACCTTATATAGCAAAGCTCGAAGAATTTGGGAAAATTAGAATTGAAACATTAAGTCAGACTGGAGATTGGTATAAAAAAAGATATAAGATTACGCCGCCGACAACATTTTCTGCATCAGAAGATTGGAACAAGAAAGAGAATTTAAAGACAGTTTGGTACAATAGTAGGTTTTATAGAGTAAGTTTCTTATACGAGGAGAATAAATTATCTATACGAGACTTACATTTATTTAACGAAAATTATAAATCAAGATATTATTATGGAATTTTAGATGATAGTGAGAGTATATTTGATTCTCTTCCAATACTAAATGCTCACAAATGGAGTGATGATGAATCTCGTGCATCAATAGATTTTATAACTTTAGATAATGATAATAAAGTTAAAGAATTAAAAGGTAAAGAAATAAGCTTTTCTAAAGAAGGAGAAGAGACTTACAATATAGAATGGAAGTGTATAGACTTTAATTTTATATTCGTAAAGTGTAGCGAAAATAAGATAAATTTATCTATGAGAAGCATTTCAACTAACGAAGAGAAATTAGCACTTTATATTAATAAACTGCCAGTATTAAGAGATTTAAATAGAAAAATGATAATTTGTAATCATAATGGATTTGAATATAGAATCTCATTAGAAGATGGTAATTTTAAGTTGCAAAATGATGGAAGTATCTTAGTAATAAGTGAGAAAAATGAGATTACTATAATTCTTTCTAAAAATAGTATAGATAATGAATCAAGAGAATTTCTAAATAAAGAGTTTATTGAAGATAGAGAGTCTATAGATAAATATATTCCTATAAACAAAAGAATTACTAAAAAATCAAAGATGAAGCTTAGAGCTTTAAAACCTAAGATAATTCCAAATGTAATACTTAGTAAAAATGATGATACTAAAATATTTAAAATAGAAAACAACGAGGATAATGGAGAGATTCATTATACATTAGATGGAAGTACCCCAAATATAGAATCTCCCATTTATGAAAAACCTATAATTTTAGATAAAGAATCAATTATAAAAGCTATCACTTTTAAAGACGGATTTAAAGAAAGTGAAGTTGTAGAGGGAAGACTGTACAGAACAATACCTATAAAAGATATAGTAGGTAATACAAAACCAGTGGATATTGATAGATTTAATAAAAAGGGTATATATGATCTTATAGATGGCAATAAGGGAAGTTCGGATTATACTGATGGCAATTGGCTTGGGTATTATGACGATATGGATGTTATTGTTGACTTAGGAGAAATTAAAAAGATAAATAGTATAACAGTCAGTTTCTTGCAAGATACCAGAGCTTGGATATACTATCCAAGATATGTTGATTTTGAGGTATCGGTTGATGGAAAAGCTTTTGAAAAAATAGGTCGTATATATAATGAGACTTCTGTACCTAGAACAGAAATAGGAGCTAAAGATATTTCTATAAATAGCGTATCAAATATACGTTATATAAGAGTATTTGCAAAGAATGAAGAACTATGTCCAGATTGGAGCATAATGGCAGGGGAAGGTCCAGCATTTATGTTTGTAGATCAAGTGACAATAGTATAAATTTTTTTAGAAGCAGAGGGGGAAAAACAATGTCCATCAAAGCAAACAAAAACAAAACTAGAGGGTTTAAGAAAAGACTTACATCTAAAAGAACAGTAGCTTGTGCATTAGCACTTGCAATTACAGCATCAATGGCTCCAGGTCTTGATGCTGTAGCAAAAGAGACTACTAAATATGTGAAAGGAATGTATCAAAAATCAACTCAAGGAAAAGTAGAGAATACATTACAGCCTACAGGGAATGGATATAGTATAAAGACTTTACTTGAATGGACTCCAGAAAGTGATGAAAATGCAAGATATAACAGAGGAAGTATAAAATTACAGGACAGATTTACAGGCCCTGTAGTAAATAAGAATGCTAATAAAGATGCAAAAATCATGAATTGTGCACTAACAAATCCACAGTCAGATAATGCACCATCACAAGGTGGAGACACAGAAAATGCATATGCCTTTTCATATTGGCAATATGTTGATTCTTATGTATATTGGGGTGGTACAAGCAAGGGGATATTCTTAGTACCAACAGCTGATGTAATAGATTCTGGTCACAAAAATGGAGTGCCAGTACTTGGAACAGTAGGTTTTCCATGGGGACCTGGGGAAGGTCATGTTGAACAAATAAGAGAATTTTTAGCTAAAGATAAAAATGGAAAATTCAAGGTTGCCGATAAAATGATAGAAATGGCAAGGTTTTATGGATTTGATGGATGGTTTATAAATCAAGAAAGTTATGGATGTAGTAAAGAAGATGCTGACCTTATGGTTGAGTTTTTTACTTATATGAAAGAAACAGCACCAGATATAAGGATTGGATGGTATGATTCTATGACAACAGAAGGTCCAGTAAAATATCAAGATTCTCTAAATCCATTAAATGTAGGATTCTTTCAAAACGAAGGTAAGAGAGTTACAGATGAGTTTTTCTTAAATTACAATTGGGATTTACCATCAGCTAGTTTTCCTGAGAAAAGCAAAATAGATATGAGTGTTGATACTGCAAAGAATGTAGGTAGAAGTCAATATGATGTATATGCAGGAGTTGAAGTTCAACAAAATGCTTATAATGATAAATTCCCAGTGGAACACCTTTTAGATGAAAGCGGGAAATTAAAGACATCACTAGCAATGTATTGTCCAAATTCAACTTTCTCTATGGCGAAGGATGTTAACGATTTTTATAAACATGACCAAAAATTTTGGGTTGGACCTACAGGTGATCCATCAAATACTGATACAAGCGAGAAATGGGTTGGACTTGCAAATTATGTAGCCGATAAATCAGCAATTAATAGTTTACCCTTTGTTACTAATTTTAACTTAGGACATGGAACAGATTATTATATAGATGGGAAACTATCAAGAGATAAGGAGTGGAATAACAGGGCAATACAAGATTATTTACCAACATGGAGATGGATAGTTGAATCAAATGGATCAAAATTAAAGCCGGATTTTGATAGATCTGATGCTTATAATGGTGGAAGTTCACTAAAGATAGAAGGAAATTTAGAAAGTAAAAATCCAAATCATATAAAGTTATATAGTACAAATTTAAATATAGTAGATTCATCAACAGAGTTATCTCTTGTATACAAAACACCTCTAAAGGAAAATAATATGAAGATTGGATTATGCTTTGGAGATAGTTATGATGATGAAAATTTTGTATTTTTCGATGTAAAAGATGGACAAGCAGGTAAATGGAATACTGCAAAAATTTCTTTAGCTAAATATGTTGGAAAGAAGATATCTGCAATATCATTAAAATTTGAAAGCAAAGAAGATATAAATGATTATAAAGTTAATATAGGTAATATATCTATAGAAGAAAAAATTAAGGATAAGAAATTAGAAGCTACAAGTAAAGTAACTTTAGATAAATCACTGCTTCACAACTCTAAGAAAGCTGAAGCTAGGATATATTGGAATGATGTACAAGGAGCAAATTTCTATGAAATATATAGAGTAAAACCTGATGGAGAAAGGGAATATGTAGGTTCAACATATAATGATTCTTATTATATATCTCCATTTAATAGATATGGTAGTGAAACATCATTTAACTTTGAAGTAGTTGCAGTTGATAAAAATTATAATAGAGGAAAGGCAAAAGAACTAAAATTTAATTGGGATATTGGAGCAAATGATACAGAAGTACCGAGCGAAGAAGTTCCTGTAAACGTTGCACTAAATAAAAAGGTTAGAGCAAGTTCAGAAAATGCAGGTGAACCAGCATATAAAGCTGTAGATGGAACTGTAGATAATAATAGTAAATGGTGTACGACTACTGATATGTTTGGTGGATGGCTTGAAGTAGATTTAGGAGAAGAAAA
The DNA here is from genome assembly GCA_040144665.1 of Clostridium perfringens. GTDB lineage: Bacteria > Bacillota > Clostridia > Clostridiales > Clostridiaceae > Clostridium > Clostridium perfringens_A. The sequence goes on from JBBVGE010000182.1 coordinate 56,068, forward strand.
GACAATTAAAAGATGGGTTACTATGCACGGAGAGGCTGGAGGAGAAGATAAGCTTACTAATACTAAAGACTTTAGACTTCAAGTTTCTAATGATGGTGGAAAAACTTATAAAGATGTGGATACTGTAGTGGATAATACAGAAGGAATTGTGGATAGAAATCTAAAAGAGCCTGTAACTGGGAGATATTTTAGAATAATGATAGACCACCCAGGATTATCACCTTGGAAAGCTATAAGATTGTATGAATTCCAATTGTTTGAGGAAGCTCATAATCCAAAAACTGAAAATATATTTTTAAATTCAGTAAGAGCATTTAACAATATAGGGGCAAATGATAAATTTGTTGCTAAAAATGTTCCAGTAGGTCAAGAAGTATCTTTATATAAAAATATTAATGATACAAAACCATTTGCAAGTAAGATTGCATCAGAAGATGGAATAGTAACATTTGATAATTTAGATTTTGGAGCAAAGGAAGGTAGAGTATTCTTTACAACCAAAGCTGAAGGAAAGGATACTAGTATAAAGCTTAGTACAGCTTATGAGAATGAAAATTGGGAGGTTACTCCTATACCAGATGAGTTTAATATATATGAGTATCAAGTTGCACCAAGAGAATTAGATAATAAATATTACGGAACTATAGAAGCTGGAGGTTTAAAACCTGGAGATATAGTAAGTTATTATGAGAATGCAGATGATATATTCTCAACTAAAGTTAGTATAGCGGCAGAGGTAGATACAACAATATTAGAAGGAATAAAGCTTAATAATGATGGTGGAGATTTGATTCTTGAAGTTAGTAGAAAAGGAATGAAAACAACTCCTAAATTCAAATTAGCATATACAAGTGATAAGAGAGCTTCAACTAAAGGTGAAGTTGAAATTAAAGTAGGAGATAGCAAAGGAACTTCTGCAATAAAAGATGCTGTATATGAAATTTTAAAAGATAATAAAGTAGTAGGTAAAATAACTACAAATGATGATGGAGTTGGGACAACAAAATTAGATCCTGGAACTTATTTCATTAAATATACAGGGAATTTAGAAGGATATGAGAAGGATGATAGTAAACATGAAATTAAAATAGAGAAGGCATTTGATAAAGAAGTTAAAACACTATCATTAAATAAGATAATAGAAGATACAGAAAATAAACCTGATCAAGGGGAAGATAAGCCAGGACAAGGAGATGGTAATAGTAAACCAAATGGAGATAAGGATGAAAACCAGGGTAATAATCAAGATGAAAAACCAAACAAGAATCCTGATAAAGCTCCAAATAAAGATCAAGATAATGAAAATTTACCTTCAACAGGATTTGCTATACCACTTAAGATTTTTACTGTTTCTGGGTTATTAACTTTAGTAGGATTAATATTACTTAAAAAGATAAGATAATTTTAATTAAATATAATGGGGTCACCTTGTGACCCTCATAAGTATAAGGAGATGAAAAAATGTATTTAATACCAACGCCTAAAAGTTATAAAAAAACAACAAATAAATTTAATATACAAAGAGGAACAGAAATTAGTATAGGCTATAATTGTGATTTTAATGAACTTGAAGCAGCTATTATATTACAAAAAGAAATAGAAGATATATTTGGCTTTAAAATATCAATAAACAAGTGCTTTGAAGAAAGTTATAGAAGCGATACTATAAGATTCACTAGAAAAAATTCATTAAAAAATGAAGCATATGAGCTTTTAGTAGAAAATGATTGTATTGAAATAAAAGGAGCAAAAGGATCAGGAATATTTTATGGTGTACAAACGTTAATACAATTAATAAGACAAGAGGGAGCTACTATATCAGGAATAATTATAGAGGATGAACCTTATTTTAAAAATCGTGGATACTATCATGATGTTACAAGAGGCAAGGTTCCAACTTTAGATACGCTAAAAGAATTAGTAGATAGAGCTTCTTTTTATAAAATAAATCAAATTCAATTATATATAGAGCATACTTTTGCTTTCAAGGGAATGAGTGAAGTATGGATAGACAAAGATCCATTAACAGCTGAAGAGATACTATTATTGGATGAATATTGCAGAAGACGACATGTTGAATTAATACCATCACTATCTACTTTTGGACATTTATATGAAGTACTTCGCACAGAATCATATGGGTATTTATGTGAATTAGAAAATAATAAGGATATAGAGTATTCCTTTATTGATAGAATGGCTCATCATACTTTAAATGTAAGTGATAATAATAGTTTTAAGTTAGTATCAAAAATGATAAATCAATTCCTTCCGCTATTTAGTTCAAATAAGTTTAATATATGTTGTGATGAAACTTTTGATTTAGGTAAAGGAAAAAGTAGTAAACTTCGAGAAGAGCTTGGAGTTGGAAAACTTTATACTACATTTTTAAATAAAGTTATATCACTAGTTAAGGAATATGATAAGAAGGTATTTTTCTGGGGAGATGTAATTCTAAATCATCCAGAATTAATGAGTGATATACCAAAAGATGTTGTATGTTTAAATTGGAATTATTGGTGTAAGGTTAAGGAAGATGATACTAAAAAAATATCTGAAAGTGGATTAGAACAATATGTTTGTCCAGGAGTAGGTGGATGGAGTCATCTTATGAATCTTATAGAGAATGGATTTGAAAATATAAATAGAATGATATCTTATGGAGTGAAATATGGAGCTACAGGAGTATTAAACACTGATTGGGGAGATTACGGACATATTAATTTACTATCAAATTCAATTCCAGGAATGGCTTATGGTGCTTCGTTATCATGGAATCCAAATATAGAAAAAGATTTTGAAAAAATATATAAAGAAATATCTTTACTAGAGTATGGTGATGAGTCACTTAAGTTAATTTCATTATTAAATGAACTTGGAAATTGCCAAAAAGTAGGTTGGTCAGAGCTTGTGATATTTAAAGAGCGTCCTAAAGAGAGAGAGGAGCTTTTAAAATTAGATATAGAAGAGATAAAAGGAAATTACGAAAAAGGAAAAAATATAGAAAAAATGCTTACAGTACTAGCTAGGAATATAGATAAAAAAGATGATGTTCAGGAGTTTATAGTATCTGCAAGAGGAATAAATTTAATAAATGAATTTTTCATAATATTACTACATAAAGGAGATGCGTGTAATGGAAAAAATGTAGATGACGACGAAATGAGGTTAGCAGAAAAGTTTGAACTTTGGTTTTATGACTACTCATTTATATGGAGAAAAAGAAATAAAGAAAGTGAATTATATAGAATTAGAGATGTAATAAAATATATAGCAAATTATTTAAGGTGTATTTAATATTTAAAGTGAGATTATTTTAAGTAAATGTTGAATATGTACACTATAAAAGGATAAATAGATATATTATAATTTTATTGTAAACGTTATTAATGATGTTTAATAAGGGTAGGGGAGGAATAAATAATGAAATTTAAAAAGATTGTTGCACTAGCTGCATGTGCTGTGTTAACAACTACAACAATGTTAACTGGTTGTGGAAAATCAACTGCAACTTCAGGTAAAAATGGTGATGTAACTACATTAACTTGGTATTCAATTGGTGGAGAGCCAAAGGATTTAAAGATGGTTCTTGATAAAGCAAATGAGTACTTAGAAGAAAAAATTAACGTAAACTTAGATATGAAATTTATAGATTTTGGTGATTACAACCAAAAGATGTCAGTTGTAATAAATTCAGGAGAAGATTATGATTTAGCATTTACTTGTTCATGGGCTGGTGACTACTTAGGAAATGCTAGAAAGGGAGCATTCTTAGAATTAGATCCTTACTTAGATAACCAAGGTAAAGATATGAAAGCAGAAATAGATCAAAGATTCTGGGATGGAGCAAAGATAGATGGAAAAACATATGCTATACCTAACCAAAAGGAATTAGGAGTAGCTCCAAGTTGGGTATTCACTAAAGAATATGTAGACAAGTATAACATACCATACAAAGATATTCATACTTTAGAAGATTTAGAACCATGGTTAAAACTTATAAAGGAAAAAGAACCAAATGTAACACCTTTATATATAACTAAGGGATTCTCATTTACAACATTCTTCGATCAATTAGTTGATCCAGTTGGAATAGATCTTAACGATAAAGATTTAAAAATCAAAAATATGTTTGAAACTCCAGAAATGAAGAAAGCATTAGAAACATTAAGAAGATACTATAAAGCAGGATATATAAATACAGATTCAGCTACAGCTCAAGATGATAAAGCAGTTAAGAGATTTGTAACTAAGGCTGATGGACAACCTTATGCAGATGCAATCTGGTCAAAGGATTTAAAATATCCAGTTGTTTCTTCACCAATCACTGATACTTGGATTACTAATGGTTCAACAACAGGATCAATGATAGCAGTATCAAAGAACTCTAAGAACCCAGAAAAAGCTGTTGAATTCTTAAATCTTTTAAATACTGATGAGTACTTAAGAAACTTAATAAACTACGGAATTGAAGGGACTCATTACGAAAAAACTGGTGACAAGAAGATTAAATTAATTAATCCGGATGAAAAGAGATATGATGTTCCATATTTTGCAATGGGAAATCTATTCAAGACTTACGTTGTAGGTGATGAACCAGAAACTAAGTGGAAAGAATTTGAAGCATTCAATGATGCAGCAAAGGTATCACCAATCTTAGGATTTAAGTTTGATCCATCAAAAGTAAGTACTGAAATAGCAGCTGTAAATAATGTTTTAGAAGAATTTAAAGCAACAGTTTATAGTGGATCAGTAGATGTTGATGAATATCTAGGAAAATTAAACGCTAAGCTAAAAGAACAAGGAATCGATAAGATAATTACAGAAATGCAAGCTCAAGTTGATGAGTGGAAAAAGACTAATAACAAATAAATTTATAGCTTAGAATAGTAATTAATTTAGAAAAGTGGGAGGTATTTATTCATTTAACATGAAGTAATATCTCCCTTTCTATAAAAATTTAGAAACGTATTACATAAGAAAAGTAGTAAACAAAAAGCAATATAAATAGCAGCAATTAAGAGAATTTTTTTAGGTGTAAGGAGGAGTATATAACATGATAGCTTGTATAGATATTGGAGGAACTGCAATAAAGGTTGGAGTCTTAGATAAAGAGGGGAAAATACATCATAGAAATTCATTAAAAGTAGAAAGTAATTTAGAAAAGTTTACAGAGACATTATTAAATTGGATACATGAAATTAAAAAGAAATTTGAGATTAAAGGTATAGCAATAAGTGCTCCAGGGGCAGTAGATACAAAGAGTGGAATTATAGGTGGTGCAAGTGCAATACCATATATACATGGACCAAATTGGAAAGAAATATTAGGAAAAGAATTTAATTTACAAGTAAGTATAGAAAATGATGCAAACTGTGCAGCTCTTGCAGAAGCATTTAATGGATCAGGAGCTAATGTAACAGATATGTTATTTGTAGTTTGTGGAACTGGAATTGGTGGAGCTATAGTCCACGATGGAAAAGTACATCATGGAAATAATCTGCATGGTGGAGAGTTTGGGTATATGATAATGGAAGAAAAAGATGGAAAGTTTAAAAACTTCAGTGAAGTGGCATCAACAATGTCATTTGTAAGAAAAATAAGAGAAGTATATAAAGATGACTCATGGGACGGAGTTAAGGTATTTGAAGAAGCAAGTAAGGGAAATAAAGTATGTATTGAAGCTATAGATACTTTTTATTTAAATCTAGCAAAAGGGATATTTAATCTTCAATATATATATGATCCAGAAATAATATTATTAGGCGGAGCTATATCAGAGAGAGAAGATTTTGTAGAGAGAATAAATGAGAAGATAGACTTTTTAATGAGTAATATAGAGATTGCAAAGGTTAGACCTAATATATCAACATGTACTCATAAGAAAGACGCAAATCTTATAGGCGCATTAGCAAATTTTATTGATGAATATAATTATTAAAATTGAAAGAAATAATTGTTTGGATAGTTTACTAAAGAAGATAAAACTTCTATATGTAACTAAAAAATAAGTTTAAATATAAGTTTAGATATAAAAGAGGGAGCGAAATGGATAATTTTTATGAGCAGTTTTTAACAAAGGATTATGGACAACTTCAAAAGAAATTTGAAACTACAAGAAATACATTAGTAGTACTTGCAATGATTGCAGCAGTAATGGTTGGATTATTTGGAGTTATAGCTTTTATAGCTGGATATATAATATTAGGGCTTATAGCAAGAGTTATGTTTTTAGAATATGAGTATGAGTTAACAGAAAATGAGCTAGTAATAACTAAAATAATGAATAAGAAAAAGAGAAAAATTATAACAACTTTAGATGTTAAAAATATAGTAAATGTAAAAAGTGTAGAAGAAGGAAATGAAAATGGAGCAAAGCTTGTTAAAGCATGTATAGATGAGAGTGGGCTAAAAGAACAAATAATATTTGTACAAAAAAACTCTGAACTTATAGGTTTTAAAGTTGCTATGGACAAGAAATTAATATCAATGTGTAAAAGAATAAATCCATTAAATTTTAGTAGAGTATAAATTAGGGAGGCAATTAAAAATGGCAGGATTAGTATTAAAAAATATCGATAAGAAGTATGAGAACGGGTTTAAAGCGGTAAATAATTTTAACTTAGAAATAAAGGATAGAGAATTTATAGTATTTGTTGGACCATCAGGATGTGGTAAATCAACAACTCTTAGAATGATTGCAGGACTTGAAGAAATTTCAGGTGGAGAATTATATATTGGAGATAAGTTAATGAATGATATAGCTCCAAAGGAAAGAGATATTGCAATGGTATTCCAAAACTATGCATTATATCCTCATATGACTGTATATGATAATATGGCTTTTGCATTAAAGCTTAGAAAAACTCCAAAGGAAGAGTTGGATAAAAAGGTAAGAGATGCTGCAAAGATTCTTGATATAGAACATTTATTAGATAGAAAGCCAAAGGCTCTATCAGGGGGACAAAGACAAAGAGTTGCAATGGGAAGAGCTATTGTTAGACACCCAAAGGTATTCTTAATGGATGAGCCTCTATCAAACTTAGATGCAAAGCTTAGAGTTCAAATGAGAACAGAAATAGCAAAATTATATAAGCAGTTAAAAACTACATTTATATATGTAACACATGACCAAACAGAAGCTATGACTCTTGGAACAAGAATAGTAGTAATGAAAGACGGAATTATACAACAAGTTGCATCGCCTAAAGAGATATATGATCATCCAGCAAACATGTTTGTTGCAAGCTTTATAGGAAGTCCTCAAATGAACACATTCTACGGAACAACTTATGAAAAGAATGGTAAGGTATTCCTTAAAATGTTAGATAATGAAGTTGAGTTACCATCAGATAAAGCTAAGATAGTTAAAGAAACAAATCATGCAAATGCAGAAGTTATTGTAGGAATAAGACCTGAAAATATAAGCTGTAAGAGAGAGGATGTAGAGAAAGAAGGCGCTGTAGTATTTAAATCAGAAATAGATGTATCAGAAAACTTAGGAGCTGAAACTTTCTTATACCTTAAGACTGAAGGAAGAAGTATGATAATAAAAACAGCAACAGCTGATAATGTAAATACAAAAGGAACAGTTGAGTATGTTATGGATTTAGATAAGCTTCATATCTTTAATAAAGAAGAACAATATACAATATTTTAAGAAGTTTAAATAAGATAATAATAGTTAAAGTTGTACAAGGTTAATGGAGGCGTTAATTTATGGGGAATTTATTTGTAGGGGTTGACTTAGGAGGTACTAAGATATATACGGCATTAGCAGATGAAAAAGGAACTATTTTAAATGAGATAATAGTTGTAACAGAAGCTAATAAGGGACCAGAACAAATTGTAGATAAGATTAAAAATAGTATAAAAAATGTACTAAAGGATATAGATATAAATGATGTAAAAGCTATAGGTATAGGTTCACCAGGACCACTTGATATAAAGAATGGATTAATAGCAGAACCTGCAAATTTACCATTTAAAAATTATAATATAGTAAAAGCAATTAAAGATGAATTTAATATACCAGTATATCTAGATAATGATGCAAATGTAGCAACACTTGCAGAGTTTAAGTTTGGAGCTGGAGTTAATACAGAAAATATGATATATGTTACAGCGAGTACTGGAGTAGGTGGCGGAGCTATACTAAATGGGAAAATATACAGAGGAAGTACAGCAAATGCTCTAGAAGTAGGACATACAACTATAAATACAACTGGAAGAAGATGTGGTTGTGGAAATAGAGGGTGTGTTGAAGCTATGACTTCAGGAACAGCAATTAAAAAAGCTGCTATTGAAGCAGTTCAAAGCCGTGTTGAAACATCACTAAGAGAATATGAAAATATTTCAGCAAAAGAAGTATTTATAGAAGCAGAAAAAGGAGATAAAGTAGCAGATGAAATTTTATCAGAGGCACTATCTTATTTAGGTGCTGCAGTAGCTAATTATGCAAACATATTTGATCCAGATATGATAGTAATTGGTGGTGGAATTACAGGTGGAGGAAGGATAGTGTTTGACAAAATAAATGAAGAAATGAAAAAGAGATGTTTAAGCACTATATTAAATAATTGCAAAATAGAGAAAGCTAATTTAGAAGGTCAAGCTGGAGTGTTAGGTGCAATTGCACTTGCTATCATGGAGTCAAAATAATAAGTTAAGTTAATTTAATAACCCTAAAATTATATATAGATTATTGTTTAAAAATAAGCTGGATTTAAAAAAACAGCTTATTTTTATTTTTTATAAGCACATTAAATCAAGCTTTATTGTAGAAAATATATATAGAAATATAGTAAATTAAAAACTTTTAAACACAAATATGTTGTAAATTTGAATATATAATAAAATATTCAATAATTTATAAAATAATGTTAATTTAAAGAATAAATATACAAAAAAATCAAAAAAATGCATAAAAAATATATTGTTTTTGGGCAAAAAATATATTACAAGGTATTAACAAGTAAAAAAATTATGTTATAATTGATTAGGGTTGTACTTAATATGTAAAAGTTATCATAAAACTTGTTAATAAATAACAGTTTGATTTATGTACTTAATTTTTGGAAAAGGTAACATAATTAAGGAGGATTTTATTATGAAAAAAGGTATTGCTGCTTCAAAAGGATACGCTATAGGAAAAGTATTCTTACAAGAGCATGAGGAAATAATTATAACTGATGAAAAGATTGCAGATGTAACTTTAGAAAAAGAAAAATTACAAAAAGCGTTAGATGCGTCAAGAGACCAATTAGAGAAAATAAAAGCTAAAGCTGCTGTTGAAATGGGAGAAGAAAAAGCTGCTGTGTTTGAAGCACACATAACTTTACTTGATGACCCAGAATTCACAGGAACTATGGCTATGGAAATAGAAAATAATCAATTAAACGCTATGAAAGCTGTTGAAAATGTAACAAATACTTTCGTTATGATTTTCGAATCAATGGAAGATGCTTACATGAGAGAAAGAGCAGCTGATATAAAAGACGTTTCAAAAAGAATAATATCAAACTTAGCAGGTAGAGGCGGAGATGCTTTTGCAATAACAGAAGCAAACACTATAGTTGTTGCTGAAGATTTAACTCCATCAGATACTGCTCAATTAGATAGAAGTAAAGTTGTAGCATTTTTAACTAATATTGGAGGAAGGACTTCACATTCAGCTATAATGGCTAGAACATTAGAAATTCCTGCAGTAGTAGGTCTTGGAGATATAACAACTTCAGTTAAAACTGGAGATATGGTAATAGTTGATGGTATTGAAGGAGTCGCTATAATCAATCCAGATGAAGCTACAATTAAAGAATATGAAATTAAGAGAGAAGCTTTCTTAGCTGAACAAGAAGAACTTAAGAAACTTATCGAAGTTAAGACTGTAACTAAATCAGGTAAGAGAATAGAAGTTTGTGGAAATATCGGAAAAGCAGAAGATGTTGACGGTGTTATAGCTAACGGAGGAGATGGAGTTGGACTATTTAGAACTGAGTTCTTATATATGGATAGAGACAATGCTCCAACTGAAGATGAGCAATTTGAAGCATATAAATATGTTTTAGAAAACATGAATGGAAACCAAGTTGTTATAAGAACACTTGATATTGGTGGGGATAAGACATTACCATACTTACCATTACCAGAAGAAATGAATCCATTCTTAGGATATAGAGCAATTAGACTTTGCTTAGATAGAAAAGAAATATTTAAGGTTCAATTAAGAGCATTACTTAGAGCTTCAGTATACGGAAATCTTGCTGTAATGTTCCCAATGATTTCAGGAATACAAGAATTCAGAGCTGCTAAAGAAGTAGTTGAAGAATGTAAGGCTGAACTTAGAGCTGAAGGAAAAGAATACTCAGATACAACTCAATGGGGTATAATGGTAGAAATTCCAGCAGCAGCTGTAATGGCTGATGAATTAGCTAAAGAAGTAGATTTCTTCTCAATCGGAACTAATGATTTAATTCAATACACATTAGCAGCAGATAGAATGAGTGAAAAAGTATCATATCTTTATAATCCAATGCACCCAGCTGTACTTAGATTAATAAAGATGACTATAGATGGAGCTCATAAGCATGGCAAATGGGTAGGAATGTGTGGAGAGATGGCAGGCGATGAAGCTGCTATACCAACACTAGTTGAATATGGATTAGATGAATTCTCAATGAGTGCTTCATCAATTTTAACTGCTAAGAAAATCATCTTAGAACAAGAATAGATTTTTAAATAAATAACACAAACCCAAAATCTCAGCGTGGACTTAAGTCCACGCTTTTTTTATAGTAAGTATAAAAATATATAAGTATGATATTAAATTTAAAATATTATGAATGAATTTAAATTATATAATATAGATTATAAATGAAATAAGATTCAATTTATAATTATTTAATAAGTTTACTAATTATAAAGAATTGATACATTTATATAGCAATAATAAGTTAGATATTAATATAGAAAATCATTCTGAAAATCAGATATGTGGATTTGTGATAAAATATGTGTATATATAAATAAATATGGAGGGAATATTGTGGATAAAGTTTTAAAAATGTTTATTTCATTTTTTAAGATAGGTGCATTTACATTTGGTGGTGGATATGCCATGATTCCAATCATTGAAGAAGAGGTTGTTAATAAGCAAGGGTGGGTAACTAAAGAAGAATTTATGGATATGCTTGTAGTATCTCAAAGTTTTCCTGGTGCGATGGCGGTAAATTGTTCTCTTTTTATTGGATATAAAATAGCAGGAGTAATTGGTGGAATTGTTGCACTTCTTGGAGTTGCATTACCATCATTTTTAATAATTCTTATAATTGCCACATTCTTTATGCAGTTTAGAGATAATTATTATGTGAATCTTGGATTTAAGGGAATATCAGCAGCTGTACCAATACTAGTTTTAACTGGTGTTATAAGTTTATCAAAAGGTATTAATAAAAATATTAGAAATGGAATAATCCTAGTTATAGCCTTAATTGCATTAATAATATTTAACATAAATCCTATTATAGTAATAGTTGTGTCAGCTATATATGGAGCAATATTTTTAAGAAAGAAGGTGGAATAGATGAGCATATTAATACAGCTATTCTTTACCTTTTTAAAGATAGGAACATTTAGTTTTGGTGGAGGATATGCAATGATTCCATTTATACAAAGGGAAATAATAGAGAATCATAATTGGATAAATAATAACGTATTTATGGATATAATAGGCATATCACAAATGACTCCTGGGCCTATAGCAATAAATTCAGCAACTTTTGTTGGGTTTAAAGTTTCTGGTGTTCTTGGGAGTATAGCAGCAACTTTAGGAGTTGTAACTATGTCATTTATACTTGTATCTATCGCATCAAAAGCTATGGAAAAATTTAAAGAATCAAAGATATTAAAAGGTGCATTACTTGGAATGAGACCTGTACTTATAGCTTTAATAATACAAGCGTTTTTTGATTTGGCAAAGGATGCTTATGTTGATGTTAAATCTATAATAATAACATTAATAATAGGTATATTATTATTATCTAAAAAGATTCACCCAATAATAGCAATAGTTATATCTGGAATACTTGGGGTTGCATTTTATGGAGTTTTTTAATATAAAGACATTTTAGTAAATATAGTGTGAAGGGATTATTAATGGACAATTATTATTGAGAAAACGTGAGTAATATAGCTAAATAATTATTTACAAAAGCTTTTTTGGGCAGATGTAAGTAAAATTAGGGAAATTAGGCAAATTAGGTATTTGAATGTTTCTTATTAAAGGATTATTATAGCCATAAACAAGGTTATAACCTACTTAAAATTTAGAATAAAATATTAAAGAAGGTGTTTTTTATGGATTCTAATATGGATTCTTTAATGATGGATATTAAAAAAAATAGTAATGCGTTACATGCTGTCGCTGAAAACACAGGTATCTTAAAAAAGTTAAAGGAAGGTACTGTTTCAGTAGAAAGTTATTCAGAATACTTATTTAACTTATATGAAATTTATAAAACTTTAGAATTTAACTTACAAAAGCATGATAAAAATCGTATAGTTAAAGAGTTTACAACTATGGAAGTTTATCGTTCAGAAGCAATATATAAGGATTTGAGAGTTTTATTAGGAAATAAATTAAGTTCAATGAAACTTTTAGCATCAACAAAAGCATATGTAGAAAGACTTAATGAATTAAGTGAAAGAGATCCAGAATTGCTAGTAGCACATGCTTATACTAGATATTTAGCAGATCTTTTTGGTGGAAGAACAATATATAATGTACTTAAGGAATCATGTGGTATGAAAGATGATGCATTAAATTATTATAAATATGAAGCATTAGATGAAGCTGAAGGGATGAAAGCATTCATTATGGAGTATCATGAAAAATTAAATTTATTAGACATTAAAAAGAGTTTTGAAGAAAAATTTATAAATGAAGTTTCTAATGCTTATATATATAATTTAGCTATTTCAAATGAAATAGAAGTTTTGCAATCTAATAAATAAAAATAAATATATTTATAAATACAGATAAGTATATCAAAAGGATTATATCTTAATTTTAGGATGTAATCCTTTTTTTGATTTAAATATATAAATAATATTAAGTTATTTTGGGGGAAAATAAAAATATTATAGTTTTAGGAGTTGATTTTAGGTGATTAAAGTTATTAAGAACATAAAAGTATATTCTCCCAAATATCTAGGAGAAAAAGATATCGTTATAGTAAAAGATAAAATTGAAGGAATATATGATAATATAAAAATTCCAAAAAACTTTATTAATATTGAAGTTATTGATGGTAAAGGGAAAAATGCATTTCCAGGTTTTATTGACGCTCATGTTCATTTACTAGGTGGTGGTGGAGAAGGTGGTTTTAAAACTAGAACACCAGAGCTTCAATTGAGCAACTTAACAAAAGCTGGAATAACAACTGTTAATGGATGCCTAGGAATAGATGTAATATGTAGAAATATGAGGTCATTAATTGCGAAAGTAAAGGCTCTTAAAGAAGAAGGAATAACAGCTACATGCTATTCCGGTTCATATGAAGTTCCTATAAAAACTATGACAGATAGTATTAAAGGAGATTTAATGCTTGTAGATGAAATAATAGGAGTTGGAGAAATCGCACTTTCAGATAATAGGAGCTCACAGCCAAGACTAGATCAATTTATAAATTTAGTTGCTGAGTCTAGAGTTGGAGGAATCTTATCAAATAAGTCTGGTGTAGTAAATGTTCATTTAGGGCGTGGAGATAGAGGGTTAGATTTTTTATTTAAAATGTTAGATGAGACTGAGATACCAGCAACGCAAGTTATACCTACCCATATGAGCAGAAAAAGAGAACTTTTAGAAGATGGAATAGATTGGGTAAAAAGAGGTGGATACATTGACTTGACGACTAGTTCAGATCCAGAAAATTTAGAGGAGGGAGAAATGGTAGCATCTAAGGCACTAAGGTATCTATTAGATAAGGAAGTACCAATAGAGAAAATAACTTTTACATCAGATGGGAATGGAAGTATGCCAATTTTCGATGAGGTTGGTAAGTTAAGAGCACTTGGTATATGTAGTGTTCAAAGTCTTTATGAAGAAATAAGTAAAGCAATATTGAATGAAGGAATAGAAATAGAGGAATGCTTAAAGGTTATAACATCTAATGTTGCTGATGTCCTTAGATTAAAGAGTAAAGGAAGGCTAGAGGCTGGAAAAGATGCAGATATAGTAATAGTTAATGAATCAGACCTATCAATTGATAAGGTAATTGCTATGGGAAAATTAATGGTAGATAAAGGTAAACCTATAGTGGTGGGGACTTTTGAAAAGGCAATAAAAGAGTCTTTTGAATAAAATGGAAATATTGTATAATTAACATAATGGGTAATTAGATAGTGTAAAATCTATTTAGTTATCCTATTATTTATAAATTATATTTAATGTATATACATAATAGGAAGTATGTGTATAATTAAGATTATTAAAAATATTAACAGTATTACAATTTTATAGTGGGTTATTTTATTGTTTTGTGGATATTTTAATGTGGTTTGTTAATAGGTAGACAGGGGAGGGGTATTTATGAAATCTATACAAGTCTTATCATTAACTAAAAATTATAATGGGAAAAGAGCAATAGAAAATATAAATTTTGATGTTGATAAAGGCGAGATAGTTGGATTTATAGGTCCAAATGGAGCAGGTAAATCCACAACTATTAAAGCAATGCTAAATTTTATATATCCTACTAGCGGAAGTTGCAAAATTTTTGGGTTGGATTGTGAAAAAGAATCTAGAAAGGTTAAAGAATTAGTTGGATATGTACCTAGTGAAGTTAGATTTTATAATGACATGAAAGTGAAGGATATATTAAATTATGCAGAGAGTTTTTACGATGATATTGATAAAGATAAAGTAAAATATTTGTGCAGAAGGTTTGAGGTAGAGGAAAATAAAAAAATGGGAGAATTATCTCTAGGAAATAAAAAGAAGGTTGCTATAGTGCAAGCTCTTATAAATTCTCCTAAACTAATAATTTTAGATGAGCCAACTAACGGATTAGATCCTTTAGTTCAGAATGTATTATTTGAAGTTTTATTAGAAGAAAAAAAGAAAGGTACAACAATATTTTTATCAAGTCATAACCTTACTGAAGTTCAAAACTATTGTAATAGAGCGGTAATAATTAGAGATGGAAGCATTGTAGATATAAAAGATATGTCTACAATAAAGGCTTTTAGTAAGAAAAAAGTGACAATATTAACTAATGAAAATATAGAAAAGGATGTCAGAATACTAGGAGGAGAAAAGGTAAAAAGGATAAAAAATTCAATTGTTTTTTCTTATAATGGGGATATAAATTCATTGTTAAGTGTATTAGCTTCATATGAAATTGATGATATAAGTATTGGAGAAGAAGAATTGACAGATACTTTCATGAATTACTATAAAGGGAGGGAATAAATAATGAATATTATAAAAGTAGAATTAAAAAGAAGTATTAAATCTCTATTAACATGGAGTATAGTAACCTCTCTTATATTAATTTTATTTATGGCTCTTTATCCATCCATTAAAGATAGTGGAATGATAGATATAATGAATGCAGAAATTGATTCTCTTCCAGAGGCAATGCTTGAGATGTTTAACATGAAAGATGCTCCTAATTTTTCTAATATAACAGAATACTTTGCTTATTCATTTCAATATATATTGATGGTATCAGGAATATACGGTGGTATACTTGGTGTTAATTCACTAATAAGTGAAGAAAGTGATGGGACTATAGAATTTCTTTATTCAAAGCCAGTATCAAGAGAAAAGATAGCACAAATGAAGATAATATCAAATTTATTGATATTTTTAATATTTTCAATGATTATAAGTGTGATATCTATAATACTTATGACAGTTCTAGCACCTGAGGGGACAGATCTAGTACAAATATTAGTAGATACTAAAAATATATGTATAGGGTTTACTGTAGTTGGATTAGTATTTTTAGGCTTAGGATTTTTAACTTCAGCCATTATAAAGAGCTCAAGGAGTTCTATAGCACTATCTCTTGGAGTGTTTTTTGCAACATATTTTATTGGTATAATTTCTAAGATAAAAGATAATTTGGAGTGGTTAAAGGTAGTTTCTCCTTATGAAAATTTTATACCAAGTAAAATAGTAAAAGATGGACTTAATATTCACTATATAATAACTAGTATTTGTATTATAATATTATGTATAGTATGTAGTACGATTATATATAAAAATAAGGATTTTAGAATATAACGATAAAAGTACAGGTACTGATATTAGTGTACCTGTACTTTTATCGTTATAAATTTATTTATAAAGTAATATTTTCAATTAATT
>JBBVGE010000183.1:0-274 GCA_040144665.1 Clostridium perfringens
AAGTTGCTAAGGACAAAAAGAGTGCTTTATCAGAAGTTAGCAGAACAGCTGACTATATAAGATTTACAGCTGATGCTGCAAAGAGTATGGATGGAGAAAGTATACCATCAGATAACTTCCCAGGATTTAATAGAAGTAAAATATCTGTGGTAACAAGAGAACCTTTAGGGGTTGTATTAGCAATATCACCTTTTAACTATCCAGTAAATTTATCAGCATCAAAAATAGCACCCGCTATAGTAGCTGGAAACAGTGTTGTTCTTAAACCTGCTAC
>JBBVGE010000184.1:0-1291 GCA_040144665.1 Clostridium perfringens
ACACTTGCATAGCAAGTGGTTTTCTAAATACAATAAAAAATAGCCATAGAGATATTTATATCTCTATGGCTATTTTTTATTTTAGGTCTTAAAATAACTCTTTAACCTTTTTACCTATTCTTTCTCCAAATATCATAGGTGTCTCTATATCCTTATCGTTTACTCCATTTACATTTACATATCCCAGATGTATAAATGGTTTTCCAAGTGCTGCTCCACCTGAATAAACTAACATTCCCTTTACAATTATCTGATTTATTAGAGTTAAAATAGCAGTATCTGCACCGCCCCATATATAGTCTGCTGTTGCATAAAATGCTGCTAATTTACCTTCTAGATTTATATCATGTGAATCATCAAGCCACTTCTTCATGTTACTAGTAGTATTTGCAAGATATGTTGGAGTTCCAAATATTACTCCCTTGCTATCCTGTAGAAACTTTCTATCAATATCTTTAATATTCATACACTTTACTTGTATTTCATCAACTCTTTCAATTCCTTTCTTTATTATTTCCCCTATTTTCTTAGTATGTCCACTTTTAGAATCATATAAAATTGAAATCTTCATACTTTCCTCCTTTAATATCTTTTTATATATCATTTTTATTGTAATTAATTATATTATACATCAAAAAGGCTAGGCACTTTTTATATTAACAAAGTGTCTAACCCTATAATTATATAAATATATAATTTAAAAATTTTATGCTACTTTAACTACCTTTTTAACTTTTGCATATCCTATAAAGCTTAAAATTATCATAGGTATCACAAAAGGAATATACATTAAAAATAGTACTCCACTTACTGTGTATAAAATCGCACCTGTAAGTGCAAGACCTGACTTACTTTGAATTGCAGCTATTACATTAAATATAGTAGCAAGTACAACACAAATCATATGTGGTGTTACTAAAGCTGTTGCTATAGCACCTCCAACAGCCTCTGCATCTGATGATGCCCCAAAGATAGCACCACCAAAATTAACTAATAAAAATATAGAATATAATACTCCAAGTATTGACGATATAATCAATATTTTACTTCTTTTTTGCATTTTATAATACCTCCTAATTAAATTAATAAAAATAATACCTGTAACTTTTAGGCCTTGTTACAGGTATTATTATAAATTATATTATTTTTAAAATGGTCTGCTAAGAGCATACAGATTAAATTTTATTAGTATCTAATAAAACTCCTAATATACAAAATAAAATTAGTGTATATAGAAAATATCCAAGTATTATTTTAAATTTATTTTTACTTTTTAATAATGGTAGTATAT
>JBBVGE010000185.1:0-261 GCA_040144665.1 Clostridium perfringens
AAGAAACTATGCTTCATGATGCTATAGTACATCTATTTTTAAATGATGTAGGAACTATGTTTGTAGAAAATGGAGGAGTTCTAACAGGAGCTGTTTCCAGAAAAGACTTTTTAAAGGTCGCTATAGGAGGAACAGATATTTATAAGGTTCCTGTTGGTGTTATAATGACAAGAATGCCTAACATAGTATGTGCTGTAGAAGAAGATTGCGCTTTTGATGTAGCAAAAAAGATAATAGAACATGAAATAGACTCCGTACCAG
>JBBVGE010000186.1:0-202 GCA_040144665.1 Clostridium perfringens
AGAAGCTTTAGAATACAATTTTGCTTCAGTTTGCATAAACCCTACTAATGTAGAATTAGCAGCTAAACTTTTAAAAGGCAGCGAAGTAAAGGTTTGTACAGTAATAGGTTTCCCTTTAGGAGCAAACACTATGGAAGTTAAAGCTTTTGAAACTAAAGATGCAATAGCAAAAGGTGCAGACGAAATTGATATGGTTATAAAC
>JBBVGE010000187.1:0-301 GCA_040144665.1 Clostridium perfringens
GGTTAAGACTGGATATGATGCTATTTTAGCAATGCTTGAAAATGGTCAAAAAATAGAAGGAATAATCTGTGCTTCAGATGAAATAGCCATGGGTGCTATAAACGCTTTAAGAGATAAAGGAATAAAGGTTCCTGAAGAAGTTAGCGTTATAGGATTTAACGATATAGATTTAGCACATGTATTTTATCCAAAATTAACTACTGTATCACAACCAATGTATGATATGGGATCAATAGCTATGAGAATGTTAATTAAAATAATAAACAATAAACCTTTAGATCAAGATCATTTTGTATTAGAT
>JBBVGE010000188.1:0-218 GCA_040144665.1 Clostridium perfringens
GAAGAATAGTTGATGCTGATATAGCAATAACTAATGGTGGAGGAGTAAGAGCCCCATTAATGGCTGGAACAGTTACTGTTGGAGATATGTACACAATACTTCCATTTGACAATACTTTAGTTACAATGGAAATGAAAGGTTCAGATATAATAAAAGTTTTAGAGCATGGAATAGAACCAGATAACTTTGGATGGGGACAACATGCTGGTGTTAAACTT
>JBBVGE010000189.1:0-660 GCA_040144665.1 Clostridium perfringens
ATTCTGTTCAATTTTCAAAGACCATTTTATCTCGTCGCAATCAAGCGACTTGATTATCTTATCACTTAAGAAGTTTTATGTCAACATCTTTTTTAGAAGTTTTTTTCTAAATTTTAAGATGTTTCCTACTCTCTTTAGCGACTTAATTAGTATATCACTTAAACGATTACTTGTCAACATTTTTCGACATTTATTTATGTCTTATTTGTTGTTTCTATTTTATTCGCGTTAAGCAACGAAACTAATAACACCACATATATATATCAATAAATATTGAAATTTTATGTTTATTCTAATTTATGCTGCTATTACTCTTTTTTTCTCCATATTACTATTTAATTCTACTGTTGATACACTAGGATATGTGTAGTAATTACATATCCTAGTTTTTTAATACACTATCTAATATTTTTAAACTACACTACATTTCTTTATAATATATTTTTAGAATTGAATATTTACAGTTAACTCATAGAATTACTATTAATACATAAATTAGCAGATAAAAGTACCTTTATATCTGGATCTCTACAATCTTATAATAATCTATATTATTTATATAGAAATCCTAACTATTATTTTGTACGCAAAAAAGAGATAGTTTAATTACTATCTCTTTTCGTTACGCACCTGGCAACGTCCTACTCTCCCACACAGTCT
>JBBVGE010000190.1:0-271 GCA_040144665.1 Clostridium perfringens
GAACTTCCACCCTTTGCTGTAATACCAACTACAGCTGGAACAGGTTCAGAAGCTACTCAATTTACAATAATTACAGATACAAAAAATGATGTTAAGATGCTTTTAAAAGGAGCTAACTTATTACCAAACTTAGCAATAGTAGATCCAAGATTTACAATGACAGCACCTGCTAAGATAACAGCAGCTACAGGATTAGATGCTTTAACTCATGCTATAGAGGCTTATACATCTAGAAAGGCACAGCCACTTTCAGATAGTTTTGCAGTTTCAG
>JBBVGE010000191.1:0-255 GCA_040144665.1 Clostridium perfringens
CTCATTTATTATTTCCTCTTGTCCTTTTCTAAACTCACTATATCCGTAAAAACTTTTTAAAATCTCTTTCGCTCTATTCAATATTTCTCTCCTTCCAATTTACAAACCAACAAAATTATTTGCTAAATACTACTTATTTTCATTCTCTAAATTAAGTAAACATTCCTTTTTGCTTAATCCCCCACCATATCCTGTTAATGATCCATCTTTTCCTATAACTCTATGACAAGGAATTATTATAGGAATAGGATTTTT
>JBBVGE010000192.1:0-223 GCA_040144665.1 Clostridium perfringens
AATAGGAGATGACGATATTTTTGCATTAGGAGCTCAATTGGCATATTATATGGTATTATCATTCATTCCTTTTCTAATGTTCTTAATGACCTTAGTAGGATTTAGTCATTTAAATAGTGATGCAGTTCTTAATTTATTGAGTAATGTAATGCCAACAGAAGCTTTTAATCTAATTCAAAGTACTGTTATTGAAATAGTAGACAGAGAACAAACAGGATTATTA
>JBBVGE010000193.1:0-277 GCA_040144665.1 Clostridium perfringens
ATTTATTACAGCCATTTTTCCTACTTCTAAGAAGGCAGCACACTCAGTATCTATATTAGTTACATAGAATTTTTTCATCTCATCTTCTTTACTTGCAGCCCAATAAATTGCTCTTAATAAAATTCTGCAATTCTCTGGAGTATATGGGAATCCTGCGAAATAAACGCTTCTACCTTTTCCATATGTGTTTACAGCACAAGTAGTATCTCCTCTGAAGTTATTCTTTAAGCAATGGCAATTACCAAAGTCCATTCTTAAAACTTGGTAACTATCACCC
>JBBVGE010000194.1:0-608 GCA_040144665.1 Clostridium perfringens
GACCATGCGGACCAGAGGGACCATGTGGACCAATGGGACCACAAGGACCAAAAGGAGAAAAAGGTGATCCAGGTGAAGAGGGACCAAGAGGACCAAGAGGAGAACAAGGAGAACAAGGTGATCCAGGAGAAATAGGATCAACAGGAGCAACAGGGCCAAGAGGACCAAGAGGACCAGAGGGACCAACAGGACCATGTGGACCATGCGGACCATGCGGACCATGTGGACCATGTGGACCAACAGGACCATGTGGCCCAGAAGGACCAACAGGACCAAGAGGACCAAGAGGACCAGAAGGACCAAGAGGAGAACAAGGTGATCCAGGGGAAGAGGGACCATGTGGACCAAAAGGAGAACAAGGGCCACAAGGGCCACAAGGCGTTACAGGACCAAGAGGATTACAAGGGCCATGCGGACCAGAGGGACCATGTGGACCAGAAGGACCAGAAGGACCATGCGGACCAGAAGGACCATGTGGCCCAGAAGGACCATGTGGACCAAGAGGACCAAGAGGACCACAAGGTGAAGAGGGACCAGAAGGCCCAGAAGGACCAGAGGGACCATGCGGACCAGAAGGACCATGCGGACCATGCGGACCAGAGGGACCA
>JBBVGE010000195.1:0-44092 GCA_040144665.1 Clostridium perfringens
ACCCGCGTAGCAGGTGGTATTCAAAATACAAAAAAATAAAAAAGTCCTTACGGACTTTTATACTTTAAGCATTTATAATAATATCCTAATATTTATACCTTAACGTATCTTTCTTAGATATATCTTATTATTTAATTGTATTCTATATTATTTTTCTCAAAGTATTTATCAAGCTGATGCTTCCAATATCTACATAGCTTCGCATCTTTCTCTTCTATATGTCCTAAAAAAGTATCTAATACCTTAAGCCTATTTAACTTCTTCATTAGATGTCTTGGAAAATCAACTTTCCTTGTATAGCATCCCTTAGGATCTATCATTTTAAGTTCTAGATCATCCGTTACATATACATCTCTACATCTTGTATCCAATTTTACAAATCCAAGCTTTTTAAATTCTTTTAACATCCTATATATCTTCATAGACATCTCTTTACTTAAACCGTTTCTTTTTATGTATTTATCTAAACGTACTCCACAAACCTTTTCGCGTACAATATAAAGTTTGCCATGGGCATATATATTAGGAAAATATTTAGACTTCTTAGTTCTCTTAAGAGTATCTCCTTCTGCCCTACAAATTTTTTCCTTTAAAAAAATTTTTATTACTCTATTATTTGGAAGTTCATATACTATTCCATTATTACCCTGACCTAAATATTCTGCTTCTTTAAATAACTTTTCTGTATCCTTATCAAAACAGGCAGAATAAGCATAATTTCCTTTCATTTAATCATCCTATACATTATTTCTCTCAATATATACTATTAAACTTATTATTTATTGTGATAGTGTTATAAGTACAACTATTGCCTTATTTCCCTTTGTACAATTTTAAATATAAAGCACAAAATGGCTACATACCCAAATTAAGTATGTAGCCATTTTTCATTTTAAAATTAAGTTTGATGTAATTTCTATAACGCTCTTTATAATTTAGGATAAATTATAGTTATTTATTGATTTGCTTCTTCAGCTTTTATAACTTCATTTTTAAGTACTGTAAACATTATTATAATTCCCACTGTAAAAATTATATGAGATAATCCAGCTATACCTGATATCATGGCTCCACCATTAAGTCCTAAAACTTGGTCAACACCTCTCCATATAAACATTCCAGTCATAAAAATAAGTCCTGCATTATAAATTATATAAAATTTACCAAAGAATTTATTCTTAGTAATCTTAAATGCATTTTCAAATAAAACTAAAATAAGAAACATTAAACTTCCTAAAGCTAATAGATGAACATGCGCAACAGCTAATGAAGTTTTGCCAGTATAGTCATTTATTCTTGTAAATTCACGATAAAATACTCCACTTGCAAGAGCAATAATAGCATATATAAAAGCTGTATTCATAAGTTTCTTCATTAGTTACACCCCCTTCTTTAAATTCCCACAATTATATTTATATAAATAATAAGTATCTAATAATATTTATTATTTATATAAATATTACTATATTCTCAATATGTTGTCCATAAAGAAAGTTAAAAGCTACATTCATTTATAGAATGTAGCTTTTATTAATTTAGCTAATTGTTTTATAAATTAACTATAACTTACTTATATATAATATATAAATATTTCCGATAACTTTACATATTATATTCTTTAAGATGATGTGCCAAAGCTCCTATAAGATTTGCATCTTTTCTATGAGTACATGTTTTTATTTCTGGTTTTATTTCTGCAATCTTAATCTTCTTTAATACTTCATCTAATTTTTCATTTAAGCTCATTACAAAATCTTCTCTATCACTTATAGAACCACCAATAAGTATAATCTCTGGATCATACATATACTGAAGATTATAGATTCCTTTTGCAAGTTCAGTATAAAATCTATCTATTACTCCTTTGCAGAATTCATCTCCGTTTTGTGCTTTATTAAATACATCTTTACCATCTAAACTCTCATCATTAAAGTATTTTCTAGCCTTTCTTACAAAAGACATTGTAGATGCAACTTCACTAAAGGTTTTATATTCTCCATCATTATCTTCCATTATCATAAATCCAAATTCTCCACCATAAAGATGCTTTCCATGATGAATTTTCTTATCCTTAATTATAGCTCCACCAATTCCAGAACCACATACTACAAACAATATATCATTTACTTCTTTTGCAACTCCTGAAAAGATTTCTGCAAGTGCTACACAATTTGCATCATTCTCTATACTTATATTAAGATTTAATCTATCTGTTAATATCTCTTTCCAGTTAGGCCCATGAATACAAGGAACTGCACTAGCTCCACCTATAACTCCACTCTTTGTATCTACAGCACCTGGCGCACTTATAGCAACACCTTTTATATCATATTGAGTTTTCATTCCATTAATCCAATTTACAATAGTGTAAGTAAATTCTTTTAATTCATGTGATGGATATAATATATCCTTTTCTATAAGATTTCCATCCTTATCTGAAAGTGCAACTTTAATAGATGTACCTCCTATATCTAAACAAGCAAACATCTCCTCATCCCCTTTAAGTTAAAATCCTTTGTTATTAGATAATTCTTTAAACCATCTACCGCTTTTCTTTATTGTTCTCTTTCCATCCTCAAGATTTAAAGATACAAGTCCATATCTATTTTTATAAGCATTAAGCCATGACCAATTATCAATAAATGTCCACACATGATATCCAATGCAATTTGCCTCTTCTTGAATAGCTTTATTTAGCCATGTTAAATGATCTTTATAAAAATTAATTCTATAGTCATCCTCTATAACACCATCTACTATAAATCGTTCTTCGCCTTCAACTCCCATACCATTTTCAGTTATCATCCATTCAATATTGTTATAGTTTTCTTTTATATTTACTGCTATATCATATATCCCCTTAGGATAGATTTCCCATCCTCTATATGGATTCATTACCTTTCCTGGCATATCATAATGATCATAATAATATTCTGGAGTAAATGGTGCCTCATCATTAGGTTTATTGGCCTTTGCACAAACTCTTCTTGGTTGATAATAATTAACACCTAGAAAATCTATTGTATTTTCTTTTATTATGTTTAAATCTTCTTTTGTATAATTAGGCATTAAATCATGTTTTTTTATAATTTCTACTAACTCTGTAGTAAATTCACCTTTTACAGCTGGATCTAAAAAGCTCTTATTTGCAAATAAATCTGCTATTCTAGCTGCTTTTAGATCCCATTTATTCTCACTTCTTGGATAGCATGGAGAAAGATTTATTATTATACCAATCTTCCCGTTAGTATTTAACTTTTTAAATTCTTTAATAGCTAATGCATTAGCTAATGCTGTGTGGTATGCTACTTGTACAGCCGCTTTCGGATCAAATTTACATGGATAATGATATCCTAAATAATATCCGCATTCAACATGTACCATTGGTTCATTAAATGTAAACCAACGATTTACTCTATCTCCGAAAAGCTCAAAACAAGTCTTTGCATATTCTTTATAATAATCTACTACTTTTCTATTTTCCCAGCCACCAATCTTTTGAAGTTCCATTGGCATATCGAAATGAAATAAATTTACAAAAGGTTCTATTCCATTTTTAATTAATTCATCTATAACATTATTATAAAATTCTATACCTTCTTTATTTACTTCTCCATATCCATCTTTAAACATTCTAGACCAACTTATAGACATTCTAAATGAATTATGGCCAGTCTCTTTCATTAACTTTATATCATCTTTGTAGTTTTTATAGAATGTTGAAGTATCTTCCGTTCCTATCCCATTATGAAATCTGTGCTTCTCTGTCTTAAACCAATAATCCCAGATATTTTCGCCTTTATTTCCTATATCTATAGCACCTTCACTTTGAGTAGCTGAAGATGCACTTCCAAAATAAAAATCATTTAAAAATTTTATCATATTATTCTCTCCTACTCTTTATTAAATACTTTCTCAGTTGAAACCCAACTATTTAAAACTTCTTTATATTTTCTTATATAGTAATAATGAATTAAATCAATTTGAACAAGTATTGGAATTTGAGCTGATAGTATACCTGTTGCTTCCTCCCCCTTAAAGTTGGAAGTATTTATTGTTATATCTGAAGTCTC
Organism: Clostridium perfringens; assembly: GCA_040144665.1. GTDB lineage: Bacteria > Bacillota > Clostridia > Clostridiales > Clostridiaceae > Clostridium > Clostridium perfringens_A. The sequence goes on from JBBVGE010000195.1 coordinate 4,074, forward strand.
ATTTAAAGATGATTTTTTATTCGCTGTTATAGTAATTACAGTTATATCTTTTTCTTTTAGTTCCTCGCCTATCTTCTCTAAAGCTTTATTACCTCTAAGAGTAAACAAGAATACTAAATCACCTTTCTCTAATATCTTAGTTGCCATCTCTATAGCACTTCTATCATGTATAACTTCTATAAATTTTCCCATTCTTGAAAATCTAAATTTAAAATCTTGAGCAGCTGTTGCACTAAGCCCTAGTGCAAATATATTTATAAGCCTATGGGAGTGTATCTCTTCACAAACCCTCTCTATTTTTTTCTCATCAAAATTTTTATCTATATCATCAAATAAATTAAAATATTCAGTTTGTAAATCAATTGCTATATTATTTAAACTGTGGTCTTTTTTATTTTTAAGATGCTCATTGTATAAATATATAAGCTCTTTATAATTAGAAAGTCCTATCTTCTTACAAAATCTTGTTATTGATGCATTAGATACATTTAGTTCTTTTGATAATTTATTTATAGGTAAAACTGGTTTTTCATCCAAAAAATATTCAGCTATCCTCTCCTCAACAAATGTAAAATTAATTTTGGAATGGTTTATCCTTAAAACAATTTCCTTCTTCATACTTCCTCCAATACTTTATTCATCATTAACTATAAATTTATTTTTATAGTTTTAATTTCTCCTTTTTTAAATGATGGCATAAGTATCTCTTCTTTATCTACCTTAATCGCTTCTGTTAATTCTCTATTATTTAAATTAACTAATTGATAGCTCTTAACATTCTTAACTTTTATTCTTCCTGAATCATTTATTTCTTTATCTGAAGAATTTAAAAATCTTATAATAAATGATTTTTCATCTATTGCATTTATTGAAGTTATGTTAATTCCTTTTAATTCATCACTATTTATTAAGCTATCAATAATAGATATATCATCTTTAAGAGGATGACTTACAAAATATTTTAATGTATTCGTAAATCTATTTATCTCCTGTATTTGATAATAAGGATTACTTATACTATAATTTTCAAATATATTTTTTATTTTAGTTATATCTAATTCTTTATCAAAATTTATTGCAAACTTAAATTTAAGCTTACCCTTAAGTTGACTCTTTGGAGTTTCTATATATTTAAATTCATTTCCAGATGCTACTCCAGGTCTTCTTATAAGATCCGGCTTGCCTAAATATCCAACTCCTCTAAAAAGTGTTAATGCTATATTAGAATTGTCTAATATTTCATACTCTTTAATTCCTTTTGTCATTATTGTAGCTGATGATTTTGTATCATTCAATGAAACAAAGTGTAACATTGGATAAATAGGTGAGGGCTCTTCCTTCCAATTAAGCTCTCTCCAATCATCAATATGTTTTGGAGTATTATCCCTTTTAATTATTCCCATAGGAGTATCAGTTATTGACTTTTCGGATATAACTCCTGTCTTTATTATAACTCTCATTCTATGATCTTCTGCATTGTTATTAATCTCTAAATGACAGTCTATTATTTTCTTATTATTTAGAGATAATTTCATAGTATATGGGATGCTTGAATTTATTTTAGAGATATTTCTATCTTCTAAGTTTTTAGGAACATTAAATACTCCACTTATATTAAGTTCTTTATATAACTCTCCATTTATAGTTGCACACTTTGAATCTTTAAAATCAAATTTAAATCTTATATCATTAATCGGAGGTGAGTAATCATAAGTATCTCCATCATCACCTGAATCCTCAATTGATATACAATCCTTTAAAACTTCTCCAGTTAATTTATTTGTTATATCTATCTTCCCATTATTAAGTTCAACTTTATAATAATTGTCTTCAATTATATTTTCTAAAACTACTTCTTCACTATAGTTACTCTTTTCTTCAACAACTCTTAGTCTCTTTATGCTAAATGGATTAACTTTGCACTTTATTACTGCTTTAGTTACATAGAAATATAAATTTTCATCATGCTCTTCTGCACTTCTCTTTATACTTCCACTATATTCTTTTTTACTTTCAATTATTTGAAGTGGAATTTCTACCCCCTCTTCATCTATAATCTTAAAATCCTTATTCTTAGATGTTATATTTATAGTAAAGACTTCATCTCTAGTTCTTGATAAAGTATTAAATAAAATTAAATCATTTTCTTCTCTATCTTTAATTGATTCACTTATTTTTCTTACTATATAATCACAGGCTGAATAAGATAATTGATCTACCTCAATAAGTCTTGCTAATATACTATCGTTTGTTTTATCACTATTACATCCACAAGCGCTATCATGAGCATGATTCATAAGTAGCTTCTTCCATATCTCTTCAAGCATACTTACTTTAGGATCCAAACCTATATTTTGAGCCATCACCATTAGAGGTTCTAATACATATATAAGTCTTCTTTCAATCTTATCATTTAGATATTTATGATCATATCTCGATGAATAAATTGACCTATGTATTTTAGAGTTAGATGGATTTATAAATTCTCCTTCTACTTGTAGCAAATTTTTTTCCTTTTCTAAGTCATCAAAAAATTCATCACAAGAGCTCTCTATATATTCAAAATCATTTTCTGTCCTATCTTGATAATATTTAATTCTTTCTTTTATGTTAAAATCTACATATCTTTGATCTCCACCAACTGGTAATAATATATTCTCTGTAGCTGATCCATCTAGCATTTTTTCTTCAACAGATTTAACATCATCATTATATATAAGATTCCCACCATAATAATATCCATCTTTTATATTGTAAACTAACACGCTGCTCCCATCTTCACTATTCCATATAAATTCCCTATTGGGACATTCATCTTTTGAAACACCTCTCCAAAATATTGATCTTTTTATATCAAATCCATTTAATATTTTAGGAAGATCTTTTGTTTGCCCAAAAGAATCTGGTAGATAACCTATCTTCATATAGTCTCCATACTTAGATGAATTTTTAATTCCATAGAATAAGTTTCTTATGATAGATTCTCCAGAGATTATTAATTCGTCTGTTTGAGTGTACCATGGTCCTATTAATAACTTTCCTTCAGTAACAAGCTTCTTAACCACTTCAAATTTATCTGGCATAAACTTTATATATTCTTCTAATATACTTATTTGACCATCTAATAAATACTTGTTAACTTTCCCACTCTCAAGTGCTCCTATAACTTCATCCATATGATATATTAACTGTATTATTGTTTCATCTGCTGTAAAATACCACTCATAATCCCAATGTGTATGAGAATAAACATGTACCTTCTTCATATATTTCTCCTTTTTATTAAAAAGCCTAAATAGAAATTTCTACTTAGGCTTTGATTTAATTATCTAAAAATCTATTTGTGATACTAAGTTATATAATTCTTTATTATCAATATCACTTACTATTTTATTTCTAAAATCATCATCTATTAGTTTTGTTGCAATAGTACTTAATATCTTTATATGATTATTTGCACCATCTTCTGGTATTGTAAGCCCAAAAGCTACTTTTATTGGTTTGCCATCGAGTGAGTCCCATTCAATTGGATTCTTAAACTTTATTAAAAATACTCCTGACTTTTTAACTACCTTACCCTTGCAGTGTGGAATTGCTATTCCATCATTAAATCCTGTTGTAGCTTCTTTCTCTCTTTCATATAATCCTTTAAGATATTCTTCTTTATTAGATACATAACCATTTTCATATGCAATTGAAGCTAAAAATCTAAATGCTTCATCTTGTGTTTTTGAATTTTCATCTACATATATATGAGTTTCTTTAAAAACTTCATTATCTATATCCTTTATATCTAAAACTATTTCTTCTGCAATTTGCTCTTCATTTATTTCTTCTTCATCATAAACATCCGCTTCTTCGCTTACTGGTTTCTTAAGTATACCTAGTAATACTGCTGTAAGAAGTATACCTGCTGATACTGATCCTATCCATGTTATAAAAGGAATCGGTTGTTCAATATATCCTATAAATGTTCCAAGAGGTGATCCTATACCCCCATAGAATTTACATCCGAATAACCCAACTAACCCCCCTGCAAGTGCTGAACCTGCAACTGATGCTGTAATCATTTGCACTGGATGTGCTGCTGCAAATGGTATTGCACCTTCTGTAACTCCAACCATACCCATACCAAAGGCTGAATTTGCTGATATCTTTTCATCCTTAGTAAATTTATTTTTAAATAGTATTGATGCAAGCCATATTCCAAGTGGTGCTACTGATATTGCAGCTTGTGCTGCTGTTCCTGGAACAAAGTTTGCATTTTGAATACCAAACTTTGCAACTGTATCTGTAAATACTGCTGTACCAAATATTAAAGCTGTTTTATTTACTGGACCACCAAAATCAAATCCAATCATAGCTCCAATAATAGCTCCAATAATAAATGGTGCACTTGAATATTTATCATTTAAAATTGTAAGCCCACTGTATAACCAATCCATAGCTCCTGCTATTGGTTGTCCTATTAAAAATAATACTATTACTGTAATTGCAAAAGTAGCTATTAATGGAATAATCATAATTGCTAATAAAGGTTGTAATATCTTTGGCCACTTTATACTCTTAAGTCCTTTAACTAAGTACCCTACAATGAATGCTACTAATATAGCTGATAAGAATCCTCCACCTGTTTGAGTTCCTAAAAACTCTGGATCATTTGCTAAATATGCTCCAATCATTGCTGGTGCAATTGCTGGCTTATCTGCTATAGAATTAGCAACAAAACCTGCAAACAATGGAATCATTAATTTAAATCCAACTTGTCCTACAGCAAATAATTTTGACATAAAGTATCCCATTGCTGTTGTGTTATCAAATCCCCAATTTACTATTCTTCCAAGTTCATCTTTTTGGAATGCAAATATGTTAGCTATTGCTAAAAGAAGCCCTGCTGCTATACACATTGGTACCATATAAGATATTCCACTCATTATATGCTTTATAAATTGATTATCAGTTTTTCCTAAAGTTACACTTCCAACTTTAGAACCCTTTTGTCCATAAAGTAACGCTTCCTCATATGCTCTATCAATTAATGAACTAGCATTTTTTATGGCATCTATTGATTTTGTTTGAAGTACTCTTTTCCCTGCAAACCTTGATAAATCAATATCTATATCTGCTGCAATTATTACTACATCTGCATCTTTAATATCCTTTTCGTTAAGTACATTTTCAGCTCCTATAGATCCTTGTGTTTCTACTTTGGCTATATAACCCTTTTTCTTAGCAGCTTTATTTATACTCTCAGCTGCCATATATGTATGTGCTATCCCAGCTGCACAAGCTGTAACTGCTACAATTTTTTTGTTCATTTTATTGCACCTCCCATTTGATGATTTCATTATTACACATTTATCTCTCTTTGCAAACATTTTCAGCACCTTTAGATTTGATTTTCTTTTATATACATTTACGTGAAAATATTTTCAAAAAAGTATACAAAAAAAGAACTCGTATTTAATATACGAGTTCTTAAATAGTTTTATTTAATGGCTTTATTTAATTACTTTATTAATGAGTGTCCTGTCATTTCTGATGGAGCTTCAAGTCCCATTTCGTGTAACATAGTTGGTGCTATATCTGATAATTTACCATTTTCTAATGTCTTACCTTCTGTATCCTTAGTTACCCATACAAATGGTACTGGATCAGTTGTGTGAGCAGTAAATGGATTTCCAGTCTTGAAGTCAATCATTGTTTCTGCATTTCCGTGGTCAGCAGTTATAAATAATGATCCACCCTTTTCTAATATCTTATCAGCTACTTTTCCTAAGCATTCATCAACAGTTTCAATTGCTTTAACTGCTGCTGGAATTACACCTGTATGACCAACCATATCTGGATTAGCATAGTTTAATATAATCATATCATATTTGTCACTATCTATTCTCTTTAATAATTCTTCAGTTACTTCGTATGCACTCATTTCTGGCTTTAAGTCATAAGTTGCAACTTTAGGTGATGCAATTAATGCTCTATCTTCATTTTCATTTGGCTTTTCAACTCCACCATTAAAGAAGAATGTTACATGAGCATACTTTTCAGTTTCAGCTATTCTTAGTTGATTTAATCCCTTGTTTGCAACAAATTCTCCTAAAGTATTTTCTAGTGTTTGAGGCTTAAATGCTATCATAACACCTTCAAAAGTCTTATCATATTGAGTCATTGTAACAAATGTTAAATCTAACTTTTCAGCATTAAATCCATCAAAATCTTTTTGACTTAAAGCTCTTGTAAGTTCTCTAGCTCTATCTGGTCTGAAGTTAAAGAATACTACTGAATCTCCACTCTTAACAGTTGCAGTTGGATGACCACCCTCTAATACTACTGTAGGTACTACGAATTCATCAGTTTTATCATTTTTGTATGATTCTTCTATAGCTTCTACTGCACTAGTTGCAGTATTTCCAGTTCCTCTTACTATTGCATTGTAAGCAAGTTCAACTCTTTCCCATCTGTTATCCCTATCCATTGCGTAGTATCTACCACTTACTGTAGCTATTTTTCCTACTCCAACTTCTTTCATCATTTCTTCAGTCTTTTCTATGAATTCTTTACCTGATGAAGGAGCAACATCTCTACCATCCATGAATGCATGAACGTAAACTTCTGTTAAACCTTCTTTTTTAGCAAATTCTAAAAGTCCTTTTAAATGATTGATGTGTGAGTGAACTCCACCATCTGATAATAATCCCATTAAGTGTAATGCTGTATTGTTTTCTTTAGCATTTTTCATAGCCTTTAAAAGCTCTTCATTCTTAAAGAATTCACCATCAGCTATAGCTTTAGTTATTCTAGTAAGTTCTTGGTATACTATTCTACCTGCACCTATATTTAAGTGACCTACTTCTGAATTACCCATTTGGCCTTCTGGAAGACCAACTGCCATTCCTGACGCTTCAAGCATTGAATGAGGATATTCCTTTATTAATTTATCAAAGTTTGGTTTTTTAGCTAATGAAACAGCATTACCTTCTGAAGCTTCTGCTATTCCAAATCCATCTAATATCATTAACATTACTGGTTTCTTTGCCATAACTATTACCTCCATTTTATATCTATATTAAAAATGATTCATCTCTTTTTATTATGTGTCATTTTTTCACTTATATTATACTATAATAAAGTGCCTTAAACAACAAAAAGCAATAGTATGAAAGAATTAGTATTATTCAATCATGACTATTGCTTATATGTTAATTCTACCTATTAATCTTACTTAATCTTAGTAGTTAACTATTGCAGCAAAGTCTGAAGCTACTAAGCTAGCTCCACCAACTAAAGCTCCATCGATATCTGATTGAGCCATTTGTTCTTTAATAGTTGCAGGCTTAACTGATCCACCGTATTGGATTCTTACTTTATCAGCAACTTCTTTTCCAAACATTTCAGCTACAACGTTTCTGATAGCAGCTATAGTTTCATTAGCTTGTTCTGATGTAGCAGTTTTTCCTGTTCCAATAGCCCAGATTGGTTCGTAAGCTATAACAACTTTTTCTGCTTGCTCTTTAGTTAATCCTTCTAAATCAGCTTTGATTTGTCCAGCTAAAACTTCTACATATTTTCCTGATTCTCTTTGCTCTAAAGTTTCTCCACAGCAAAGAATAGGAGTTATGTTATGTGCTAAAGCAGCTTTAACTTTCTTGTTGCAAGTTTCATCAGTTTCGTTGAAGTATTCTCTTCTTTCACTATGTCCAATTACTACGTAATCAACTCCCATAGCTTCAAGCATTACAGGTGAAACTTCTCCTGTGAAAGCTCCCTTTTCTTCAAAGTGCATGTTTTGAGCAGCGATCTTTACGTTTGATCCCTTAGCAGCATTTATAGCAGCTTCTAAACATACAAAAGTTGGGCAAAGTACTACTTCACAAGTAGCATCCTTTACTAATGGTTTGAATTCATTTATAAATTCTACAGCTTCTGCTGGAGTTTTGTGCATTTTCCAGTTTCCTGCAATTATTGCTTTTCTCATTTAAAATCACCTCTAAAATTATTGAGTCTATTAAAACTCTTAAAAATACTGATAAATCAGCCACTCTCTTAAATAATTAACAGAGTGGCCAATATTTATTATAAAAACTATTTAGGCTAATAAAAATTAGCTATTTAGGGCATCTATTCCTGGTAATATTTTACCTTCTAAGAATTCAAGTGATGCTCCACCACCAGTTGAGATATGAGTCATCTTATCTCCAAACCCTAAGATGTTTACAGCTGCTGCTGAATCTCCACCACCAATTATAGTAGTTGCGTTTGATTCTGCCATAGCTTTAGCTACTGCAATAGTTCCTTTGTTGAAGTTATCGAATTCGAATACTCCCATTGGTCCATTCCAGATAACTGTCTTAGCATCTTTAACTGCATTTGCATATAATTCTTCTGTCTTTGGTCCGATATCTAATCCCATATTTCCAGCAGGAATGTTTTGATCTTCAGTTATTGTAGCTTCCATATCTTTAAACTCTGGTGCTACTCTATGATCTACTGGTAATAAGAAGTTAACTCCCTTAGCTTTAGCCTTTTCAATCATTTCTTTAGCATATTCAACTCTATCTTCTTCAACTAATGAAGTTCCAATTTCGTATCCTTGAGCTTTTAAGAATGTATAAGCCATTCCTCCACCGATTATTAAAGTATCTACTTTATCTAAAAGGTTGTTTATAACAGCGATCTTATCTGAAACCTTAGCGCCTCCTAAGATTGCAACGAATGGTCTTTCTGGATTCTCAACAGCATCTCCTAAGAACTTTAATTCTTTTTGGATTAAGTATCCACATACTGCTGTATCTATAAAGTCAGTAACTCCAACTGTTGAACAGTGAGCTCTGTGAGCTGTTCCAAAAGCATCATTTACAAAGATTTCAGCAAGTGAAGCTAATTCTTTTGAGAATTCTTCTCCATTCTTAGTTTCTTCTTTTCTGTATCTAGTATTTTGTAATAAAACAACATCTCCGTCTTTCATCTCTGATACTGCTTTTTTAGCGTTTTCTCCAACAACATTGTCATCAGCTGCAAAAACAACTTCTTTTCCAAGCATTTCGCTTAATCTCTTAGCAACTGGTGCTAATGATAATTCTGGCTTTGGCTCTCCCTTTGGTTTACCCATGTGTGAACAAAGGATTACTTTAGCACCATTATCAACTAAGTATTTGATAGTTGGAAGTGCTCCATTTAATCTATTTTCATCAGTTATAACTCCATCTTTTAATGGAACATTAAAGTCACATCTTACTAAGACTTTCTTACCGTTAACATTTATATCTTCTATAGTCTTTTTATTGAAGTTCATCTCTTTCACCTCTTATAAATTATATACATATTTTAAAATAGTCTGGCCTTATAGCCTTATACTACAAAACCAGACTTATAAAACTTTTTATATTTACTATCTAATTAATAGATTACTTTAAGTTAGCGAAGTATCCTAAAGTTCTGATTAATTGGTTAGTGTATGACATTTCATTGTCGTACCATGAAGCAACTTTAACTAATTGTTCTCCGTTAACTTCCATGATTTTAGTTTGAGTTGCATCGAATAATGATCCGAAGCTTATTCCGATTACGTCTGATGATACTATTGGATCTTCAGTGTATCCGAATGATTCGTTTGCAGCAGCTTTCATTGCAGCATTTATTTCATCAGCAGTTACTTTCTTGTCAAGTACACATACTAATTCAGTTAATGAACCAGTTATTACTGGAACTCTTTGAGCGTTTCCGTCTAATTTACCAGCTAATTCTGGAATAACTAATCCGATTGCTTTAGCAGCACCAGTTGAGTTAGGGATGATTGATCCTGCAGCAGCTCTAGCTCTTCTTAAGTCTCCTTTTCTGTGTGGAGCATCTAATGTATTTTGGTCATTTGTGTAAGCGTGGATTGTAGTCATGAATCCTTCTTTTAATCCAAATGAATCATTTAATACTTTAGCCATTGGAGCTAAACAGTTAGTTGTACATGAAGCACCTGATATAACTGTATCTTCTGCCTTTAAGATTTCGTTGTTTACGTTGAATACAACTGTTGGAAGGTCGTTTCCAGCTGGAGCTGATATAACAACTTTCTTAGCACCTGCTTCTAAGTGAGCTGAAGCCTTTTCTTTTGAAGCGAAGAATCCAGTACACTCTAAAACGATGTCTACTCCTAATTCTCCCCATGGTAATTCAGCTGGGTTAGCGTTTGCAGTAACTTTAATTTCTTTTCCGTTAACTACGAAAGCTCCTTCTTTAACTTCGATTTCTCCATCGAATCTTCCTTGTGCTGAATCATATTTGAATAAGTGAGCTAACATTTTAGCATCTGTTAAGTCATTGATTGCAACCACATTAAATTCAGGGTTGTTGATCATTAATCTTAATGCTAATCTTCCTATTCTTCCAAAACCGTTAATTGCTACATTTACCATATTGTAAATACCTCCTAAAAATAGCTTTTATAAAAATTTTTTTTATAAACAAATTAATAAACTTTTCTACTTGGCATCATTTAATCTTTTTAAGATTTCGCGCCCAGTAGCTTCATCGGTGACTAACACACCATTTTCATTATTTCGTTGAGTCACAATAATTGACTCTACTTTATTTTTTCCACCAGCAACAACAATATGCGTGTTAATTTTTCTGGCTTCATTAATATTTATTCCAATAGCGGTTGTATTTGAAACCACTTTTGAATCTTTATCAAAATAACATCCAAATGCTTCTCCTACAGCTTTAAGCTCTGCTAACTTAGAAATACTTTCATCTGAAAGTCCTCTTTTGTGAGCCATCTCAAAAGCATTACCTACTCCATATACAAAAATATCTGCATTATGTATACTTTCAACAACTTCTTTTATTGACTTCTCCTCTTTTAAAGAATTTAAGATTTCTAAACTAACACTTTCAGGAACATGAAGCATTTTATAAGTTCCGTTAACTTTTTTTGCAAGTGAGGCTACTAATGTGTTTCCTTGTACTTCTACATTTCTTCCCATTCCACCTCTTGCAGGAACTACTAATACATCAGATATATTTCGAATGCTTTCAAAAGCTTCAACGACTTCTTTAACAGAACTTCCTCCAGTTAAAGCAATCACTGAATTACTTTTAATTATTTTTTTTAAATAATTTGAAGCAGCCTTACCTATATCCTTAAGAACTGATGGATTATTATCTACATCACCTGGAACTATTATAACATCTTTTAGAGCAAGATATTCTTTAATACCTTTTTCAATATCAGATAATCCTCTGACTTCATGAATAAATCCACTTAGCTTATCAACTATCTCTTCTCCACTTTTAGTTACATTCATACCAGGAGTTTTAACTTCTATTAATCCCTGCCCTTTTAAAAAGCTTATCTCTGTTCTAACAACTCTTTCGCTTAAAGAAAGTTCATTTGCTAAAACTCTTCTACCTATGGGCTGATTTAAAAATATAGTCCTTAGTATATTGTACCTTTTTTCGAGTACCTCTACAAGCTCAGGAACTATCTTCTTTTGCAATCTTAATATTTCCTGCAACTTCAACACTCCTTTTGGTCACAAAGCGTCCCACACTTATTATTTTCGTCCCACAAGAACATTATAAGTTATATTGACTAATTTTTAAAGTATAAATTTAATTTTTTTTGATTTTTATACCTATTTTTTTGTTTAGAAACTACTCTCAAACCTTATATTTACAGTAATCTATTACAATTATAATCTTTTTCTTTTGCTTGAAGATTTGATTCCAAGTTCCTCTCTGTATTTTGCCACAGTTCTTCTTGATATATTCATCCCACCTTCTTTTAACTTATCACATATAAATTGATCTGAATACGGTTTTTTCTTATCCTCTGAATCAATCATTTCTTTTATTGTATTTTTTATTTTTATTACTCCAAGATCTTCATTATTTGAAGATACAGCTACTCTAAATAAATCTTTTATTTTTACAGTACCTCTGTCAGTTGCTATGTATTTATCTTTAATAGCTCTACTTACTGTTGATTCATGAACTTCTAATTCTTCTGCAACTTCTTTTAAAGTCATAGGCTTTAAATAATTATATCCATTTTTAAAATAATCTTCTTGTCTTTCAATTATTTTCTCTAAAACCCTATATAAAGTACTTCTCCTTTGTTCAATACTCTTAATTAAAAATAATGCTTTATTAAGTTTATCTTTAACATAATCTGACGCTTTAGTATTATCATCATTATTAATAACTTGCTTGTACATTTTATTTATAGATAATTTTGGTATAACACTATCATTCATTATTATTATAAATTCACCATCGATTTCTCTTATTGCTGCATCTGGTATTATAAACTTAACTTCTTCACCTGTATAAAATCCTCTTGATGGTTTTGGCTCTAGCTTTTTTATAACATCTCCATATCTTTGTGCTTCTCTTGGTGATATATTTAATTTTTTACCTAATGCTGCATATCTATTATCTGCAATATCCTCTAAATGATTTTTTACTATTTCAATCATAATATCATCATCTAAAGCTAATTTATCTAATTGTATAAGTAAACATTCTGTTATATTCCTTGCCCCTATACCATAAGGTTCTAGATCTTGTACAATTTTTAAAACCTCTTCACCTTTATCTAAAGAAATTTTAAGTTCATCACAAATCTCTTTTAAATCACACTCTAAATAACCTCTATGATCTAAGTTTTCTACTATGTAATCTCCAATTTGTTTAGTATATTCATCTATTGATAACTCCATTAATTGCTCATGTAAATACTCCTTTAAGGATTTCATTTCTGATATAAAATTAAAAGGAGATACCTCCTCCTCATCATATGAACCATAACTTTGTGCTCCATAGTTATCAAATTCAAAATATTTTATCATTTCTTTATAATCATACTTATCCATTACTTTATCCTCACTAATAGAGGATTTTTCTTGACTATTATCTTTAATATCAAGTATTGGATTTTCTTGATATTCTTTATCTATGTACTCACGCAAATCATTTACTGACATTTGAAGCATTTTTATAGACATTTGCATCTCTTGAGTCATAACTAACTTCTGCTCTTGAGTTAGATTAATAGAATACTCCATTTTCATAGTATCACCCATTTCCACTTATTTGTTTATTTATACACATATTTCATTTTATAATTAATTATATCATAGAAGTTTTTAGTAATAAATAAATATGTAATGGTTTTACCCCACCATCCCAAACACTGTGTTATGCTTTAAACTCTATAACTTCAAATAACATTTTTGGTACTTTTATTTCTTCTGTCTTTATTTTTTCTTTATATTTTTTTAAGTCTTCCATTGTCTTTCCTGACACAGATTCACTAGTTGATGGAGCATAATCTATCATCTTTTCTTTAACTCCCAATTCCTGTATATTTTGAATTCCACTCTTAAAACTTCCATCTTTTACGTTTTTACACAAATTAAATATTGCCTCATCTACACTTTTAATCATAGAAGATATTATTTGTTCCTTATATTCAGGCACAGTAACTTTTTGGTCCGTATCTACTCCAATGACCTTTTTGCCTCTTTCTTTAGCTGCCTTAAATACTCCAAATCCAGCCTTACCACATGCTTGAAATATAATATCACATCCTTCAGCATAAAGTTCTATTGCCTTTTCATAAGCTTTCTTTTCATCTGAAAAACTTTGAATAAATCTTACATTGCTTCCATCTATAATTCCCATAGCTGCGCCCTCATTAACTGTCTTAACACCAGCTGCATAACCGTTATAGAATTGCAACCCTATTTCATTATTCATACCTCCAATAAAACCTACTTTATTGGATTTTGTTTCATTTCCAGCTACAACGCCCATCAAAAAAGCACCTTCTTGATGTCTGAATAAAACTGATTTTACATTTGGTTCTTCAACCTTCTCATCTACAATTGTGAAACTCTTATCTCTTCTCTCTCTTGATACTTTCTCTATAGCAGTCTTCATCTCTACTCCCATGGCAACTGTCATTTCACTATCTTCTGCAACTTTTCTAAGTCCCTCATCGATTATATTCTTGTCATCTTTAGTTTCAACATATTCTGGAGTAATCTGTATCTCTTCCTTCGCTTTTTCAACTCCTTTTTTTGAAAGTTCTCCAAATGACGCATCTTTAAAGTTTTGAGCTATAAGTCCTATATGAATTTCTCTACTTATAGTTTTTTGAAATTTTGCAACACACCCTCCAGTAATCATTAATATGTATAAACAGACTAATAAAACCAATAAAATCGAAATTTCCTTATTTCTTTTTAGTTTATTCATATAAGTTCACCTCAATAAAATTTATTAGTTTTATTTTTTCCAATTACTTTTTTTTAATACAAAATAAAAGAAGTACCAAAAATTTGATACTTCTCTAATCTTATAAAAAATAAATTATAATTTCTCACTTACAAAGAATACTCCAACAGCTTTATCGCCTGAATGTATTCCTACTGAACAACCAACTGGTCCTTCTATATAATCAATATTATGTTCTTCTAGATATTCTTTTAATCCAATGCATATATCATCATTGTTCACATTTACTATAATTACGGGTAAATCTTTCCTTGGAATTAATTCTTCCATATCACTTATAATTCTCTTAATAGCTTTTTTGCTACCTCTCACCTTACCTTTTAGAGCCATAACTCCATCTCTAACTTCAAGTATCAACTTAATTCCAAGCATTCCGGTAACAACACTTACTGCCTTTGGAAGTCTTCCACCTTTAACTAGGTTATCCAAAGAATCAAAACTTAAAGAACTATTTATATAAGGCTTGATCTCTTCTAATCCTTTAACTATCTCATCCATTTTAAGTCCTTGATCTCTAAGTCTAGCTGCTTTTATTACAAGTAATCCAAGCCCTGATGTTATTGTTTGAGAATCAACAACTTGGACGTCTTCTGTTTCTAGCATTTGTTTTGCCAGACATGCTGACTGGTATGTTCCACTCATTCCTGATGACATTAAAACTGCTAGAACTTTATAACCTTGATTTAAGTATTTTTCGTATACTTCTACAAATCTATTTGGAACTATTTGAGCTGTTGTTGGAAATACATCCCCATTATCTATTTTTTTAAAAACTTCATCTAAAGTTATTTCTATTCCATCCAAATAACTTTCTTCTCCAAAATTTATAAGAACTGGTAATACTTCCACATCTAATTCTTTTAAAAGTTCCTTCGGTAAATCAACAGTGCTATCTGTTATAATCTTAATTTTTTCCATTCCCTCATTCCCCTTTGCTTTATTTCATGTTAGGAAATCCAAATTGTCTTAATGCTTCATATGCAATTATTGCAACAGTATTTGAAAGATTTAAACTTCTTGTGCTAGTTTTAATCATTGGTACTCTTATTCCTTCATGAGCATTATGTACATCTTCTGGAACTCCACATGTCTCTCTTCCAAACATAATGAAATCTCCTTCTTTAAATTCAACTTCATCATAATGTTCTCCACCATGGGTTGTTGCTAAATATATTTTTTTCTCCCCATATTTATCCATGAACTCTTCGTAGCTTTCATGAACTTCTAATTCTAACTCACTCCAGTAATCAAGACCAGCTCTTTTAACTTGCTTTGAACTTATATCAAAACCTAACGGTTTTATCAAGTGAAGCTTTGCTCCTGTTAATACACAGGTTCTTGCTATATTGCCTGTGTTTTGTGGTATTTCTGGTTGATACATAACTATATTTAAATTCAAAAAATCACCTTCCATTATCAAATACGAAGAAAAAAGAAGATGAATTTACATTCATCTTACGCTTTCATAGTCTCATTTTATTTAGACTATAATAAAAATAATACTACATCAATTCCCTTTAGTCAAAGGATTTATACAATACCTAATTTGTTATTTTTACCTTTGAAATAAATAAAATTTTCTATTAAATAATATACTTTATTATACAATTTTTAATATATTTACTTATTTTTTCTTTGAAAAACGCTTTCATTTTTTCTAATTGCTCTTTATTATAAACATATTTCGTATATCCAAATTGACCGTACTTAAGAGTTCTATTTTCTTTATCCATAGGAAGTTTAGATTCAGGATAAACGCTTAAAATTTGATTTTTAGCTCTCTCTGTATATCTATGAGAAATTACTTCTATTTCAATCTTTTTATCTATATCTCTAAACTCTTCACCTATTTTCTTGATAAGATTTTCATACTCATCCATCCAATTTTCATATATAAATACTGGTGCTATAATAAATCCTACTTTATATCCATCATTATATAACTTTTTAGCAGCTTCTATTCTTTTTATGAATCTATCTGTTCCTCTTTCAAATTCATTTATTATTTTATCCGTATTTAAACTAAATCTTATAGTTGTTCTTCCATTATGTTTTGTACCTATTAAGGAATCAATGTTTGAAAATTTTGTTACAAATCTAAAGTAACTATATTCATTTGCTCCAAAGAATTCAATTGCAGTTTTCATTGCTCCTGTATATTCTTCTGTTGGAATTGGATCTGATGTAGCTGCACCTTCAAAAGTTGTACTCTTAGGCTTTCTTTCATTTATATATTTTGATGCTTTTTCTAATATCTCATCTACATTAACGTAAACTTTTGTATAAGGTCTTTTTCCTAATTGAGTGTTTAAATAACAATATTCACACATTCCACTACATCCACTAATTAACGGAAGTTGATAATTAGCTGATGGTTTACAACTCTGAAACTCTGTTATTTTTCTAACCCCTATAACTAGAGAACTTTTTCCTGAAACAAAACTTTCTATAGGAGTCTCTGCCTTTTTACCTACAAATCTTCCACCTTTATTTACTATAACTTCTGTATCTTCCTCATTAAAATAAGAAAATAATCTTTTTCCTAGCGGGTATTCTAATGATTTTTCATCAAAAATAACTTTAGCTGGTTTAAACATAAAATCACCTCTAAAGTAGTATTTTCTTTAATTTATAGTATTTATACTTCTATCTTGTATTTAATATAAATTTTTCAAGAGCTTTTCTTACACCATCATTTATATTCGTGTCTGTTATATAGTTAGCCTTATCTTTAAGCTTATCAATTGCATTTCCCATAGCTATTCCAAGTCCAGCATACTCAATCATTGATATATCATTTTCATTATCACCTATACATATTATTTCTTCACGCTTAATTCCATAATGCTCTGCTAAAATTCTTACCCCATTTCCTTTTGACACTCCCTTCTCATTTATCTCTATACTTCTATGCCCTGAACAGTAATATACAATATCATTTATATTCTTAAGCTCTTTTCTAAACTTCTCTGTCTTTTCCGGGGAAATAGAAAACATTATACATTTTGTAATTTCACCTTTATATCTTTCTAATGCTTTACTCCAATTTTTTTCTCCCTTTATAGTTTCAACTTCTATTGAAAACTCTTTATTTTTCATACCTGGAATTACTAATCTAGTTATTAAGTTACTAATGTAACTATTAGTTATAATTTTATCTATTGTATGTAAATGTAAAACCACCCCACACTTATCTGCTATTTCAAGTAATTTTTTGCATATACTATCATTAATTTTACTTTTAAAAATAACCTCATTACTTCTCTTTTCCCTAACAACTGCTCCATTACCTGCTATAACTGCCGCTGATGCCCCTACAAGTTCTGAATAGTATGCAGCATTATTATAAAGCCTTCCAGTTGTTACTACGACTTGAACGCCCTTACTTGCAACTTCTTTTATTACTTTTTTACTTTCTTCTGAAATAGATTTTCTCTTTCCAAGCAAAGTTCCATCCATATCTATACATACCATTTTATAACTCATGTTTTCATCTCCATCATCTATTACATACTATAAAAAGCAAGTTATAATATTATAACTTGCTTTTGTTATATGACTTTCTATATATTATTCTATGAGAAATATTTAAATTTTTCCACACATTTTTACTTAATTAAACTATATTTAACTTTTTTAACCTTATTTTGTTCCAACTCTTACCTTCCTAGGCACCATGGTGTAATTGTCTGTAGAAACTAACTCTTTATTTATAACTTTACCATTCTCATAAGTAACTTGATATCCCTTTGATACATATCCTGTTTGTCCAGCTGATTCTACAATTCTTGTTCCCTTTGGCAAACTTGCATCTTTTATAATTTCTTCAGTTGGACTTATAGTCTTTATGATTTCATTTACCATATCATATGTCTTTCCACCTAAAGCGTTAACATCTCCATAAACCTTAAATGTAACATTTTTATTATGCGTTATACCTTGAATGTAAATTGGGAAATCATATGGATTTTTAAATTTATAATCTAAATATCCCCATGCTACAGTTGCATCAAGACTTGGTTTTGAATAACCAACTGTTAATGAGTGATTATGTCTTTCTGTTGATCTAATATTTGCTTTCATTACAGCTCTATAAAGTGTTGATGATACTTGACATATTCCACCACCAATATCTTTTTCAACTTTATTATTTATATAAACATTTCCTTCTTTGTATCTACTTTTATCTGTTTGACTAATATCACTGTAACTAAATACCTCACCTGGCATTAGAAGTGTTCCATCTACAAACTCAGTTGCTACATCAATGTTTGTTGATCTATTTGCATCTGAAGATTGGAATGAAGTTGTAAATGAACCCATAACTCCATTTATCTTTGATAATGCTTCCTGTGTTACTTTAGGCTTATTTTCTTTATCAGTTACTTCCACTTTTGTTACTTCATCAACATTGCCATTTATTTTAGCTTTAAGTTCTTTATTGAGCTCTTCTTTATTTATTCCATATCCTACTTTTCCAGGAGTTATTGAAATATTTCCTCCATTACTTATGTTAATTTTAGCATTCTGTGATTTTATATTAAATTTATTTATTACCTTATCTTCTAACTCAACTAACTTTTTATCACTATAACTAAAATTTAGTTTAATATCATGGCTTGTACCATTTTTATTCTTTATTAATGAATTCTTCTTAAAAATACCTAAATTCTTTCCATAATTAAAAGCATCATCTATTGCTTTATCGATATCATATTTAGGATCTATTTCTGAATATTTAGTTTCATACTCTTTATCTTTATTTTTAACTTCTATTATAATTTCTTTATTCTTTATTTTATTGTTAAATTCTCTTTGAAGTATTTCATTAGCCTCTTCTTTACTCTTTCCCCCGACATCTATACCTTGAACTATAACTTTTGGATAAATTTTATTATTCCATTCATTTACCATACTATTTATTGATACAATATATGCACCTATCCCTATAGTAATCATAATAACTACTGCAATAATTGCTATTATTATAGATTTTCTTTTATATTTGTTATTACCCTCTATATTGCCTTTCGTCTCATCCTTCTCTATTAGACTCTTCACCCTTTGATCTCCCCTTTGTAATAATTTTATAAATTATATATAAATTGGTTATAATTAGATTATATCTTATATTTAGTAAAAATATAAGATATATTAGTAATATTATATAAAGACATTAATATAGAGTCTTTTAAGTTATCTTAAAAGGCTCTATATTTTAATCTATACTTTATTAAAGACTAGTATTTTAACCACAAATACATATCTCTATATTATTTATCCCATAATCCTATAGCTACTCCTGATTTGCGATGTTTCACCATCATAATCAAAAGCTTCTATAGTTATATTTAATTCTCTATTCTTTGGTTTATAGATTGTACTTAAAGGAATTCTAAAATTAGTATCCTCCTTATCAACTGTTCCAACCCAATAATTATCCACGAATATATTATATCCTAATAAATCTACATCATCATTTCTAGTCCACGTTACATAAATATATTGATTATCACGTCTAGCAGTTAATCCTATTACTTGTCTTGGTTGCATCAGAAGTTCTAAATTATTAGGCCCCCAATTTGCATCTACTGGATTACCAACACCATTTACAATTTCGTTTTCACTATATTGCCATATTCTCCATCTTCTCCATCCCCCTATATCTGGCGGAACTGGTGGATTACCTGGAATATTTCTATACATAGCTATCCATAATGGCATATTACTTAAAGGATAAGTTCCATCACTTTTTCTAAAATTATTATAAATCTGTATAAAGAATAAACCAGTATATAACATAAGTCTTCTTCTAGTCTTTTTTTCAAATCTATCTCTAAATCTGTCCACCCAATTCAAAAGGGCATCTGTATCCATTTTAGGTTCTACTGGTGCTTCAACATCTAATACTGGAAATAAATCACCGTAATTTTTATTTCCAAACCCCCTTTGAAGTATAGCGATAAAATCATCACATTGAGAATCTGCTGTTAAGAGATTGTAAGATGGTAATGCATAATGATATGCCCCAACTGGTATACCATAATTTCTACCTTCTCTTGCAAACTCTAGAAACTTTCTGTCCTCTCTAAATCTTCCTGATCCAGAACCTGATGATCTTAAGTACAAAAAATCAACTGTAGTTGCTAATGTTCTAAAATTAACTCCTGTGCTATATTCATTTAAATCTACTCCAAAAGTGCTTCTAGCGTTTCTATCTTGCATAATTCCTCCAAAGAAAATACTTATTCTTTATTAAGGTATTATTTTTTAAGATATAATGTTCCTTAAATAGAGAAAATATGTTTTTATATCTTTAATCTTATATAAAAACTTATATCATTTCCATAACATTCTCCCCAAATCTTTCCTCCATGCATCTCTACTATATTTTTAGAAATTGCAAGTCCAAGTCCTGAACCACCAAGTTCTGCACTTCTTGATTCATCTAATCTGTAGAATCTATCAAATAGTTTATCAAGTTTTGCTTGTGGAATATTTTCTCCTCTATTTTTTACAGCTATTGTTGCATATCCATCTTTTGAATAAACTCCAATAATAACTGCTCCTGGTTTATATGAGTATTTAACTGCATTAGTTAATAAATTTTCAACTACTCTAACCATTTTACCAGGATCAATGCTTACAATAATCTTTTGATCAGTTAATGTTTTAACTTGCTCTATATTTGAACTTTCAAAATAAGGCTTCATCTCTTCTGATACTTGTGATACAAAGTCTACAAGATTAACTTCTGCCTTATCGAGCTTCATTCCATTATTATTTAATTTTGTATATTCAAATAAATCTTCTATTAAAACTTTAAGCTTTTCTGATTTATTATAGGCAATATTTAAGTATTCATTTCTTGTCTCTTCATCACCATATTTTTTATCTTTTACAAGACCGATATATCCCATTATAGATGTTAAAGGAGTTCTTAAATCATGTGAAACATTAGTAATTAAATCTGCCTTTGTTTGCTCAGAATTTTGTTGTGCTTTTATTCTTGTATTTATCTCCTCTGCCATATTATTCACATTCATTGCAATATTGGCTATCTCATCATTTCCACTTTCAGGTATCTTATAACTTAAATCTCCATCTGCAATATATTTAATACCTTTTGCAATTTCATCTAAGTATTTTGTCTTTTTATTACTTGCAATTAAAAATAATATAACAAATATTATTATAGATAAAATTAATGCAAGATATGAATTATTTACTTCATAATTGACATACTCTATATTTGCCTTAGGTATTCCACTATAAATTAAATAGTACTTTCCATCTTCAATATCAATTGGATATAATAATGTATATTCACTTGCATCATGTTCATCTCTATAATTTCTTGATACATTTTTTAATATATTAAATATATCAAGTTTTTCTTCAGATGCACTAGAATTCCTATATATTACCTTTCCATCTATATCAGTTATATAAACCTTATCTGAGTTTGATGAATTATTATTTAAAGCACTTTCAAAGAACTTTTTTTCTGTAATCTTTAATTTATTATCATTATCTTTATTGGCTGTAGCGCTAAATTTATCCTCACTAAAATTTTTTTCACTATTTTTTCTATCTTCAATTTCATTGATTATATTCTGAGCATTTGATTCAATATCACTATAGTTATATCTTATCTCCGCATTAGTTTTAACATCTCTAAACATATCATTTAAGATTCCATAAGATAATCCCGCAACTAAAAAACACGCCCCAAATAGAATCATAAGCTCAAACCTAATGCTTTTTTTTATTTTTTTATCTATATAATCTACTAAGTCTTTAATCTTTTGTGTTATTTTTAGATTAGATATTCTATTAAATAACCTAACTCTAAATTTCTCTTTAGCTTTTTCTGATTTATTTTTTTTATTTTTCAATTTTATATCCGACCCCCCAAACAGTTTTTATAAACCTTGGACTTCTTGGATTCTCCTCTATCTTTTCTCTTATTTTTCTAATATGAACCATAACTGTATTATCTGATTCCATATATTCTTGATTCCAAACACTTTCATATATATTAACCATTGAAAATACCTTTCCCTTATTCTTCGCAAGAAGAACTAATATATCAAATTCAGTTGGAGTAAATCTAATGCTCTTATCGCCTAGAAATACTTCATGAGTATCTAATTTAATTACTAAATCATCTATTATTATTGTTAAATCACTTTCTTCTTTATTTTGATAACTATTAAACTTTTTATATCTTCTAAGTTGTGACTTTACCCTTGCTATAAGTTCTAATGTATTAAATGGTTTGCTTAAATAATCATCAGCTCCCATATTAAGTCCTAATATCTTATCTATGTCTTCTGATTTAGCTGAAAGCATTATTATTGGTATTTCACTTTCTTCTCTTATCTTAAGGCAAGTTTCTATACCATTTAGTTTTGGCATCATTACATCTAATATAACTAAATCAACCTCATTGCCTCTTAATAAATATAAAGCTTCTTCTCCATCAGCAGCTTTTAAAGTTTCATATCCTTCACCTTTTAAATATATCTCAACTAAGTCCCTTATTTCCTTTTCATCATCTACAATTAAAATCTTTTCTTTACTCAAATCTAATACCCCTTTCTTATATTTGTGGATACTCTCTTCATTATAACTAGATTATAAAATTTACTTCTTAAATAATTATCTCACAAATCCTTAATATATTCTTAAGATACATATTATTACAAAATATATCTTAAATTCTCTTTTAGTATACTTATGTAATATAATACATGCAATAATTATTATTAGAATAACAAAAACAAGCTAGACCTTCAGGTATAGCTTGTTTAATCTAACTATAATTATCTCTTTTCTTTTAATGATTCTTCTATTATGCTATCAATTAATCCACTGTATGACATATTCTTTCCAGCAGCACTTTTTGGGAATAAGCTGTTCTTAGTCATTCCTGGAAGAGTATTTACTTCTAATATATATGGAACTTTCTCCTCTGTAACTATCATATCAACTCTCGCATATACAGAACACTTTAATGCTCTATATGTTGCAAGTGCCATTTCTTCAACTTCTTTATGAAGATTCTCTTCAAGTTCAATTACAAATTCATCTGACCCACCATCGTTATATTTTGCTGCATAATCAAAGAACTCTGCATTTGGTTTAATAGCTACAACTGGATACATTTCATTTGATAAAATAGGACAAGTTATCTCTTCTCCCTTAATAAATTTTTCAATCATTACTTCATTATCCCATTTAAAGCCTTCTTCTACTGCATTTAGTACTTCAGATTTATCTTTAATAATAAATGTTGCAACGCTTGACCCACCATGAGTCGGTTTAATAACTACTGGATACCCTAACTCTTCAATATCCTCAAAATTAAGCTCTGAAACATCTCTTAGATTTATCCAAGGAGCTGTTCTAATTCCTGCAGCCTTTAAAAGATTCTTTGACATATCTTTATCCATACAAGCTGCACTACTTAATGGACCACAACCTGAGTATGGTATATCTAAAGATTGTAATACTGATTGAACAGTTCCATCTTCTCCAAATTGTCCATGAAGTGCTAGTAACGCAAAATCTATTTTTTCATCTCTTACTTTATTTACTATATCGTCTTTTTTATCTATTACAATTTTAACTACATCATACTTATTAGTATCTATATTCTCTAAAATTGATTCCCCACTTTTTAAAGATATCTCTCTTTCTGATGAGATACCTCCCATTATTACTCCAATTTTCATACTATACCTCCAAAAAATATACTATAATACTTAAACTCTCTATCTATAACTATATTATTTTAACCTATATTACTATTATAATAAAGACTATATATAAATGAAGAGCCACTAATAATCGTTTTTTTATATCTAGTGGTTCTCTTAATTTAGAATATATAACTTTTATTCTTGATTTGCATTTATATGGATAATGGTATAATGTAATCATATAAAAATATATAAGGAGACATTTTAAGACATGAAAGAAAAAAACAAAGCAATTATACTAATGATAGTTTCAGCTATTGCCTTTGCAGTAATGAGTACTTTTGTTAAACTTTCAGGTGACTTACCTTCAATAGAAAAAAGCTTATTTAGAAATATAGTAAGTTGTATAGTCGCATTTTATTTAGTCAAAAAAAGTGGCGATTGTCTATTTGGTAAAAAGGAAAATAGGAAGTATTTAATATTTAGAGCCTTACTTGGAACTATAGGAATTATAGCTAACTTTTACGCAATTGAACATCTAATATTAGCTGATGCCAATATGCTAAATCAACTTTCACCATTCTTTACGATTATATTCTCTAGTCTATTCTTAAGAGAAAAAATTACAAAGAATCAAATCATAATCTTACTTGTAGCATTTGCAGGAAGCTTATTTATAATAAGACCTACATTTAGCTTAGAAATAATACCAGCTTTAATTGGTCTTTCATCTGCAATATTTGCAGGTGGCGCTTATACATTTGTTAGATTCTTAGGCGGACGTGAAAAGGGACCTACTATAGTGTTCTTCTTCTCATTTTTCTCAATAGTCGCAACTCTACCATTTGTATTAGTAGACTTTAAACCATTTACTATGATTCAATTATTCTATTTACTAATGGCAGGTGTAGCAGCATCAATTGCACAATTTGCACTTACAGCTGCATATAAACACGCACCAGCTAGGGAGATATCAATATATTCATATACTCAAATAATATTTACTGCACTAATTGGTTTTACACTTTTCGATCAAATACCAACAGCATTTAGCTTTATTGGTTATGCAATTGTAATAATAGCATCTATCGGAATGTTTATGTATAATAACAAGATGGCTAATAAACTAAAAAAAGTGTTAAATAAATATAAATAATATAATTCTATTCTAAAAGTAAATAACTTTAGAATAATAAATTATTTACACATATTTATTTTAACAATAAAAGGCTTTTAGATTCTAAATCTAAAAGCCTTTCATAATTGTAGTATTTATTACATATACTTTTTCTTATCTTCCCATTTACATATATGGTTTAATGGACATTCAAAACATTTAGGTCTTTGAGATGTGCAACATCTTCTTCCATGGAATATTAAAAGATGGTGCGTAAGAGACCATTCTTTTTTAGGTAGTTCCTTTTGAAGTTGCTTTTCAACTTCTAATACGTTATCTGATTTTGCAAGTCCTAATCTATTTGAAACTCTAAAGACATGAGTATCAACAGCAATTGATGGAACTCCAAAAGCATTAGATAATACAACATTTGCTGTCTTTCTACCTGCACCTGCAAGAGAGGTTATACCTTCCATTGTATCTGGTACTTCTCCATTAAAATTCTCTTTAAGTTGTTTGCACATAAGTACCAAGTTTTTTGCTTTGTTTCTATATAGTCCTATTTGCTTTATTCTATTTTCTAATTCTTCATTAGTTAAAGTTAAAAAAGCATCTAAATCTGGATAATCTCTAAATAATGTTTCTGTAACTTCATTAACCTTTTTATCAGTTGTTTGTGCTGATAAGATAGTTGCAACTAAAAGTTGAAATGCTGAATCATGATTTAATTCACAATGTGCATCTGGATATGTTTCTTTAAGTATATCAAGTATCTCTTTAGTTCTCTTTTTCATTTTTACACCTCTAGTCTATCTTTTTTAATTTATATAACTTAAACTACTTATTTATTATATTGTAAAGAAACTCGCTCCTTAAAGAGCGAGTTTTAATTTTAATTCTACATTCTAATATATTAAATAAAATTTAACTAAGTATATTATTATGTTATTATTCTATTTATATACTCCTCTATAACTTTCAGGTAAAAGATTTGCTATAGATTTCATTAGAGTTTCCATACATCTATCATCATGTTCATGCTTAGTTTCATCTTTTTCTTTTTTTGGAAGAATTACTGGATCACCAAACCTAATAGTTACATCAGCATCTTGCCACTTCTCTCCTCCCATATCTCCTTCTGGACATATTGGAAGTAATTTATCTGTTCCACTCATTCCTATTGGAATAACTGTTGCATTTTTAATCTTAGCAAGAAGTAATACTCCCTTCTTCCCTTCTATCATAGCCCCAGTTCTACTTCTCGTTCCTTCTGGGAATATTAGAAGACTTTCTCCACCTTTTACTGCCTTAACCATTCTAGTCATAGCTTCTTTATCTGCAGTATTAGGTCTTATTGGTATATTTTTAACCATCTTCATACCTATATTTGTTACAGGATCATTTGATAGTTTTACTCCAGCTACAAAATATGGATCAAAATCTTTTTTTAATATTTTATTTAAAACTAATCCATCAGAATTACTTAAATGATTGCATATAAACACTATAGGACCTTGAATATTTTTTAACTTTTCATATCCCTCAATGTGCATATTTGCATGATTTTTTATGTATCTATCTGTTATCTTTTTGCCAGCAAATACTACTAAACTCTCTGGTAATATTTCCATAATTTTCGCCATAAATGGTGATAACATAAGATATTTCACCTACTTCCTAAAATATTAGTCTACAATATATTATATTCTAGATACTTATAAAAGTCTATCTATATAAGCTTTTATGTATGGTGATTCACTTTTTATATCGTTTATTTCTTCATTCTTATGTTTCTTTTTTCTTATTATAGCATTTCTTATTAATGTATTCTTCCCTCTCCAGCCACATGATGTATTTTTATATGTTTCTTTAAATCCCGAATTATTAATATTTATTATAAAGTCTTCATCATCTTTTTCCATAAATTCTTTTACTTTAAATTCATTAATTTTAGTATACTCAATATCCTCATTATATGGACATTTCATCTGACAACTATCACATCCAAATATCCTTCCATTTAATAAATTAATTTCTTTGTCATTTAAATCCTTCTTTTGAGTTAAATAGGAAACGCATATATTAGGATTTCTTCTAAAATTATTTATAGATTTTGTAGGACATTCTTTAAGGCAATTATGACATTCACCACATTCTTTGTATTTTTTTGATTCATTAAATGTAGTTTTATCATCTTCATATATTTCTAAATCTGTTATAATTTCACCTAAGAAAACATATGAACCATATTTCTTAGTTATAATCATATTATTTTTTCCTACAAATCCAATTCCAGCTAAACTTGCAATATATCTTTCTGGAAGTGAATTGCTATCTACAAAAGCTTTAGCTTCTCCTCCACGTTCTTCAATGAATTTACATATCTTTTCTAGATAACTATGAACTACTCTATGATAATCCATCCCTTTTGTATAAACTGAAAATCCATTATCAAAAAAACTATTAGGCGTAGCATAAGGGAAAGCTATAGAAATTATAGTCTTTCCCTTTTCCATATATATATTGGGTTTTATTCTTTTCTCTATATCTTTTTCTTCAAATTCATTTTCTAATGAAAGTTCTTTTCTATTAATATAAAAATCTCTAAGCTCCTTAAAATCTCTACACTTTATAAAGCCAATTAAATCTAAATTTAAGCTTTTACAAAATTCTAATATATCTCTCCTTAGTTCCATCTTCACACTCTTTCTATCTATTTTCTCATATAACTTATATTAATTAAATAACCATATCATTATAAATTTGTATATTCTCGCCCTTAATACTTCTTATCTCTATAATTCTTGCCTCTGTTTTTTTCAAAACCTTAGCAGGTATTCCTACAGCTGTTGAATTAATTATAACATCTTTTAGTACAACAGAATTAGCTCCAATTTTTACATTATCTCCAATTGTAATTGGTCCTAAAACTTTAGCTCCTGCTCCTATTATAACATTATTCCCAATAGTTGGATGTCTTTTCCCTTTATCTTTTCCTGTTCCACCTAAGGTTACACCATGATATATTGTAACATCATTTCCAACTTCAGCTGTCTCTCCAATAACAACTCCCATACCATGGTCAATAAATAAACCTTTTCCAATCTTTGCGCCTGGATGTATCTCTATTCCTGTAAAAAATCTATTTATTTGAGATATTAACCTTGCTAAGAAAAACCATTTATGTGTATATAGTTTATGGGCTAATCTATATACTATTAGAGCATGGATACATGGATATAAGAAGAATACTTCTATTTTGCTTCTCGCTGCTGGATCTTCTTTTAATATTCTATTTAAATCATATTTTAAACTTTTAAACACAGCGTTTCCTCCTTTAAATTTAAGGCATTACTTTTTAAATTAGCTTTTAAAGTCTTCATAGGATAATCTTTTATTCATATAATCCCATTGATATATATTTTTCTCCACCATCTGGTGCTACTGCAAGAACTTTTTTACCCGCTCCAATTTCTTTTGCAATTTGCATTGCTACATATATTGCACTTCCCGCTGATATACCAACTAATACGCCTTCATTTATTGCAAAATCTTTTGCAGCTTTAAAAGCTTCTTCGTCGGTTACAGCTTTTATTTCATCAACATACTCCGCTTTATATATTGAAGGAATAAATCCAGCTCCAATACCTTGTATTTTATGAGGTCCAGGTTTTCCCCCGCTTAATACTTGTGAATTTGAAGGTTCTACCGCAACTGTTTTAAGACCTTTTATTTTTTCTTTTAACTTTTTAGATATACCTGTAACTGTTCCACCTGTTCCAACACTTGCAACAAATACATCTAAATCTGGAATGTCTTTTGCTATTTCTTCAGCTGTAGTTTCATAATGTTTTTCTGGATTAGCTACATTTTCAAATTGTTGTGGCATAAAATATCCATCTTCTTTTGCAAGTTCTGTTGCTTTTTCAATTGCACCTTTCATCCCCTTAGTTCCCTCAGTTAATATAAGCTCTGCTCCATATGCTTGTATTAAAGCTCTTCTTTCTTTACTCATAGTATCTGGCATAACTATTATTACTTTATATCCTTTTAATCTTCCAATCATAGCAAGGGCGATACCTGTATTTCCACTTGTTGGTTCAACTATAACTGAACCTTCTTTTAATAATCCTAAACTTTCAGCCTTTTCAATCATTCCAAGTGCCGCTCTATCTTTGACACTACCTCCAACATTAAACTTTTCAAGTTTTACATATACATCTGCACTATTTTCACCTAAATCTTTCATTTTTAGTATTGGTGTGTTTCCAATCATTTCTAAGCTACTTTTATAAATCATATTAATACCTCCCATTTATCATTTAATTTTAATTTTTATCTCTGAAGTAAATTTATTTATTCGTAATATCAATTGATAATTTACAAACCATCAAAAATTTCAAACTACTAACTATTTTATATTTTGTTAATTATCAATTGTTATACCTTTTTGAATATAAAAAAAACTCCCTCTCTAAAACTATAGAGACGAAGTAACATTCGCGGTTCCACTCTAATTGAATTAATCTTAATAAATTAATTCCTCTTAAAATCAAGTACAAAAAAAACATACTTTATCACTGTAACGGGTGAACCCGGATAGTCTTACTATAATTTTGGGACTTCAACTCCAAAGGGCACTTCATATAAATTCTAGATGAAAAGTTCTCAGCTATCTTTTCTCTCTGTAATCTTCCTCTATACTACTTTCCTTTTTCATAGTTTTTAATTCAGAGTAATCTTGTATGGTTTATATTTACTATTATATGCTTTCTTATATTATTGTCAACACTTTTTTTAATTATTATAAAGTATTTAAATAATTCTGTAAAATTGTAATTTTATATAGATAAACTCCTTCTTATATTACAAACATATAAGAAAGTGATTGAGAAATCTCTCCCAATCACTTGTATATAAAGTATAAATTATTTCTATTTTTCTTTTAATTTTTTATTTTTCTTCTTCCATAATGGGTATAAATACTCATCTACAATATCATGAATTATAACAATACCAACTAACTTCTCTTCTTCATCAACTACTGGAACAGATAAAAGATCATATTTGTTTGCAAGCTCTATTGCTTCATCAACATCATCTTCATGTTTTAAAACATTAAAATTAATATCCATTATATCTCTTAATCTATTTTCTCCAGGACTTAGTATTAAGTCTCTTAATGATATCATCCCTTGAATTCTATCCTCATTATCAGTTATATAAATATAATACATAACTTCTTCATCAGGTTCCATCTCTTTTAATATATCAACTGTCTCTTTAACAGTAATATCTAAATTAAGAGAAATAAAATCCTTAGCCATTATACTACCAACTGTCTCATCTTCATATTCTAGAAGTTCTTTTACTTCGTCAGCATCTTCCTTTTCAAGGTTTACTAATATCTTTTCTCTTTCTTCTTCATCAAGTTCATCTAAAAGGTCAGCTATCTCATCACTAGGCATATTTTCTAAAAGTTCTGCTGCCTTACTTTCTGATAATTCTTTAATGATAGTTCCTTTATATTCTTGATCTAACTCTTCTAAAGTATCTGCTGCTAAATCTTCATCTAATGATTCAAATACTTGTTTTCTTGATTTACTATCAAGTTCTTCTAAAATATCTGCAAGGTCTGCTGGGTGAAGCTTAGATAACTTTTGATATGGAACTTGTAGTTTTAAGTTATTATTTATCATCTCTAACGATTCAACATCATCCCACATTAAAACTGTATCATCATAGCTCTTACCTATTATTTTATAAATAAGCTTAACAGCCCATCCAATTCCCATTCTTCTATATTTTGCAAGAGGACCTGTCTCTACTGCTACTACTCTATACTCTCCTGCAATTTTTGCAATTCTTAAATCATCAACTCTAACAACTTGTTTACCATTTATATCAACTATTTTTTTATCTAAAAGATGTCTAGATAAAAGGTAACTATAAGTTCTCGGCAGAATTTCTTTACTTCCTCTTGTCTTAATGACCACTTTTCCATCATTATCATAAAAATTTATATCCCTAAATTCATAATGATATATAGAGCCATCTCTTCTTACTTTATACCCAATGATTCTTGGATACCCCTCTTCTGTAGTAACATAAACATCTTTTAATGTACCAAGATTATCATCAAATTCATCATATATCTTATTTCCTAATATATTTGTGTATAAAAAAACTGTCAACTGCTTCATACTACGTTCCTCCTAATTGCCTTAGAGAACCCTAAATGAATCCTAATAATTATTGACAGTTATAAAAATCAATTATTAATAATTAAATAGAGGTTTACTCTAAGACATGTTATTGAGTTTTGGCTTCTCACTTAACTGAGGTCCACCCTCCATTTATAAACACCATCCTTATTCCTAAAATTTGTAATTTCCTATACAATAAAAAAGGCTTTGTATACAACAAAACCACAATTAGTTTTATATAAATAAAAAATCTCTATAATTCCATTATATTATATTCCTCTCAAAAGGCAACATTTTTTCATAAGTAATATGACATTTATCTTGCAAATTAATGATTTTTAAAAAAACTCCCATGAATTTATGAGAGTTTCTTTATAAAATTCATTTAATTAAAACTATCTAAAGAATTATTTACCTCTAGAAGTAATAGTATTTCACTTATTATACAATATGGGAATATCCAAAATCCAAGCATGATTAATACATTTTCTATAACCATGGATATTAAAACTCCTATTATTCTAAATATTCCCTTTTTATCACTGTTTGGTTTATCTAATAATAGTGACCCACTCAAAAGAAGTACACCAATTATAGCAATTATAATTCCCTTTATTATATTGTAATAATTTAGTGTTATAAAATATCCAAAAGATGCACTAAGTGTTATACTTCCCTCTATATTACATATAAACACCAAATATATTATACTTAAAATTGCACTTGCAATATAAATTACATTAAATTTTATATTATCAAATCTAAGATAAATATAATATAGAGTTAGAATAATTATTGGTATTATTAAGTAATCTAGGTATATTAAATTTTTAAGTAAATAAATTACCTCTACATTTTTTATTACACACATTAACAATAATGCTAAATTTCTAATAGCAAGTACTGCAAGGGATATCCCTAGAAAAATTCTTATCTTCTTAGGAGCTTTACTTCTATCCTTATCTATTAAAAATATTATAAAAAAAAGTATAAATAACAAACTCATATAGTATATAAGGTTCATAAACCACTCACTCCTCAAACCATATTTCTGTTATTTATACTTATTAAATTCTACTTTAGTTTATTCCTTTAAACCTAAAACTTCTATTCCACCTTTTATACATTGAACCCTAAGTGGAAATTCTGGTCCTTTTTCTCCATCTATATCCGTAACTATATCTTCATCACACTCAATTAAAACATCATTTGTTTTAAAATAAACAACCTTTTCTGAATCTAAGTGATCTCCTCTTAAAACTTTTAAGAAAAGCGGTAAAAGTTCAATCACAGGAACTGCTTTAAATAGAATTAAATCAAGCATTCCATCCTGTATATCTGCTTTTGTTGCTAGATTTAAATTCCCTGCTGTTTTCCCGTTAAATAATAATAATAGATACATTTCTCCATCATAATTATATTCTTTTGATGTTATGTTAACTTTAAGCTTTCTGAAATTAGGTAATTCTTCTAATCCTTTAATGTAGTAAGCTAACTTTCCTATAGCATTCTTAAGATGTACATCTGTTTTTTGTGATATATCTGTAAAAAGTCCTGTACTTGCAACATTTATAAAATATTTATTATTAATCTTACCTATATCTACTGGTTGTGGCTTTGATTTAACTATTCTTTTACAAGCCTCTGTTACGTTTTGAGGCATTTCTATAAACTTTCCAAAATCATTTGCAGTTCCAACTGGTAATATAGCTATTGGGAGTTTTATCCCCTTTTTCATCATAGCATTTAAAACTGAATCTACAGTCCCGTCGCCACCAGCTACAAGTATATAGGAATAACTTTTATCAATATAATCTAGTGCTTCAATTATATCTCTACCACGTTCTATTCTATATGGAACTATTTGATATCCATAATTTTGATGAATTTTTATGACATTATCTAACTCGCTTAATATTGCATTTTCTCCCGAGTACGGATTATAAATGAAACGTACCTTTCGCATTATTATTCCTCCTTATGATAGAACTAACTTATATTATACCTTTGGTTTTATATGTTGTCTACTAGTTGTATTATAATTAATAAATCATCACATACTCTATAATTTATTCCTTAATACTACCTAAATTTTTTCTTAAATCTTATTTAAACCTTATATTATATTAATTTGTATGCTATAATAACTTACTGTAAGTTATTCAAGATTTTTAGGAGTGGTTATATGAGAAAAAGTTGTATTCCTAATATATTTACCTTTATTAATTTATCATGTGGGGTATTATCAATTTTATCAACATTTGACGGACAGGGTAAATATGTTCAAGCTGCTTTATTAATATTACTTGCTGGATTGGTAGACAGATATGATGGAAGAGTTGCTAGATACTTACAAGTATCAAGTGATCTTGGAAAGGAATTAGATTCCTTAGCTGATCTTGTGTCATTTGGAGTTGCTCCTTCACTACTAATCTTTACATTATTTAATTTAAAGAATTTTGGTCCATTAGGAATTTTAGGTTACATAATACTTTTAGCATTCCCAATATGTGGTGCATATAGATTAGCAAGATATAATGCAACTGAATTTGACGGTGTATTTAGAGGAATACCAATAACAATCGCTGGTTGTTTTATGGCAGCTTTCGCAATTATAGTTTTTTATATTAAAATTGAAAATGTAAATGTAATAATACCAGTAATATTAATGATTTTAGGGTCTTACCTAATGGTAAGTAATTTAAAATTAAAGAAATTATAAGATATTTTATATCCCAGACTAAATTTAGTCTGGGATATTTTTTTCATCTTCTTCGTCTCTTTTAGGTGGTGATTGATTGAAAAATTTAAGCTCATTATCTATCTCAGTTTGTATCACACCTTTAAGCTCTTTTTTTATTTTCCCATTTTTATAATTTACTGTAACTATATCATTTTTAAGCTTAATGTACTTTAAATAACTATCTTGATATGTATCTATAACTTTAAGTATTTCATCTATATCAGCTCCAACATTATCTGCCCTATTTATTGCTTTTTCTACCTCTTTAGACTTACGTCCATATATTGTATTAAGTTCTGATGCTCCAGCTACTAAAAGTCTGTATGAATTTACATATGAATTAAGTAAATTCGTAAGCTTTGTAAGATCTTCAAAGTGAGATACCATTATCTTGTCATACATATAATACCTTCTAAAATAAATTATTATATTTAATAATATTAATTATTCTATTCTTTTATTACAAAAATAACTGGCACTAATTAAAGTACCAGTTACCTTTTCACCTACAAGTTATTTCTTCCGAATACTCATCATCTGTCGTTATCCATCTTACAAAGTCTATAGGATATTCTTTATTAGAATTCATAATTTTTATACAACTACATTTTTCGTTACTATTACATCCATCTTTGCATTCTTCTTTTTTATTTCTATAGCAATCGTCTAATTCTATAAATTCATCAAACTTCATATCTTCTCTTACATTAACTTCAAAAAAGAAGTATCCCTCTGGATATCTATAATACATACATGTTTTCTCCTAAACTACTTAACTTTACAGTATGGCTTAAAGTAAGATCTTTCATACTTACATAGTGGACATATAGCAGGTGCTTCCATGCCTTCATGAATATATCCACAATTCATACATTGCCAGTAGGTTTCCGTATCCGATTTAAACATGGTATCAGTTCTTATTTTTTCACAAAGAGTTAAAAACCTCTTCTTGTGAGATTCCTCAACTTCTTGTAGTTCTTTATAGAATTGCGCTATTTCTTCAAAGCCTTCCTCCATAGCAACCTTTTCGAATTCTTTGTAAATACTTTTACTCTCTTCATTTTCAAAGTAAGCGGAATTTACTAAGTTATCCTCAGTATTGTTTACTTTACCAAGATATCTTTTAAAAGCCTCTCTTGAATGGGCATATTCATTTGCTGCTGTTTCATCAAATATTTCTCCAACCCATCTGTATCCTTCTTCCCTTGCTTTTTCTGCATAGAGATTATATTTACCTCTTGCTCTAGATTCGCCTGAAAAAGTTTTGTAAAGATTTTTTTCTGTTTTACTTCCCTCTAACTTCAATTTATTCTCCTAGGTAATACTTATTATATTTTTAATTTATTCCTATCTAGTGTATTTTGTTACCTTCTGAGATAGCAACTTTACCATTATCACATAATAATGTAAAGCTTTCTCCATTTCTATCTTTTGTATTTAATCTCACTTTGTATCCCCAAAGCTTTCCTACATATCTTAATGTTTCTTTTGCATAAGATAATTCTAATTCTCTTCCATCATACACATGCTCTAAAGTTAAAGTGTAATCTTTTTTGTTTAAATCTATAACTCTTATATGAGGTATTCCCCCAATTCCTGATGAGAATGATAAATTATCTCTAATACTTTCCCAACCTCTATCATCAGATACTTCTTCAACTACAAAGTCAAAGCTTCTCTTTCCATATTGGAATAAATTAAGTTCTTCACAAAGTTCTTTAGTTAAATATCTTCTTATAAATGATGCATCTCTCTCTAATGCTCTAACTTCAAATATCTTCTCTCTACCATACCTTTTATCTAAATCCATAAATATCTTAAATCCAATATAATATGGATTTAGACCTCCAGGTATAGGTGATACTACATCATTATGCCTTTTTAAAAACTCAAGATAAAGATCTTCTGATAATCCAAGACTTTTTAAGATAGTGTAATGACAGAAACATGCCCATCCTTCATTCATAGTTTTAGTTTCTATTTGTGGAAGGAAGTACTCTGTCTCTCTTTTTACTATTCTTAATATATTCTTTTCCCAATCTTCTAACTTTCCATATTTTATTATAAATCCAACCACATCATCTCTAGGCTCTAATGGTATTTTATCAACTTCTGGCGGTTCTATCTCTTCGTCTCTATCTAAGAAATCTCTATTTACTATTTTGCTTTTATAGTCTTCTATTCTTCTCTCTCTTATATCTTCATCATTAAGTTCCTTTACTCCAATACTTCTACCTATACTATATTTTATAGCGTGTGCTGCATCTAATATTTTCTCTACTTTATCATATCCTATGGTAGGATTGTTTATATATCCTCTTATTATTTCTGAATCTAACTTAAACATTTCAAGTGCTCTATCTGCATTTGTCCCTTCTTTAAATAACCTGTTGTTTTTAAAGAAATCATTATGACCATAAACATGAGCCATTGTTAAAATTTGAAGTAATAAAGTATTGTCCTTCATAAGATATGCCAAGCAAGGATTAGAGTTTATTACCATCTCATAAGGTAAACCTGTTAAATTTAATGAATATAAGGTTTTATTTTTTTCATAGGATTTTCCATAGCTCCAATGAGGATATTTTGATGGCATTCCAACATACGCTTCATACCCTATCATTTCATTAAAGCCTATTACCTCGAATTCTTGAGGATAGTAGTCTAATCCTAGAGCTTTGGCTTTCTCTTCTATTCTTTCATTCCAGATTTCTAAATCTTTTAAATTGTATTCCAAAACAATCTACTCCTCCTTCATCTCCTTGCTAAGCATAAGCTTTAATGCTTCCCATAAATCTTTCTTTTCTTTAACAATTACAGGAATAAAATTATCCTCTTTAATTTCCTTCTTAAATCTATAATACATTGTTGTTGAATATGTTGATGGAAGTAATTCCGCATACCCAAACATATTACTAATTTCACATAAATCTTTTACCGCTTGCATTGCCTTTTCATTATCCTCAGTCCAGTTATCTCCATCACTTGCATATACAGGATATATATTCCACATATCTTTCGGATAATTTTCTTTTATTACATCTAAAGCAAGATTAAGACCACTTGATATATAAGTTCCGCCTGATTCTGCTTTATGGAAGAACTCATATTCATTTACTCTCTTTGCAACTGTTGTATGAGATATAAATTCAAATGCCAAATTGTTATATTTTCTTTTTAAGAATCTAGATAATACAAAGAAGAATGATCTTGCAAGATATTTCTTTGTACTATCCATTGAACCTGAAACGTCCATTATAAATACCATTACTGCATTACTTTCTCTTCTTGGCTTTTGCTTAACTCTATAAAATCTTAAGTCATCCTCTCTAAATGGGAATCTTTCAATTTTAACCTCTTCTTTTTTTGCTCCTGCTTCAAGTAATGCACGTTTTTTTCCTTGCTTTCTTGCAATTTTAGACATTACAGTTTTCTTTTTTGCAAGTCTTGGTCTTATACCATATCTTTGATATCCATTTCTTCTACCTGCACTTTCTGATATTATCTCAGAATACTTTTTCTTATCTAAATTTGGCAGGTCTAAATCTTCTGCAATATAATCAAGTAATTCATCTAATGTTATCTCTGTATCATAGATATCGTCTCCTTCTGAATTACCTGCCCCCTTATTTCCTTTTCCTTGTCCTGGTCTTCCTGACCCTATCTTATCTCCACGTTTTTCTTCTCCAGTCCCTGTTGCAACCCCTTTAGAGTTCCTTCCATAAACAAACTGATATTCTTTAATTCCTCTTATAGGAATTTTAAACTTTTTATTTTTACCTTCTCCAATAATGCTTTCTTCTGATAAAATATCTCCCAAATTTTCTTTGATGGATTTTTCAACTAATTGCCTATGTCTTCTTCTATCTTCAATAGATCTATCATGATCTACTGGATTTATTGTATTATCTCTAAAGATTGCCATAATCTTTTAATTAATCCTTCCAAAGATTATTAGCAGCATACTTTAATATTACATCACAGCAGTGTAGGCAATAACCATTTTTTTGCATCTCTTCTACCATAGCATTATATTTTTCAGTTTGCTCTTTATCTCTAACTCTTGATTTTGTAATTATTCTTGAAAGATCTTTAACTGATGCCATAAGTTTCTTTTCAATAGCTTCTTTTATAGGCTCATAAGATGTGTAATCCATCATTCCACCATTTCTAACTAAGTAGAACATATAAGACGTAACATCTGCTCTAAATCCTTTAGCTGATGATTCTGAAACCCCTATTTGCTCTTCTATACTTCTCATGAACTCTTCATCTGGATTTAATTCTTCTCCAGTTGAAGTATCTTTTATTTTACTCTTATTTACGAAAGCTTCTGCATTATCAATATAGTTGTTAAATAAGCTTTCAGCTTGCTCTCTAAATGAATGTATAAATGCTTTTGTAATTTCTTTTTCTAGAATTTTATTATATTCTTTTCTTATTGTATCTTGGATAAATCCTAGATATCTCTTCTTATCATCTGAACCAATATCCATTTCCTTAACTGATTTTATTATGCTTTCCATAATACTAAGTGGATTTATACAATTATGCTCTGAATTTGAAAGAGCATTATCAATAGCTTTAACTATAAATCTTGTTGAAATTCCCTTCATACCTTCATATGAACCAGCTTCTTCTCTAAGTTCGCTTATATCAAGTCTCTTAGTTGAGCCTTTTTCAACAATTTCTTCTCCATTATAGATCTTAAGCTTAGTTATTGGATCTACCTTGTTTGAAGGAGTAAGTCTTGATAAAATAGCAAACATTGCAGCTATATCTATTGTGTGAGGTGCAATGTGAGCATTAAAGCTACTCTTCTTTAAGATTTTTTGATAAATTTTCACTTCTTCATCAAGTTCTAAACAATAAGGCACTTCAATTTTAACAATTCTATCTAATATAGCTTCATTAGTATGATCTGCCTTAAACTTATTCCATTCTGCTTCATTTGAATGAGCAACAATTACTCCATCAAAATAAATCATAGAACCCTTACCTGGTGATGGAACTGACTTTTCTTGCGTTGCTGTAATAATTGTATGAAGATATTCAACATCATTTTTGAATACTTCTATAAATTCAACCATTCCTCTATTCCCAACATTAAATGCTCCATTTAATGAGAATATTCTAGGGTCATCTTCTGGATACATATCCATTTTTGAAATATCAATTGATCCAGTAAGAATAGATGTATCTTGATTATTTGGATCAACTGGTGGCACAACTCCAATTCCTTTTCTTGATCTAATTGAGAAGCCTTTTTTCTCTATAGGAATTTCTTCATACTTTCCACCATATTCGTGTAATAATCTGTACTTACATACTGGACAAAGATCTCCTTCTATCTTAACCCCTAAAAGTTCTTCAAACTCTGGTCTTAAATGTTTAGGAATTAAATGAAGTGGTTCTTCATGCATTGGACAACCTTTAATACTATAGATTGGTTCACAGCTTTCTAAAGCTTTCTTTAATGATTCAACAAGTGATGATTTACCAGCACCAACAGGACCAACAAGGTAAAGTACTTGTCTTGCTTCTTCACCTTTCATAGCAGCTGAATGGAAATAATTAACCAATTTCATTAATACTTTATCAATACCAAAGAAATCATCTTTAAAGAATCCATATTCTCTTATAATATCATTTCCGTATATTCTTTTTACCCTATAATTATCTTCTCCCTTTAATACTTCAACACCATCTTTTATGATGGTATCATAAAGTCTCTTATGAGACAGCTTTGCAATATCAGGATTTTTTTTGACTATTTCTAAGTAATCTAAAAAAGTTCCATTAAACTTTTCCTTTTCTCTGCTTTCTCTATCGCTTTGAATAAATTCTTTAAAATTCATATTGCACTCCCCTCCCTTTAGTTAAAATATATTCAATTAAATACCCACTCTATGACAAAAAAAAGAATTAGAAAAAATTTTTTCTAATTCTTT
>JBBVGE010000196.1:0-213 GCA_040144665.1 Clostridium perfringens
TCATAATCATACTTCTTTAACAGGAGTAACTAGCATAGCATTTAATGCTCATAGTAATGATGGAGCAAATATATCTACAATAATTGATAACGTGAATACTTATATGGATTTTAATTTGTCAGATGATCCTAATCAAGATAAGTGGCGTTGGAGATTTACTCCAAGTGGAGGAAGTGTATTTAGTGCTATGGAATTAAGACCAGTAAGTTTAAC
>JBBVGE010000197.1:0-327 GCA_040144665.1 Clostridium perfringens
AAAATGTAAATGAACAAAGCAGAGGCTTTGGTATAACAAAGTTCTTTAGAGGGGTTAAGGCTGAAATCAAAAGAATAACTTGGCCACCAAAAGAAGAAGCTAAAAAGGCCATTGTTGCAGTAATTGTATTTACTGTAATATCTATTGCTTTAATAGGAGTAATGGATTTTGTATTTAAGAACCTCTTTGAGTTAGTGTTTGGACTTAAATAATATAAGGGAGGTTTGGTGATTTATTCACCGGTATGATATGAGTGATAGAGCTAGATGGTACGTAGTACACACATATTCAGGATACGAAAATAAAGTTAAAGCAAATCTTGAGAAG
>JBBVGE010000198.1:0-61216 GCA_040144665.1 Clostridium perfringens
ATGACTATACCTTAAATTTAAGGTATAGTCATTTTTATTAATGTTCATTACTTTCAACAATTTGCAACTCTAATCCATCTGGATCTTTTATAAAGAAAAATTTAGTACCTTCAGAAACTTTAATTGGCCCTCTTACAATCTCTATATTTTTATTTCTCATATATTTCATAGATTCATCTAATGAATCTACTCTAAATGCTAAAGTTATTCCTTTAAATACTTTTTCTTCATTGTCTTTTTTATTTTCTATAAGCTCTAGATTAAAATTATTATCATCTTTTAAAAACATTATAGTCATTCCTTCACTAGGACTTAAAGTTCTTACCTCTTTTAATCCTATTATATCTTTATAAAATTTTGATGATTTTTTTACATCTGATACTTGCAATGTACTCCAACAAAAGTTCATACTTTTCCACTCCTTCTAAATATGTAAACTATTATTATGTTTTACATTATACCATAATGGTTTTATATTACTAATATAACTTATATAAAATTTAATTCTATCTATTAAAATAATTATAATTAACAAAGAACCCTAATAAAACATTAGGGTTCCTAGAAATCTTTAATTTTATTTTTGTAAGCTTACAGTATCTTTAGCTATCATTAACTCTTCATTAGTTGGTATTACATATACTTTAACCTTTGAATCATCTGATGAAATCTCAGCTAATTTACCTCTTACTTTATTTTTCTCAGCATCTAATTTTACTCCTAAGAACTCTAATCCTTCAACACATTCTTCTCTAGTCTCTGGACCATTTTCTCCAACTCCTGCTGTAAATATGATTGCATCTACTCCACCCATTTGTGCTGCATATGCACCAATTTGTCCCTTAACTTTATAACTAAACACATCTAAAGCTAGTCTAGCTCTCTTATTTCCTTCTGAAGCTGCGCTTTCAATATCTCTGAAATCAGAACTTACCCCAGATATTCCAAGTACACCTGATTTTTTATTTAGTGACTCAACAACCTCATCAACAGTATAATTACATTCACTGATTAAGTATGTTGGAATAGATGGATCTATACTTCCAGATCTTGTTCCCATAGCAATACCCTCAAGTGGTGTAAAGCCCATAGTTGTATCTACAGATACACCATTTTTTACAGCTGCTAAGCTTGCTCCATTTCCTAAATGACAGCTTATAATTTTTAAATCTTTTATATCTTTTCCCATAACTTCTGCAAGCTTGTTTGATACGTACTTATGAGAAGTTCCATGGAATCCATACTTTCTTATTTTATGGTTTTCATATAATGCATATTCTATAGGATAAATATATGCAACTTCTGGCATTGTTTGATGGAATGCAGTATCAAATACTGCAACCATAGGTGTATCTCCCATGATTTCTTGACATGCTCTTATTCCAATAATATTTGGTGGATTATGTAAAGGTGCAAGTTTTGCACATTCTTCTAAATCCTTAATTACTTCTTCATCTATA
This sequence comes from Clostridium perfringens, assembly GCA_040144665.1. Lineage (GTDB taxonomy): Bacteria > Bacillota > Clostridia > Clostridiales > Clostridiaceae > Clostridium > Clostridium perfringens_A. Next base: position 1,461 of record JBBVGE010000198.1, read on the forward strand.
ACAACAGAATTTGCATATTTTTCTCCACCATGAACAACTCTATGCCCTACAGCTACTATTTCATCCATAGAAGAAATAACTCCAATTTCATCGCTTACTAATGCTTTAAGAACTAAATTAATAGCATCTTTATGATTTTTTACTTCTTCATTTATCTTGTATTTTCCTTTGCTATCTGACTTCTGTGTTAAAACAGAACCTTCAAGTCCAATTCTTTCTACTAATCCTTGTGCAATACATTCTTCATTTGTCATATCAATTAATTGATATTTTAAAGATGAACTACCACAATTTATAACAAGTACCTTCATTTAAATACACCATCCTCATATATATTCATTGTGCTTTCAATAAAGTAGCTACAACAACGTTTACAATACCCTTAATGAACACTCTCTCTATAAATAATTAGGTTTAAACTTATTGGTAAATTCCCTCATACTCTTTTTTAATATATTCAGCATACATATATCTCTTATTAAACAGTAAGTCCCAAATCCCTATCCCCTATATTTATGTCTTCAAATTACTATCCTCTGCCCACTCAAAGTATTAATAATAATCTAAATGTAAGCTTCTACTTACACACTCATTGTAAACATTTTATATTAATATATCAATACTTGCAAATAAATTAATTAATTTAATGAAATAAATATTTTTTCGGGTCATTTATTAATTTTTAGTTAAAATTCATAAGTTTTTTATTATAAATTATTAACATATGTATCCATGTTTAAGTTTTCATTTACTTTTAATTCATAATTGAATATTTTAATTTATAAAAATTCTATTCAGTTTACAAAATCTTATTAAGTATTTTTTTACCTTAAAATAAATTCAATGAATTATTAAAATATTAATTACAAATACTACTATTAATAATTATATCCATTCATATAATATCTAAACTCTCTTCTAAAATATAATATTTTTATCTTAAAGTTTAAGATATTTTAATAAATTATTTGTTGATAATTATTATTATTTAATATATAATGTAATCATAAAAGTTATTGAGAATTGGAGATGTTAAATATGAGCAAAGAAAAAGAAATAAAACCAGAATTTTTTGATCAAATAGTTGAAGAAGAAAAGAAAATAGATGTAACAGATCCTTGTGATCCATCACATCCTGATTATCCTTGGGTACCTTGTGGAATAAACAAGAAGGATAAGAAAGAAAATAATTAGTATAAATTAAATCCCCTTTGAATTTATTCAAGGGGATTGTTTCTATTTTATATAAATTTATTTCATCTAAAAATTCCTATACACTGTCTATAATTTAAATTTATATATTATTTAAATTTCTCTTTACTTCCAACAAATAATTTCCTCTTATAATTAAGAAATATATTATTTGCACTAATAAAAAACTTCCCATTACTATAAATGCAGCTATACTTATATCCATCTTAAAAGCACTCTTTAACGATTCTAAAGCAAATACTGAATGAATAACAGCTATTATATATGGTAGTAAAAATAATACTCCAATTTCAATAGTTGATATCTTTTTTATCTCCTTGAAAGTTAATCCAATCTTATTTAACTTTTTATATTTAATCTTATCTTCTTCAACATCCATATAGCATTTGTTATATAAAAAGCTTCCTGTAGTTACAAAGAATATTATTCCTATAAATATAGTTAAGAACATAGCTACTCCATATGCAAATTTTTGATATTCTAATATTTCAGCTTTCATAAGTAAGTTATGTTCACCCTTATGCTGATCTAAATTAAACTTTTCATTAACTCTCTTACATATATTTAAAGTATCCTTATAATTTTGTACATCAAATGAAGTAAATAATCTTACTGAACCATTAATTTTCTTATATGCATAGTCACTAACTACATAGACATCATCATAATATGCAGGAATTACTCTCTTTTCTAACTTGCCTTTAACCTTTATATTCATATTATCTACTAAAATATTTTCTCTCTTTTGTCCAAGAATTGGTGTGTCTGCTACTGCTTCATTATCTTTAAGATTTATTTCTTTCTCTCCAAACAATTTAGCTAATCTATTATAAGTGCTTTCATCTATTATATTTATAGCTACTGTATTTTCTTTAGGAAATATAAATTTTACTTCACCTTGTACTTTTGTATATCTATATTTATCATTCTTTAAAGCATCTTCTATATAATTTACTATATTATTGTCTAATTCATGTGACCCATAGAAAAATGCTTGAGGAAAATTCTCTTCAACGGTCTTCTGTTTATTTATCCAAAAGGCAGTTACTCCTCCAATTGATGTAAAAGCTACTGTAGAAGTTATAGTAATTAAAAAGAACATCCTTGAATTATCTTTTATTCTATATAAGAGATTTGATACCCACAATACAGCTGTTTTATTCATATAAAAACTTCTATTTTTCTTCAAAATCTTTACAAAAAAAGTGCTGAATTGTGAAAATAATAAATAGGTTGCTATTATAACTATCACAGTTACTGGTATAATTCTATGTGTTATATTATCTCTTTTTGATGTTATGGAAAAATAATATCCTAATATAAGCATTACAAGTGATGCTAATGCAAGAATTGTATAACTTTTTGGCTCTACCTTTGGCTTTTGCGTTCCCTTAAGTAACTCTAAAACTCTATCCTCTTTTATAACAGATGTAGTAAAGATTGATATTAAAATTCCCATTAAAATAAATCCTATTAGGATTATCATAATAGCTTTAATAGGGAAATAAAAATTCAAAGCATTGTATCCAAGCAATCTTCCGCTAAGTGCTAAAAATATTTTTGAAAACACCAATCCTAATATAACTCCGAATAATCCTGATAAAGAACTAATCAATATATTTTCAATTCTAATCATCTTTTTAATTTGTTTCTTTGATGTTCCTAAAATATATAATATACCAAATTCTTTTAATCTACTTTTTAAAAATACACTTACAGAATAGAATACAAAAAAACATAAAAATAAATATGCAATTGAAGCTGTTAAATTAAATCCTGCCTGTAAATATAATGGAAAGGATTTAATATCTAAGTTAGGATGCATAACTAACATAGTAAAGGAAAATAATAATGCTGCTGATATGGTACTGCTTAAGAAATATCCAAAATAAGCTCTGGCATTTCTTAATACATTTTTAACTGCAAACTGTCTAAAATTCATTAGTTTGTTCCTCCTAATAGTGCAAGTACATCTATTATTTCTTGATAAAACTGTTCCCTGCTTTCCCCTTTATAAATTTCATTATATATAGACCCATCCTTTATAAAAAGAATTCTACTACAGTAACTTGCCGCTAAAGGATCATGGGTAACTAGCATAGTTGTTACTTTCTCTTCTTTATTTATCTTTTCAAATAGCTCCATCACTGTCTTTGATGATTTTGAATCTAAATTTCCAGTAGGTTCATCTGCTAAAAGAATTGAAGGATCATGAATTAATGCTCTTGCAATAGCTGTCCTTTGAGCCTGACCTCCCGATACTTCAAAAGTTCTCTTATTTAATAAATCCTCTATTCCAAGAATTTTTGATACTTTATTAAGTTTTTTATCCTGTTCTTTAACAGATACTCCATCTAACGTTAAAGGTAATACTATATTTTCTCCTATAGTTAATGTATCTAATAAATTAAAATCTTGAAATACAAAGCCAAGCTCTCTTCTTCTAAACAAGGCTAAGTTATCTCCTTTTAATTTTAGAGGATTCTTACCCTTTATAGTTACTTCACCTGAAGTTGGTTTATCAACAGTAGAAATCATATTTAAAAGTGTTGTTTTTCCACTTCCTGAAGGGCCCATTATCCCTACAAACTCTCCTTCTTCTATATTAAAGTTTATATTATCTAAGGCATTAAATATTATTTTCTTTCCATATACCTTTTTTAAATTTGTAACCTTTAAAATTTCCACCTTTCTATTCCCCCCTTAAACCTTTTAGTAAATCCTTTTTATATATAAGTATTTTATAATTCCTCATAACTATTTCTCCTTTAATATTAATCCTTATGAATTTAGTTTAAAAGAAATTTTATATCCTTACTATCTCTAAACCTTACAAAAGTGTGACATGCATGTCACACTTAATTAATAATAAAATAAGTAGAATAATATATAAAAACATATTATCCTACTTATTAAATATTATTGTTATATTTGTTCCTTCTGAAACTTTAGAGTCTATTACTATATCATGACTTAGATAATCACAAACCTTCTTTGCTATATATAATCCCATGCCGGTAGATTCTCCAAATCTTCGTCCATTTTCTCCTGTAAAAAATGGATCAAACACTCTTTTTATATCTTTTTTAGGTATACCTATACCTTGATCACTTATAGTTAGTTTTATGTTGTCTTTATTTTCATAAGCTTTTATAATTAATTCTTTTCCATGCCCTTTAGAGTATTTTAAACCATTAACAATAAGCTGCTCTAATATAAATTTTATCCATTTAGCATCACTATTCACTTCTATACTTTTGTCAATTTGGATCTTTGGAACTATTCTACTTTTTATAAACATCTGCTTTTCTTCATTTACTTTACTTAAAACTAGATTGTGCAAAGAAAACTTCTCTACTACAAAATCTTTTCTAAAAGAATCAAGTCGTGCAAAATACATAGCCATATTTAAACCTTTATTTAATTTATCCACCTCTACTTTCATACTTTCAACAGGCTCTTCACCTTCATATTCTTGAATAAGTAGCTGTATTGTAGATAATGGTGTCTTCATTTGATGTACCCATTGATTTATAAAGGTTAAATGCTCATCATGAATATTATTACACTTTATAATTTCAGTCTCGCATAAACTATGCTCTTTCTTTAAAATATTAGATATATTTTCTCCCAAAAGAGAATTTCCAAGATCAATAAATGCTTCGTCAAGTTCTTTTATACCATCTTCTAAAAATTTATATACCTCTTTATTTTTATAATATCTATACACTAGAAAGCATACTAATATAAATGTATTAAAAAATAATATGTAAAGACATTCTTGTACTTTTACTGATTCTATAAGATATAAATACCCTAATGTAAGAAGAATACTTATAAAATATATACTTATATAACCTATATTATCTTTCATAAACAACTTCATATAAAATTCTCCTTACCATGTCTTATTTAATCTATATCCTAACCCTCTTACAGTTTCTACAGAATTTTCTATTCCAAGTTCTTTAAATCTTTTTCTTATTCTACTTACATTAACATTCAAAGTATTCTCTTCTACAAATTCAATATCATCCCATATCTTCTCTAAAAGAAAATCTCTATTTACCACTTTAGGGTATTTCTTCATAAGATACTCTAATAATATACCTTCCTTTTTAGTAATTATTAAACTTTTATCCTCAAATTCCAATTCAGATCTATCCTTATAAAACTTTAATCCATCTAATTCTAATATTTTTTCATTATTTTTTGATGCATACTCTCCAAATGCCCTTCTTATATGACTTTTTATCTTAGCCATAACAACTTCATAATAAAAAGGTTTTGTTATATAATCATCCCCACCACTTTCAAGAGCCATAACTTGATCCATTCCGCTGTCTCTAGCAGATATAAAAATTATAGGGACTTTAGACTTTTGTCTTATTTTTCTACACCAATAGAACCCATCATACTTTGGTAGATTAACATCTAATAATACAAGGTCTGGATTAAACTCATTAAACGCTTCCATTATATCTTCAAAATCATTAGCTACTTTAACATCAAAGCCATATTTAGTAATATACTCTTTCAATAAACTGCTTATTGATTCATCATCTTCTACAATATATATTTTATAATTCATACTATCCTCTCCCTGGTAATTATTAAGTTATATTAATTATACCAATACTTCCATATGTTATCATATATATCATTTTATTTAATTTTCATAATAAAAAAGCAGCTTAAAATAAGCTACTTTTTTATATATTCTATACTATTATTTAAGTTCTTCTAAAACAGATTCACCTATAGTTCCTTCAGGCATTTTAAGACCAAAATTGTCAGCTATAGTTGCACCAATTGCAGCAAAACTTTTTGCTGTTTCTAATTGTCCATCGCCTTTCATTGAAGGTGAGTATGCTAAGAATGGTACATGTTCTCTTGTATGATCTGTTCCTGTATAAGTTGGATCATTACCATGGTCAGCAGTTATTATTAATAAATCGTCTTCTTTTAATTTATCTAATACTTTACCTAAGTTAACATCAAATTTTTCTAATTCTTCTGCATAACCTTGTGGATTTCTTCTATGTCCCCAAAGAGCATCAAAATCAACTAAGTTTACAAAGCATAGTCCATTAAAGTCTTTATCCATTATTTCTAATGTTTGTTCCATTCCATGAACTGAACTCTTTGACTTATGTCCTTCTGTGATTCCTTCACCATCAAATATATCTTTAATCTTACCTACAGAAATAACTTCAAAGTTATTATCTTTTAATTCATTAAGAACAGTTTTTCCATATGGTTTTAAAGCATAATCGTGTCTGTTACTTGTACGTTTGAACTCACCCTTTTTATTTCCTAAGTATGGTCTTGCAATGACTCTTCCAACTTTCCACTCATCTTTAAGTGTTAATTCTCTTGCAATTTCACAGCATCTGTATAATTCATCTAATCCAAATGTTTCTTCATGACCACAAATTTGTAGAACTGAATCTGCTGATGTATAAACTATCATATCTCCAGTTTTCATTTGATGCTCACCAAGTTCGTCTAGTATTTCTGTTCCACTAGCACTCTTGTTTCCAACAATTTTATGACCAGTTCTTTTACTTAATTCATCTAATAATTCTTTTGGGAATCCTGTATCAGTAAATGTTTGGAAAGGCTTTGTTATGTGTAGGCCCATCATTTCCCAGTGACCTGTCATAGTATCTTTTCCAACACTTGCTTCTTGCATTTTCATTTGATATCCAAGTGGTTTTGAAACTGAATCCACATGTTTTACTTTGTGTAAGTTTGAAATACCCATCTTTTGTAGATTAGGAATATTAAAACTTTCTACTGATTCTGCTATATGTCCAAGTGTATCAACACCTACATCTCCATACTTTTCTGAATCAGGCATAGCTCCAATTCCTAATGAATCTATTACTATAGTAAAAACTCTTTTATATTTACTCATAATCACAACTCCTTATACTTTTTAATGCTATTTTATAACAGTCCCTTTTCTTTGTCTAATTTTATTAGATTTCTGATTCCTTCAACTGCTACTTTTATAGCTCCTTCAGTATCATGTGCTTGCTTATTTTCAAGTCCAGCTTTTTCTCTTTCTTGATTAGCTATAGCTAGGAACACTGCTCCAACTCTTACTTTTAAGTAGCTTCCAACTATAAATAATGCTGCGCCTTCCATTTCAGATGCAAGACATCCACATTTAACCCATGCATCCCATTTATTTATTAAATCATATCCTATTGGCTTAGTTTCTGGTGAATGTTGACCATAGAAAGAATCTTTTGATTGGACAACTCCAGCATGGTAAGTTTCATTTAAATCTTTTGACGCTTGTACTAAAGAGTTTACTACATCTAAATTTGCAACTGCTGGGAATTCTATTGGAACATATTCTCTAGTAGTTCCTTCTGCTCTTATAGCTCCTGTTGCTACTACTATATCTCCACCTTTTACATCAAGGTCCATACCACCGCATGTACCTACTCTTATAAATGTATCTGCTCCACATTTAACTAATTCTTCTAATGCAATAGCAGCTGATGGCCCACCGATACCAGTTGAAGTAACACTTACTTTAACTCCATCTAAATAACCAGTATATGTAACATATTCTCTCTTATCTGCAACAAGTTCTGCATTATCAAAATATTTAGCTATCTTTGCACATCTTTTTGGATCTCCTGGCATTATTACGTATCTTCCAACTTCACCTTTTGCTACATCTATATGATATTGTTTTTCTGAACCTTGTGAATAAATCATTTAAATTCCTCCTAATTGTTAGGACAAGTATAACTTGTCTATTTTGCTGTATGTTTTTATATATAGATGATACCATGATAATTTATCATTCGTCAATCGTTTACATATTTTTTCATATTTTTTATTTGCTATTTTTATAAAATATCTTATAATTTATATTAACAAATGAACTTTCAAGATTAAACTTGTATATAACTTGTCCGTTTATTAGAAAGGTGATTGTGATGGATAATATTGATATTAATATAATTGATACAGCAAAAGAATTAAGGTATGTTACGGTATATAATAAACTTTTTAAAATGATAAATGAAGGAACTTTCCCTAAGAATAGTAGACTCCCATCAGAACCAGATCTTGCAAAGACATTAGGAGTAAGTAGAAGCACTTTACGTCAAGCATTAGCATTACTTCAAGATGATGGTCTAATTAAAAATATACGTGGAAAGGGAAATTATATTACAAAAGAAAATCCAACTAAGAAGAGTGGCTTAGAAAAGATAGGACATGTAGTTTATAAATGTTTAGACAATAAGATAGATACTATTGAATTTGATTTTAAGATACAACCACCTTCAGATTATTTTTCTAAAATACTTGGTGAAAAATCAGTTGCAACAGTTGGAATAGATAGATGGTATATGTGTAATGGAGATACTATAGCTTATACATTTACTATAATTCCAATAGAAGCTATTTCTACTTTTAATCTTGATTTAAATGATAGAGAAGAACTTCTTAAATTTATTGAAGAAAAGGTTTATGATGAATGTAACGATGCATTAGTTGATATAAAGTTCTCAACAGCTGGAAACTTTGTTACTAAAGGTCATCCAATTTCTTGTGAAAAACAATTTTATTTAGTTGAAGAAGCTTTATATAAAAATAGTAAATATCCAATTGCTTTTAATAAGCATTATCTACCTATGCAGTATGCTAATATAAGATTTCATCCTAGTAAATAAAATTAATAATTAGTTTAAGAAAAATAAAAAACATCTTATTTAATATTATAAAATAAGATGTTTTTTGTAAAATAATTTTACTTTTATTAGAACACTCTAAAATTTGAGTATTGAGAGACTAATAAACTTATATTTTTATAGTAATATATTATATAAATATCCCTTTAATAATATATACTATACTGATTTTTTCTTTCTAAAACATAATGAGTAAAGAAGTACTACCGCAAAACAAATTACTGGTATAAAGAAAGCTGAACGAATAGCAGCTTCAGCACCTTGGTATGCTGGAACCATACTTGATAATTTTCCACTATCAATAAATCCTCCCATTATAGGTGTTATTACCGCGCCTCCTAATATAGCCATTATAAGACCTGCAGCACCAACCTTTACTTCTGTTCCTAAACCTTCAAGTGCTATACCATAAATTGTTGGGAACATTAATGACATACAAGCTGATATTGCAACTAGGCACCAAACTGATAGATTTGTTGGTAAGAATATTGTTCCTAAGCTAGCTAATATTCCACCAATTGCAAATATAGCCATCATTACAGCAGGCTCTATATATTTCATAAGTGCTGTACATACCCATCTACATATTATAAATGAAGCTATTGCTATAAGATAATATTTGGCTGATGATGCTTCATCTAAGCCTAATGTAACCATTACGTATTTTATAGTCCAAGTCCATACAGCTATTTGAACTCCAACATAAAAGAATTGAGCAACTACACCAAATGCATAACGTGGAATCTTTATAAGTTTCTTTATTGATTCTATTATATTAAGTTCACCAGAATCATCTTTTTCAGATCCTTTATTTTTCTTAAAGAAACACCAAATTATTATGGCTATAACAACTAAACCTACATATGGTACACACACCCATAATAATTCAGTATTACGTATTTCGCTTAGTGCTTCTGGACTCATAGCAACACGTTCTTCATAAGTTGCAGAATTTAAGTTTCCTAATATTAAATATTTAGCTAATATAATACCTGTTAATGATCCGATTGGATTAAATGCTTGTGCTAAGTTAAGACGTCGAACACTTGTATCTTCATCCCCTAATGAAATTACATATGGATTACAAGTAGTTTCTAATATAGAAAGTCCACCTGCTAAAACGAAAACTGATATTAAAAACAAATTGAAATTTTGTAGCATTGCAGCCGGTATATATCCCATAGCTCCTATTATATATAATCCAAGACCTACTAATACACCATTTCTATATGAATATTTCTTAATAAGCATTGCTGCTGGTAACGCAAGTACTGCATATGAACCATAAAAAGCAACCTGAACCAGTGAAGAATCCGCAGCTTCAAGCATAAATATTCTTCCAAAGGCTGGTACAAGATTATCTGTCATATTGTTTAAAAGACCCCAAAGTACAAAACATGATATAAGCATTATAAAATGTATTCTATATTTTTTTGGCACAATACTAGTTTTCTCAGTACTCTTTATTTTACCTTCCATAAGAACTCCCCCTATAAATTTATAGACAATATATTTATTTTTCTTTTCTATAACGTTTAAATCCAGGATGTCTTCCACTTACTCCATAATCTTTTCTCATGCTAATTAATCTATCAACATTTTCTCTTGATATCTCTTTTTCTCCACCTAACAAATGTGCTGTTAAACTTATTTTTGCATATAATTCTAATGTTTCCATTCTATAATAAGCTGTTATTAAATCAGATCCTACTGCTAATGCTCCATGATTTTCAAGCAATACAACATCATGTTCTTGCAGATATGGAGCTATCGATTCTGGAACTTCATAAGTTGATGGTGTTCCATATGGCGTAACAGGAATGGATCCTATTGCAATTACAGTTTCTATCATTGTATATCTATCTAAATCAATATGCGCAACTGCGAATCCTGTTGCTGTTGGTGGATGAGCGTGAACAACTGCAAAAACATCTTCTCTTTCTTCATAGCATCTTAAATGCATTTTTATTTCTGAAGAAGGTTTTGCTCCCTCTGGTCCATCAAGTACTTCTCCATTTCTATCAATATGAACTAATTTTTCTGGAGTTATAAAACTTTTACTTATCCCAGTAGGTGTAGCTAAAAATGTACCATCCTCTAATTTCACTGTTACATTTCCATCATTTGCTGCAACCCAACCTAATTGCCACATTTTATGGCATACATCACATATTTGCTCTCTTATTTCCATATACATTAAATTATTATTTTCCCTAGTCATTTCACATTGCATAAATTCTTCCCCCTAACATTTAACTAATCTTCAATCACTACACCTTTTTGTAGTATTACATTTGCATACAGTGCTTTTTCTCCTGTTGCTATTATTGCATATGCTTTTTTAGCTTCATTATAAAATTTAAATCTTTCTATAGTTCCTATTGTCTTATCTCCACGATTGTCATATTTACTAATAATCCTTTTATAATCATCCCAAATCGGTGTTAAAACATTGTCTCCTGGCATAACTTCCATTAAGTTCACTGGTTTCTCCACGTAACTATCAAGTGGAAATACTTTTAATATTGCATCTAACAATTCAGGTATTCCGTGACCATCACAACGAATTACGATACAATCTTTTCCCATACTCTCAGTTGGAAAGTTACCATCTGCTATTACTATTTGGTCGCTATGTCCCATTTCGCACAAAACTTTAAGAAGATTCGGTGATAAAATTTGTGGTACTCCTTTTAACATTTAACTACCTCCTTAGATTTAATTACATCCTTAAATCTTTCATATGCTCCATTCCATAAATCAAAATCATTAGGATAATACTGATATATATCCTGAGAATTTTTTATAACTTCACGAGCTTTATATAAATTCTCTATTTGATTTGTAGCCATTAACTGTATAGCTATATTTCCTAGTACTGTCGCTTCAATAGGTCCTGCTGAAACTTTACAATTACATGCACTTGCTGTCATTTGACATAAAAGCTTACTTTGAGTGCCGCCACCTACCATATAAATAACTGAATAATCTTTATTAGTACAATCTTTTATTTCTTCTAAAGAGTATCTATACTTCATTGCTAAACTTTCATTTATGCACCTAACAATTTCGCCCTCATTTTGTGGAATTTCTTGATTAGTTCTTAAGCAATAATCTTTGATTCTACTTGGAATATCACCAGCTTGTACAAATACAAGATCATCTGGATCTATAAAGCATTTAAATGACTTAGACTCTTTTGCCATTTCTTCTAGTTGTGAGAATTCATATTCTATGCCTTCTCTTTCCCATTGTCTTTTACTTTCTTGTATAAGCCATAATCCAATAATATTTTTTAAGAAGGATGCCTTATCTCCATAGGCTCCTTCATTTGTAATATTATAATTACTTGACTTTTCATTAATAATTGGTTCATCAATTTCAGTTCCAAGCAATGACCATGTTCCACAGCTTAAGAATACAAAATCTTTTTCTGTAGTTGGAACAGAAACTAATGCACTTTGTGTATCATGTCCAGCTACTGCAATAACATCACACATATCTATTTTAAGTTCTTCACTTATTTCCTCTGATATCCTACCTATTACCGTTCCGCTTGGTACTATTTTTGTAAATATTCTTCTAGGAAGTCCTAAAGATTGTATTACTCTATCTGACCAAGCTCTATTTTTAGCATCAAATAGCTGAGTTGTTGATGCTATAGAATTTTCTGTAACCTTATTACCTGTTAATAAATAATTAAATAGATCAGGCATTAGTAGCATTACATCTGCCCTTTCAAGCAGATGCGATCTTTTTTCTCTTAATGCTAATAGCTGAAATGCAGTATTTATCTCCATAAATTGATTACCAGTTATATTATAAAATTCATTCTTCTCTATTTTCTCAAAACCTTTTTCTATCATTCCAGCTGTTCTTTTGTCTCTATAATGAATTGGATTTTCAAGTAATTGTCCATATTCATCTAAAAGAGCAAAGTCAACTCCCCATGTATCTATTCCAATACTATCAACTTTCCCAAACTTTTTAGCCTTTATAAGACTTTGCTTTATTTCAAAAAATAGCCTTAGAACATCCCAGTACATAGTCCCATTTAAAGTAACTGGGTCATTTGAAAACCTATGAATTTCTTTAATATCTATCTTATTTCCATCAAAAGTTCCAAGCATTGCCCTTCCGCTAGATGCACCAAAATCAAAAGCTAATACTTTCTTTTTCATACTTTTATTATCCATGGTATCACCTACTAATTTTTTTATTTATACATTGGTCCATAAGCTTCACAAGCTCTATAATCTTGTCCTTCTTTATCCATTCCAAATGCACTCCAAGCCGCTGGTCTAAATATCTTATCATCAGGTACATTATGCATACTTACAGGTATTCTTAAGATTGAACATAAAGTTATAATATCTGCACCTATATGTCCATGACTTATAGCACCATGATTAGCACCCCAATTATTCATTACATCATAAGCTGACGTAAATGCACCTTTACCAGTAAGTCTTGGCGTAAACCAAGTACAAGGCCAAGTATAATCTGTTCTCTTCCATAGCTTATCTGATACTTCATCTGGAAGTTTTACTGTATACCCTTCAACTAATTGAACAACTGGTCCAAGTCCCTTTACAAGATTTAAACGCATCATTGTTACTGGCATTTCAGCTTCTGTTAAGAATCTTGAAGAGTATCCACCACCTCTAAAGTATCCATTATCAGCGGCATTCCAAGTAGTTGCTTTAAGAATTTCTTCTTGATCCTTCTCTGTTATGTCATACCATGCTTTCATTGTTCCATTTCCATCTTCATCTTTAGCTTGTCCGCATGCATCTAAACAAGCTGCTCCTGAATTTATTAAATGTATAAATCCATCTGATTCTTTTGCTACACCCTCTAAATCATATCCAGTAGCTTTCTTTACTGCATCTGGGCTCCAATAAGTACGAACGTCAGCAAATATTTGAGCCTTATTTGTAAGCAATTTATTAAATAACATGCCAATTCCGTTTAATACATCATTTTCAGTAGCTAATATATATGGCTCTCTAGCTCCATCCCAATCAAATGAAGTATTTAGTAATGCTTCTGGGAAATCACAGTTTGGATAAAAATCAGTCCATTGTCTTTGACCTTGGAATCCAGCTGCTATTGCATTATGTCCAAGTCTTTCTTCCTCGCATCCTTTAGGTAAATTCTCATTTCCATTCATTAAATCTTTTATAATGCACATCATCTTAACAACAAATTCCCAATCAGAATCTTTTTCTTCTCTTGTCTTTTGAACACTTTCAGGATTTTTATCAAAGCCTTCTATACACTTTTCCTTAGTCCATTTTAAAGCTCTTGTAAATTCTTCTTCATCATATATTCCTTCAGTCATTCTTCTTATTATTTCTACTTCATCAACTGATTCTACTCTCATTCCTAAATATTCTTCTATAAAATTAGGATCTATAATAGAACCACCTATTCCCATACATATAGAACCTATTTGAAGATAAGATTTCCCTCTCATAGAAGCTGCTGCAACTGCTGCTCTACCAAATCTTAACAACTTCTCTTTTACATCTTCAGGTATTTCTGTGTTATCTGCATCTTGAACATCATGTCCATATATTCCAAACGCAGGAAGTCCTTTTTGTGCATGAGTTGCTAGAACAGATGCTAAATAAACAGCTCCTGGTCTTTCAGTTCCATTAAATCCCCATACTCCTTTTATAGTCATTGGATCCATATCCATTGTTTCTGCACCATAACACCAGCATGGAGTAACTGTAAGAGTTATATCTACTCCTTCTCGTCTGAATTTATCTGCACAAGCTGCAGCTTCTGGTACTCTTCCTATTGTAGTATCAGCTATAACAACCTTTACTTTTTCTCCATTTGAATACTTTAGATTTTCTTCTAAAAGTTTTGCAGCTGATTTTGCCATATTCATTGTTTGTTCTTCAAGAGAACCTCTTACATCAATTACTCCTCTTCTTCCATCTATTGTTGGTCTTATTCCAATTACAGGATATTCTCCTACTAATCTACTTTTTGCCATAATAACTCCTCCCTAAATATTCTTATATTTAAATTTATTCAACTTACATTTTTTAGTATTTTTGTTGTTAAATTCATTATAATTCTTCCGTTAAACGTTTTCTTGTGCTATAATAGTCAAAAAATATAATTATATTCACTTTTTCATTTAAATCTTAAATTGGAGGTATTCCTATGAAGTATTTTGATTATAAAGAAAATAAACAACATGGCACTTTCGATTTTCCTATAGAGCTTTATCATGTAACACCAAATCATCCTAGATATAATATGCCCTATCATTGGCATACTGAATGTGAAATCATAAGAATATTAGAAGGCGATATGCTTATAATAATTAACGAAGAAAAAATATTAGCTAAAAAAGGTGATATTCTTTTCATTCATGACGGAATATTTCATGGTGGAACACCAAAAGATTGTATATATGACTGTATTGTATTTGATATGAAATTACTATTAAAGCAAAATCATACTTGCACAAAACAAATACAAAATATTATAAATCATAACAAAGTAATTGAGCCTAAGCTTCCTACTGATATTGAAGAATTAAAGACATGCTGTAATAATTTATTTGATTCTATGCAGATAAAAAATACTGGATATGAGTTTGTTACGCAAGGCTCTTTGTATCATTTATTAGGAATTATATTAAAACATGAGTTATATATAAATAAGAGCAAAAATACTAAAAGAAATCAACAAAGAATTCTACAGTTTAAAAAAGTCTTATCTATAATTGAAAATGAATATTCTAACCCTATTTCTCTTGATGATTTATCTAGAGCTGCTGGAATGACTCCAAAATATTTTTGTAGATTTTTTCATGAGATGACTAATAAAACTCCAATTGAGTACCTAAACTACTACCGTATTCAAAGTGCATCGGAACAACTTATAACTACTGACCTACCTGTTACAGAAATTGCTTTTAATTGTGGATTTAATGATGTAAGTTATTTTATTAAAACTTTTAAGAAATATAAAAATGTAACTCCAAAACAGTATTTGAAATCATATGCACTTAATGTTATATAGAGTATTTATTTTCATTTATACATTTATTTAATTATTAGTAAGTCATAACTACCCTTATAGCAAATGGTTTTCTTTAGACTAATAAAAAATGAGCTACAATAAATCATAAAGATTATACTGTAGCTCATTTTTGTATATTTTATATTAATATATTTTTAGTTAAATTAATGATTTATATAGTTTTATTATATCTTCCACTGATGTTTCCTTTGGGTTACCAGGTCTACATGCATCTAAATATGCAGACTCTGCTAAAAATTGGATATCATCTTCCTTTACTATATCTGTTAAGTCAGATGGTATACCAACATCATTAGAAAGCTTTTTAACTGCATCTATAGCTGCAGTTCTGTATTCTTCTACACTCATGCTTTCTGTATTTTCAACGCCCATAGCAGCTGCAATATATTTGTATTTATCACCAGTTTTATCTGCATTATATTCCATAACAGTTGGAAGAATAATTGCGTTTGCAACCCCATGAGGTGTATCATAAACTGCACCTAATGAATGTGCCATAGAATGGACAATTCCAAGTCCTACATTTGAGAATCCCATACCTGCAATATATTGACCAAGAGCCATTCCTTCTCTTCCCTCTGTTGTATTTTCAACTGCTCCTCTTAAGCTTTTTGAAATTAATTCAATAGCTTTTAAATGGAACATATCAGTCATTTCCCATGCTGCTAATGTCGTAAATCCTTCTATTGCATGAGTTAGAGCATCCATTCCTGTAGCAGCTGTAAGACCTTTTGGCATACTTGCCATCATTTCAGAATCAATAATTGCTACTATTGGAATATCATGTGTATCTACACACACAAATTTTCTATTCTTCTCAGTATCTGTAATAACATAGTTGATAGTAACTTCAGCTGCTGTACCTGCTGTTGTTGGAACAGCTATAATTGGTACAGATTTATTTTTGGTTGGGGCTACTCCTTCTAAGCTTATAACATCTTCAAATTCTGGATTATTAATAATAATACCTACTGCCTTTGCTGTATCCATTGATGATCCTCCACCAACAGCAATTATATAGTCCGCTCCTGAATCTTTATAACTTTCTACACCAACTTGTACATTTTCAATTGTTGGATTAGCTTTAATATTAGAATATAATTCATAATCAAGCTCAGCCTCATCCAATATAGAAGTAACTTTTCCTGTTACTCCAAATTTAATTAAATCTGGATCAGAGCATAAAAAAGCTTTCTTAAATCCCCTTCTTTTTACTTCAGTTACAATTTCCTTTATAGCTCCAGCTCCATGATAAGAAACTTCATTTAATACAATTCTATTAACCATGCTACTCTCCCCTTTTTAATGTAATATAAGTATATTGTAATTTTATGAAGTTCTTATTGCTAGGAAGATAGTAGCATAAAAATATAATAATTTTCACTTTTATTTATAAGCCAAATTCCTTCTAAAATTCTTTTATATATTATGATTCATTTTTATCAGTAACTTTACATATCTCTTCTAAATATTCCTTACTAAAATCAACAGCTATTTTATTATCTAATACTAAAACATACTTTTCCTCAAAGGATTCGACTTCTTCATCATTAAATCTATAACCTTTGTATGTATTTATTAATTTGCTGCTTCCCTCTTTAGTCTTACATAATTCATCTAAGTCTTTACTTATTTTATATAAAGTTAATGCTAATTTTATATTGTATAAATCACATTCTCTAATATAAACTACTTTCTTAACCTTTTTGTTTTTCTCTTTAAATTCCTTTAATTTATCTGCATCAATATCTTTTAATACTTTCTTTCTGTTCTTTATGTGAGTTTCTTTTATTGCATAAATTTTTTCTTTATGTCTCTTATGCCACTCTTTAGAACTAGTTAAGCCACCTAAATCGTACAAATCCTTAAGTAACTCTAATTCATTTTTATTTATCTCCATGAATCTATACCCTGGAACATTTTCTCCAAATTCTTTTAATATATGATACCTTCCCTCTATATACTTTGCTAGAATCCAATTATTCTCTATTTTCTCTTCTGTACTTTCTAGAATGCAATGCTTCTCTCCATGGGACATAAAATTCCAATGATCTGAAATTCTAAGGCTTCCTTCTGGCTTGTAATCCCAAGTAACATTTGGAACATTATAATAACTTGAGCTATATGGACTTTTATTAATATGCTCAAACTTACTAAATTCTTCTAACACTTCCTTTGGAGTTACCTTTGCTTTCTGTGGTAATAATATCTTTCTCATAATACTTCTCCTAAATATTTTATATAAATAGTATGTGTAATTTAGGAAAGTTAATTATAAAAAATGCATGCTTTACTTAGCATGCATTTCCTTTACTTATATTCATTAAAGGAAAGAATATCATCAATTGGCTTTCTTATCTTATTTCTTGGTTCTTTATCCTCATAATATCCTAAAGATATAACAAGATGTATTTCTTTATTTGTATTTATATTCAATAACTTCTTTATTGCTTTTTCCTTAAACCATCCCATCATACAAGTTCCAAGTCCTAGTTCAGTTGAAGCCAAGCAAATATGTTCTGAAGCAATACCTATATCTATAGATGTATAATCTTTCTTCTTAATAAGTTCTCCCATCTTAGATGTTAAATTACGTTTTTCACCTACAACAACAATAAATACTGGGGCAGTAAGTGCAAATTTATTTAAACCAATCATTGCTTCATATAAATTATTTGCAACTTCTTTTGTAATTTCTTTATCATCTACTACAACAAATTTCCAAGGTTGTGCATTGCAAGCTGATGGTGCTACTCTAGCAGCTTCAATAATTTTTATAATCTTTTCTCTCTCAACTTGTTTTTCTAAGTATCCTCTGACACTTTCCCTTTTATTTATAAGATTAAAAAAGTCCATATATTATAACTCCTATACATTTATTTTTATTATCTCATTTCTTTTTATTATATTATTTGTTTTCTTATATAGCTATATAGAAAATTTATATTCTCTTAAAACATAACTTAGATAATCTACTAATTCTAATTCGCTCTTTTTATCATATCTAAGAATTTCTCTTCATCTAAGAACTTTATCTTCTGACCTTTATCGCTTAAATCTGATGCTCTTTTTAGTTTATTACTCATTTCACATCTATCTAATTCTTCTATATTTTTTATATTTGTTACTAAGCATGTTGTCTTCTTAGTTACTGAACTTCCTGTACATCCTCCAAGTTTTCTAACTAACATTATAGCTTCATCTCTTGTCATAGAAGATAATCCGCCTGTAAATACTACAACTTCATCTCTAAATGCATTACTATCTAAACATTTAAATGTACTATTACTATCTACCGACGGCTCTCTTCTTGATGTTATTAATATTCTTCCTCTACTTGAAGAAGGCTTGTATCCATTACTATTAACTACTCCAAGAGTTACCCCTAAAGATTTAGATATCTCATTAACATCTTTAGTATCTAATTCCTCTGAAATATTAAGTAATATATTACTACATGCAAGGGCATCTGCTAAAGCATCATGGTGCTTAAACTTATATCCTAAAAAATTATTTACTGTATTTAGTCGTACATTATTAAGTCCTGTGTAGAAATTCTTTGCAAGTTTCATTGTACATATATAATTAAACGTTGGTGCTTCAATTCCATAAAGTTCTAAGGTATTTCTTAAAACAGATATATCAAATCCAGCATTATGAGCTATTACTAAACTTTCATTAAAATGATGCTTAATCTTTTCCCATACTTTATCAAATTCTAATTCATTTTCAACCATCTTAGGTCTTATTCCATGAATACCAATATTTATTGGCATAAACCTCATTTCCTTGGGCTTTATTAAATGATGTATTCTCTCAATAATTTCCCCATTCTTTACTACAACAATACCTATAGAACAAGGACTATTCCTCTTTTCATTTGCAGTCTCAAAATCTATAGCAACAAAATTCATCTATCTTCCTCCATTATTAAACAAGTACTTTTATTTATATATTGTAATTTAATTAATACTATCCTGAAGAAATAATTATACTATGCTAATCTAAGATTTTAAAATTATTATTTAGTAAATTTAAATATTATTATTTATATAGCAAATATTTTAGTCATTACTTATTACAAATTTTATATAAATAAAAAGTTGTATTGAATAATACAATATTACTCAATACAACTTTTAACTAATTTAAAATTAACTATTTTATATACTATTTGATTTTAATGTAATTAATTTATACAGTACAAATCTCTTCTTATAATCTAATTTTTATCTATTTCTTTTTTATTCCTAGCTTCAATTTTATCTGAAATAAATGATAATATTATTGATAAAATCAAAACTACTATAGATACATATAGTAATGGTCTATTATCGTCCACTGGACATGTTCCTGGTGGTAAATTTCTATGCCCTTGGAATACTTTATATCCGGCATATATCGATACAATAATAGCTATATTAGAAATATAATTGCTAATTTTACTTATCTTCATAAATTTATTACCTCTATACTCTCTTTATGATATTTTTAAATACTCTTTTATATTAATTTAATATATCAATTCTATTAAAATATCACAACAAGTTACTTTTAGGTAACCAAGTCTTTTTTATTATTACTGATTTAATAATTCCTCTAATAACTGTATAGCTCTATCTTTATTTTCTAATCCTAATTCCTGATTATCATATTCTATATGCCAAACATACGATTCCATTATGGCATATACAAGACTATATATTTTTCTACGAGTTTGGCTTTTTATATCACTACTTAATTCTATACCATATCCTTTTATAAAAGATTCATTTGTTATCCAAGGACTAGCAAATTCAAAATCAGCATCACCAAATATTGCTCTATCTGCATCAATAATAACTGCTATATTATAATTATCATTTATCTCTTCTACTAAAATATTACCTGACCATAAATCTCCATTGATTAAATGTGATATTTTAATTTCATCACTTAGTTTCCTATTAGTTTACTTTTTAATAATCTAAGTTAATTTCTATTCAATTGTAATATTTTTCATTAATAGCTATACTTTATTTAGAAAGCTTTCTTATAACAAAATAAAGGAGTAAAATTATGATTTTAAATATAGGAAAAGTTATTCAAAGATTAAGAAGAATACAAGGGTTAACACAAGAACAACTTGCTGAAGCAGTGGGTGTATCAAAACCAGCAGTATCAAAATGGGAAAATGGATATGCTTATCCTGATATTACATTACTCCCATCAATTGCTCGTCTGCTTGATACTACAATTGATGGATTATTAGAATTTAAAGAAAAACTAACAGATAAAGAAATAGAAGAAATTTTATTAAAATGCTTAAATAAATTTAAAAATACAGATTATAAGAAAGCATATGAATATTGTGAAAGCTATTTAAAAGAGTATCCAAATGATTTAGGCTTAAAGCTGCAAATAGCAACTTTATATTTTAATCATATTCCTCTTATAGCTACAGAAGAAGATCAAAATTCTTTGATGGATAGAGTTATGGAACTAACAAAAAAAGCTTCCTTATGTGAAGATATAGAAATATCAAAATCAGCTCTTTTAAGTTTAACAAGTTATTATATAATGCTACAGGATAATGATAGAGCTTTAGAAACTGCAAAAAAGCTACCTTCTGAATCTACAGATACCAAACTATTAATTGCTACTATTTACTATAATAAAGGGGACATTGAAAAATCAAAGAAGATGTATCAAGAAATGCTTATTAAGAGTTTAGGAAACTGTGGTATAAATTTATTATCTTTAGCTCGTATTGCAGAAAAAAATAAAGATTTTGATAAAGCAATAAAGTTATTAGAAGTTTTAATAAAGCTTCATAAGTTGTTTGATATTCCAAGTAATGGATTTGGAACTTATATACCACTAGCTGAAGTATATGCACGAAATGATTATGAAAAAGAATCAATAGAAACATTAAAGAAATCTGAACCTCTTATAAGAGCTAGTTTAGAAAATTTTGATAAAGATTTATCAAGTAATATCTTTTTTAATACTGTAGATATTCCTAAGAAAACTATATCTAAAGAATATATAAAAGATCTCATTTCTGTTCTTTTAGAAAATAATAGTTCATTTGATAATCTTAAAGAAAATAAAGAATTTCAAGAAATCATAAAGAGAATTAAAGAATCAATATAATATTTTATGATATTTATTTTTATTTATATTTTTAAAGGAATAAATTTAAATTTATGGAATTAATATGATGGAACCTATAAAATTCTTATTTTTATAATTAAGTAAATAAGAGTCTTATATTATCTTTTATAAAGTGAGGAAACAATATGAATAAACCATTTTTTCTTGGAATTGCTGGCGGTAGCGCTAGTGGAAAATCAACCTTCTGTGACATTATTGAAAAAGAACTTTCAGAGTTAAAACTTAAAATCTTCCACATGGATGACTATTTTAAACCTGAAAATGAAAGACCGTTTTCTGAAGCACCAATTACAGGAACTATGTATATGGATGATAATCATCCAGAAACAATTGATTTATCAAAATTAAAACTTGATTTATCTAATGCATTAAATAACACTTATGATGTAGTTATAATGGAAGGATTACTTACATTATGGGATAAAGAGATCTATTCAAAATTAAATTTAAAATTATTTGTAGATTGTCGTCCTGATGAAAGAATAGTAAGACGTCTTAAAAGAAATATGGAGTGGGGACTTACATTTGATGAAATTTCAAATGTTTACTTAGATATGGTTCGTTACAGACATGATGAGTATGTTGAACCTACTAAATGGAGAGCTGATTTAATTTTAAATGGCTCTAACATATCAGATATATCTATTAAAGCAGTTACTCAAATAATAAAAAGTTCATGTACTAAATTATAAACCTTCTCTTACTAATTTTTTATTAAATAATATACTTATAAAAATAAACTCTTTTGAAATTTACTAAAATAGCCCACCTGATGTAATGAAGCATTATTTCAGGTAGGCTATTAAAAATTAATATATACTATCTCATAAATATATATTAGTCTATTTCTATATCTTTTTATTCTTCAAAATTTCTAAATTATATTTTAAAATTATATTTAAATCAAGCATCTTTATGAATTGCTATTTCTAATATAAGACCAATATAAAGTTTCACCGCACCTAGCATATCATCCTCATTAAAATCAAACATAGGTGAATGATGTTCTGCTTTTAAATTGCTACCAAACATAATATAAGATGCCTTTCCTCCATTAGCTTGTACCTTATTCATCATATAACAAACATCTTCACTAGCACCAAAGCTATCTTTTTCCTTTATAATAGTATATTCTTTTATATTATTTGCAACATTCTTAATTAGTTCTACTACTTCTTTATCACTGCTTGCACTTATAGATTTTCCTACACATTTTATATTAACATGTGTATCATGCATTTCTGCTGAAGCGATCAGTATTCTTTCTGCATAATTTTCCATATACATATTTAATTCAGTTGTTTCTCCTCTAGTCTCTATTTCCATAAATGCTCTTCCTGGAATTACATTTCTTCCACTTCCAGCTATTAATTTTCCAACATTTATTCTGGTATCTCCTTCACCATTTCTTGGTATAGCATCTAAATTCAAAACTGCTGTTGCTGCTGATAAAAGTGCATTATGACCCTTTTCTGGTGCTACTCCTGCATGAGACGATTTACCCTTAAATTCAGCATTAATTTTAGATGTTGCTAAGAATCCATCTGTACCACATATTATTTCTCCTGATTTTCTTGCCTTTATTCCTATATGTCCACTAATTATATAATCTACATCATCTAATAAATTTGATTCTGATATTGCCCTAGCTCCACTTACCCCTTCTTCTGCTGGTTGAAATATAAGTTTCACTGTTCCCTTAAAATATTTTTTCATCTTTACAATAATCTCTGCAACTCCAAGACCTATAGCTATGTGACCATCATGTCCACAAGCATGCATTATCCCATCATTATTAGATGAAAACATCTTTTTGAAGGGTATATGATTCTCATCTTCACTTTCTTTTATTCTAACTCCATCCATATCAAATCTTAATGATATAGATGGACCATTTCCATTCTCTAAAATTCCTACAACTGCAGTATATCCACCACGCATTAACTTACATATCTCTTCATATGCACCTTGCTTTATAGCTCTTTTATAACTTTTATCTAGTTCTTCTTTAGAAGGAATATTCATTCTATATTTATCATTTATAACTTCTTTTCCTATTTTAATCTTATATCCATGATCTATTAATATTTTTGCAATTAATGAAGCTGTTCTAAATTCTGTCCATGCAAACTCTGGATATTTATGAAAATCTCTTCTGTATTCAATTATTTTATCTTTCATATCATAAACTAATTTTTCTATAAATTTATACACTTAAAGCACTCTCCCTTGGTTTGCATTAAACTATTTATTTAATTTTGTATAATTATATGCTTTATTTATATATTAGCTACTTGGTTAATATATGTTAATTTATAGAGTTCTAATTATTTAGTTTCATTATCTTTATATTACTTTCAAAGGTATTCCCCCAACTTATTATTCACTTATTAATACTAGTATGACTTATATATAAATAATATTATTAAACTCTCTATACCTTTTTTTTAAATATATTATATAATGTTAACATAATATATTTCAGGGGAGGGTTAGTTTTTATGAATAATCAACTAACAGAAGAAAATATAAAAAAATTAAGAGAAGAATTAGAATATAGAATGACAGTAAAAAGAGCTGAAATCGCAAAAGAAAAATTAATAGCCGCTGCACATGGAGATAGATCAGAAAATGCAGAATATAAAGAAGCTTGTGCAAACTATAGAGAAAATGACAATAGAATTCAATACCTATTAACTATGATTTCAACTGCAACAGTCGTAGATGATTCAAGTCTAGATAAATCAGTCTTAGGAATCAATAGCAAGGCTAGAATTAAATTTGTAGAAGATGATGACGAAGTTGTTGTAACATTAGTAACTACAATGGATTTAGACCCAGAAAATATGCTTATAAGTATAGAATCTGATTTAGGAAAAGCACTATCTGGCAAAAAAGCTGGAGATATAGTTACAGTTAATGCACCAGAAGATAACTATACGGTAGAGGTATTAGAAATATTATAATGTTATAAAAAATCCACAACAAATAATTGTGGATTTTTTTATTTTAGTAAATATAATTTTTTAGACTTCTATTCTCTGGTATTATAATATTCTTCTTTTTTCATTTCCCAATAAGCTTTATCCTCTTCAGTAATAGGTCTTAAAACTCTACATGGATTTCCTACTGCAACTACGTTATCTGGAATATCTTTTGTTACTACTGACCCTGATCCTATAACAACATTATTCCCTATTGTTACTCCTGGGTTAATTACTGTACTTCCTCCAACCCATACGCTATTTCCTATCTTTACTGGCTTGCCAAATTCTAATCCTGTATCTCTAATTTCAGCATCTATTGGATGTCCTGCTGTATATATTCCTACTCTAGGTCCAAATAATACATTCTCTCCTATTTCTACTTTACATACATCAACAATAATACAATCATAATTTGCATAAAAATTATTTCCAACAGAAATGTGACACCCATAATCGCATCTAAATGGAGGTTCAATATATAAATTCTCTCCTGTCTTTTCAAATAATTCTTTTAATAATTCTTTTCTATATGAAAGTTGTTCCTCTGTAGAATTATTAAATAATCTTGTAAGCATTCTTGATTTTTTATTGTCTCTTCTAAGCTCTTCATCATTTGCCATGTATAAATTTCCTGATAACATTTTTTCTTTTTCTGTCATAATTCTAACTCCTTTTAGTAACCAAATTTAATTCTATAAATATTATAACTACTACTTTACAAAGTATTAGTGTTTTTTAACAATATAATTTCTTAATTATTCATATGATATAACTTCTTTTATATAAAAATTCCTCTCTACTCTATAGTTACATTATAAATACATAGAAAGAAGCTTTCTTATTTAATTTTGACAAAATATTATATTATTTTGACATCTTTATTTGTTTCCTATATTTTGATGGAGTCATGTGCTTCTTCTCATAGAAACGTTTAATAAAATACCCAATATTATCATACCCACAGGACATAGCAATATCTATAATCTTTCTATCTGTTTCAGATAAAAGTTCTATAGCTTTTTCAATACGCACCTCATTAATATATTCAGTTGGTGTTTTACCAACTAACTTCTTAAAATATCTACAAAAATATTGTGTATTCATTCCTATTAACTTTGCCATATAATCTGTATATATTTTATTACCATAATTCTTATGAATGTAAGTCAAAACCTTTTTAACATTAGATATTTTATAATTGTCATCTTTACTTATATTATCTAAATACTTAAACTTTTTATTTTCATATAAAAGAGCAATAAGCTCGTACATATATGCCTTAATCCTAATACATGCAGCTAACCCTTTATTTATTGACTCTTTCATTATTCCTTTATATATTCTTTGCATTTCATTCCATATAATATCATCTCTAAAAATAAACTTTGGAAACTGTATCCTTTTTTCAATTAATGGTCTAATAATTTCATATTGTATGCCATCAAAATACTCAAAACTAAGCATCTTTAAATCAAAAACTAAAGCACTTTCTTCGCATCCTTCTTCACCAACAATGGAATGAATATCGCCTGAGGTAATAAACATAAATGCAGGAGCATTGATTTCATACTCTATCATATTAATATATGATGTAAATTTGCCTTTCTTAAAAAATACTAATTCTATCTCATCATGCCAGTGAAGCTTCACAAAAAATTCTTTATTATTATTCCACTTATAACTCGCTAGTGGAAATCTATCCGTTCCATGCTTAACTTCTTCTTTTAGTTTTACCTTGTCCATAATCTAATCCTCTCTAAATACCATCAAAATCCATTTTAAATTCCAAAAATATTTTAGCATAATATAGAAGAGATTATAAATATAATTTATTTTCTCTCCTTGCTTATTTCGTTACTTATGCTATCTAATATTATGATATGTTTTCTATTTACTTACTTATTTTTATATATTAGTTTGTCCTCATTATATAGATTCCGATTATTAATATACTCTCATATCTATAAAAATAAATTTAACTAGCTATGAGAGTATATTTATTATTTATTATATTGAGGTTCTTCTTGTTTTACAAAATCAACCCTTGATTGAAGAGTTTGTTCTACATTATCCATTGTACTTGCAAGTTGGTTAAACATTTGTTTTGCTTCTTGGTTATCTGTATCTAAAGAAAATGTCTTCATATCAGCAGCTAATCCTTTAGCAGTAGCTAATGCTGTTTCAAGCTTTGTTCCTGTTGGCATAAAAATTCCTCCTTTATAATTTTTTATTGCACCTATATTTTGTTCGTAATCAGTTTAAATATTCAAATTATTGATGATGAAATATATTCCTTTTAACTCTATACTATATTTATTAAACATTATCAAATTACTTTTAATAATGTAAATAAGTATATATATATATATCAATACATGAATTAAAACTAAGTTTATTGGTTAAAGTAAATTAGAAATCAATTTAATAAATAAAAAGGAGAATTTTTTATGACTGCGATTTCAAAGGTAAAACAAACATTAACTACACTAAAAGGAGCTGAAGCTACTTTAAGAATGTACTCATTACAGGAACGTGATAAAGAATCTAGAGCTATTTATAATGAGACCTATGAAGAAATAAGTAAGATTAAAACAGATTTAGAAAAAAGAATAGGACTTATGGAGTTTGAGGAACCCCAATACAAAGGTAACTAAGTGAGGTGAATTATGGATTATGGATTCTTGGATAATAATATTATTTAATTCAATAGTTTTATTTTTTTTAACAATAGTTATAACAAAATACATGAAGAAAAAGACCTTATCTAGGGCTACTCCCTTTGACTTTATTTCTTATGCTGTAATTGCTATTATAATTACTTTAATTTCTTTAAACATAATTAATAATACTTACTTTGCGCTAATTGCACTTGCTGTTTGGGCACTAATGCCCCTTATATTAGATTACGCTTCCATGAGAAGTCAGTGGATTTATAACCTAATACATAGTAAGGAAAGAGTACTGGTTAAAAACGGTAAAATCATGGAGGATAACTTATCTAAAGAAAGAATTACAGGTCAAGAATTTCTACAAGAAATGCGCTCAAAAAAAGCATTTAACTTAGCCGATGTTGAATTTGCAATACTAGAAACAAATGGAGATATAAATGTTAGTTTAAAAGCTGATAAGAAACCTGTTACTCCATATGATTTAGGAAAACAAGTCGGATCTAAAACTGAACCACAAGTAGTTATTTTAGATGGAAATATATTAAATCAAGGTCTTACTAATGCTGGATTAGATCGTGGCTGGCTTACAACTCAGCTAGAAATCAAAGGAGTTTCTCTTGAAAATGTTTTCCTCGGTCAAGTAGATTCTTCTGGAGACTTATATGTTGATCTTTTTGATGATATGATACAAGTCCCTAAAACACAAGTTAAAGAAATGCTATATGCTAGTATTCAAAAAAGTCAAGCAGATCTTATGTCATTTTCTTTAGATTGTGATGATGAAGATGCAAAAACTATGTACTTACAAAATGCTGAAAAGTTAGAAAAAATCTTAAAAAAATTAGAACCATATTTATTACGTTAGAAGGTGAACTAAATGTCAAATATGAAAAAGAAAAGAATGACCACAGCTCAGCAACAATATGATTCATTAGTAAATAGTATAGAACCTAAAAGACCTATTTTTACTAATTGTATTAGAGCATTTATCGTAGGTGGTGCAATATGCACAATTGCTCAAGGGTTACAGTGGATGTTTATTAACTATTTTAATTTCGATGAAAAGACATCAGTTGCTCCAACTTCCATAGTTTTAATCTTTTTTGCAGTTTTATTTACTGGTCTTGGTGTTTATGATCATCTTAGTCAATGGGCTGGATGTGGAACTGCTGTTCCTATCACTGGCTTTGCCAATTCTATAGCTTCTGCTTCAATTGAACATAAAAGTGAAGGATTTGTACTTGGAGTAGCTGGAAATATGTTCAGTCTTGCAGGTGCCATTGTTGTTTATGGCGTTTTTGCTGCTTTTATAGTTGCTACAATAAAAATGACAATAATATGGTTGGGGGCGATATAAATGCTTAAAGGACATCAATCTTGGATTTTTAATTCTAAGCCTACAATACTAGCCTCTGCAGCTGTTGGTGGTCCTTTCGAAGGTAATGGAGCTATAGCTAATGATTTTGATATACTTTATGAAGATTTATGGCTTGGTCAAGATAGCTATGAAAAAGCAGAAAAAGTTATGCTTGAGCATGCTTGTCAAAGGGCAATAGAAAAATCTAACCTAAGAAAAGAAGATATTAACTTTTTTCTAAGTGGAGATTTAATGAATCAAATAATCTCTAGTAGCTTTGCTGCAAGAACTTTAGGAATACCTTTTTTAGGTATATTTGGCGCTTGCTCTAGTTCTATGGAAGGTCTATCATTGGCAGCTCAATTAATAGAAAGTAACGCAGCTAAATACGTTGTAGCTGCTGCAAGCAGTCATAATGCAGCCGCTGAAAAGCAATTTAGATATCCTACAGACTATGGTGTACAAAGACCACCTAGTGCTCAATGGACAGTAACTGGAGCTGGAGCTGCAGTTCTTGGGCAAAGTGGAAATGGACCTAAAATAACTTCTGCTACCATAGGAAGAGTAGTAGATATGGGAGTTTCTGATCCTTATAACGTTGGAGCAGCTATGGCACCAGCGGCTGTAGATACCATTGAAGCTCATTTTAGAGATTTGAATATTGATGCTTCTCATTATGATCTTATTGCTACTGGTGATTTAGGTAAAGTTGGGCATGAACTTGCTAATTCTTTATTAAAAAAACATGGCATAGATATGCCATCAGATATATTTACAGATTGCGGACTTTTAATATATACAAAAGATCAACCAAGCTTTTCTGGTGGTAGTGGATGTGGTTGTTCTGCTACTGTAACTTATGGACATTTACTTAACCGTATGCGAAAAGGAGAACTAAAGAAAATCTTAATTGTTGCAACAGGTGCTTTAATGTCTCCTATCTCCTATCAACAAAAGGAAAGCATACCTAGTATTGCCCATGCTGTTTCTATAGAAATGTAAAAAGAAGGTGTGAGTTACGTTATGGAAAAATTTATTTTTGCTTTTATCATAGGTGGTTTAATTTGTGTTATTGGGCAACTTATAATGGATACTTTAAAAATTACCCCAGCACACACAACTTGTACACTAGTTGTTATTGGTACAATTTTAGGTGGACTTGGTCTATATGATCCTTTAGTTAAGTTTGCAGGTGCAGGTGCATTTATACCTATAAGTAGCTTTGGAAATACTCTTGTAACAGCTGCTATAACTGAAGCTGAACAAACTGGGTTTATAGGAATATTTACTGGTCTTTTAAGAACAGTAAGTGGAGGAGTTTCTGCAGCAATAATATTTGGATTTATTGCCGCCATGATATTTAAACCCAAAGGTTAAGTATATAAAAATGATTTTTTATTTTGTTTTAATATAAAATTTTCATTTACGTAGTAATTATAAATATAAAGTATTTTTCTAAGTTCCTACAAACTAAAATAACCCACGACAGAATTTCTTTGTATTGTCGTGGGTCTTATTATGAAAATTAAAATTTATTTTTAAAATCTATAAATAATCTAAATTTATTTTACTTTCATTTTTTATTAATTATACTTACTTAATAAAAAATAGCTGTATTTAATATTGAGTATTAAATAATCCAGCCCCTTCTATAATCTCCTGATCATTAAATAAACTTGAGACTGCTTCATTATAATCACTTATTTTTTGTGACTTTTTTATTTTTTTAGCGTATTTTTTATTATCTGAAAATATATAAATCATATAGCCCCATAACTCTTTCATTCTGAGTATTGCATTTCTATCTTCATTAAATACTTCTCTATATGTATTGAAAATTTCATCATGAAAATCTTTTAGTACTTTCTTATCTATGAAAGTATTATTTTTAATTTCATTCATTAATCCTGGATTAGCAAGTAGTCCTCTTCCTAGCATTACTGTATCTACTTCTGGAAAAGTTTTTATTAATTTATTATAATCATCTACGTTAAAAATATCTCCATTATAACATACTTGGCTAGCGCTTAAGGATAATGCATCTTTAAATACCTCTAAATTAGGCTTATTTCCATAAAAATCTTTTTGAGTTCTAGGATGTATAATTAATTCTTCTAAAGGGTATTTATTATAAATTTTTATTAACTCATAAAACTCTTCTGGACTATCTTTTCCTATTCTAGTTTTTATAGAAATTTTCATATCATCTATTTTAAATATCTCATCTAAAAACTTATCAAGTTCTTCTCTTTTTGCTAAAAATCCTGAACCCCTACCTTTTGATACAACTGTCCCAGCAGGACAACCTAGATTTAAATTAATCTCATTATAACCTAATTGTTGTAATTTTCTAGAAGTAAAAATAAATCCTTCTGAATCGTTAGTAAGTATTTGGGGAACTATATTCATGCCTTCATTATTTTCAGGTAAAATATCCCTAAATTCTTTAGTTTTAAAGCTTCTACTTTTATTTGGAACAATAAAAGGTGTAAAGTATTTATCAATATTATGAAAAAATTTCTCATAAGTATTTCTATATATATATCCTGTAATTCCTTCCATTGGTGCTAAATAATATTTCATTTGTTAACTCCTTTACAAAGTAAAACTAAATCAAAAAAGTTTTAACTCACTTTGATTTTTAATTAAACTTGTCCAATATCTCAACGACTGTTATCTTCTACTTTAAAAAAATTGGAATGCTACAGCCTAAAGATATCAGATAAATATTCTAAAAACATTATATCAGCCTTCTTTTTTCTTATCTACTTATAATAATTATATTTTACTTCCAATTAATTAATAATAAAAATAAAATCTTCAAATTAGTTTTTATAAATATAAAGTCCTTACGTTTTATAATAGTAAATTTACTAATAATAATGCAGCTAAAGAAAGCTATTATATCTAACTTACAACTCAAAGGACAAGTTCTAATGCTTATCCTTTAATCACTTTATTTTAAATAATAAATATTTTTATCTATATTCTTCTAAATACTATTAAACTCACTAAAATAATGTTATGAAGCATAAATATCCGATTTCCAAAATCTCATCATCAAAACTATCTTTTAAAAATTCCCTAACTGCTTCAGTATTGTTTCCAATAATTCTTGAAAAGGCTACAATATAATCTTTTATATCTTCAATATATATTTCTTCTTCTTTACTCATGCAATATTTTAAAAATACAGCATATCTTACTAATAAATAATCAATCATAATCATTTGAAAGGAGATTATAAAATCTTCAATATCATTACTTACACAGTTAATTAATACTTTAGATATAATACAGTTTTCAATTAAATCATTATATTTTTTTAATAGATTTTTGTATGAGTTCCATTTTGAAGAAAGCATTTCAAAATCAGCCTCTTCTGCAAAGGATGAAATATCCCTTAAAAGACTATTAAACATAGGAACTTCTTTATAATTTTCTATAATATCTAAAAATAAATAATTAATTTCTTCAATTGATTCATCTATATTTAGCTCAATTTCTTTATATGTACAAGTAAGATTTTGTATGTTATTTTTATACTTATCTATTTCTTCTAATAAATTGTCTTCTCTATTAAAGCTCTCATTTTCTAAAATAGATACTAACATTTCAAAGCTAATAATTAACTTATATTCTAAATTTAAATTTTCTTGCTGTATAATATTAATTAAAGCTTCTCTAATTTTAAGTTCTAGTAAATTATATTCAAAGTTACTGCTTGTCTTTGAATATATATTTATCTTTCCATTCATACCACTTATAAGTTCTACTACTTCTGGACAGGAACATGATAATAAAAGTTCCTTTCTATAATCAAAAACATTTTCTACTCTAGGAAACATGTGACATGTTGATGATAAATAATCCTCACCATGCTTTTTTACTATATAACATAGCCCTTGTTTGTCTAAGAAAGGACATGGATCATGAGTTTCTTTATTTATAGAGTACTCTGCTTTATTATCACATTTTTTCACCTTCACATTATTTAAAAGATAATCTGAATCATCTTTTTCTTTTCTCCATTTATTATAAGTATTAGTGTCTATACTAATATCCCATCCTTCACAACATGTAAACTTACATTTATCAGCTGTACACTTAAACTTATCGTAATTTGAAACTTTAAATATATTTATTTCTTTATCCATATCTCTTAACTCCAATATTTTATTAACTTTAACATTAAATATTATAATATAATATCTTAGTGATAACATAATATTTAAGGAAATCTTAGAAAAATAATACCCCCGACAACATACTTCTATATTGTCGAAGGGTTAATTGGAAGGTGATTAAAGGAATTACTACTCACGAATTATATTAAACTTTTTCCTTTAAATATATTTATAAATTAGATATTTCTATGTTCTCACACTTCATTTACATTGTCACTGCTTATAGGTTCTATTCCTTGAGGATAGTAAAATAAGTTATATGGATCATATTTTTCTTTTACAATTTTTAACCAAGATACATTATTACCAAAATAATTATATAAATAATTAGGTATATTAATATCACAATAGTTAAGATATCCAAATCCTGCATATGGAAGTAAGGATTTTCTCAAACTATTTACCCATCTAACTGTATCATTAGCATACATATTATACTCTGGAATCCATTCAGCATCAATTTGTATTAATACTTTAGCCCTTCTATGAGGATAAGCGCTAGGTAAACCTTCATTTTCTGCAATCCTTCCTCCCAATAGAAGAAAACCAATATTTATAGGTGGCTGTATAGGTGGTGAGTTATCTAAATAATCAAACATTATTTGACAAGGTGCTTTTCCTAATAGTTTATATGCAAATAATCCTGTAATCTTAAAGCCTTTTGGTGTAGATACAAAACTTGAGTATTTCTGTATATATTCTGTAAAACTAATATACTTTATTGTATAATTCATTTTATTAGGAACTTTTAATAAAAAATCCAAAGCTTTTTCACTTTCTTTTTCTGTGCTTTTTAATCCTATTCCATGTAGTGTAATAGCATCTTTAGTCATAGAAACCTTAATAGTATAACTATTATCCAAATACTCCCCTACCTTTTGAAATGCTTGGATGACTTCATATCTACTTTCTTTAGACCATTTAGCAGTCAGCACTGTTACTTTATCAATTGGATGCACTTTAAAAGTAAGTGATACTACTACTCCAAAATTATTACTACCAGCTCCTCTTAATGCAGCAAATAAAGTTTCATTTTTATATGGATTAGCAGTTATTATCCTACCAAAAGAATCTACTATTTGTGCTTCTACTAAATTGTCACATACTAGTCCATACTCTCTTTGTAAATAACCAACTCCTCCTCCTAATGTAATTCCTGAAACACCCATAGATCCACAACTTCCTCCAACAAATGCAAATCCATATTTAGCTATCTTAAGATAAAGTTGTTTTTGCTTATATCCTGATCCTATTCTTACATACCCCTTGTTTCTATCTATTTCAAAATCAAGTAAGTTAGAAACGTCTATCACAACAACATCATTGCCTACAGAAAATGATTCATAGTTATGACCACCACTTCTACAACGTATATTTAATCCTTTCTTTCTTGCCCAATTTACTGCATTAATTACATCTAATATATTATTAGGATATACAATTACTCTTGGGTAGTAACTAAAATATAGATTTGCATTTCTACGAACAATGTCATAAATTTTATCTTCTTTAGTTATAACAAGTCCTGTTAGTCCCTCTATCATATTGATTTCCTCCAATATTATTAAACATATATTATAGAATTACATGCAATGTTATAATATATGTTTAATAACTTAGGAACTATTCTTAGTCTATTTATTCTTCGCTACATTATCTTAAAATAATATTATTTCCTTTAACTTACTTTCATTAGGAGTTACTTTTAACAAATAGAAGCTTCCCATTTGAAATACATCATAATTCATCCGCATACCTTGCAATCCTTGTTAAATTAGTTTCTATAATTACATACTTATTTTTAATTTCGCACAATAAGTATATCATTGATTATTTTTAACAGTATTTCAGAATTGGATTTAATTATTCTAGTTTATAACTTTATATAATTTACATAATTATTAAATAAAAAAATCCCCTAGACTAATCTAAGGGAATACTAATATAGTTTTTGTGTATACTCATTAATATTTTGTAGACTTTGATATACTATTTCTTACTGGAACAAATTCTGAAGTTGTATCATTAGGATCAATATATTTATAATCTCCATTTTCATCTTTTCTTAGCCCTAAGGATGCCATTTTCTTCTTACTATTTTTATGTTTATTACTCATTTTTTCACCTCTTATAATATTTATATTTGCCATTGAATACTATATTATTCTTAGTATTAAAGTCTAAAATTATAGATAAAATTTAAATATTAATTTAAATTTATTTTTTATCAATACTACTACCGTATATAAGTATTAGTGTCTATACTAATATCCCACCCTTCACAACATGTAAACTTGCATTTATTATCTATACACTTAAACTTATCATAATTTAAAATATATTTATTTCTTTATTCATATCACTTAACTCAAATTTTTTATTAACTTAAACATTAATTATTATAATATAAGACCTTAGTCATAGCATAATTTTCAAGGAAATTTTAGATAAAAAAATCCACGATATTTCTATCGTGGATTTATTCTATGGTGGAGATGACGGGTGTCGAACCCGTGTCCGAAAGTAGCTCCGTCTAGCTTTCTACGAGCGTAGTCTGCATATTAAATTTCGCTTTCTAGAACACCTACAGACAGGTAACTAGATCGCTAGCTTCATAAGTTCCGTTCCTAGCTCAAAGCTTTGCTAAGCTCGGTTCCCCACTTATAATGACACCAGGATCCTAGACCGTGGGCAATCTAGGGCTGATGAGCAGTCTTATATTAAGCTGCTAATGCAAAATTGTCTTCTGCGTTTATCTTTAATGCATACTTTATTATCGAGGCACCATGCTTCCCTCGGCTCGCTTACCAAACCTCACTTACCCCCGTCGAAGCCAAAACATCCCCATGTTAGGTAAATTTGATTTTGTAAAACGCACTATTCAATTTTGTTTTATGAACTAATTATATAGCACATATTCTTCACTGTCAACTTAACTACATGCTGAAACTACTTCATATTAAACCAAAAGATTTTAATATTTTTTAAACTTACCTAAATTACATTATTTTTTCAAAATTTCATCTAATAACTTAACAACCTCATGTTTATTTTCTGATGTTATATATACATCAAATCTTCCTTGAAGCAAATAATATAATAGCCAATTAGAAGACATTCTAATCTCATCATACTTATCTTTCTTTGCAAAAAATCTAAACTTTCCTTTTTTAATATTTCCTTTATATCTATCTATGTCTTTAAAATCTATTATATATTCTCTCTGTATCTTAAAAATATTTGTAACTTCAAATATCATTATCTTTCTATCTGTTATAAAAATTCTGTAATTAAGACTAAC
The DNA here is from genome assembly GCA_040144665.1 of Clostridium perfringens. Taxonomy (GTDB): domain Bacteria; phylum Bacillota; class Clostridia; order Clostridiales; family Clostridiaceae; genus Clostridium; species Clostridium perfringens_A. The sequence continues at coordinate 38,122 of JBBVGE010000198.1, forward strand.
ATCCCACAAAGCAAACGGTAATACATAATAGTCTGCACTCCACATAGTTTCAGATAAATATTGAAGCCATCCCATAGTTCCAGTACATTTTTCTTTTAATACTTCTCCAATTTCTAATTCATTAGCTACTTCTTCTTTTATAATATTATAATTTTCTATAGCTATTTCTCTTTTTAATTCTTTTTTTCTATTTGCAACTCTACTTATGAATCCTTCTCCAAGGCTTTCAAAATTCTTTACTTCAGCATCATTAAACTCTTCATATACTAAATCATCTATATTAAATTCTGCATAGCTACTCATAATATCCCTCCATTAATTTTTTTAATTTCTTTTTACCTCTAGATATTCTCGTGTATAGGGTACCCTTATCTATATTTAACTTTCTTGAAATCTCTTCAATACTAAAATCTTCTATAAATCTTAATGTAAATATCTCTCTATCAATATTCTCTAAAGAATTAATAGATTTTTTAAGCAAGTCCTTTTCTTCATTACTTAACATTTCTTCCTCTATTGATGCCTCTTCTGATATATACTCCTCATTAAGCTCTTCATCTTTTTTTCTTTTCCTTAAATAATCAAGTGCCTTATACTTACTTAATGATATTATCCAGTTTCTAAACTTACCCTTATTTAAATCGAAATTATCTATCTTAAACCAAATTGTAATTAAAACATCGTTAAAGCATTCATCTATTTCACTATCCATATTATTAGGTAACATTATTGATGCAATAACACCATATATAAGCTTCCCATATTCATCTACCAAAGCATCCAAAGCATCTGATTTACCCTTTTTAATATCTTCTATTAAATCATTAACATCCAATTCTCTGTCCCCCTTTTTTATCTTTCATATTATATACGTATAAACTTAATCATTTCTTACAGGGTTTTAAAAATATTATAATTATATATCTATTATTTACAATTATATAAAAAGAAGACTACCAAAACTTTATATTAATTAAAGTTTTGGTAGTCTTAATTTAAAATATTATTTTATACTATAAAGTCATATAATCTGCTGATACGTATCCATATCCTCTCTTATACTTTATTTTGTGCCATTCCTTTGATGTTGATAATATTTCAACTTTTGCTTATCTGAAAATTCTTTTCCTAAAACTTTCATTATATCGAAAATTTCACTAAAGGTTGTGCACAAATGCTAAAAATATTATTTAAGTCCAAGTTTTTGTCTTTTACTTATTATATGAGCTTCTATAGCTTTTGCTGCTTCAACTGGATCATCTCCTAAAGCTACTTTGCCACCTGTTAACCCCTCAACATCTTCTGTAAGAAGTTTTACTAATTTAGGAGCACCAGTAACAAATGGAGTAGGAGATAAATGTGTATATGCTCCATATGCTACTGCAAATATACCATCTATAGTAGCTTTTTGTTCCATCCATTCTGGAGCAGTAACTGCTATAGGAAGGTCTGGAATATCAACATCAAGATGATCTGCTAAGGCCGTAACAAGCATTGATATTCTACCTGTATCAGTACAAGTACCAAAGCTTAATACAGGAGGTATTTTAAGCATATTACATATTTCCTTTAAACCTTCTCCTGCATATTTTTCTACAGAATCTAAGTTGCATAATCCTGCTACTTCAAGAGCGTGATTACCACAACCTCCAGCCACTACTAATATATCTCTTTTTATTAATTCTTTTGTTATATTAACTGTATTCCAATCTTGAGGACCATTTCTCAAAGTAGAACAGTTTGCAAGTGCAACGACACCTTTTATTTTACCTGCTGCAATTACATCAACTAATGGATCAATTTTACCTCCAAGAGCACTTAAAACAGCTTCTGTTGAAAATCCTGATATAGCTTTTGTAACATGTTTAGGAACCATAGGTTCAATTTTACCATGTCTTTTCTTAAAGTTATCTATTGCTATCTTAATTAAATCATCTGACATTTCATTAGCCTTTTCTGGATAATATGGAATCTTATGTTCAGCACCAGGTACACCTATTATCGTGCTTATACTAACTAATGCTAGTTGATATTTTTCAGCATATTGATCTATAGCTGGAGGTGAACAGTTCTCGTCCATAGCTATTGCATCTACTGTACCAGTAGCTAAGAGTGGTTCTATAGCTAGCCAATTGCCCATAAGACCAACGAATACATCATCAACTTCGTATCTTTGTAGTAATTCTTGCCCTGTTTCAATAGAACCAACTACTCTGATACCTTTAGCTCCTGCCGCTATAGCTTCATCTTTATATTCACCTTTTCTAAGTTTTTCTATTGTAATTGCACCTATCCAAGGTTGATGTCCATTAAATACTATATTTACATAGTCAGGATCCATTATACCTAAGTCAACATTAACTTCATGAGGCATAGGAGTTCCAAATAAAATATCCTGTACCATTTCAAGGCCTATTTGTGCTGTATATATTGTAGATAGTCCTAATCTAAGACCTTTTGTAGCAAGTGATACATAATCTCCATCCACATTTGTTAAACAGCTTGCAATTGAGTTTTGAACTTCATGTTCAACACCAGAAGGGTAAATATGAAGTTTTTTCCATACTGATTTTCTTTTTTGTGGAGCAAAGGCTTCTGTCATTATACTAGTTTGATCAGGATTAACTTTCATCTCTCTGTCAAGAAAATCGGCTAATTGAACAGCAAGTTTATTAATATCTTGATTAGCATCTATTCCTACTTTTTCACACATCCATTTCAATTTCGCTTCATCTTTTATTTTAAATGGAGATTTACCTTCACCAGTAGCTCTAAGTGTTCTAAAAGCTTCAAATGCATGATGTGCATATGTAGCTGCACCCATTATATTTCTCATAAGAAAATTTCTCATAGCCATGGCATCTGCTCCGATACCACAAACGCCCTTATCAGCTCCTGTTTTTTCATTAATTCTACAAGGACCTTGTGTACATAATTGACAACTTAATCCTTCAAGACAGAATTTACATCTTATTTTTTCTTGTGGTTCCCATCTTGAAAACACACTTGAAAGTCCATCAGTTTGTATTCTCTTTAACATCTCTTCAACGGAGTCATGGTAACTCACGCGACCTTCTAATTTTTCTCTAATTGTTTCACTCATATTTTATATTAATCTCCCTTCTATACTTAAATATTACTTATATAAATTAATATCATTTAATATTATTTGCCTATTTTTCAATATTATTTATATTTTTTATTTACTATATATAAAAGAGTCTTTTCAATATCTCTATAAGTACCTATTCTTGATATAATACTAAATTTTTCACTAAATTTCCCATGAATTAAAGATTCATTAATGCAGATACTACATTTGAAGGTAAGGAGGTAATTTGGATGAAAGATGAAAATGGGAATCCTATAGGTGTGTTAGCTCACATATTAAAAACTAATGTAACTGAATCTAGTGACGCAGATATGATAACTTCTCTTAATAAAGATCTAGATAATGCTAAAATTAATGATAGATTTTCAAATGAGGAAATATTATCTTATATTAATCCAAGAGTACAAACAAATAAACAAACTACATTAGCAGATGCAGTTGATGTTTCACATGATTATGACAAAAAATAAGATAGTCTGTTTGCCTATCTTATTAGATATCTAATTATTGAATTATGCTTAAATTTAATAATATTATTTTCTAATTTATAAACTTATACACTACTTTTAAAAAAGACTACCAAAACTTTATATTAATTAAAGTTTTGATAGTCTTAATTTAAAATATTATTTTATCTTATAAAGTTATATAATCTGCTGATACGTATCCGTAACCATTCTTATATTTTATTTTGTGCCATCCCTTTGATGTTGATACTATTTCAACAGTTGAACCATTGGATAAGCTTCCTATTACTGAATGACTAGTTGAAGCTCCACTTCTTACATTTAATGCACTCGCTGTTACTTTCCCTGTCTTTGTAGCTTCTGGCTTTACTTCAGGTTTAGTATCTGGTTTTTCTTCCGGTTTAACTTCTGGCTTAGTATCTGGTTTATTTTCAGGCTTTTCTTCTGGCTTCTCTGTATTACCATTTAATTTAATGTTATCTTTTAAATACTTTTCAACTCCATCTGCAATTGAAGTAGCTAATTTTTCTTGATATTCATCTGTCTTTAACTTGCTTGATTCTGCTTTGTTTGAGATAAATCCAGCTTCAAATAATGTTGAAGGCATGTTAGTTTCTCTAAGTACAGCGAAGTTTGCAGACTTAACCCCTCTATTTACCGCACCTGTTGATTTAATCGCATTATTTTGTATATTATCACTTAAAGGCTTGTACTGAGTTTTATCTCTATGATGATATGTTTCTATTCCATTTGCACTTTCTTGATCAAATGAGTTTATATGATTAGATACAAATACATCTGGAGCATATTCATTTGCAAGTTCTGATCTCTCTTCTAATGAAAGATATACATCAGATGTTCTACTCATCCTTACTTCTATACCCTTAGCTTCTAATTTTTTTTGAATTCTTAGCGCAATTTGAAGATTTAATTCATCTTCATATACTCCATTTCCATAAGCTCCATTATCATGTCCACCATGACCTGCATCTATAAATACTTTATAATGATCTCTATCTACTGTATTTGATTTTGGTGATGAATAAGCACTCTTACTATTCTTAGGTACATATATTTCAAATACATGAACCTTATCCCCTATCTTCTTGCTTAAATAAACAGTACCTGAATTTTTAGGAGTTACAACACCTTTATCATTTATAGTTACTGTATTATTGTTAGACATCTCCCAATCAGGATATTTAGATAAATCTAATGATTCTCCTTTTCTTAAAGATATACCATTCTCAACAATAACCTCTTTTTGATTATACTTACTTATTGCTGATAAAAATTCTTGTTCAGTTGAATCACTTGCATTTGCAGTTATACCACCAGCAAATAATGGAGCAATTGATATAGCTGCCATAAGTAATGTAGTTTTAACTATTGTATTTAACTTTTTTCTATTCATACCTTATAATTTCTCTCCTTTAATTTCATACTTTATATGTTCATTATTAATTAATTATTTGTTTCTTATTTGTTAATATTTATCATTATAAGGCAAATTTATCTATGATTCAACGATATATTGGATATTATAGGCATATATGTAGCAATATATTTAAATTTGTAATAAAACTGGACAATATTAAATTAGATTTATATATTCTAAATAACTTTTACCTTAATTAACTAAAAAGCTATTAGAATTTATTAAATTCTAATAGCTTTTTATATTATTCTTTTGTATTTTCCTCTGAATTTTTAATAGAATTATCAAGTCCAGCTCCAACACCTGCTCCTATAGCAATCCAAATTCCAATTTGATTAAGTATAATCCCTATAATTAATCCTACTATTATTCCAGCTACTATTAAACTTCCAAAACTCTTCTTAAGACTTAATAAAACTTTATTTTCAGATACATTCATTTAATTCTTTCCTGTTTTTTATTGTTTCTTCCTCCCAATGCACTCTCTAGAAGTACTCCTATTGAAGCTCCAATACATAGTCCTGCATCTACTTCAATATCTTGAAATATAAATCCACTAAACATTCCAACTATAGCACCTATAGCTATCAAGATTCCGAAACTATTCTTAAGGTTAGATATACCACTGATTCTTGACTCTACCATTTATATTCTCCCTAAGTTATCGTTACATATATATTATATAATTCATCTATCTAATCTATGCCAAAGCCCTTTTCATTGAAGTACTTACTATCTTAAATAACATACATCCTGCAATTAAGTTTATAGCAACTGCTGGAATTACTACTGCTATAAATAAAGCTTCAAATCCCGCTGGTAATCCAACTAATATACTAGCTGAACCAAGGAAAGTCACTCCACTTATTAGAGTTCCAACTGGGAATATAATTGCGCTTTGAAGCATTCTCTTCTTACTTTCTGATATATCTTTTAACATTTTAATCTTATTCATAGCAAACATAATAATAAATACAAGATTTACAGTAATTAATTTATCAATCATATTAGGTACTTGTCCCCCAGGGAATTTAGTAGTCATAGCCGTAAATACTCCTGTTATAATTCCTGCAATTAATGAAATCTTATAATCTCCATTATTTATAATCATTATTATAAATAACATAACAAGAGCAAAGTCAGGTTGCATTGGTAATCCAAGTGCTGGTGTAATTTGATGAAGTATTGCTCCTATTCCAAGTAATAATGCATTAATTATCATTTTTTTAGTGTTTCCATTTCTATTCATAATTCTTTCTCCTTTTATTTTAAAATAATTATTTTCTTGCCACTCTCCTAGAATTTCATCACTTCATAACACTTTGATCACCACCTTTCATATCTCTATCTTAGAAATTTTTTAATATTTAAGTATTAATTTTAGGCAAATAAAAAACCGTCCTATGCTAAAAACATAGGACGGATTATAAACTTTCCGCGTTGCCACCTAAATTGTGTTTAAAATTTATGTAATAAATTAAACACCACCTCAAAATTCAAGTACTAACATACTCTATCCGCTATAAGGTGCAGCCCACCATAAATGCTACTCTCTAAAAAATATAGATTTCGTTTTATTCCTCCAAGGTCCATTCACTAAATCTCTTCTTGCTAAGATCTCACCACCCTTAGCTCTCTTTAATGAAGCTTAATTTACCTACTCTTCCTTATCAATGGATTCTCTTTATTTAATTTACTTATACTATATAATATCAGATTTACAGTTTTTTGCAACTACTTTTTTAAATTTTTGCATAATTTATTATACTTAAAATTGATTCATAATAGAATGTTACATAATCATAATGCTCTTCTCTTTCCATTTCCTTTTTAACATCAAGTATCATTGGAACATCGTCAGTTATTATGTTATCTACTCCAAGATACATCATTTTTTCTGCACGTTCTCTATCATTTATAGTAAATACATCAACTTCTTTTCCTAGTGCATGAAGTGCATATACAGTCTTTGCATTTACAAGGGATGCCTCTAAGCAAAAGAAGTCTACATTTAATTTTTCAAAATCTCCAACAGCTGCAAGTACAATATATCCAACCTGTATATTAGGATTTATTTTCTTCATCTTTTGAAGTATATTAAAATTATTTGATGATATTATAACATCATGCTCCATTCCATTTTCTACAATTAATTTATTTACATTTTTAGCTAATGGATCATCTTTTCCTTTTGGTTTAAGTTCAATATTTAATTTTATTTTACCTTTTGCTTCTTTTAAAGCTTCATCTAAAGTTGGAATTTTTTCTCCTTTATAATCTTTTGAAAAGAAGGAACCATTATCAAGTTTTTTTATTTCCTTTAAAGTCATTTGTCTAGGGGTTTTATTAACTCCTGCTGTTCTTCTAAAAGTATTATCATGAAGAAGTATAGTTTCATTATCTTCTGTTGTTTGAACATCTATCTCAGCATAATTAGCTCCTTGCTTTGCAGCTTTTTTTATTGCAGATAAAGTATTTTCTGGAGCTACTGTACTTGCTCCTCTATGTGCTGTTATCTCTACTCTATCATTTATAACTCTATCAAATATTACTCCATATCCAACTAGACCACTATATCCTATAAATAATATTATGAGTATAAAAACAAATATTTTTGATCCCTTTTTTGATAACTTATATAAAATATTACTCTTATAATCTTCATAGGACTTAAACTCCCTCTCTTCTTCTACTGTATCATCTCTAAGTGCATAATAAAGCTCCACTAAAAATGAAACAAAAAGAGGTGTTATTAAAAGTGATACTATAGTAAAACCTACATAAAATATTACAAGTAATGCTCCTAAAAATATCTTACTTTCAATAGCATTAGGTGAAAATATATATCCTCCGATTCCAATTCCAGCTCCTAAAAATACACTTATTGCAATTGAAACAAGTAAAGCAAAAACAACTTCCCATAAGATAACTCCTCTTAAAAGGTTCCATTTATTTTTCTTATATATTTTATTACTTCTACTTACAGCTTCTTTTCCTTTTACTTTTTCTATTACAACTATTGGAATAGCTAGTATCCATCTAAGTAATAATAAAACTAATACAATAACTATTAATCCAAGTAAAGCCTTACCCCAAAGTGTTTTTGAAAGTTCTATTGTTATAAAAGGTGGTATAGAATAATTTCTAATTAAAGAACTACAAAGTCCAACTCCAGTTAATGGTCCAATTACCCCTGTAATTAATATAAGTGGGATTAGCCCAATATTTAGAGTATCTTTTAATATTCCAAACACATTAAAGATTCCGTCTACAACCTTAATCTTTTTTCCTCTATGTGATTCTGCTCCTATATAGGTTAAGGCACCAATCTCTATAAATATCATACTGAATGCAAGTATCAATAATATCAAGATACATATAATCCCTTCAGGACTAAGTCCAAATGTTATAAAATCTTTATTTGTAAGAGTAACCATTCCTTCTGTTCCTATAAAGTATTTAAATATTAAAAATATTATTGGTGCAAATATAAATGCAGTCAAAATTCTATAGCACATTTCAAAATATGTACATGCAAAGAAATTAAACTTAAAGTTTTTATATGTATTTTTAATCAAAGATAACATTACTGTTCTTTGCTTTGCTCTACTATTTTTCATATTTTTTCCCCCAATCTCTAAGTTTATTATCCTACTAAATGATAAAAAAAGCTATTAGAGGATTGTAAACTTATCCTCTAATAGCTATTATAACTATTTATATATAAAATTAATCAGCTGTTCTTGCAAGCCATATAGCTGCCGCAACAATTAATAAGCCTCCAAGTAATTGAAGTCCTGTTAATGTTTCTCCATAAACTAAGTAAGCAAATAAACTTCCAAGCACTGGCTCTAATGCAACTAATACTGATGCAACACCTGTTTCTATATAATCTGTAGCTTTTACATATGATATGTTAGCTATAAATGTACTTAATATACCAATTGATAATATATTAAGTATTACAAACATTGGTGATGAATTTATAGTTATAGCAGTATTTATTCCAGTAAAGTTTGTAAAGAATGCTAAAACTATTGTACTAAATATAAATCCGTATATTAACATACTGTCCTTTGAATACTTACCATCAAAGAATCTTGGTATTACAAGTTGAAGTGCAAATAAAACTCCTGTTGAAAGTCCTATTAATAATCCAACTACATCAAGATTTTCAAGACCAACTCCAAATATATTAGAAATTAAAATACAACCTGTTATTGCAAGGGCAATTACAATTGCCTTTTTAGCTGTTATCCTTTCTTTAAAGAATATTGCATTAAAAATTGTTACCCATATCGGATTTGTAAACATAAGAACTGTTGCAACTGCTATTGGAACTCTCTCTACTGCAATATTAAATGTTGTAAAAGATAATCCAAAGGTTACGATACCATAAATACCACTAATTATAATTCCTTTTAAATCCATCTTAAATGCATTTTTATTAAAAATAAATAAGAATATACTAAATCCTATTGATGCAATTAAACATCTAAAGAATGATATACTCATCGAATCAATCCCTGCATTTCCTAGCGTTCTGCTAGTTACACCCATCATTCCCCAGAATAATGTTGCAATTAATACAAGAGAGATTCCTTTTTTCTTGTTATTCATATAATCTTCCTTTCATAATAAATTATGTCTTCTCTTATGTGCTAAGGTTTACATTAACCCTTTATTATTTTACTATAATTTTTTATTTTTTTCTTAATTCACTATTATTGTTTACAATTTAGTCATATTTATCATTAATAAATAAGAAAAATCCCTCTATCCATAACCAGACCGTGATGTTATAGATAGAAGGATTTATAAGGTTTGTTATTCTTTGCATAACTGGATTTTAAGCTATACACAAATGAAGTTAATGTGGTATATACTTATTATCCCTAATTTTCACTTAAATATTCATCAATTGCTTTTGCAGCATCTTTACCTGCACCCATAGCAAGTATTACTGTTGCAGCTCCTGTTACTGCATCACCACCTGCATATACTCCATCCTTAGTTGTTTTACCTGAATGCTCTTCTGCTACTATACATTTTCTTTTATTTATTTCAAGGCCTTCTGTTGTAGCTGAAATAAGTGGATTTGGTGTAGTACCTAAAGACATTATTACTGTATCTACATCCATCACAAATTCCGATCCCTCAATTTCAACTGGCCTTCTTCTTCCTGATTCATCAGCTTCTAAAAGTTTCATTTTAATGCACTTCATTCCTTTAACCCATCCATTTTCATCTGTTAAAATTTCTGTAGGATTAGTTAAAATATCAAATATTATTCCTTCTTCTTTTGCGTGATGAACTTCTTCAACTCTTGCTGGAAGTTCTGCTTCACTTCTTCTATATACTATATGTGTTTCAGCTCCAAGTCTAAGTGCTGTTCTTGCAGCATCCATAGCAACATTTCCGCCTCCTACAACAGCAACTTTCTTTCCTGTTCTAACTGGAGTTTTATAATCATCTTTAAATGCTTTCATTAAATTAACTCTTGTTAAGAATTCATTTGCTGAACATACTCCATTTGCATTTTCTCCTTTTATGCCCATAAATCTTGGAAGTCCTGCACCTGATCCTATAAATACAGCTTTAAAGTCTTCATTTTCTAATAGCTCGTCAATAGTTATAGTTCTACCAATGATTACATTAGTTTCTACTTTAACTCCTAGTTTCTTAATATTTTCAATTTCACTTTTAACTACAGTATCCTTTGGAAGTCTAAATTCTGGTATACCATAAACTAAAACTCCACCTGGTTCATGAAGAGCTTCAAATATAGTTACATCATAACCTTTCTTAGCTAAATCCCCAGCACAAGTAAGTCCAGCAGGTCCACTTCCTATTACCGCAACCTTTATCTTCTTATCCTCTTCTTTTTCTGAAAGATCTACATTGTGTTCACGACCCCAATCTGCTACAAATCTTTCAAGTTTACCAATCGAAACTGGATCTCCTTTTACTCCAAGTACACATTTCCCCTCACATTGACTTTCTTGTGGACATACTCTTCCACAAACAGCTGGAAGAGCACTATATTTTGAAATAACTTTAACTGCTTCTTCAAAATTTTCTTCAGCCACTTCTTTAACAAAACCTGGTATATCTATAGATACAGGACATCCTGTAACACATCTTGGATTCTTACATTGAAGGCATCTATTAGCTTCTTTAACTGCTTCTTCTTCATTATATCCCAAACATACTTCTTCAAAGTTTCTAGCCCTTTCATTAGGATCTTGTTCTCTAACTGGGACTCTCTTCATTCTATCTTCCATATTCATTATTCTTCACCTCCGCAATGTCCGCATCCACCATGATGAGTATCTCCTTCTTTTTCTTTAAGGATAGCTCTTCCCTCTTCTGTCTTATACATATTTTGTCTTCTCATAGCTTCATCAAAATTTATTAGGTGTCCATCAAATTCTGGACCATCAACGCAGGCAAACTTTACTTCATCTCCAACAGTTACTCTACAAGCTCCACACATTCCGGTACCATCTACCATAATAGGATTTAAGCTAACTATTGTAGGGATATTTAATTCTTTAGTTAACATGCACATGAACTTCATCATTATCATAGGTCCTATAACAATTGCTTCATCATAGTTCTTTCCTTCTTCCTTAACTAAATGATTTAACATATCAGTAACTCTTCCATTAAATCCATAAGATCCATCATCTGTTGCAATATAAAGATTTTTAGCTACCTCTTTCATTTCATCTTCTAGTATTAAAAGATCCCTAGTTCTACTTCCTATTATTACATCAACATCTATATCATGCGCTTTCATCCATTTAACTTGTGGATATACAGGTGCTGCCCCAACACCACCAGCTATAAATATAATTTTTTTATTCTTAAGCTTTTCTAAATCTTCTTCAACAAATTTACTTGGTCTGCCAAGAGGTCCCACAAAATCTTTTATGTAATCCCCCACTTCATATTCTGCTAATTCTTTAGTTCCTTGGCCAACCGTTTGAAATACTATGCTTACAGTACCTTTTTCTTTATTAAAATCTGCAATTGTTAAAGGTATTCTTTCACCTTTTTCATCATTTTTAATTATTATAAACTGTCCTGGTCTTGCTGATTTTGCAACTCTCTTTGCTTCTATATCCATTAAATATATGTTATTTGTAAGTTCTCTCTTTGAAATTATCTTATACATATTAGCCCTAACTCCCTTTTAGTATATTTTTCCTATTCAACTTACTAAAAGCTTCCATCAAAAGTCTTTCTGGAAGCTTTTAGATATTTTTAGATTTTTAATTAGAAGTTTACTTCTTCCCCATAGAATGATGCTTTATATATCTTTTCTATTTCTTCTGGAACTACTTTTCTTGGATTAGTTAGTGTGCAAGCATCTGCAACTGCATTTTCAGCCATGAAAGCTAAGTTAGCTAAGAATTCTGCTTCATCTACTCCATATTCCTTGAATGTAGCTGGTATATTTAATTCTTTATTTAAATCTCTTATCAATTTAACTAATGACTTTGTTAATTCCTTATCATTATTTCCTTCTAAATTTAACATTTTAGCTATTTTTGCATATCTTTCTTCGCATACATCTGCATTAAACTCTATCACTGAAGGAAGCATTATAGCATTTGCGCATCCATGAGGTACATGGAACACACCACCAATTTTATGAGCCATTGAATGAACTATTCCAAGAGAAACATTACTAAATGCCATACCTGCTAAACATTGAGCATCATGCATTTCTGCTCTTGCATGTTTATCTCCTTCATATGACTTTTTAATATTATCTCTAACCATTTCAATTGCTTTTAAGGCTAATGGATCTGTAAAGTTATCTGCTATTGTTGAAACATAAGCTTCCATTGCATGAGTCATAGCATCCATTCCTGTATGTGCAACTAATTTTGGTGGCATTGTTTCTGCAAGGTCTGGATCTACTATTGCTATATCAGGTGTTATATTAAAATCAGCTAAAGGATATTTAATTTTAGCTGCTTTTTCAGTTATAACTGAAAAAGCAGTTACTTCTGTAGCTGTTCCACTAGTTGAAGCTATAGCTATAAACTTAGCTTTCTTCCTTAACTTAGGTAATCCAAATGGAACTATTGCTTCTTTGAATGTAAAATCTGGATACTCATAGAATATCCACATAGCCTTTGCTGCATCTATTGGTGAACCTCCACCTAATCCAATTATCCAATCTGGCTCAAAGCTTCTCATAGCTTCTGCACCTTTCATTACAGTTTCAACTGATGGGTCAGATTCAACTCCATCAAACACCATAACTTCAAGCCCTGCAGCCTTTAAGTTGTCCTCAATTTTTTGTAAGAAACCAAATTTCCTCATTGAGCCTCCACCCATTACTATAATTGCCTTCTTACCCTCAATTTCTTTTAATACATCAATTGAACCTTTTCCATGATAAATGTCTCTTGGTAATGTAAAACGTGCCATAACAAAACTCCTCCTATACACACTATATTTATAAATAATTTAAATTGTTTCCATCTACGTTATTATATATTAGCAATTACTATACCAATTTTATACATTTAGTGATTCTCTCACAACTACGTCATTTTTTTAACAATCTTTTGTTTTTATAAATACTCCATATGTACTATTCTACTACACATTTTTATATTTTATGTTAAATTTTAGGACATTGCTAAGTTTTAGGACACTTAATATATATTATATTTATCAAGCTTATAATATAAAGTATTTCTACTTATCCCAAGGGCCTTTGCAGTTTTACTCATATTATAATCATTACATTTAATAGCCTTTTCAATTAATGTTTTTTCTATATCTTTTATGTTAAAATCATTTCCTATTTCTATATATATACCATCTTTTGATGAATCATTGCATTCTACACAATCTACTGAAGCTTCTTTTTCTATATCATAATGTTTAATTTCTTTATCTATATTTCCAACAAATTTATATGATATATCTCCATCTAAATTAACTATATTTTCAATACAATTTTCAAGTTCTCTAATATTTCCTGGCCATGAATAATTAACTAACTTATTATAAAGCTTAGTATTTATTTTTGGAATTTGTTTATTTAATTTAAGTGCTTTTACTCTTAAGAAATGCTCAATAAGTTTTTGCACATCTCCTTTTCTTTCTCTAAGAGGTGGAAGACTTATAGGAATAACACTTAATCTATAAAATAAGTCTTCTCTAAAATTTCCGTTTCTAATCTCTTCTTTTAGGTCCTTATTAGTAGCTGCAATTATCCTAACATCTATAGGTATTTCTTTATCACTACCAATTCTACTAATCCTACTTTCTTGAATAACTCTAATAAGATGTACTTGCATTTCAAGAGGCATTTCTCCAATTTCATCTAGGAATATTGTTCCTCCATTTGCTAATTCAAATTTACCTATCTTTCCACCTTTTTTTGCTCCTGTAAAGGCTCCTTCTTCGTACCCAAATAGTTCACTTTCAATTAAATTTTGGGGAATAGCTCCGCAGTTTATAGCCACAAATCTATGATCTCTTCTATAACTAAAATTATGTATAGCTTGTGCCAATACCTCTTTACCAGTTCCACTCTCTCCTTCTATCAAAATAGTAGATGGACTATTTGCTACTACTTTACAGTTAGTAATAACATTTAATATTGCATCGCTAGACCCTACTATATCATCAAAAGTCTTATAAGCTCCTAAAGATTTACTATCATTCTTTTCTTTTTGCCTTCCCATAATGATTACAAAGCCTATAATTTTATCCTCTAATCTTATAGGCTTTACTGTTATTAATATTCTATGGCTTGTATCATTTAAAAACTTTATTTCTTTCACATATGTATTATAATTATTTTTTCTTAGACTTAAATTAATATTTTTCCATCCAGGTAGTATACTTTCAATCTTCTTATTTAATAAATCTAAAGACTTTAGTCCAATTACTTCACAAGCAAGTTCATTAACATTATTTATGCACCCATCAGAATCTATAGTTACTATTCCTTTACCAACGTTATTCATAACACTACCTACATAGTTATAAGCCTCTTTAAGAACCTCACTTACATGAAGTCTTACTAATTCATTTTCTATAGCCTTAACGCCAAATAAAACTAATCCTAAAGAATGTAGATGTTTATTTTCCCATTCTGATGTTAGATTTAGTGTGCCTATTATTTTGCCACTTTTTCCATGTATAGGCGCTGCTGAACATGTAAGTCTTTTAAAAATGTCTATGTAATGTTCATCTGCTGTTACTTGAACTGCTTTATCTTCTTCTATTGCAACTGCCATAGCATTCGTTCCAATACTTTTCTCATCCATATACATTCCTGCAATTAGATTCAACTTTTCATACTCTTTTACTACATTTTCTTTTCCACTTATATGTAATATGCAACCATCTTTGTCTGTAAGCACTATTATAAATTTTTCATCTTTAAGGACATCTTTGAAAATATTCATATATATCTTTGCTATTTTTATAAGTTCTGAATTTTCTTCTAAGACTATTTTAAATTCGCTATTCTTAATACTCCTCTTAGATCCTTTATTATTTTCCTTTATTCCATATTCTCTACTTCTTTTGTGAGAACTCATTATTGTACTTTTATTATCAATATCCATATAAAATTCCCCCTGCTACAACGTCTCTTTTTAGAAAAAAAATCCTTCTTTACTATTATAATACTAAATTTCTCGAATTCTAATTTATTTATTAAAGTTTACAAATTGGATTTACAATTTCACTTTAACTAATAAATTAATTAAATAATGCTATAAATATAAAGCATATTCTCAACTCATTTGATTTTTAATTAATAGATAACTTAATTATTTATAATAAAAAAGAGTACTCCAATTTAATTAGAATACTCCCTTTATTAATATCTATTTCTATTTTTTAGTTCTCTTTGCATTTCTCTATTATGAGCTTTTTCTAGTAATGAATTCCTCTTATCATAGTCCTTCTTACCCTTACAAACTCCAAGAGCAACCTTAACTCTTCCATTTTTAAGGTAAAGAGATAAAGGTATAAGTGTAAGTCCTTCTCTAGATACAAGTCCTGCAAGTCTTCCTATTTGTTCTTTATGAAGAAGAAGCTTTCTATCTCTTAGTGGATCTACGTTAAATATATTTCCTTGCTCATAAGGACTTACATGCATTCCTCTTATAAATATTTCACCGTTTCTAACTTCAGCATAACACTCTTTAAGATTTGCCCTACCATTTCTTATAGATTTAACTTCTGTTCCAACTAGTTCTAATCCAGCTTCAATTGTTTCTTCTATAAAATAATCATGTCTTGCTTTTCTATTTTCTGCTAAAGTATTTGAGTTTTTCTTTCTTACCATCTTTTTTCACCTACTTTTTATTTACCACTATATAACTTAATAAAATTATATTATATATTGAGCCTATTATCAATTATATATAAAAAGTGTAATATTATATATTTTTAAACACTCCTTAACTAAATGAAGCTATCATTTATAATTATCCTTTCAAATAACTCAATGATAGCTTCCTTTTTAATTTATTAAATTATTCTAATTCAGATTCTTCTTCTTCAACTCTTGCTAGAGCTTCTTTTACTTCTTTTTTTACTTGAGGAAGTCTTTCTTGGAATTCTTTTAAAGCCTCTTCTTCTTTTTCTTCCTCTTCTTCTTTTATTAAGTCAAAGTAAATTTCTCTATTTGCAATATCTACTTTGCTACATTTAACTTTTACTTCATCACCTAATCTATAAATATTCTTTGTTCTTTCTCCAATTAAAGCTAAATGATTTTCATCATATACATAATAATCATCTTCTAAAGCAGTTATATGAACTAATCCTTCTATAGTACTTGGAAGTTCAACGAACATACCAAATGATGTAACTGAAGAAACAATTCCTTCAAATTCTTCTCCAATTCTATCTTGCATGTATTCTGCTTTCTTTAAATCATCAACTTCCCTTTCAGCTTCTTGAGCTACCCTTTCTGTTTCTGAAGATTGTTTTGATGCATAATCAACTATTCCAATTAACTTTTTAGCTCTTCCTCCATCAATCTTACCATTTATTTGTTCCTTTATAATTCTATGGATTTGAAGATCTGGATATCTTCTAATTGGTGAAGTAAAGTGGCAATAATATCTTGCAGCTAGACCAAAGTGACCAAGGCTTTCTGGTGAATATCTTGCCTTCATCATTGATCTTAAAAGAAGTGTACTTACTACAGCTTCTTCCTTCTTTCCCTTAACCTTCTCTAAAACTTCTTGAAGAGTTCTTGGATGGATATCTTGGCTCCACTTCATTGTATATCCAAGATTATATATAAACTCTCTAAACTTTGTAAGCTTTTCTTCATCTGGATTTTCATGAACTCTATATACAAATGGTAAATTAGTCCAGTACATATATTCAGCTACAGTTTCATTACATGCAAGCATGAATTCTTCTATTATTCTATTTGCTATTTCTCTTGGATAAGGTTTTATTTCAATTGGCTTACCTAAAGAATTTAAAGTTATCTTTGCTTCTTCAAAGTCAAAATCAATTGCTCCTCTTCTCATTCTCTTTTTATTTAATATATTTGCAAGTTCTTCCATAGCTAAGAAGTCATCATATAAGTAATCATACTTTTTGATTAGTTCTTCATCTTTATCTCTAAGTATCTTAGTTACATCTGTATATGTCATTCTCTCATTTGTTCTAATTATACCTTCATGAATTTCATGTTCTAGAACTTTACCATTTTTATCTATTGTCATAATACAACTTAATGTTAATCTATCAACTCTAGGGTTAAGTGAACATATACCATTTGAAAGTTTCTTTGGAAGCATTGGTATAACTCTATCTATAAGATATACTGATGTACCTCTTTTAAGAGCTTCCTTATCTAGCGGGTTACCTTCCTTAACGTAATTAGTAACATCTGCTATATGAACTCCTAGCTTATAGTTTCCATTTGGTAATCTTTCTATTGAAACTGCATCATCTAAATCTTTAGCATCTTCACCATCAATAGTTACCATCTTTAAATCTCTAAAGTCTGTTCTTCTTTTATATTCTTTAGGATCTATCTCTTCTTCTATTTTATCTGCAAAATTTAACACCTTATCAGGGAATTCCTCTGGAAGTCCAAACTTCTTAATTATTGTAAGAATATCAAGTCCCTTATCTCCCTTTTGTCCTAATACTTCTTTTATGAACCCTTCAGGACTTCTTCTCTTCTCTGGCCATTTTGTAACTTCTACTATTACAACATCTCCATCATTTGCACCATTTCTATCTTTTTTAGATACAAATATATCTTGATGTAATCTTGTATCTTCTGGAACAACGAAACCAAAATTTTTGCTATTTTCATAGATACCAATTATTGTTTTATTAGCTCTTTCTACTACTTCAGCAACTTCTCCTTCTCTCTTCTTACCATTTTTATCATCTCTAGTTATATGGACTAATACTCTATCTCCATTCATAGCACCATTCATTGCTGATGATGATATAAATACATCCTTTTCTCCTTCAGTTTCAGGTATTAAGAAACCAAATCCTCTTGGATGACCTTGAAGTCTTCCAGAAATTAAACCAACTCTTTCTGGAATAGCGTATTTATCACTTTTATTTCTAACAACTAAACCTTCTTTCTCCATTGCTTTTAATACTTTTTTAAAAGCTCTATATTCATCTGATTTTATATCAAATACTTCTGTTAATTCTTTTAAATCCATTGGTTTATACGCTTCTTCACGCATAAAAGCCATTAATGTGTTCTTTATTCCCATTTTATTCCTCCAATTTAATTTATCTATATTCTTAATATATTTTATCCACCGCTGTTATATATTATTCTACATATATAGTAACACATTATTCGTTTTAATTCCTCTATTAGAAAATTATATAGAAAAGGGCTATCATTTCCTGTATTACAAAATGATAGCTCTTTATTAATTAAATAAATATTTTAAAATAATATTCCACCAAATTCTACTATAAGTGGTGCAAATACAACTGCAACTATTGTCATAAGCTTTATAAGTATATTCATAGCTGGTCCTGATGTATCTTTAAATGGATCCCCAACTGTATCTCCAACAACTCCAGCCTTATGACATTCACTTCCTTTTCCTCCATATGCACCACCTTCTATATACTTCTTAGCATTATCCCAAGCACCACCTGCATTTGCCATAAGTATAGCCATCATAACACCTGTTACAACTCCACCAGCTATTAACCCTGCAAGTGCTTCTGCACCTAAAAGTAATCCTACAATTATTGGTGATAATATTGCAATTATTCCTGGCACTAGCATTTCCCTTAAAGCTGCTCTAGTTGAAATTTCAACGCAAGTTGAGTACTCTGGTTTATCTGTACCTTTTAATATTCCAGGCTTTTCTTTAAATTGTCTTCTAACTTCTTCTACCATTTGACCTGCTGCCTTACCAACTGATTGCATTGTAAGTGCTCCAAATAAAAATGGAAGCATTCCACCTATAAGTACGCCAACTAATGTTAACGGATTTAAAAGATTTATTGATTCTAATTTTACAGCTTGAGTATATGATGCAAATAAAGCTAAAGCAGTAAGTGCTGCTGATCCTATTGCAAATCCTTTTCCAATAGCTGCTGTTGTATTACCAACTGAATCAAGTTTATCTGTAACCTCTCTAACACTTTTATTTAATTCACTCATCTCAGCTATTCCACCAGCATTATCAGCTATTGGTCCATATGCATCAACTGCAACTGTTATAGCTGTTGTAGCTAGCATTCCTACCGCTGATAATGCAATTGAATATAGTCCTATAAGAGAATCACTTCCACCACCTGTTTTAAAGAAGGAAATTAATATCCCAATTACTATTAAAATTATAGGTATCACTGTTGATTTCATGCCGACTGCAAGACCAGCTATTATATTAGTCGCTGCCCCTGTTTCACATTCTTTTGCAATAAATCTTACTGATTTATAATCTGATGATGTATATACTTCTGTAATTTTTCCAATTAATAAGCCAACACATACACCAACTACTACTGGAATAAATAATTTTAAGTCTTTAAATAAATAGTTACATGCAATGGCGCTTAATATAAGTGCTATTACTCCTGATAAAAGACTTCCTATGTTTAAAGCCCTTTGAGGATCGTCCCCCTTATAACTCTTAACTACAAATATACCTATAAGTGATGAAATAATTCCAATTGCCGCAAGGATTAAAGGATAAATCATAGCTTCACGCCCAGCTGCTACTGATACAAAGGCACCAAGGGTTATAGCTGAAATTATTGATCCAACATAAGATTCAAAAAGGTCAGCTCCCATACCACAAACATCTCCAACATTATCTCCAACGTTATCCGCAATTACAGCTGGATTTCTTGGATCATCTTCTGGTATACCAGCTTCCACTTTTCCAACTAAATCAGCTCCAACATCTGCTGCCTTAGTATATATCCCCCCACCAACTCTTGCAAATAATGCTATTGATGATGCACCAAGTCCAAAACCTGTTATATATTCTGCATTTAAATCAAATATAACTGCAAAAATAGTAAGACCTATAATTCCAAGACCTACAACTGAAAGCCCCATAACAGAACCTCCAGAGAAGGCTACTCCCAATGCCTCTTTCATTCCATGCTTTGCTGCATTTGCTGTTCTTACATTTGCTTTAACAGCAATCTTCATTCCTATAAATCCAGCAAACATTGAGAATATTGCACCTACTAAAAATGCTATCGCCGTCTTATAACTTAAAAATAATGAAATTAACACAAAAATACATACCACAAATATTGAAAGATACTTATACTCTTTCTTTATAAAGGCCATGGCTCCTTCTTCTATATGTGATGCTATCTCTTTCATTCTTTTATTTCCAGGATCTTTTTTAATAATACCTTTTGCAATAAAGCCTAAAACAATTAATGAAATAATTCCACAGACTAATGGTAATGCTAATAACTCCATAGTTACACCTCTCATAATTATTTTTAGTACCTAGGGCACTACTATATAATTATGAGATTAATATTTTTATTAGACTTAATTTTATAAAAAAAGCCAGTCGTAAAGACTGGCTCATAATTCTAACTTGTGATTCCCACACATGTTATATTAAATTTAAAACAATTGTGTTTATAGCAAATAGTAACATTCCGATTATTGTTACTCTCTCTAGCATAACTTCTTTTGTTCTTGATTTGTTTCTTGAGAAGAATGTATCATTGTTGCTACCTTGAATCAATCCACTTAAGGCATCTGATTTACTTGGTTGCATAAGTACTGAAACTACAATAACTATTCCTAATATTACCTCAAGCACTAATAACGCTGTTTGCATGGGAACACCTCCTAATATTTAAACGCTTATTTTATAATATTTAACTCAATTAGTATATCATAAAGAATAATTTATTTCTACACTAATTTCCAAAAATTATCTGAAAGCGATAAATATTATTCTAAGCTTGAATTTAAATCAATTTCAATTATAGAAATTAGTTATTATTTCTTTATATTGAAGAATGCATCTATTCCTCTATATTCAGCTACATCATCTAATTCTTCAGCTATTCTTATTAATTGGTTGTACTTAGCAACTCTTTCTGATCTTCCTGGTGCACCAGTCTTGATTTGACCTGCATTTACAGCAACAACTAAGTCTGAGATAGTTGTATCTTCTGTTTCACCTGATCTATGTGAGATTACTGCAGTGTATCCTGCTCTATTAGCCATTTCGATAGCATTTAAAGTTTCTGTTAATGTACCAATTTGGTTAAGTTTTATAAGAATTGAGTTTGCAATTCCCATTTCTATACCCATCTTTAATCTCTCTGTGTTAGTTACGAATAAGTCATCACCAACTAATTGGATTCTATTTCCTAATCTTTCAGTCATGATTTTCCAACCTTCGTAATCTTCTTCTGCCATACCATCTTCGATTGAGATGATTGGATATTTATTTACTAAGTTTTCATAGAAATCAACCATTTCTTTTGGTGATAATGTCTTACCTTCATGCTTTAAGATATATTTACCATCTTCAAAGAATTCTGATGAAGCTGGGTCTAAAGCTATAAACATTTCTTTTCCTGGTTCTAAACCAGCTGCCTTGATAGCTTCTATAATAACTTCAATAGCTTCTTCATTTGATTTTAAGTTTGGTGCAAATCCACCTTCATCACCAACACCTGTTGAATATCCTTTTTCGTTTAATAACTTCTTAAGTGCATGATATACTTCTGAACACATTCTTAATGCTTCTGCAAAGCTTTCTGCTCCAACTGGCATAATCATGAATTCTTGTAAATCTACTGAGTTATCAGCATGCTCTCCACCATTTATGATATTCATCATTGGTACTGGTAATACTTTTGCATTAACACCACCAACATATTGATATAAAGGTAATCCTAAGAAGTTTGCAGCAGCTCTAGCTACAGCAAGTGAAACACCTAATATAGCGTTTGCTCCTAATTTACCTTTGTTTTTAGTTCCATCTAATTCTATTAAAGTCTTATCGATGAAAGTTTGATCTAAAGCATTTAATCCAACTAATTCATCAGCAATAACTTCATTAACATTCTTTACTGCTTGAAGAACTCCTTTTCCATTGAATCTTGATTTATCTCCATCACGTAGTTCTACAGCTTCAAATACACCTGTTGATGCACCTGATGGTACTGCAGCTCTTCCTACTGTTCCATCTTCTAAATATACCTCAACTTCTACTGTTGGGAATGATCTTGAATCTAAGATTTCTCTAGCTAAAACGTCTACTATTTCTGCATATTGTTTCATTTAATTTTCCTCCTTAACAATCAAATACATTAGATATTATTTACAACATCCTATATTTTTATTAAATAATTAATTGCTTTTTTTATTTAAATACATTATAATCCATTTTGTTGATATTTTCAATCAATTGATAATTTTTTTCAATTTATTAATATTAGTTATTAATTTATAACATTAGTAAATTTTTGTTTATCAATATTTTGATTGTAATCACATACTTAATTAGTATATATTATTCTAGCTATTAAATTCTTAATCATGACCACCCGTAAAACGGGTGGTTTGCT
>JBBVGE010000199.1:0-237 GCA_040144665.1 Clostridium perfringens
AGTTATACTAACATGTTGTCTTTCTCCAATTATATTTCCTGTAAGAACATCAAACTCTCTTATTCTATCTATTTCATCTCCAAAGAACTCAATTCTAATACCCTTAGAAGAGGAAGATGAAGGAATTATATCTAAATTATCTCCTCTTACTCTAAATGTTCCCCTTGCAAAGTCTATGTCATTTCTTTCATATTGTATTTCTATAAGTTTCTTAATAACTTCATCCCTATCCTTAAT
>JBBVGE010000200.1:0-275 GCA_040144665.1 Clostridium perfringens
TTCTTTCCTTGATAAATATCATTATCTTCAAGAGCCTTATCAATAGCATTTAAAACTTCCCATTTTTTTAAACTCCACATAGGTCCTATAAGAAGTTGTCTAGGAGCATCTCCTGTTAGTCTATGTATAACCATATTTTGAGGTATTCTACTTATGGCCGTACAAATTAAATCAACATATTCCTCTTGAGTTAAGAATTTTAATCTACCTTCTTCATAGTCCTTAACCATTCTTGTTCCTTCCATTAGATGAAGTAAGTGTAATTTTATTCCTTG
>JBBVGE010000201.1:0-349 GCA_040144665.1 Clostridium perfringens
GCAACTTCTGGGAATCCTTCTCTGTCAGCTTGTCTTGACATAGCTAAGTACATTCCTACTTCTGTACATTCTCCTACAAAGTTAGCTTGTAATCCTTCGATTATTCTTTCATCTACACCTTTAGCAACTCCGATTCTGTGCTCATCTGCAAATGCTAAGTCTTCTCCTTGTTCTACGAACTTGTCAGCTCCAACTCCACATACTGGACATTTTTCTGGTGCTTTTTCTCCTTCATAAACATATCCACATACTGTACAAACAAATTTTTTCATAATCTTATTCCTCCTACAAAACAAACAATTTATCTAATTTCAATTTATATCATAATTTAAAAGTCTTTATTTAAGTG
>JBBVGE010000202.1:0-206 GCA_040144665.1 Clostridium perfringens
TTTCTATATAGCCATAACCTGTCTCTGGTCTAGTTGGCTCTATTCCTATGGTAACAATAGCTCTCTTCTTATCCGCAATCTCTACGGCTTGTTCCAGAGTTTGAAGATAACTTTTATCTCCTTCTATATAATGGTCTGAAGGCAATACAATCATAACTGCATCCTTATCTTTCTTTAAAAGCTTAGCTGCTGAAAGACCTATACAG
>JBBVGE010000203.1:0-252 GCA_040144665.1 Clostridium perfringens
AACCTTTGGGCTGTATCAAAATATAATAATAAAACTTACAAACATATTCCGAGAATTACTAGATTTCGCTAAGAATTTATAATTATTACTTCGAAGATATTACTAAAGCTTCGAAACTTGCTACGCTTCGAACAGTCTCAGCTTTTTAACGTGATATTTTCTACGTAATAATTTAAATTCTAAAGCTCATCTAGATATTCTCTTCATACTGTTTGTAAGTTTTATAAAAAGTTATTTTGATACACGCCCTTT
>JBBVGE010000204.1:0-5690 GCA_040144665.1 Clostridium perfringens
GGAGGGACTGGCCCTATGAAACCCAGCAACCTATGTATAACTATAAATTTATTAGGGGTTTTTATGTATAAATTTGTTATAGTATGTGGTGCTAATTCCAGATAGATAAGGGTATGAATTTGAGATTAAAGTCTTAGGTATAATATCCTAGGACTTTTTTGCATTTTAAAGTTTAGAATATAAATAAGGGGGCATTATGAATATTAAAGAGATTTTTGATAAAAAGAATTTAGTTTTTTCCTTTGAGGTATTTCCACCAAAAAATAATTCACCAGTTAAAAGTATATATAAAGCTTTAAACGATCTTTCAGAATTAGAACCAGATTTTATTAGTGTAACCTATGGGGCAGGTGGTAGCCTAATAAATAATAAAACTACAGAAATATCATCATTAATTAAAAATGTTTATAATATAGAGCCTTTAGCTCATTTAACATGCATATCTTCTAAAAAAGATGATATAGATAAAATAACAGAAAGATTAGAGCTTGAAGAAGTTAGTAACATACTTGCATTAAGAGGTGATGATAATGGTAATTCTAAAAAAGATTTTAATTATGCAAGTGAGCTTATAAATTATATAAGAGAAAAAAAGAAATTTAATATAATTTCAGCATGTTATCCAGAAGGACATATAGAAAATAGAGGGATAGATATTGAAATAGACAATATGAAAAGAAAGATAAATTCAGGTACATCAAGTTTTATTTCTCAGTTATTTTTTGATAACAATATTTATTATGATTTCTTAGATAAGATAAATAAAAACGGAATAAATACTCCAATTCAGGCTGGTATTATGCCAGTAATAAACAAAAAACAGATAGAGAGAATAACGGAGTTATGTGGGGCAAAGATTCCATCTAAGTTTTCTAAAATAATGGATAAGTATGAATATAGTCCAGAGGCTTTAAGAGAAGCAGGAATTGCATATGCAGTTGAGCAAATTATAGATTTAGCTTCTAGTGGAGTCCAAGGCATTCATCTTTATACAATGAATAATCCTTATGTTGCAAAAAGGATTAAGGAAAATATAAAAACAGTCATTAAAACAATTAATAATTAGGAGGCAATGTATGAGAAAAGTAGAAAGTTTTGAATTAGACCACACTAAAGTAAAGGCACCATTCATAAGAAAATGTTGTGTATACGAAGGAGGACATGGTGATAAGATAAGTAAGTTTGATATAAGATTCCTTCAGCCAAATAAAGAGGCATTTGGAACAGCGGCTATGCATGGTCTTGAACATTACTTAGCTTATAATATTAGAGGAGAATTGGATGGAGTAATTGATATATCTCCAATGGGATGCAGAACAGGATTTTATTTAAGCACATGGGGTGACAAAGATCCTATAGAAATAAAAGCAGCAGTTGAAGCTGTTCTTAGAGAGTTATTAAAGTCAGAAGAGATACCAGCAAATAATGAAGTTCAATGTGGAAATTATAAAGATATTTCTCTTTTTGGAGCAAAAGAATATGCAAAAGATGTAATTAGCAAAGGATTTTCTCTTAATATATATGGAGAGTAGTAGGAAAAGTATTACTCTTCATGAATCAGAAATTTTAAGATACTTAGGATATAGGGGGCAAGAGATACCTCAAAATATTATGGATAAAATTTCAGGTGTAAAGAAAGAGTGTAAAGATTTCTTTACACCTAAATTTATTTATGAGGAGTATAATCTTAAGAAAAGAGAAAATAAAATTGAACTTATAGGAACTAGTTTGCTTTTAAAAGGAAAGGATATATATAATTTATTAAAGGACTGCGAGAGATGTGTACTAATGGCTGTAACCCTTGGAAATGATGTAGAGAGACGTACAAGATTTTATGAAAAAATAGACTTAACAAAGGGATTAATATTTGATGCTTGTGCAACGACAGGAGTTGAAGAAGTTTGTGATTTAGTAGAAGAAGAGATAAAATCTAAGTATGTAAATAAAGGTGAAGAACTAACATTTAGATATAGTCCAGGCTATGGGGATTTAGATTTAAGTATACAAAAGGATTTTATAAATGTACTAAATTGCGAAAGAAGAATAGGAATTACGGTTTCAGAACATATGATTTTATTTCCAAGGAAATCAGTAACAGCTATTTTAGGTATAAAAAAATATAGTGGAGAAAAGAAAATAAAGAGTTGTATAAATTGCAATAATTATGATAGATGTGAATATAGAAAAGAGGGAATAGATTTTGAATGTAAGAGAGTATATTAAAGATAATATCTTAGTTTTTGATGGAGCTATGGGAACAATGCTTCAAAATTCAGGTTTAAAACTTGGAGAATATCCAGAGACATTTAATATAACCAATGGAGAAGAAATATTAAAGATACATAGGGATTATATAAATTCTGGAGCAAAGGTTATAACAACAAACACATTTGGAGCAAATGAGCTTAAATTAAAAAATACGAAATTTTCTGTAGAAGAAATAATAAAATCTGGAATAGATTTAGCCAAAAAAGCAGTAGGTGATAAAGAGTGCTTTATTGCTCTTGATATAGGACCAATTGGAGAATTATTAGAGCCTATGGGTACTTTAGGTTTTGAGAGAGCTATCGATATTTTTAAAAGACAAATCAAAATTGGAGAGAAGAGTGGAGCTGACATAATTCTTATTGAGACTATGACTGATTTGTATGAGATGAAAGCCGCAATAATTGCAGCAAAGGAAAGTTGTAATCTTCCTATATTTGCAACTATGACATTTGAAGAGAATGGAAGAACATTTTCAGGATGCCTTCCAGAGAGTATGGCAATTACACTAGAAGGATTAGGGGTAGATGCTGTTGGAGTTAATTGTTCACTTGGACCTAAAGAACTTAAAGAAATAGTAAAAAAGATAGTTGATAATACGAATTTACCTGTAATGGTACAACCTAATGCAGGACTTCCAAGGATCATAGAAGGAAAAGCTATTTATGATATAAATGAAAAAGAATTTTCAAATTCTATTAGAGAATTAATAGAGTGTGGGATATCAATTATAGGAGGATGTTGTGGGACTACTCCTAAATTTATAGAAGAACTTAGTAATATAGCTAGGGAAAACTTTAGAGTAAATAGAAAAAAAGTAATAAAATATGCAGTAACATCACCATCTAAAGTAGTTGAAATTGATGAAGTAAGAGTAATTGGAGAACGAATAAATCCAACAGGCAAAAAAAGATTTAAAAAAGCTATTATAGATAAAGATATGGATTATATATTAAAGCAAGCAATAGAACAAATAGAAGGAGGAGCAGAAATACTAGATGTTAATGTTGGTCTTCCAGAGATAGATGAAGAATCATTAATGGAAAGTACTATAAAGGAATTACAGGGTATTATAGATGTTCCACTTCAAATTGACTCAGGTAAGAAGAGTGTAATTGAAAGAGGTTTAAGAGTATATAACGGTAAACCTATAGTAAATTCAGTAAATGGAGAGGATGCAGTATTAGATAATATTCTTCCTTTAGCAAAGAAATATGGAGCGGCAGTAGTTGGATTAACACTTGATAATAATGGTATACCTAAAGATCCTAAATCAAGATTTAAGATAGCAGAAAAAATAGTTAATAGAGCTATTGAATATGGAATAAAGAAAGAGGATGTATATATAGATTGCTTAGCTTTAACTGTTTCAGCTCAACAAGAGGAAGTTATGGATACATTAAAAGCTTTAAGAATGGTTAAGGAGAGATTAGGAGTTAAAACTCTTCTTGGGATTTCTAATATATCCTTTGGATTGCCAAATAGAGATCTTATAAATGAAACATTTCTAGCAGTAGCCTTAGGAGCTGGACTAGATCTTCCAATTATGAATCCTAATAAAGAAGGAATGATGAATATAATAAATTCCTTTAAAGTGTTAAATAACAACGATCGTGGAGCTAAAAAATATATAGAGGCTTATGGAGATAAAAAAGTAGAAAGGGTATTAGTATCCAAAATAACAAATTCAAATACAAATCATTCTAAAGAATTAGATGATAACGAAGAATCTTTAGAGAAATCAATACTACAAGGATTGAAAAATAGTACAAGAAAAATAACAGAAAGATTATTGGAAGAAAAGACAGAACTTCAAATAGTAAATGAAGATTTAATACCTGCCCTTGATAAAGTAGGTGAAAAGTATGAAAAGGGAGAAATATTTTTACCACAACTTATACAGGCAGCAGAAACAGTTAGAGTATCTTTTGATTTAATTAAAGACAGATTAGTTAAATCAGATAAAAGAGATGTAAGCAAAGGAAAGATTATACTCGCAACTGTAAAAGGTGATATTCATGATATAGGAAAAAATATAGTTAAAGTTATATTAGAGAACTATGGGTATGATATATTAGATTTAGGGAAAGATGTCCCAATAGATAAGGTAGTGAAAGAATCTATAGAAAATGATATAAAGCTTGTGGGTCTTAGTGCATTAATGACAACTACTATAGTATCTATGGAAGAGACAGTTATAGCTTTAAAAAAGTCAGGTTTTAAAGGGAAGATATTTGTTGGTGGAGCTGTTGTAACGGAGGAATATTCAAAGAAAATTGGTGCAGATTTTTATGCAAAAGATGCTAAAAGATCTGTAGAAATAGCTAAAAAAGTTTTTAATAATTAAGTAGAAATAAAATTATAGTAGTATATAGTAATAGAGATATACTACTATTTTTTTAATTCTTATAATTTTCTAAATATTATATAATTAAATTATTAATAAGTATTTGCATTACTTTACACACATATATTTTTATGTTACGTTTAATACACAAAGGGGTATAAATAAAAATTAATTTTAATAAGGGGAAATACATGGGGAAAAATAAAAATTTATGTAGAGTAAAGTTTATTATTTTTTTAGCATTAATATCTATGTGTGTATTTATGCTAGTTAAAGATTGGGATGCAATTAAAAATATTGATATGGAAAAAGTATCAATGTTTATTGAAGAGAAAGGAACTTTTGCGGCGATAGTATATGTATTATTTTATATTATAAAGCCATTTTTTATAATTATTCCAACAAATATAATAGCAATAGTAGGAGGAACATTATTTGGTCCAATAAAAGGATTTTTACTTACAATGACTGGTTTCTTTGTATCAGGAACTATTGCTTTTTATGTTTCAAGGTTATTAGGAAGAGATTTTGTTGAAGGAATCATAGGAAATAAGTTTATTAAATTAGACAATAATATAGAAAAAAATGGATTTAAGATTTTATTTCTTTTAAGGTTACCACCAATACTTCCATATGATCCATTAAGTTACGCTTGCGGATTTACGAAAATAAAATATAAGGATTTTATTCTAGCATCACTTCTAGGTGTTGTACCAGAAACTATGTGTTATTCAATGCTTGGAAAAAGTTTTAGCAATCCATTTTCAATTGAATTCTTAATGCCAATAGCTATATTACTTATCGGTGTTATTTCTTCTAAGCGTATAATGAATTCAAGAAAACAAACAAAAATAGAAAGTTAGTTAGTATAGTCTAAGATTTATGAATCTTAGACTATTTTTATTTAGTTTAAATAAAACCACCTGCTATGCGGGTGGCGAGTAAATGCTTATAGCACTAATACTGTATTATTCTATTTAAGAATATAGCTTAGTTTTTAGTTATATTCTTAAATATGTTATAAGTGTTTTAAAAATATATGGACAGTTTTAATTAAAAAACGAATCTATATATTTTT
>JBBVGE010000205.1:0-297 GCA_040144665.1 Clostridium perfringens
GTTAAGTCTTAGAACTGGTAAATTAACTCCTGAGGATTGGGACAATATAGCTAGAGCATCAGGACCTTTAGCCTCAGCTAAGATATACATAGATGATACTGCTGGGGTTTCTGTAATGGAAATGAGATCTAAGTGTAGAAGATTAAAAATGGAATATGGAATAGATCTTATACTTATAGACTACTTACAACTTATGAGTGGAAGTGGTGAAAGTAGACAACAAGAGGTTGCGGAGATTTCAAGAAATATAAAAGCTATAGCTAAGGAAATGGAATGTCCTGTTATAGCCTTATCTCA
>JBBVGE010000206.1:0-811 GCA_040144665.1 Clostridium perfringens
ACAAGATGAATTACAAGGGTTTGTTCCAGTAGAGCAAGCCAAAGATATTATGAAAGGAATTGCTAGAGGATCTAGTATATTAAGATTATCTACAGTTAAGCCTATGACAAGTGATACAAAACAGTTTAGAGTTTTAACAGAAGGACCAGGAGCTTATTGGGTAGGTGAAGGAGAAAGAATCAAGACTACTAAAGCTAAATGGATTTTCCCAGAGATGAAAGCTAAAAAAATAGCTGTTATAATTCCAGTTACGAAAGAAAAATTAAGGGATACTACTATAAATGTTTTTGAAGAACTTAAACCAGATATAGCAGAGGCTTTTTATAAAGCTATTGATGCAGCTTGTTTATTTGGTACAAATTCGCCATTTGCAAAGAATATATTTGATTCAGCAGTTACTGCAGAGAATTTTATAGTAGATGGAACTTCAAAAAGTCTAGATTTAGATGTTTCAGATGTTATGGCTTTAATTGAAGATGAGGGATTAGATGTTAATGGTTTTGCTGCAAACAATGGGATAAAAAATAGACTTAGAAAATTAAGAGATGCCAATGGTAATCAATTATTCGTTAACGGTGTAGATACTAAAGAATTTTATAATGAACCAATTGAATTCTCTAAGAATGGATCTTGGGATAAAACAAAAGCAGAAATACTTGCAGGGGATTGGACAAAATCTTTAGTTGGTATTAGAGATGGACTTGAGTATGAAATATTAAAAGAAGCTACATTACAAGGTACACTTGATACAGATGGGAAACCATTATCATTAGCAGAACAAGATATGATTGGTATTAAGGCTACTATGAGA
>JBBVGE010000207.1:0-255 GCA_040144665.1 Clostridium perfringens
CTCCACTATCTGGTGCTACTTTTCCTTCAATCATTCCCATAAGTGTTGATTTACCAATTCCATTAGGTCCTACAATACCTATTCTATCACTTCTTAGTACTATATAGTTAAAATCATCAACAATCTTTTTATCACCAAAGCTTTTATTTAGGTGTTCTATCTCTATTATTTTCTTTCCTAATCTCGTTCCCATAACAGAGATTTCTATATTTTCATTTTCAATAAATCCTTCTTGATTTACTAATTCATCAAATC
>JBBVGE010000208.1:0-1077 GCA_040144665.1 Clostridium perfringens
ATTAGTTAAATTAAAGGAAAGTACAAGAAAAAGTTTTGAGGCTAGAGATAAGGAAATAAGTAAAAAGGCACTAAAAGAAGATGTTATCTTAAAAGCACCTACTAGATTAGATAAACAAGATTTAAACACTATAACAGATCCGGCAAGATATGTTTGTGCTAACTGTACAAATGCACCAACAACTTATGGAAGAATGGACGTTTTAGTATGGAGTGATTATAAATCAGCTAAATGGGTAACACAAATATTCTATTCAGACACTGGTAATAAAGTATTTACTAGATGTTCGACTAAAGTAGACGCAACGACTTGGACTTCATGGGCAATAATGTATACAAGTATGAATAAGCCAAAACCAGTAGATATAGGGGCTTCTCCAAGTAATCATAATCATGATGATATATATTTAGGAAAAACTGCAACTGCAACTAATAGTGATAAGTTATTTGGATATGGTAAATATAAAGGACAAAATCAAGGTGCTACCTTTGGAATTCCAGTTATAGGTTCAGATGGTGTAATTGAAATAGGACACTATGTCGATATGCACCTACCTAATAGTAGTAAAGATTATGATGCAAGGTTGAGTTTAAATAGAGATGGTACAAGATTATTATTTAATTCAGATGTAGTTTATACTGAAGGTAATAAACCTACTCCTTCTGATATAGGGGCCTCTAAAAGTAATCATAACCATGACGATAGATACTATACAAAGGAACAAGCAGTAAGCAAACAAAGTGGTATAGATAATGAGTTATCTAATATACCTTGGGGTAATTTAGACGTTTCTTCAAAAACTTGTTTTGCATACTCTGGAAGTTCTGCCGTGTCAAAACCACCAGGACAAGACCATGCTTTAATGCAAATGGCATATAATGATACATGGAAGACTCAATTAGCACATGATTGGAGGACTAATAAAGTTTATATAAGGACAAAGAATAATGGTAGTTGGATAAATTGGGCTGAATTATATAGTACAAATGCAAAGCCTTCGTGGAATGATATTTTAAACAAGCCAAATTCATTCACCCCAAGTGATCATAATCATACTTCTTTAACAGGAGTAACTAG
>JBBVGE010000209.1:0-14017 GCA_040144665.1 Clostridium perfringens
ATGGTACTGCACGGGAGACTGTGTGGGAGAGTAGGACGTTGCCAGGTGTGAACGAAAAGAGATAGTAATTACTATCTCTTTTTTTCATGTGTACACTTAATTTACAAAAAATTTATATGAAAAGAGGGATTTTTTTTACTGATGAAAAAACCAAAGTTTTTCTCAATATTAAAACACAGAAAGAAGGAATTATCAAAAGAACAAATTTTTAAGGATATTGTAGCAGGAATTATTGTTGCAATTATTGCATTACCACTTTCTATTGCACTTGGTATTTCATCTGGAGTAACTCCGGAGAAGGGATTAATAACAGCTATAATAGCAGGATTTTTCATATCACTATTTGGTGGAAGTAGAGTACAAATTGGAGGTCCTACAGGAGCTTTTGTAGTTATAGTCTATGGAATTATAGAAAAATATGGACTTGAGGGACTTATAATTTCCACATTAATGGCAGGTATGATCTTAATACTGTTTGGAATATTTAGACTTGGGAATTTAATAAAATATATTCCAAAGAGTATTACTTTAGGATTCACATTAGGTATAGCTATTACGTTATTATCAACTCAAATAAAAGATTTATTTGGATTAAGTATAGATAAAGTACCTTCTGAATTCATCCACAAATGGAATGTTTATATATCACATTTTAATGAGATACACTTTATTACATTATTAATTGGTATACTATGTATTGCCACAATAATCTTATTCCCAAAGATTAATAAGACAATACCAGGATCCCTTATAGCATTAATAGTATCAACTTTAATAGTTACTGGATTAAGTTTAAATGTTGAGACGATAGGATCAGCTTTTGGTCAAATTTCATCAACAATACCAAAACCAGAGCTTCCAGCACTTACAATAGATAAGATAAAAACTTTAATAATGCCAGCACTTACAATAGCTTTTTTAGCTGCTATAGAATCGTTATTATCAGCAGTTGTTGCAGATGGAATGATAGATAAAAAACATAATTCAAATACTGAATTAATAGGACAAGGTATAGCTAATATTGCATCATCATTATTTGGTGGGATACCAGCAACAGGTGCAATAGCTAGAACAGCAGCTAATATAAAAAATGGAGGAAGAACTCCTATAGCAGGAATAATTCATGCCATAACTTTATTATTAATAATGATAATTTTCATGCCTCTTATAAAATACATACCACTTGTTGCATTAGCAGCAATACTTGCAGTTGTATCTTACAATATGAGTGAATGGAGAGAATGTATAAAAATTATCCACAACAATAAGTTTGATGCTATTGAGTTATTAACAACTTTCATATTAACTGTGACTTGTGATTTAGTAGTTGCAATTTTAGTAGCTATGGTAGTTCACTTTGTAATAATAAAATTAATAAACAAGAATGATGATAAAGATATAGAAAATAATATAGAAATTGCATGTTAGATATAACAATATAGAAAAGTTCAAGGCGTTAAGTCTTGAACTTTTTTTCTTTGAATTTTTAATAGATCCAAAATATAAATTTTTTTATTAATAAATTTTATATTTATTGAATAGAAATAATAAGAGTTTAAATTATTTGATAATTTATAAATTTATATGGAGGATGCAATATGATAAAGGAAATATGTAATATAGGATTTATAAAAAGAAATAATAAATCTAAGAATAATGAAATTAATAAACATGATATTACAGATTTCAATCCCTATTTATTTCATCAGGGAAAAAATTTTTATTCATATGATATCTTAGGTAGTAAAATTATTGAAAAAGATAATCAGATAGGCGTTAGATTTACAGTGTGGGCACCAAAAGCTAAATGCGTATATGTAGTAGGAGATTTTAATGATTTTTCTATAGATGAAAATTATAAAATGATAAAAATTACTGATAAGGGTATTTGGAATATATTCATATTCGGAATAGGTGAGGGGGCAAAATATAAATATGCAGTGGAGGATCAAAGAGGAGAAATTAATTATAAAGCAGACCCATATGCTATACTATCTGAAGTAAGACCAAACAATGCATCTATAGTATATAGAAAAAGAGATTTTAAATGGAGTGATGAAGGATTTATATATTCTAAGAATAATATAAATATTTATGAAAGACATATGAATATATATGAATTACATCTTGGGTCTTGGATGAAGGATGAAGAAAAATTTTTAACATATAAAGAATTGAGTAAAATACTTCCAGAATATTTATGTTATATGGGATATACTCATATACAGATTATGCCATTAGTTGAACATCCTTTAGATGAATCATGGGGGTATCAAGGAGTTGGATTTTATTCAGTAACTAGCAGATATGGAAATTTAGAAGGATTTAAAGAATTAGTGAATGAACTCCATAAAAAAAATATAAGTATAATTCTAGATTGGAATCCGGGATATTTTTGTAGAGATTCCCATGGACTTTATAGATTTGATGGAACTCCAACTTATGAATATGAGGAAGGATGGAAAGCTGAAAACAAAGAATTTGGAGCAGTTAATTTTGATCTTGGAAAACCAGAGGTTAAAAGTTTCTTAATTTCAAATGCTCTATATTGGCTTAGAGAGTATCATATTGATGGGTTAAAGATTAATTCAGTTTCAAATATGCTCTATTTAGATTATGGAAAAGAGGATTTAGAATGGGTGCCTAATATATATGGAGGAAATTTTAACTTACAAGGAATTAAATTTATAGAGGAACTAAATAAAGCTATATTTAATGAATTTCCTAAAACAATAATGATTGCTGAAGGATCTACAGCTTGGCCTAATGTATGTAGCAGAGTAGAGGATGGAGGATTGGGATTTAACTTTAAGTGGAATAATGGATGGATAAATGACATATTAGAATATATAAAATTAGATCCTATACATAGGAAGTACCATCATTCTAAGTTAACTTTCCCTATGATATATAATTATTCAGAGAATTTTATACTTCCTATTTCACACGATGAAGTATCTTGTGGTAAAAAATCTTTATTAAATAAAATGTGGGGAGATAGCTGGAATAAGTTTGCAGGGCTTAGATTATTTTATGCTTATATGATTGGACATCCAGGTAAGAAACTTATGTTTATGGGAAGTGAGTTTGGAGATTTAGATGAATGGAAAGAACATAAAGAAATTAATTGGAATCTTATTGATGAGGATTCTATTCATAAGAAAACTAGGTTATTATTTAGAGATTTAAATCATTTATATAAAGATAATAAGAGTCTTTGGGAGTTAGATTATGATCCAGAAGGATTTAAATGGATAGATGAAAATAATAATAATCAAAGTATAATTTCATTTATAAGAAGGGGAAGAAAAAAAGAGGATACATTAATTTTTGTATCTAACTTTACGCCAGTTGTATATTACGACTATAAAATTGGAGTTCCATACAAGGGTATATATGAAGAGGTTTTAAATACTGATCATAAAAAGTATGGAGGGTCAGGTCAAATTATGGGAGCTGTATTATTTTCAGAAAATGAGGAAGCTCATAATTTTGAAAATAGTATAAAAATAAAAGTACCGCCAATGGCAACTGTGGTATTAAAGAGAAAAATTGAGGAGGAGAATTAGATGAAAGTTTTATTTGTTGGATCTGAAGCAAATCCATTTATAAAAACAGGAGGACTTGGTGATGTATTGGGATCATTACCTAAATCGTTAATAAAAGCAGATGTAGATGCAAGGGTTGTAATACCTAAATATAAAAATATAAATGATAAGCTAAAAAAAGAATTGAAATTTCTCAAATGGTTTATGGTACCAGTTGGATGGAGAACTCAATATTGTGGTGTATTTGAGTATGAAGAAGATGGAGTTAAATATTACTTATTAGATAATGAATATTACTTTGGAAGAGATGGTCTTTATGGATATTATGATGATGGAGAAAGATTTGCTTTCTTCAATAGAGCTGTTTTAAGTTTCTTAAAGTTAGTTGATTTTCAACCAGATATAATACATTGTAATGATTGGCATACTGGAATGATACCAGTGCTTCTTAAGGTTGAATATGCAAAAGACTTATTCTATTACAATATTAAATCTGTATTTTCAATTCATAATATTAAATTCCAAGGAGTATTTCCAAAAGAGATACTTCCAGATCTTTTTGGATATGATTTAGAACCATACTACAATGGTAGTCTTGCTTTCGACGGTGGAGTAAGTTTTATGAAAGGTGGAATACTTTATTCTGATAGAGTTTCTACAGTTAGCTATTCATATGTGGATGAGATTAAAACTCAGGAATATGGTGAGAGACTTGATTCTGTATTAAGAGAAAGAGGATATGCATTAAATGGAATATTAAATGGAATAGATTATAAAGAATTTAATCCAGAAGAAGATAAATTAATATATGAAACATTTAATAAGAATTCATTAGAAGGTAAGGCAGTAAATAAAAAAGAATTACAGAAAGAATTAGGACTTCCAGTAAGTGAAAATACAGCTATGATTTCTATGGTTACTAGGCTTACTAATCAAAAAGGTCTTGATTTAGTAGTTGATATTGCAGATAAATTACTACAACATGATATTCAGTTAGTAATATTAGGAACTGGTGATTATCATTATGAAAATCATTTTAGAGGTTTAGCTGATAGATACAGAGACAAGGTATCTGCAAATATTAAATTTGATAATGGATTAGCTCATAAAATTTATGCAGCATCAGATATGTTTTTAATGCCTTCATTATTTGAACCATGTGGACTTGGACAACTTATAGCACTTAGATATGGTACTGTGCCTATAGTTAGAGAAACGGGAGGTCTAAAAGACACCATTTGTCCATATAATCAATATAATGGATTAGGAAATGGGTTTAGTTTTAGAAACTATAATGCCAATGAATTATTAAATGTTACCGAATATGCATTGGATATATTTAGAGATAAGAATAAGTGGGAATCTATAGTTATTCAGGCACTAAATTCAGATAATAGCTTAGAGAAATCAGCTAATGATTATAATGAAATGTATAAGCAGTTGGTCGTAGTATAAGTTGCTATAAAATCCAGGGGGAGGGGATAGATATGCTAACCATTGATAAAAGGTCCTTTAAGAGAGCCTATAAAAAGAAGTATCTAGAAATTCATGGAGAGGAGCTTTCACAAGGAAGTAACTATAAAAAATATGAAGCTTTAGGTAGTTTGGTTAGGGATTATGTTGCAGAAAACTGGATGAAGACTAATAAGAGGTATAATAAAACTGGAGAAAAGCAAGTATATTACTTTTCAATGGAATTTTTACTGGGAAGACTTCTAGGAGATGCACTCCTTAATTTAGGTATAAGAAATACATGTAAGGAAGCTTTAGCGGACTTAGGCATTGATTTAGAGGAATTAGAAAATTTAGAACATGATCAGGGTCTTGGAAATGGAGGACTTGGAAGACTTGCTGCCTGCTTCTTAGATTCTATGGCATCATTAAATATAGCAGGACATGGTTGTGGAATACGATATAAATATGGATTCTTTGAACAAAAGATTATAGATGGAGTACAAGTTGAAGTATCTGATAATTGGCTTAGAGATGGAAACGTGTGGGAAAAAAGAAAAAATGATAAAAGAGAGATTGTTAAGTTTGGTGGAAATATAATAGAAGAAGAGATAAATGGAAAAATGAAATTTACTCATGTAAATTATGAACCAGTACTTGCAGTCCCTTATGATACTCCAGTAGTTGGTTATGAGAATAATACTATAAATACATTAAGATTATGGAGTGCTGAAACAGTAAATAATGAATTTGATTTTTCATCATTTAGTAGAGGTGAATTTTTAAAGGCATTAGAATATAAGAACTCTGTTGAAGCAATATCACAAGTTCTGTATCCAGATGATTCTCAATATGAAGGAAAAATGCTTAGATTAAAGCAACAATATTTCTTTGTTTCAGCCGGAGTTCAATCCATAATAAGACATTATAAAAAACATGGTGGAGATATTAGGAATTTAGATGAAAAGATAGCTATTCACATAAATGATACTCATCCAACTCTTGCAATACCAGAGCTTATGAGAATATTATTAGATGAAGAAGGATTTGCATGGGAAGAGGCATGGAGAATAACAACAAATACGTTATCATATACAAATCATACAATACTTGCCGAAGCTCTAGAAAAATGGCCTTTAGATATGTTTAAATCATTACTTCCAAGAATATATATGATTGTTGAAGAGATTAATGAAAGATTTTGTGCAGACCTTTGGAACAGCTATACAGGACAGTGGGATAAAATATCACGTATGGCAATAATAGCTGATGGACAAGTGAGAATGGCTAATTTAGCTATAGTAGGTAGTCATAGTGTAAATGGAGTTGCAAAACTCCATACGGAAATCCTTAAAAAACAAGAAATGAGTGATTTTTATTATTATTATCCAAATAAATTCAATAATAAAACAAATGGAATAACTCATAGAAGATGGCTTTTAAAGACTAATCCAAGGTTAACAAGATTATTAGTAGATACTATAGGTGAAGGGTTTATAAGACATCCTATAGATTTAGAAGCTTTTGAAAGTAAAGTAAATGATGAAGGTGTTCAAAGAGAACTTTATAATATAAAGAAAGAAAATAAAGAGAAGCTTGCTGATACAATATATAAGAAAAATGGAATTAGAGTAGATCCAAATTCCATATTTGATGTTCAGATTAAAAGAATACATGCATATAAGAGACAGACATTAAATTGTTTAAGAATAATGGATTTATATAATAAATTATTAGAAAATCCAGGACTAGATATAGTTCCAAGAACCTTTATATTTGGTGGTAAGGCAGCACCTGCATATCATCTGGCAAAGAAGACAATAGAACTTATAAATAGAGTTGCACAAAAAGTAAATAATGATTCTAGAGTTAATGATAAGATGAAGGTTGTTTTTTTAGATAATTATAATGTTTCCCTAGCAGAAGAGATAATAAGAGCTACGGATTTAAGTGAACAAATATCTACAACAACTAAGGAAGCTTCAGGTACATCTAATATGAAGTTTATGATGAATGGAGCTGTTACTATTGCTACATTAGATGGAGCAAATATTGAAATAAGAGATGAAGTCGGCGATGACAATATTATAATCTTTGGATTAAACTCAAGCGAGGTACTAAATTACTATCAAAATGGAGGATATTCTTCATTTGATATGTATAAAAGCGATCCAAGGATTCAAGTTGTAATAGATGATTTAATAAATGGTAAATATCATTTTGATAGAGAAAGATTTAGAGAGATATATGAGAATCTAATACCATACAATGATCAATTCTTCGTTTTAAAGGATTTTGATTCTTATCTAAAAGCTCAGGATAGAGTAGATAAGCTATACAGAGATATGAATAATTGGCAAAGGATGTGTGGAGTTAATATAGCACACTCTGGAATATTCTCATCAGATAGAACAATACTTCAATATGCAAATGGTATATGGGGTGCAGAATTATTATATAAAAATTTATAACTAATTTAATATATTTATTAGTCCAAAAATAATTTTAAAATTATTTTTGGATTTTTTCTGTTATGGAAAAGATTTCATAAAATAAATTATGTATAAATTTTAATATTCACTCATATGTTTATATAAGTGCTTTGAAAATTATTTAATCTAAATTTAATTAGAGTTTTAATTTTAATTTAGCTAATGGTGAAAAACATATGAGGGGGAGAAAAGATTATGGGTAAAAAAGAGATAGTAGCTATGATTTTAGCTGGTGGACAAGGCTCTAGGTTAGGAGTATTAACTAAGAATTTAGCTAAGCCAGCAGTACCATTTGGGGGGAAATATAGAATAATAGATTTTCCTTTAAGTAATTGTTCAAATTCAGGTATTTATACAGTTGGAGTTTTGACTCAATATAAACCATTAGAGCTTAATTCACATATTGGAATAGGAGATCCTTGGGATCTAGATAGAAGAGAAGGGGGAGTAAGTATATTACCTCCTTATCAAGAAGAAAAAGGTGGAATGTGGTATAAAGGAACTGCAAACGCAATATATCAAAACATAGAATATATAGATAGCTATGATCCTGAATATGTACTTGTTTTATCAGGAGACCATATATATAAGATGGATTATAATGAAATGTTAGAATTCCATAAAGAGAAAGAGGCCGATGCTACAATTGCAGTTATTGATGTACCACTTAAAGAAGCAAGCAGGTTTGGAATAATGAATACCAGAGAGGATTTATCAATATATGAATTTGATGAAAAACCTAAGGAACCAAAAAGCACAAATGCATCAATGGGGATATATATATTTAACTGGAAGGTATTAAAAAGACATTTAATAAATGATGAAATGGATATAACTTCAAGCAATGATTTTGGAAAAAATATTATACCTAAAATGATAGAAGATGAACGTAGATTAGTTGCATATCCCTTTGATGGATATTGGAAAGATGTTGGAACCATAGAGAGTTTGTGGGAGGCAAATATGGATTTATTAAAAACTGAAAATGAATTAAATTTATTTGATGAAGATTGGAAAATATATTCTGTAAATCCAGTAAGTCCAGCACAATATGTAGGAGAAGAGGCAGATGTTAAGAATTCAGTTATTGTTGAGGGATGTACTGTGTATGGCAAAGTGGAAAATTCTGTGTTATTTCAAGGGGTCTATGTTGGAAGAGATACTGTAATAAAAGATTCTGTAATTATGCCTAATTCATATATAGGAGATAGTGTGAGTATAAATAAGGCAATAATAGGAAGTGATGTCATTGTAAATAAAGAATCACAAATAGGTAGTGGTGATGAGATTGCAGTTGTTGCTTCAAAGGAAGAGATAAGTCCAGGCAGTACAATTGAAGCTAAAAAGATGGCTTAAAGGAGGAAAGGGTGAGTGCATATGAATAATTGCTTAGGAATAATAAATCTAGATGAAAATGAAACTAGAATGGGAGAATTAGTTAGAAAAAGACCTCTAGCATCAGTACCTATAGCAGCTAGATATAGGGTTATAGATTTTGTATTATCTAATATGACTAATTCAGGAATAGAATGTATTGGTATTTTTGCAAAGAATAGATCAAGATCTTTAATGGATCATTTAACTAATGGAAGACCATGGGACCTTCATAGAAAAAAAGATGGATTGAAAGTATTTAATTTTGGAGATGAAGATCCTTCATATGATGACGTTCATAATTTTTCAGATAATATTGAATTCGTTAAATATAGTAAAAGAAAATATGTACTTTTAGCTCCATCATATATGGTATGTAATATAAATTTTAATGAATTATTAAAACAACATAAAAAATCAGGAAATGATGTCACGATGGTATATAAAAATATAAATAATGCAAATTTAGAGTGTATAGATTGTGATGTATTGAATATAGAAAATGAAAGAGTAGTTAGTGTTGGAGAGAATATTGGTCAAGCAAATAATGCTAATATAAGCATGGAAATGTATTTGATGAAAACAGAATTATTCGTAGATATTGTTCATGAATCAATTAGAAGTGGCATGTATAGAAAAATAAAGCAATTTATACATTCTAACTTAGAAAGATTAAATGTAGGAACTTGTGAGTTTAAGGGATATTTAAGCTGTGTTAATTCTTTAAAAGCCTATTATGATTGTAATATGGATTTTTTAGATGCAGATGTTAATCGAGAATTATTTTGCAAAGATAGACCTATATATACAAAGCCTAAAGATGAAGGACCAACTCAATATACCGTTTGTAGTAATGTAAAAAACTCTATTGTAGCTAATGGTTGTTATATTGAAGGAGAGGTCAAAAATAGTATAGTAGCAAGACGTGTTCATATAGGGAAAGATGTAAAAATAAAGAATTCTATAATATTACAAAATGCAATTATAGGAAATGGATGTGAACTCGAAAATGTAATTGCGGATAAAAAGATAAAGGTAGAAAAAAATGAAAGATATATTGGCTCTAAAAATTGGCCAATTGT
This sequence comes from Clostridium perfringens, assembly GCA_040144665.1. Lineage (GTDB taxonomy): Bacteria > Bacillota > Clostridia > Clostridiales > Clostridiaceae > Clostridium > Clostridium perfringens_A. The sequence goes on from JBBVGE010000209.1 coordinate 9,949, forward strand.
TATGATGAAAAGAAATAGTATTTAAAAAAGAGTTGCTTTTTTAAAATGATTGTACTATAATTCAAATAATAGAAGTATTCATATAGAATTACTAGGTTATAATAAATGCGTTGAAAAAGTAGAGTATCATTTTGGAGAATCACAGAGAGGAAAATATTGCTGAGAGTTTTCTATTTAGAAGAAATGTGAAGTGCACTTTGGAGCAGAAATTCGAATTAATAGTAGAGTTCTCCGGGATCACCCGTTATAGTGATTAGGCATGTTAGTGCTGGAATTTTGAGAGTAGATATATTTTTATATCTAAACTAGAGTGGAACCGCGAGTATACCTCGTCTCTAATATATTAGAGACGAGGTTTTTTATATTTAAAATTAATTAGGAGGTTTTATCATGAATTCAATAAACTATTTCAATTCTATTGCAAAAGACTGGAATAAAATCAGAGTAGACTATTTTAAAGATGAGTTAAGGGAAATAGCAGTTAACTCCGTAGATATCAAAGAGAAAGTAATTGCAGATTTAGGGGCAGGTACAGGTTTTATAAGTTTAAGAGTAGGAGAAGAGGCCAATTTAGTTTTTCCTATAGACTCATCAAAAAATATGCTTAAAGAATTACATAAATCAGCAAAATATAAAAATCTAAATAATGTATATCCAATAAAGGGAAGTTTAGAAGATTTACCTCTTTTTGATAATTCCGTGGATATTATATTTATGAATATGGCATTACATCATGTTGTAAATCCAGATGTAGCAATAAAAGAAATGAATAGAGTTCTAAAAAAAGATGGACAAGTAATTATAACAGATGTTGAAGAGCATACAGGAGAGTGGGCAACTAAAGAAATGTATGATGTATGGTTAGGTTTTAGACATGACCAATTAGTGTCTTGGTATAGAGAAGCAGGTTTTACAAATATAGATGTTAAGAGTACTGGGCTAATTGCTAGAGGTGAATCATCAAAAGGCGAAGTAATTGAACCTAAGATTTTTATAGCAAAAGCAACAAAATAATTTTAAGGAGTGGTAATTATGAAAAAAGATTCTTTATTAATACATGGTGGAATAAGCAGTGATGAAAATACAGGAGCGGTAAATATACCAATCTATCAAACGTCCACATATAAGCAAAAAAGCTTCGGAGAAAATAGTGGTTATGAATATTCAAGAACTGGTAATCCAACAAGAGAAGCACTTGAAAAATTAATTGCTGATATAGAAGGAGGAAAAAGGGGATTTGCATTTGCATCTGGACTTGCTGCAATTACTGCAATATTAAGCTTATTTAAAAGTGGAGACAAGATACTAATAACTAATAATTTATATGGTGGTACATTTAGAGTTTTAGACAAAGTATTTTCTAACTTTGGCATAAGATATGATATTATAGATGACTTTGAAAATTTTGAAGATAAATTTGATGAAGACGTAAAAGCAGTATACATTGAGACCCCAACAAACCCATTATTAGATGTAGTAGATATTAAAATTGTTTCAGATAAAGCTAAGAAAAGTGGTTTATTAACCATTGTAGATAATACTTTTATGAGTCCATACTTCCAAAATCCATTAGCATTAGGCGCTGATATAGTAATACACTCAGGAACAAAATATTTAGGTGGGCATAGTGACCTAGTAGCTGGATTAGTTGTTGTAAATAGCGATGAAATTGGTGAAAGATTGCACTTTATTCAAAATGCAACAGGGGGAATACTCCAACCTTTTGATAGTTTCCTGTTAATAAGAGGGATTAAAACACTTTCAGTAAGAATGGAAAGACATGAAAAGAATGCAATATTTATAGCAAAAAAACTATTAGAAAATGAAAAAATTAAAAAGGTTTATTACACAGGGCTAGAAAACCATGAAGGACATGAGATACAAAAAAGACAAGCCTCTGGATTCGGTGGAGTAATATCATTTTTATTAAATGATGACATTGATCATAAGAAGTTCGTAAACAACTTAAAACTTATAACATTTGGAGAGAGCTTAGGTGGGGTCGAATCATTAATATGTCATCCTGCATCAATGACACATGCAGCACTTCCGGAAGAACTTAGAGAGCGTATAGGAATAACAGAAAAATTAATTAGGATTTCAGTTGGTATAGAAGATAAGGAAGATATATTAAAGGATATAGAACAAGCTTTACTAAAAGCAGGTGAAAAAGATGAATTATTATAATGACATAAAAGAATTAATTGGAAATACACCGTTATTAAAATTAAATAACTTGGGAATCAAGGAAGAGGTAAATGTATTTGCTAAGATTGAGGGATTTAATCCAGGTGGTAGCTGCAAAGATAGAGTTGGAGTATATATGATAGAAAAAGCTGAAAAGGATGGAATACTTAAACCAGGATTCACTATTATAGAAGCTACTGCTGGAAACACAGGTATTGGTGTAGCACTGGCAGCGCTTAATAAGGGATATAAAGTAATGTTTGTTGTTCCAGAGAAGTTTTCAATAGAGAAGCAAAAATTAATGAAATCTCTTGGGGCAATAATAATTAATACACCGAAAGAAGAGGGGATGGAAGGCGCTATAAATATAGCTAATTCATTATTAAAAGAGATACCAAATTCTATATCATTAAATCAATTTAGCAATGAATCAAATCCACAAGCTCATTATGAAACAACAGGAAAAGAAATTTATGAAGACTTAGATGGAGAGATAGATTATTTAGTAGCTGGTGCTGGAAGTGGAGGAACATTTTCAGGTGCTTTAAAATATTTAAAAGAAAATATAGATGAAGTTAAAGGAATATTAGCAGATCCTATAGGCTCTATAATAGGTGGCGGAAAAGAAGGATGTTACAAAATAGAGGGAATAGGAAACAACTTTATTCCTAAAACAATGGATATGAGCTTAGTCGATGAGATTATTAAGGTAGATGATGAAGAGGCATTTAATAGTACAAGATTATTAGCAAAAAAAGAGGGAATTATAGTTGGATCATCATCAGGAGCTGCTCTTGCTGCTGCACTAAAATTTATAGAAAGAATAGATAGTGGAAATGTAGTTGTCATATTACCAGATAGAGGAGACAGATATTTTAGTACAGATCTATTATAAATATAAAGAATAGATTAAGAAGATTAAATTTTATAAGTTAAAATAAACATATATTAGAGAGGAAGTAATTATAATGATTAAAGTAGAAAGTTTTGAATTAGATCATACAAAGGTTAAAGCACCTTACGTTAGAAAGGCGGGAATAAAAGTAGGGGCAAAGGGTGACGTAGTATCTAAATTTGATTTAAGATTTGTTCAGCCGAATAAAGAAATTCTATCAGATAAAGGAATTCATACATTAGAACACTTTTTGGCTGGTTTTATGAGAGAAAAAATTGATGATATTATCGACATATCACCAATGGGATGCAAAACAGGATTCTATTTAATAGGTTTTGGAGATTTAGAGGTTAAAGATATTATTGAAGCATTAGAATATTCATTGAAAAAAGTATTGATACAAGATGAAATTCCAGCTGCTAATGAGTTACAGTGTGGATCAGCATCATTACATTCATTAACTTTAGCAAAAGAACATGCTAAGCATGTATTAGATAATGGAATAAGTGATAAGGTTTATGTAGAGCAATAGTTAAAAGATTAAAATATTCTTATACTAAAATAGAATAGAATTTTAGTATAAGGATATTTTTTATTATATAAGGGGATTGTACATATTAAACATATTGTAATATATAGAAAATTTAGTTTGATAAATTGTGCAATTTAATCAAAAGATATAATAATAACATCTAATACAGTACCACGTGTATCATAAGTAGAAAATTAAAGAATAAAGAAGAAAAAAGGTATTATATAAAAATAATTAGATGTATTGGTATTAATATGTCGAATTGATAATTATATATGTGTTATTATAAATCTCGTCGCTGATGCGAAACAGCTTCTTCGGAAGTGGGACAACATTTTAAATAAAATTAAGTTAAATAAACTAATTTAAAAAAATGTTGACAAAGTTTTTCAAAAGTGATAAGATAAGAAAGTCGCTTGAGGGCGACGAGATAAAATGGTCTTTGAAAATTGAAC
>JBBVGE010000210.1:0-356 GCA_040144665.1 Clostridium perfringens
CAATAATAGCGGTTAATGACCCTATGTTAATGCTTGCTATGCCAAAATCATTAACAGCGGCTACTGGTATGGATGCCTTAACACACGCTATAGAGGCTTATGTTTCAACTTCTGCTACACCAATAACAGATGCTTGTGCAGAGAAAGCTATAGAACTTATAAGTAATTATTTAGTGAATGCTGTTGAAAATGGACAAGATGTGGAAGCTAGAGATATGATGGCTTATGCTGAATACTTAGCAGGAATGGCATTTAACAATGCTAGCTTAGGATATGTTCACGCTATGGCTCACCAATTAGGTGGATTCTACAACTTACCTCATGGAGTATGTAATGCAATATTATTACCTCATGTT
>JBBVGE010000211.1:0-224 GCA_040144665.1 Clostridium perfringens
TTGTAAGGCTTTAGCAGAGGCTATGTTTGGTGATGAGAATAAATTTATTAGGCTTGATATGTCTGAATACATGGAAAAGCATGGTGTATCTAGACTTATTGGAGCTCCCCCAGGATATGTAGGATATGAAGAGGGAGGACAGCTTACAGAAAAGGTAAGAAGAAATCCTTACTCAGTAATACTTTTTGATGAAATAGAAAAAGCACATCCAGATATATTTAATG